>NZ_MUBJ01000023.1:0-57265 GCF_002127535.1 Xenorhabdus vietnamensis
TTCTGACCATCATTAACGCAATGGTTAGAAATAGCCAAATATGGGATGAGTCTTACCATCAGTTGACTTCTTAAAAAATACGGTTGAAGACAGTTGCTCATTATCTCAACAGTCTTGACAGACTGAGCTACTTGTCAGGTTCACAGAGAGTCGGTACTACCTGTCAGTACATCTACTTATGGACTTCAACGACATAATAAAATTCACATGACTCCTCATTAAGGGATATAAACCGATTGTTGATTAACCAATGCCCAAGCAATCCTGGCATTCTTATTGGCTAATGCAACTACCGCCTTATTGATGCCACTACGCTCTATTAGACCTTTTAGCCAGCGCTGTAATTCATTACATTGTTCGTCAGGCCGCTTATTGAGTCTATACACGAAAGAACGGGCATCATGTATCAGTATTCCCCGTAAATAGGCATCTCCCCGTTTACTGACACCGAGTTGTCTGACTTTTCCCCCACTGCTATGTTCTTTGGGAACCAGCCTCAAGTAGCTGGCAAAGTGGCAGCCATTTTTAAAATCTTTACCGTCACCCAGTGTTATTATCAGGGCTGAAGCTCCCAATGGCCCAACGCCCGGTAATGTTAACAGTCTGCGGGTATCTTCATGCTGGGTATTCAGATGGTCAAGACGCTTATCCAGTTCGTTCAGACGTTGCTGAAGGTCTTTCAGCTCAAACAACAATTCCTGAAACAACGCCTCAATACGGTCAATTCATTTTCAGCATTTTCCAGATGTTCAGGTAAACATTGTTCTACCTTGTGAGCACTTTCAGGCATGGCAATGCCATATTCCAGCCCTAATCCGCGTATCTGGTTAATCAGCGCAGTTCGGTTTTTCATTAGACGCTGACGAACCCTATGCAAGCATTGAATATCTTGTTGTTCTATTGTTTTTTCCGGCACATACCGCATACCCGGTCGACTGTCAGCCTCCACAATAGCAATCGCATCATTTTTATCATTCTTACTGCCCATTCTGAAAGGTGCGACGTATTGAGGGCTAATTTGTTTAACTTCATGGCCAAACTGTCTGAACTGACGACCCCAATAATTGGCACTGTCACAGGCTTCCATCACTATCCTTGATGGGGGCTGTTGGGCAATGAAAGCCGTCAGTTTTTCACGAGATACTATTTTGTTCTGAATAGGCTTCCCGGAGGAAGACACGATATTTAACTGAAAAACTCGCTTTGCCAGGTCTTCCGATAACTTGTTCCATTGGACACCTCTTCGTATTTTGCTGATGTATTCAGCATGGCTCACTGAAGCCGGTTTGGGGAGGTGTCCATTTCATTAGCTTACAGATAATATTGTTTATACCATTGAATAAATTGTTCTACACCGTCCGATACATGAGTAAAAGGTTTATAACCAGTTGCTTTAAATAGATCTTCAGTATCAGCCCATGTTGAATAAACATCGCCAGGCTGCATTGGAAGCATATTTTTAATTGCTTTAATACCTAAACTATTTTCTAGAGCTGTAATGTAATCTATTAAATTTACCGGGGAACCATTACCAATGTTATATATTTTATAAGGTGCTGAGCTATTTGCTGGATTGCCGATTTTAGGTGTCCAAGAATTATCAGAAATAGGTACAACATCAGAAATTAGGACAATACCTTCTACAATATCATCTATATATGTGAAATCACGGCTTAGCTGACCATTGTTATAAACATCTATGGACTCATGGCTTAGTATTGCTTTTGTAAATTTGAATAGAGCCATGTCTGGTCTTCCCCATGGACCATATACTGTAAAGAATCTGAGGCCTGTAGTCGGTATTCCATATAAGTGAGAATAGCTGTGAGCCATTAACTCGTTAGCTTTCTTTGTTGCGGCATATAGTGAAATTGGATGATCTACGGAGTCAGCGGTTGAGAATGGAAATTGATCATTTAAACCGTAAACAGAACTTGATGATGCGTATACTAAATGATTAATATTATTATAACGACAACCTTCAAGGATAGTTAAAAATCCAGATAGATTGCTATCAGAATAAGAGTAAGGATTATCTAGAGAGTATCGTACACCAGCTTGAGCTGCCAAATGAATGACACGATAAAATTTGTTATTTTTAAATAACTCTTCAATTGAATTCCTGTCAGAAACATTCATGTATATAAATCTGAAATTCTTAAGATTAGACAAAACATTTAATCTTGATTTTTTTAAAGAGACGTCATAATAATCATTGATATTGTCAATTCCAATAACATGGTTACCATTTTTTATTAATTTTTTTATTAAATGAAAACCAATGAATCCTGCTGCACCTGTGACTAAATATTTCATAATAATTTAACTGTTATAGTTTATATAAATCAATCATTTCCAAAAAGATCACGTGAATATACTTTTGATTCTACATCTTTTAAGTCTACACACATACGATTTGAAATAATAACGTCAGATATAGTTTTAAATTCATTTAAATCACGAATTAGTCTGGAATTGAAGAAGTTGTTTTCTTTCATCTCAGGTTCAAAAATTACCACCTCAATACCTTTGGCTTTGACTCGTTTCATGATTCCTTGAATTGAAGAGGCTCTGAAATTATCCGAGCCTGATTTCATAATTAGGCGATAAACACCAACTATTTTGGGACTTTTACTGATGATCGAGTCGGCAATAAAGTCTTTACGCGTTCGGTTAGCTTCTACAATTGCACTAATAATATTATTTGGTACTTCCTGATAATTAGCCAACAACTGTTTCGTATCTTTTGGTAGGCAATAGCCACCATAACCAAAAGATGGATTATTGTAATGATTACCAATACGTGGATCTAAGCATACACCTTCAATGATTTGGCGTGAGTCCAGTCCTTTAGCTTCAGCATAGCTATCTAGCTCATTAAAATAAGCTACACGCATGGCGAGGTAAGTATTGGCGAAGAGTTTTATAGCTTCTGCTTCAGTAGAGTCTGTAAAGAGAACAGGAATATCTTTCTTGATTGCACCTTCGATAAGAAGATTGGCAAATATTTTTGCTCGTTCTGAACGCTCACCGACAACAATTCTGGATGGATAGAGGTTATCGTAAAGAGCACGGCCTTCACGCAAGAATTCAGGTGAGAAAATAATATTATCAGTTTGATATTTCTCTCTCATTTGTTTGGTAAAGCCAACAGGAATAGTTGATTTGATTACCATTGTTGCTGAAGGGTTGTATTTTAATACGTCTGAAATAACTGATTCTACAGATTTTGTGTTAAAATAATTCGTTTTTGGATCATAGTCTGTTGGGGTGGAAATAATTACAAAATTAGAGTTCTCATATGCTTCTTTCTTATCTAGAGTTGTTTCTAAATTAAGATGCTTTTCTTTAAGAAAAAAATCCATTTCTAGATCTTTGATAAAATTTTTTTTTTCTTTAATGAAATTTATTTTTTCTTTATCAACATCTAAGGCAACCACTAGATTATTTTGAGATAAAAGTATCCCATTGGACAAACCAACATATCCTATACCAACTATAGTAATTTTATACATTTTTGCTTTTCTCAGTATTATAATAGCCTAATTCTGTTAATTTATTTTTTATTTTATTCATATTATATGAATATCCTGCACCATGCAGACTATAGTTATAATATAAATAGTCTAGATATTCTTTTCTTGCTTTCTTAGTATGTGGAGTTTCTTTATTTATTAATATAGAATATATGGTTTTTTCTAAGTTAGCTAGGTTGGATTTTATCGCTATATCATCCTTGTCATAGATGGAATTACCAAGTAAAATCAATGGGCAATCAGTTTTAATAATATCTATGGCTGCACTAGAATTTATTGTTATTGATAATTTTGCTTTTTCAGCTAATTCGTGTACTCCACCTAAAACCATCTGACTATTACAATCTAAAATATAATTTTTATTATCATTAGGATGTTTTTTAAATAGAATGCTTATATTAGGATTAACGTTACGAACACATTTCTCTATTTCTTTTATGAGGAGTTGATTCGATTTGATGTTACTATGTATTAATATTTGTGTATCTTCCTCTAGTTGGAGAGGAACAAATATATAGTTAACAGGTAACTCTATTATAGATTTTCTATCATGATAGGAGCCATTTTTAAATTGATTAATATGTCTCTTTATGTATTTCCTTATACTGAAACTATTATGTTGATATTTTAATAGAGTTGATGATCTAAATATTTTTTCTGTTTTTAGAAGTAGTAAAAAAATAAAAAAATGATATTTTGATTTTATTGAATTATGGTGATGTTCTATTGAAGCATTATTTGAATTATTAGATGATGGTATGTGAGATAAAAAAGAGAAATTCTTGATTTCAATTAAAGATGAAAATGCATTTACTCCTTTAGGATCTAAAATAGTTGTATTAGGTCTAAATAACCCCTGTTCAGTTACAATATAAGTTATGCTTAATATCTTACATATTTTTATAGTAAGAGCGTGATGCCATCTTAGATCATTATGAAGTAATACTAATTTAATATTGTGTCTTATTAGAAAATCTCTAATAAAAGAAACAAATTGACTCATATATTCAATTTCATTTAAATTTAATTCTCTTTTTTCTTGATGTTTTATTTTTGCTTTATAAATAGAAGGGGTGTTTAGAACAATAATTTTATCTTCATTCGACGGTATAATGTTTTTTATTTCTTTATTTATATAATGGCAATCAAATTCATCTAAATAATGGCTTATTGCAAATGAGGATAGTAATGCTATTTTTTTTCCACAGTATAAAGAAGCTATTTTACTATGTAAGTTTGAATACATAGGGTCTAAAGTTAGTATATTATTTGTTTTTTTCATTGAATACCTTTATGTACTTCTTTTGCATTTCTTTTTGGGAAAAATCTTGATCTGCTAAATCAACTCTTGTTATTTTGATTCTCTGTTTCTGAGATAATTGTGACGAAAAAACTAGTTTTGAATTTAAACTCTCTACAGAACATACCGAAAATAAAGTCACATTATACTTTTCAAATTCTCTATTTGCATCTATATCTGAAGCTATACAATAACAATTTGATAGTATAGCTTCCATTAAAGCTATTGATTTACCTTCTACGAGTGATGGTAATACAAATATGTCACCTGGATGAATAATGGAAAAAGGATCTTCTATCTCTCCCCAAAATTTACAGTTAATATTTCTTTCAATAGATAGATGATTTAATTTTTCTTTTTCATCACCATTACCAACTATATTTAGTCTACAATGACTAGGTAAATTGTAGAATGCTTTTATTAACAAACCCACCTGCTTAGCTTTTACTAGTCTTCCTACATACCAGAAGTTAAGTATGTGATTGTCTTCATTTTTATTCTTTCCATATATGGGAGTAATACAGCCATTATCTATATGGAATGATTTTATACTCCTTTTTTTTAATCCTTCAGAGGCTGATAGAGAGGTTGTAATTACTTTTTCATTTCTTAATAGAAAATCATATATAAAATTGAATAGCCATTTAGGGAGTAACTTCCAATTACTTCTGTTATTTATTGAATAATCATTATGTACTAAGAAAAATACCTTAATTGTAGGGACATGTTTTCTTATTATTTTCCCATAAATATAAGGAAATATCCCATCTGCAAGGATCACATCTGTGTTTCTTATTTCATTTAATATTTTACTCACGAGTAAAATATTAAATAGCATCCTATAACGAGATAGCTCTAGATTTTTTATAGATAGGTCGTATAATTGATCTTTTTTTCCTCGTAAAGATAATACATTCCATTTGTTATTTCCTTTTGATAATAAGTAGTGGACATAATTAGAACCACAATGTATGTTATTAGCTATTAGTGAGGTTATTTTCATATTGTCTTTTTTGTGAAATTAAAATTATCAATGTTATAGAAATCCAAAAAATAGAATGCTCGAAATTTAGTTTTGTTATTAGTAAAGCCAAAATAGGAATGAAGTAATAAATCTTTCTTTTTAAGTTTAGAAAAATAAATATAAATAAAATTAGAGAGAGTATTAATGAAACTGAAAAACTATATAATATAAAACCTATATCTGCTATTGTGGCATATTCTCTATTCATCTCATTAAGATTAGAGTTGTATATTTTATCTTCAATCAGGAAATATCCTTTTCCAATAATTAGATCCCACAAATCTCGGTCCAAAATTAGTCTAATAGTCTCTATTCTTAGCTTTAAGGTGTATTGGGCTCTAGATATAAATATATCAATAAGAGAAGGATAAACAATAGCTACTATACTTATAATACATAGCAATGTTAGTAGGATAAAATTATAGATTTTTACTTTTCTAATATATATTTTTTGAATAATAATAATAAATATTAATACGAATAATATTTTCCCCACAGAAGAGTTGCATATTAATAAGCTTATCATAGATAAAATGAATAAGATGCTTATTTTTTTGCGTATAAGATATAAAGGTATTAATAATGATGAAAGAACTACAGCATATGTAGATGGCTCAACTAATAATCCTGTAGGCCTATATAGAATAATTGAATTGGCAGTATTATGCCACACATTGATGTATCTGCTTTCTTCACCTGTAATAAACTTAACAATATCAACATAGTAACCGGTTGAATAAATAACAATAGTTTGTATATAAAAAAATATTAAATGAACATTTAACACTTTGCTGATCACTTTTGCGATACAATCATGATCTTCCTTTATACGGAAAAGTGATATTGAAATCATAAAATAATTTATTATACTTATAAATTTATTTATGGAATTATTTATTATTGTGTTATCCTTGAAGGAAGTAAATATATTGCTATTCTCAATAGAAAAAAGGATAAAACTTAGAGAAAGAAAAGATAATAATATTAACGATATTCCGAATATTACTTTAATAAATTTATAGTTAATATTATAGTTATTTGTTTTGCAATATATAAAGGATGAAAATGAGAAAAAAAGGGTTATAATATTAATATATGGATTGAAGCTGATTAAAGATGCAGATAATATTGATAGCGTTAATAGTAATGTATTCATTTTTTATTTGTGTATTTTATAATTAATGCATGGATTATTCTTATCACTTTTATAAATATATTTTTTGAAATTGAACCAATTTTAAAATTTTGTTTGTTTATATCTTTAGCAAATTTATTTTGTGAATCTTTCTTTCTTGAAGAAATCCTATTTTCTGAAGTGGAGTATTCATATAAAGGTTCTTTAATATATGCAATTTTATATTTGTTTTTCATTCTTAATAAAAAATCATAGTCCTGACTGTATCTTATTTCATCATTATATTGAACTTCATCAAATAATTTTTTTTCCCCAAAAAAAGTTCCATGGCAGATAAAATTACCCCACCGCAATAATGTAGGATGAAAGTTTTCTACGAGAACATTCATAGGTTTTATATTACCATTTATAAAGTATTGGCTAACACAAAAGTCATACCTTATAGTTTTTAATAGGAAATTGAATTGAATTTCTAATCTATTAGGTAAACTTATATCATCAGAATCTTGGCGTGCAATGTAAGTTCCTGTTGCTAGTGTTAACATGCGGTTTAATGATTTTGTTAGTCCTATGTTTTTTTGTTTAATTAATATTATCCTATTATCTTGTCTGGCTAGCATCTGGCAAATATTAAATGTATTATCACTTGAACCATCATCACAGATTATTAGTTCGAAATTTTTATATGTTTGTGATAATATGGACTTTATTGATTTTTCTATGCTTATTTCTGCGTTAAAAGCAGACATAATAATGGAGATCATAGGGGAGGAGTGATTTCTTTTAGAAATATAAAAAGAACCATACTGATCATTGATTTTTTCCAATTTTATTACTCCGTTTTTCTATTTTATCATATGTTATTTTATAATCTATATAGAATAAAGTTCTAGCAATAGTTAAGGATATTGCCCCACCAATTAATCCTAAAAAATAAATTAATATAATTGTTAATAAAGATGAAATTATAGATATTCTTAATGAAATATTTCGATATTCTTTATCTAATTTTTTAGGTATGAAATATCCTTGGCTATAGGCGTTAGCCATGCCTACGAATAATATACTTATAGATATTAAATAAATATAAATATTATCATTGTATTGTGAGCCTAAAAATAAATTAATAATTCCTTTTCCGAGGAAAATTATGATTAATATAATAGGGGCTGCAATGATAATATTTATCCAAAGTATTTTATATAAGTGGTTTTTTTCTTCTCTTGCTAATATTGGATAAATTGCTTTGGATAATACATCTTGAAATGATGTTATAATACCACACAATTTTATCGCGACAATATACTTTGCAAATTCTAACGGAGAGGATGTACTGCTTAGGTATATTGTTGGTATAGCATTATAAAAATTAGGGGCTAATATACCTATAAATATATTGTAACCATCTTTTAATTGCTTTTTTAGTCCTTTTATTTTTAATATACTATATTTTTTTTTCGAATATAAAGTAAAGAACACGACTAATCCACATAATAGCATTGGATAGCAAGTGCTTAACATTACTAATTCTATATAATTTTGGTTATTTATAAACAATAGTATTACTAGTAAATTGACTATTTTTCCAAAAAGTGAGATATATAGAATATATTGAGATTTAGATAATCCCTGAAAAAACCAAAAACAGACTAAAACATATCCTAAAAAATAAGGTACAGCGTAATATATTAACCATTTTGTCAATATTGTTTCAAGAAAACAATATGAATATATTACAGCTAATAGTGAATATATTATAGATAATAAAAATCTGACACTTTGGTTTTTGGTATAAATAATATTTATTCTATTTTTATTATTTTTGTTCTTAGATATATCTCTGACCCCGGTATATTGTGCACCATAATCTATTATGGTATGGCCAAAGACTATAATTGTTAAGAATAATAAATATTTTCCATATATATCAGCACCCATAGCTCTTGATAATATAGGCATTGTTATTATAGGTATTATTAATCCTAAAACATGAACCGTTGATAGAGTTAATATATTTCTTAATATTTCTTTTTTTTTATTCATTATTATTCTTTTAAATCAATTTTCCTATTTCCAAATCGACATTTTTATTTTCTTCATTATTTAAGTCGTTATCCAATCCAGCGGCAGGAAAGAAAGTTAATTCCCCAAAGATTATATTACCACTATTTAAATAAAAATCTACTCTAACAAATGGAAAATTGGATGACAGTTTCTTGCTATATTCAATTAATTTCTCATGGCCTATTGGCTTTTTAATAGGTTTATTCAAGCCCAAGTAATCCGAACCGTATGGTAGTAATCTCCATTCCAAATCGACAAAATAAAATTTAGGATTTCCTGTGTCTCTCTCGGTACAAATCATAATAAATTTAGGCTTACCATGGAAACAAAAAACTTTATAATCTTCTGGTAGTTGTCCATTTTCTGTTTCTATATATTTCTCGCATATTATTTTCTTTTTGATATTTTTATAGTGTAGCTCCGCATAATTTTTCCAAAAATCCTGTTTCATCCAGGTTTTTAATTTTCTTTCATGGCTATTTTTGTCTATATATTTTTTGTTTTCACATATTATATTATAGCCAGCTCCATGATTGCATTTCATAACAAATTTGTTAGGTAATAAATCCCAATCTATTTCTTCAACAGAATTCCACACTCCATAGATTTCGTTCAAAATTTCTGGATGACCTATTTTTTTTATATATTCTCTTACAGAAAATTTATCTGCACATAATGTTATTAATGGATTATTATTATAAGTATTAAATTTTAGCCATTGTAATTTTTCATTAAAAGTTTCAGGCTGTTTTAGATTCAAGAATTTTTTGAATCGATCATAGAAATGTATTTTAGTTGCTAATAATGGAGAGATTGAACATACATGATAGACAAGTTTTTTAGCTATACTTCTGATGGTTATTTTCATAATAGTTTTTATCAATATTATTTGGATATTTTCATATTATAGATAAGGCTACCGCACTAGGTTACGGCTCCCAGAGTGCCTGTCATATGTAATAATTTAACTTATCTAATTAATATAAAAGGATTTTTTATCTTAACAAAAATTATCATATCAACGATTTGTGTTAAGCAGCGACGAGGTTAGTCTCTCGTCGCTTTGAGGTCAAGTATAACCGTGTTTTTTCTTTAATTGTTACATCTTGTAACTAACTAAATTTCAAAACGAAAGTTATCTATCTCCCATGTAACGGCAACCAAATCACCAGCCGCAATCCACCCAAAGGGCTATCTTCTGCTTTGACCCAACCTCTATGTTGACTCACTGCTGTTTCAACAATCGCTAATCCCAATCCTGTTCCTCCTGACTCCCTATCTCTCGCTTCATCTGTTCTATAAAACGGTCGGAAGATGTGTTCGCGATCTTCTGGGCTGACTCCAGAACCATCATCATCAACGGTAATCGTTACACCTTGGTTATCTGCCTTGAATGCAACGGCGATATGGCTGTTGGAGTAACGCAGCGCATTACGGACGATGTTTTCCAGTGCGCTGCCGAGTGTTGTAGGATTACAGTAAATAACCCAGTTTCCGGGAGGAGAAACGATATCCAGTGTTTTGTGCATCTGCTCGACTTCAAATTTGGCATTCTCCAAGATGTCATGCCATATATCGTAAGCTTTAATATTCTCTCGCAGTAATTCGTTTTTATGTTGATGACGGGAAAGTACCAACAAGTCGTTAATCATTCCATCTAAACGCTGAGTCTCTGTTTCAATGCGTGCCAATTCTTTACTTTCACCGCGATGGCGGCGAAGTAGGGCTGTCGCCAATTGTAATCGGGTAAGCGGTGTGCGTAGTTCATGGGAGATATCGGAAATCAGCCGTTGTTGGGCGGTGACCATTCTCTCCAGTGCACTAATCATATGGTTAAAGCTACTGCCAGTAGCCAAAAATTCTCGTGGTCCAGATTCCAGCTCAGGGTGTTGTCGTAAGTTTCCTTTCGCAACGTCATCTGCTGCATTTTTTAGTTTCCGTGCGGGTTTTGCCAGGCTCCATGCCAGCCACAGTAGTAATGGGGCGCTTATTAACATGGTGGCTGCGGGCAGTAAAAATGGTCGATCAAACATCAAATTAATAAAATCTGATTGTGGACTACTCGTTGGCTTAATGAGGTAGAGGAGGTAATGCTCTTCGTCATCGCGGACAGAAAAAGGGCCGAGTATTTCCGAACGGCCATATTTTTTCTTTTTAGGGTGATCTGCATTATCGGATTGTCCGATAAAGTTGCGGATAGTTTGTCGTTGGTAGGGAGAAATTTTAACATCACCACTAAGGATACTCTCATTAGGAGCGATAAGGAGTAGGTGTTCGTTCGGTGAAGCAAACAGATTAATAGCGTCTGTCATCTTTATCCACCAGAAACTTTTCCCTGGGCTACGTATTAATTCTTTTTCTATTTTTTTTGCCAGTTCTTTTCCAAACTGATATTCATTATCTAAAAGAGGGGCTAATTGCCTTGAGTCCAATTTAGGAGCCATTAAGGCTATCATCAGGACAAGTGCAAGCGTAAACCAAAAAATGGCGAATATACGAGCTGTCAAGCTATTGATCATTTTGCGGAAACCATTAAGTACCCACGGCCACGTAATGTCTTAAACCATGGAAGTTCATCAGTTCTATTGGGTAATTTACGGCGTAGATTCGAAATATGCATATCAATAGCCCGATCAAATGGTGTTAAGCGCTTTCCTAAGACTGCTTGACTTAAATGCTCACGGGAAACAACCTGCCCTAAATGTTGTGCTAATAAATAAAGTAGAGAGAATTCTGTGCCTGTTAGATCCAAAATTGTACCATCAAAACTGGCTTCCTGACGTCCGGAGTTGAGCCGTAGTTTATCGATTCCCAGTACAGGTATTCCTGTCTCAGTTTGTTGTTCATTCCAGTTGGAACGGCGCAAAATAGCACGTATACGGGCGACTAGTTCGCGATCGTTAAAAGGTTTGGAGAGATAGTCATCTGCTCCCAGCTCCAATCCTAAAACACGGTCCAAATCGCTACCACGAGCCGTTAACATGATAACGGGGATCTGCTGATTGGATTGCCGCAGCTCTTTCAGCATCTCAATGCCATTCTTGCGCGGCATCATAATATCCAGTAATAAAAGGTCAATTGAAGAATCGATATATTGTAAAGCTTGTTCGCCATCATGGGCGCTCACAACATTGAATCCTTCCATTTTGAGTAGTTCTTCTAATAGCGATGTCAGTTCGCGGTCATCATCAACTAATAAGATTTTATGCATTATTCTTCCTCCAAGAGCAAAATACGATAACAAACTTTGCTATTCCATGACTTTACGTTCTTTTACATGCTCTGACGCTAGTTTGCAGCTGTAGGGGTATAGTTATCCCCACTGAATCGAATGCTGTTGTTCGAGAAAGCGAGGAAATTTAATGCGTAACATAGCAATATTGGCTTTGGCGTCAATGTTTGTTCTTGGAACAACGAAAGCCTTAGCTGAAACTGCTGATGCGGATCATGTTCCTGAAGCTAGTTCATCCTCAGACTGTATGCAAGGTGATTATAAGAGGAGTTTTAGTTACTACTGGGGCAGCCAATATAACTATAGTCATATATTAGGCGGAATAGTGTTAACTGAACAGCAGCGTAGGCAAATATTGAGTTTAGCTAAAGATCAGCATGGGTACGAGCAGCCGCTAGTCGATATGCGAGATGCTCGTCTAAAACTAGACGAACTTTTGACTACAGAGACTTTTGATGAAGCTGAGATTCGTTTGCTGCTTGAAAAAATAGCCGAAAACAATGTTCTTTTGAGTATAGAAATATTGCGTTTTAATAATCAGGTTTATCAATTGCTAACACCAGAACAGAAAACTTTATTAAAAAAACGTTATAAAACAGACAAGTGCATAACTAGAAAAGTAGACTAATTTTTTGCTAGTATTTTTAATGCTTTTACTACGAAAGTGTTTTTACTACAAAATAGCATCAACAACGATTTTCCTTGCCATAGACACCATCCCTGTCTTTCAGCCCCGTTTCGGGGCTTTTTTTTGTCTTATAGTTTACTTGCATAAACTGACCTTTTTTATCTGATTTCCTTCTATGAAATTCCAAGGGCAATTTCTTAATTAATGAAAAAATCGCTTATCAGCTAATCCCCCCTCTAATTTGTTGTTATTTTGACCAATATTGATTATCTTACGTTTCATTATTCCGTTATTTAAAAATCTTATCACTCTCGCTTCACATAAAAGGGATAAGGATGCCCAATATGGATAATTTTTATGAAATCAGCCTGTTGGCGGAAATTGTGGGTGCCACGCTATCAGGTTTATGTCGTCTTTTAACTGGTGTGCAGACGCGATGGATTGGCTGCGAGCCATCAATTGCAAGCCGTATTTATTATGCTAACCATTCCAGTCATCTTGATGGATTAGTGATTTGGTCAGGGCTTCCCCCTGCGCTGCGATATCAAGTTCATCCTGTTGCTGCTCGTGATTATTGGGATAAAACCAAACTACGGCGCTATCTCGTTCATAAGGTATTTCATGCTGTATTAATTAAACGTAATGGAGAAAACACGAAGAAAGAGAGGGTACTCGCGCCATTGGAAGCAGTTTTAGCTCAAAAAGAGTCTCTGATTATCTTTCCAGAGGGAACTAGGGGAGATGGTGAACAAATCAATCCGTTCAAAAGTGGTCTGTATCATTTGGTTCGTAAATTCCCTGATGCTGAGATAGTGCCAGTTTATCTGGAGAATTTGAACCGTGCTCTGCCGAAAGGAAAAAAACTTTTGGTGCCAATTAATTGTTCGGTCACGTTTGGCAAGCCATTGGAGCAATTAGGCGAGGGCGAAGGTAAGAATGAGTTCTTATTACGTGCCCGGTCTGCATTAGAGGAGTTAGTGCTATGACAGGTATCAATCGTGATCTGATGCTGTTGCTGGGAGGGATATTCGGGATATTGATTATAGCCAGTGTGATTGGGGGCATTTTGGCTTTTCGCTATTCGGGGGAAAGGAGCAATGCCACTATCGACAATCTTAATGTGCGGATCCGTGGTTGGTGGATGATGTGTGTCATCTGTGTTCTGGCCATTGCAGTTGGGCCTGTGGGATTGATTATTTTGTTTGCGGTGATGTCATTTTTTGCTTTGCGTGAATTTATCACGCTAACACCGTCCCGTCGTAGTGATCATGGAGCACTGTTCTGGTGTTTCTTTGTTTTTATGCCCATGCAATATGTTTTGGTTGGTATGCAATGGTATGGGCTGTTCTTGGTATTCATTCCTGTGTATGTTTTCCTGTTCCTGCCCGCCTGGGCGGCTTTGGTTGGGGATACAACCCATTTTCTGGAGCGAGTAGCTAAAATTCAGTGGGGGATGATGGTAACAGTGTTTGCTATTAGTCATGCGCCAGCGTTGTTGATGCTGGATATCCCTAATTACAAGAATCAAAATGTCAATTTATTGCTGTTCCTGATGATCGTGGTGCAAATGTCCGATGTTTTGCAGTACGTATTCGGGAAGTTATTTGGTAAACGTCCGATAGTACCAAAGCTCAGTCCCAATAAAACGGTTGAAGGATTTGCTGGAGGAATTTTGGCTTCTGTGTTGTTGGGAATGGCGTTGTTCTGGGTAACGCCTTTCTCTCTGTGGGAGGCGGGGCTGATGTCGTTGGCAATTACCTTGATGGGGTTCATTGGTGGATTATGTATGTCGGCGATTAAACGAGATCGTGGAATAAAGGATTTTGGTGGAATTATTGAAGGCCATGGTGGAATGTTGGATAGAATTGATTCGCTTTGCTTCGCAGCCCCTATATTTTTCCATCTGACGCGCTATTTTTATACTTGAGGCTGACTGAATAACCGAAAGGCGGAGTCAATGAGTATAAATTATGGGCGATGGGTCAGTTCCGCTGTGTTGGCGGCAACGGTACTGGCCAGTGTGCTGTTGATTGTAAAAATTTTTGCATGGTGGCTAACGGGGTCGGTGAGCTTACTGGCAGCGTTGGTGGATTCATTGGTTGATTTTGCCGCTTCCCTGACGAATTTTTTTGTAGTGCGTTATTCGCTTCAACCTGCTGATGAAGAGCATACGTTTGGGCATGGTAAAGCTGAATCATTAGCTGCTTTGGCTCAAAGTATGTTTATTTCCGGTTCGGCGATTTTCCTGTTCTTAACGGGCTTTCAGCATTTGTATTCCCCCAAGCCGCTGGAGCATGCAGCGATAGGCGTTTGGGTAATCATTATTGCTCTGGTTTCTACGTTATGTTTGGTCACTTTCCAAAAATGGGTGCTCAATAAAACCCAGAGTCAGGCGATCCGTGCGGATATGCTGCATTATAAGTCTGATCTATTGATGAATGGGGCTATTTTGGTAGCGTTGCTTTTGAGCCTGTACGGTTTTAAACGTGCGGATGCGCTATTTGCCTTAGGAATAGGGGGTTATATCCTCTATAGTGCGTTACGGATGGGTTATGATGCCGTACAATCTTTGCTTGATCGTGCCTTGCCGGATGAAGAGCGGCAGGAGATTATTGATATTATCCGAAATTATCCCGGTATATCTGGTGGGCATGATCTGCGAACTCGTCAATCAGGGCCGACCCGTTTTATTCAGTTCCATCTGGAGATAGATGACCATTTGCCATTGGTGCAGGCGCATGCTTTGGCAGAAGGAGTGGAAAATAAATTGCGGAGCAGGTTTCCGGGTGCCGATATTATTATTCACCAAGATCCTTGCTCTGTTGTACCTGAAGAGCATAAAAATCGTTGGGATTGACGGGAAATTTATTCACAATCAAAAGCTCGTCAAAAAATAGACATAATCTTAATGCAGACTGGGTGTTTTTCCGTATCATAGGTGTTGTTGAATCAATTCAGCTAATGGGTTCACAATCGGGTTTCGTGAAATCGCCGTTAATTTTTCCCCTTTAGGGGAAATCGTCAGCAGATTGGCAAATATTATATCGACAAGTCAGAGGTCATCATGATCAACAAGATTAAAAGAATCGGAGTCTTAACGAGTGGCGGTGATGCGCCAGGCATGAACGCCGCTATTCGTGGTGTTGTTCGTGCCGCTTTAACCGAAGGGTTGGAAGTTTATGGCATTTATGATGGCTATCTGGGGTTATATGAAAACCGCATGAAGAAGCTCGATCGCTTTAGTGTTTCCGACATGATTAATCGTGGGGGTACGTTTTTGGGATCAGCGCGTTTTCCTGAGTTCAGGGATGATAAAGTTCGACAAACTGCCATTGAAAACATGCACAAAAATGAGATTGATGCGCTGGTGGTGATTGGAGGGGATGGTTCTTATTTGGGCGCGAAGAAGCTGACCGAAGCAGGATTCCCTTGCATTGGTTTGCCCGGAACGATTGACAATGATGTTGCGGGCACAGATTACACCATTGGTTATTTTACGGCGCTGGAAACTGTGGTTGAAGCGATTGATCGTCTGCGCGATACATCAACTTCCCACAAACGAATTTCAATCGTTGAGGTGATGGGACGTTATTGTGGTGATTTGACCTTATCAGCGGCAATAGCGGGGGGATGTGAATTTATTGTTTTGCCTGAGAATGAAATCTCATTCGATCGTGAAGAATTGTTGTCTGAGATTAAAGCAGGGATTCAAAAAGGCAAGCGTCATGCGATTGTTGCCATTACTGAGCATGTCTGTGACGTTGCTGAGTTGGCGAAATATATTGAGACGGAAACACATCACGAAACTCGCGCAACGGTATTAGGACATATTCAGCGTGGTGGTGCGCCTGTCGCTTATGACCGCATTCTTGCTTCCCGCATGGGGGCGTATTCTGTTCAGTTACTGTTGGAAGGCCATGGCGGTCGCTGTGTGGGTATCCAGAACGAGAAACTTGTTCATCACGATATCATTGATGCGGTACAAAATATGCAGCGTGTCTTTAAGAAAGAGTGGCTGGGAACCGCGAAGAAACTCTACTAATCCTTTCTTACCTGCAAGATCCTATTTCGGAGACAGCCATATGATGTGGCTGTCTTATCCTCCATATTCTTCTTACGCATAAGCATAAATTTAAAATTATTTCTGTGCCGTAACGCTTTCTGTCAGTTTTTATGGCGGAAATCATCATGGCTTAGGGGAATATATTACCGTGGATATTAATATCAGGGGTATGAATACAGGCTCGCAATGGGCAATCACAAAAAAGTATGTTGTGTCGGCGTTATCTTTGTTGTCTGTTTTAGCGATGACACTGATGACGAACAGTGCATGGGCAAAAGAGAGCCAAATATTGAATGTATCTTATGATCCGACTCGTGAATTTTACCAACAGTATGATAAGGCATTCAAAGAATACTGGCACAATAAAACAGGGGATGATGTCAAGATCCGCCAATCACATGGTGGTTCAGGCAAGCAGGCAACTTCAGTTATTAACGGTCTTCAGGCCGATGTAGTGACTCTGGCTCTGGCTTATGATGTGAATGCCATTGCAGAGCGTGGACGTATTGATAAGCATTGGATTAAGCGTCTACCTGATAATTCAGCACCTTATACATCAACCATTGTCTTTTTGGTGAGAAAAGGGAACCCTAAACAAATAAAAGATTGGTCGGATTTGATCCGTCCAGGTGTTTCGATTGTTACGCCAAATCCGAAAACTTCTGGTGGAGCGCGTTGGAATTATCTGGCTGCTTGGGGATATGGATTAGCGCATAACAATCAGGATCAGGACAAGGCCAAAGAGTTCGTTAGGGCACTCTATAAAAATGTTGGAGTGCTGGATGCCGGTGCACGTGGTGCAACGAATACGTTTGTGGAACGTGGAATTGGCGATGTATTGATTGCGTGGGAAAACGAAGCGTTGTTGGCGATTAATGCTTTGGGTAAGGATAAATTTGAAATCGTGACTCCGAGTATTTCTATTTTGGCGGAGCCAACGGTTTCTGTTGTTGACAAGATAGTTGATAAACGAGGAACGCGCGAATTGGCAACAGAATATTTGAAATATCTTTATTCTCCGATTGGGCAAGAGATTGCGGCCAAAAACTATTATCGTCCTCGCGATAAAGCAATAGCAGAAAAATACCGTGCTGTTTTTCCTGAACTGAAGCTCTTTACGATTGATGAAGTCTTTGGTGGTTGGAATAACGCCCAGAAAGAGCATTTTGCCACGGGCAAAACTTTTGACGAAATTATCCGTCGTTAATCATTGAAAAAACCGCCACAAGTGATGCTTCGTGGCGGTCGAGTCATTTTTCTGTTCTTTATTTAAAGGTCGCCATTAAAAAGTCATCTTTGTTAAAAGATTACGCTTTTTTCGCTTCTGCCGCCGCTTTCACGATAACTGCAAAAGCATCGGCTTTCAGTGATGCACCACCGACCAGCGCACCGTCGATATCCGGTTGGGTGAACAGCTCTGCTGCATTGCTGGCATTCACTGAACCGCCATATTGAATAATGACTTGTTCAGCAATAGCTGCATCTTGTTTCGCGATATGGTCACGGATAAATTTATGAATGGCTTGGGCCTGAGCAGGTGTTGCAGATTTACCTGTACCGATTGCCCAGACGGGTTCATAGGCAATAACTGCATCTTTGAATGCTTCTGCACCCAGCGTGTTCAGGACGGCATCGATCTGCCGAGCACAGACGGCTTCGGTTTGACCCGCTTCATTTTCTTGCTCAGTTTCGCCAATGCACAGAACAGGGATTAGGCCTTGTTCTTTCAGGACGGCGAATTTCTTCGCGATGAATTCGTCGCTTTCTTTATGGTAGGTACGGCGTTCAGAGTGGCCGATAATGATATATTTTGCACCGACGTCTTTCAGCATTTCTGCCGAGGTTTCGCCAGTGAATGCACCAGAAAGATTTACGCCAACATTTTGTGCGCCCAGAGCGATACGGCTACCAGCCAGAGCATTTTTTGCCAGAGAAACATAAACTGTTGGTGGTGCAATAGCGACGCCACAGCCGTCAACGTTACTCAATTCTTTACGCAGGCCTGCAATCAGGTCGTTAACCATGTGGGTACTGCCATTTAATTTCCAGTTACCCATAACTAATGGATGTCGCATATTTTTCCCTCCAACCAGAAAATAATCAAATTGCGAACTGAATGAATATTCTTTCTTTGAATGACATCACAATGATGCCATTCCCTGTAAGCGGAATTCCGACAGTATAAAGATCATCAACGCGAATAGCTCTGCGCTGTGTCACTTATTTTCATTTGCTGAAGTGTCAGATAACGATAGCTTAATCGGTTCAATTGCGAAGGTCATTATATTTTCGCTGCTGTTTACGATGATATAGCGTGCTGCTCCCATTTTTTGACTCAAAGCAGAATGGTTTTCTACTGCTTCCAAAAGCTTTTCCAATTGAATTTGAGCTTGTGCAAGGGAAAGAGTAGGTTCAAATTGATTGATCAGGGCAGCCATATATTGCTTTGCCAGTATGCGGTTTTGCTGATCTTCTTGCTCACTTTGTGATGGCAGCAGTGTAATTTGCAGGCTTTTAATCTTTTCGCTACCTCGTTCCAATACCGCTGAAGAGTAAATGTTGTCATTGATTTTACTGACAGCACGGATGAAAGGCCGGGCAATATTTTTGTTTGAAATTACCTTATATTCGGGCAGGGGAATATCCGGGTGTTTTTTGTTGTATTTTTTCCGAAAGACAGGGGGAGTTTCTTCGAAAGTAGGAGAGCCTGGCTGCAGATACATGGACAATGAGTTTATTTCTGGCGTGACAGAAGGCTCATCGGCAGAGGCTAATAATGGCAAACTGATGCCAAAAGCGATTAATATTGTCACCAGAAGTTTATTCATGCTTGTTTTCATTTTGCTACTCACTGAGTTAAATCCTGGAAAAACAGCATCCACAATTGGAAAAGAGTACATGACATTACAACAATGGGGATTCTCATTCAAAGGCCGAATTGGACGACGAGAGTTTTGGAGCGGCATAGGCATCTGTTTCGCTTTGATCTTTATACTCCTGACACTGCACGGAATGAATATCCTCCCCATGAATTATGCAGCGCTTAGTGTTGTTGTGCTGTTGTATCCAACTACGGCGATTTTTTCGAAACGCCTGCACGACCGAAATAAAAGGGGTAGCTGGGTGTTACTATTGGCACTGGCTTGGATATTGTTGTCCTTTGATTGGAACACAATGGCGCCAATATGGCAGTGGGGAATTGGTCGTTTTGTCCCAACACTGATTTTTGTCATGATGATATTGGATTGTGGTATATTCCGTGGCACAGAAGGCCCCAATCGCTTTGGTGAAATGGCAGAAACAGTTGATTACATTTCTGCCAAACCAGCCAAAGAGCCTGTTCAAAAGCGTAAATAAGTGTACAGATAAATTTATTGCGGAAGCCGTGGCTATCTGATTACCAGTATTGCTCGCTGGTGATTTGGCCCGGCTTACGGCGCAGGTGTTTTGCCATGCTACGTTGTTCTTTCAATAGTTGTTGGGTATCTCTGACCATTTGAGGATTCCCACACAGCATGACATGGCTATTTTCTGCCTTAATCGGTAAACCTACAGCAGATTCCAACTCTCCATTTTCAATTAATGCCGGAATTCTGCCTATGAGTGAATTTGACCATCTCTCTCGACTAACGATGGTTTGTATTCTCAGTTTACCCTGAAATGTTTTTTCCAGTTCCTGCATCATGGGTAAATAACTTAAATCTTGACCCCATCTAACTGCGTGAACTAAAACGATATTTTCGAACCGTTCCAGATTGGTACTTTGCTGGAGGATGGAAAGATAAGGCCCAATCGCTGTGCCAGTAGAAAGCATCCAGAGTGTTTGGCTGTCAGGGATTTCATCCAGAACGAAAAAACCAGCAGCCTGCTCGGTTACCAGCAATTCATCCCCGGTTTTTAGCGCAGCCAAACGGGGACTGAGTTTTCCTTCCGGAACGCTCACTAAATAAAACTCCAGAGTATTATCATAGGGAGAGTTGACATAAGAGTAAGCCCGTTGGATGCGCTCCCCTTCAATTTCCAGTGCAAGTTTTGCAAATTGCCCGGCGGTAAATTTTTCTATTGGTGCATGAATTTTTATGCTGAAAAGTGAATCAGTCCAATTTGTTATATCGGTAACTTTTCCTGTAACCCAGTTTGCCATTACGATTAACCTCTCTACACAATATGGTACGCATTAATATGGTCGAATTAATATGGTGTGAACTGATAAATTGCAAATGAGTGCTGCATGAATTGGTGATTTTTTGTAACGATTCTACGTGATTACGCGAAATAACATTATCGATTAAATGTTACAGTTAAATTAACTGGATTTTTGCCAATATTTTGGATTTATATGTACATTTTTATTGACATATATGGAGAGTATCTCTGTAATTTGTTGCTCACATAACATTGTATACTGAAAAGAAAAAATATAGATTTGCTAAGTGAATCATATTCACTGAAGTCAGTACGTCAGGTTCTTTACTAAGCACTTGAGGGGGTTACTGTGGCTGATGATTGATTCGGTGGTTATTAAATGGTTTGTATAACATTATTTGTATAAACAATATTTGAATAAATATTGCTCTTTAGCGAACGATTATTTTCCATGAACAGCTGTTCCAATGAATGATTGTATATCAGTGCGATGAAAAAAATAGAACATTTTAATTTATTATTGATGTTGATTGCCTTGGCTGCTGTAGGGCAGATGACTCAAACGATCTATGTGCCCGTTATTGCAGATATAGCGAGTGATTTTAGTAAACCTGCGGGAGAAGTTCAGCGGGTGATGGCGGCATATCTGTTTTCTTACGGGCTTTCACAGCTTTTTTATGGGCCGCTCTCTGACAAGGTGGGGCGCCGTCCTGTGATTTTGGCAGGCATGTCCATTTATCTGGTGGCGACGATATGTGCTCTGTTTGCGCCAAACTTATTAGTGCTGGTGATTGCGAGTGCATTACAGGGGTTGGGTACTGGGGTTGCCGGTGTGATGGTGCGTACCATGCCACGGGATTTATATACTGGCACGACGTTGCGCTATGCTAATAGTCTGCTGAATATGGCTGTGTTGGTCAGCCCTTTGGCTGCTCCCATGATTGGTGGGATAGTTGCCCACTATTTTGGTTGGCGCTCCTGTTACTTGTTCCTGTTAGTGATGGGGGCTATGGTTGCTTTCTTCCTGATTCGGCATTTACCAGAGACCCGTCCTGTAGAGACTGCACGCAGCACAATGCTGGTCTCTTTCAACCAACTACTCTCTCATGGCGCTTTTGTATCTTACCTGATCATGCTGGTGGGCGGCCTGGCTGGAGTGGCTGTTTTTGAAGCCAGCAGTGGTGTGTTAATGGGGGCAGTTTTGGGGCTGGATAGCCTAACGGTCAGTGTCTTGTTTATTCTGCCAATTCCTGCGGCGTTTTTTGGGGCGTGGTATGCCGGTCGTGAAGGTAAAACATTTTATCGGCTCATGTGGTACTCAGTTATCTGTTGCTTGTTGGCGGGGGCTTTAATGTGGCTACCCGGCTGGTTTGGCATCATGAATATCTGGACTTTGTTGATACCAGCTGCATTATTCTTTTTTGGTGCGGGCATGTTGTTTCCATTGGCGACGACCGGAGCGATGGAACCATTTCCTTATCTGGCAGGAGCCGCAGGTGCTTTAGTGGGGGGATTTCAGAATGTAGGTTCAGGAGTCGCTACATGGCTGTCGGCGATGTTACCGCAAAATAACCAATTTAGCGTTGGTATGCTGATGTTTTCCATGTCGCTGCTGATTCTGCTTTGTTGGTTGCCTATTTCTCAGGGGGTTCAGCGTCAGGAACATACGGTTTCGTAAAATCGAAAAGTGTGTCGTTGAAAGAAATGTAGTTTTTTTAAAGGCTCCGGCATTGTTTATGCACTTTGCCGGAGCCTTTAGTTGTTTAATATCTTGCGGTTAGGCGCGATCTTCCCATTCTTGAGCACGGGCAACGGCTTTTTTCCAGCCATTGTATTTATGATTGCGCTCGGTCGTTTCGATTCCCGGGCGGAATTCTTTTTCGATTACTGCTTTGCTTTTCACTTCATCCAGATCACGCCAGAAGCCGACGGCCAGACCAGCAAGGAAAGCTGCACCTAAAGCAGTGCTCTCACGCACTTCAGGGCGTTCCACACGAGTGCCGAGGATATCGGATTGGAACTGCATCAGGAAGTTGTTGGCGACAGCTCCACCATCTACGCGCAGGGCTTGCAGGCGTGTACCTGCATCAGCCTGCATAGCATCCAGCACATCGCGGGTTTGGTAAGCGATGGATTCCAGTGTGGCACGAATAATGTGATTGCTATTGGCTCCGCGGGTCAGGCCAAAAATAGCACCTCGGGCGTAAGGATCCCAATACGGGGCGCCAAGACCAGTAAAGGCAGGAACAACATAAACACCATTGCTGTCTTTGACTTTAGTCGCGAAGTATTCCGAATCGGTAGCATCTGCAATGAGTTTCAGCTCATCACGTAGCCATTGAATGGATGCCCCACCAACAAATACTGCACCTTCCAGAGCATAATTAACTTCACCGCGTGGACCACAGGCAATAGTTGTCAACAGGCCGTGGTTGGAACGAACCGCATCTTTGCCTGTATTCATCAACAGAAAGCAACCGGTGCCGTAAGTATTTTTTGCCATTCCGGGGTGTACACACAGTTGTCCGTATAGTGCGGCTTGCTGATCGCCCGCAATGCCCGCGATAGGAATGCGAGTACCGCCTTTACCCCCGATATTAGTTTGCCCGTAGACTTCCGAGGATGCGGCAACTTTGGGCAGCATAACGCGGGGTATTTCCAACTCATCAAGGATTTTTTGGTCCCAGTCCAGATTATGGATATTGAACAGCATAGTACGGGAAGCATTGGTGTAATCGGTCACGTGTACACGTCCCTGAGTCATTTTCCAGACCAGCCACGTATCGACTGTACCGAATAAAAGTTCACCATTTTCAGCACGTAGGCGAACACCTTCAACGTTGTCCAAAATCCATTTTATTTTTGTACCGGAGAAGTAAGGGTCAACAACCAAACCTGTATTGTGGCGGATGTACTCTTCCAGTCCATCTTTTTGTTTCAGTTTGGTGCAGATGTCTGCTGTCCGGCGGCATTGCCATACAATTGCGTTATAAACGGGTTTGCCGGTTTCTTTTTCCCAGACAATAGTGGTTTCCCGTTGGTTTGTAATACCAATGCTGGCAATTTGATCAGAACGGATATCGGATTTTGCCAGTACTTCGACTAAGGTAGAGCTCTGGCTTGCCCAGATTTCCATCGGGTCATGCTCCACCCAGCCAGGTTTGGGATAGATTTGTGGAAATTCACGTTGTGAGATGCAGACAATATTAGCATTGTGATCAAATATAACTGCTCGTGAACTAGTTGTGCCCTGATCCAGAGCGACAATATATTTTTTTTCAGTACTATTTTCTGTTGTCATAACTATAACCTGGTTTTATTCAGTCATTCATTTTTATTGTTTTATTGGTTTGCCATATTTCAAATGGTAAAAGTTCAGTATGGCAAATTTAAACCTCGCGCGGTAAATGGCGAGTAATCAGTTTGCGGTAGCCAAAAGCACCTAAAATCGCGCCAACGATAGGAGCTACCAACGGAACAAGGCAATAAGGAATATCTCGACCTCCTGTTAGGGCAACATCTCCCCAACCAGTCAAGTAAGCCACTAATTTGGGGCCGAAGTCACGAGCTGGGTTCAGAGCAAATCCAGTTAAGGAACCAAATGAACCACCGATAACCGCAATGAGAATACCGATTAACAGAGGAGCCAAAGGCCCTCGAGGAATACCATTGCCATCATCTGTCAGGGACAGGATCAGGCACAATAGAACGGCCGCGATGATAACTTCAACGATAAATGCATTTAATACGGAGATCTGAGCAGCCGGATAAGTGGAGAAAACCCCAGCAGTAAAGAGGCTTTCCTGCGAGCCGCGAATGATGTCGTGAACTTGCTCATAATCCAGGAAAAGGTTGTAATACATCATGTAGATAATGAGTGCAGCGACAAAGCCTCCGAACATTTGGGCAATGATGTAAGGCAACACTTTTTTTCTGTCAAAGTTGGCAAATAGGCATAAAGCAATAGTAACTGCGGGGTTAAGATGTGCACCCGAAATACCGGCAGTAAGATAAACTGCCAGGGTGACACCAAAGCCCCAGATAATGCTGATTTCCCATAAGCCCAGTTGTGCTCCTGCAAGTCGGGCAGCAGCAACGCAGCCTAAGCCAAAAAAAACGAGCAATGCAGTACCCAGAAATTCGGAAATGCATTGTCCTGATAATGTTGGAGTGGTGGTCTGACTCATTTCTATATCCTATCATCCTATAAAAAGTACAGGGGAAAGAGATTAATTATTAGTCCCTTTTTATGCATTAAGAGAAAGATTTCTGTGAATTTATCGTTAATGCGCGTAAACGAGAAATAGCGAAATTGAAATCTGCGTGTTGCGTCAACAAAATGAGCGAATTCGCATTTATTTGGTGTTTTATTCGGCTTGGAAATGTGATCTTATGAACATTTGGTTTTGGTCACTATATTTCTCGTTATACCGCACATTGAAAGGATGAAACTAGACAGTCGTTAATAGGCTAAATACAATCAAGACATTGCTTACAAGAGGGCCCCAGAATGTCATTTGAAGTTTTTGAAAAACTAGAATCCAAAGTTCAGCAGGCGATTGATACCATCACTTTGTTGCAAATGGAAATGGAAGAATTAAAAGAAAAGAACGCGGTCTTATCTCAGGATGTTCAGAACATGACAGACAGCCGTGATTCTCTGGTACGTGAAAATGAGCAGCTCAAGCAAGAACAATCAGCATGGCAAGAGCGCTTACGCACCCTGCTAGGCAAGATGGAAGATGTACAATAAGGTATCCATGGATTAGCTGAAAAAGGGCGATAACTACGCCCTTTTTTATATTCCCTTTAACTTGATTAAATTAGGTCAGTTAATCGGAATATCTGTTTCCGTTTTTATCTGGGATTAGATTTCATCGTCGTCACGGTCTCCATCAAGCTCTTCGTCAATTTCCAGCGGAACTTCTGATAAAACGATGCCGGTATTGTCTGCGTAGAGATAGTCACCAGAGAAAAACGTTACACCACCGAAATTCACCCTGATATCACTTTCTCCCACTCCTCCGCTATTGGAGCCGGCAGGAATGGCAGCCATTGCCTGAATACCAATATCAAGTTCAGCGAGATAATCGACCTGACGCACAGCACCATAGACGACAATGCCTTCCCACCCATTATTGACGGCAAGTTGTGCCAGTTCTGCATCAACCAGTGCCTTGCGTACCGAGCCGCCACCATCAACGAGCAAAATGCGACCATGTCCATTTTCTTCAAGTAAGTCATAAAGAAGACCATTGTCTTCAAAACATTTCACTGTGATGATCTGACCACCAAATGAAGTACGCCCACCAAAGTTGGAGAAAAGTGGCTCTACCACATTTATATCTTCTTGATAGACATCACAAAGTTCGGAAGTATCATATTTCATGGGATTTACGTCTGGTTATGCAAGGAACGGACAGTATATCCTTTTAAAGCCAATGTTGGCAAAATCATCAATCTCAAAACTTGTGTGTAAAATTGATGCCTACTCGCTTAATTAAGTATCAATCCAATGGAAAACAGAATATTGGTCAGTAATGCAGCTTTGACCATTTGTACCAACTTGGGACGCATACCTTCAGGTGTCGGATCACGCAGCACTTGTACTATATGTTTCAATAACAGGGGAAAAGCGAGCAGGAACAACCAACTAAACCAATTATGCAGGTACAGGAGTGTGAAAATGGCAAAGCAGAGCATGGCGGTAACCAGAAGAGCAGCATGATAATAGCGAGCCTTTTTCCCTCCCAACCGGACAGCCAGAGTATTTTTGCCGTTTTGGCGATCATTTTCGATATCGCGTAAGTTATTAATATTCAAAACTGCCACGGAGAGTAAGCCACAGGCAGTTGCGGGCAAAATGGTACTGATGGAAAAAGTACGGGTTTGCAGATAGTAAGTACCAAGAACACTCAACCAGCCGAAAAAAATCAGGACAGAAATATCTCCCAGCCCGATATAACCATAAGGGCGAGTACCCACCGTATAAGTGATAGCTGCGACAATCGCCAGTAATCCCAGAATCAAGAAACCGATAATGTCGCCTGGGCTGTTGCTGGCTACAGTGATGAGGGAAATTCCTGATAAACAAGAGAGCAGCACGGTGATCTTCAATGCATTTTTCATCTGCTTTGCAGTAATCAGACCTTTTTGCATGCCACGCATTGGGCCAATGCGTTTTCCTGTATCGCTGCCTTTGGTGACATCACCATAATCGTTGGCAAGATTAGAAAGAATTTGCAGTATGGCTGCGGTTAATAAAGCCAATAATGCGACAGGCCATTTGAAATGCCCCATCCATGACGCAAGAGCTGAACCGGTTACGACGGCAGCAACGGCCAGTGGGAGCGTTTTAGGGCGTAAGCTTTCCAGCCATGCCTGTGTCTGGCTGATAGACGTTGTTGAGCTCATATTGTCACTGTTTGTCATTATGATTGGTGTAATAAATTTTATACCATTGAAAATAAAAAAATGGGAGGCTAAAAGCCTCCCTGTTTCGCGATCTTTCTATTATTTCGCGTCTTTTTCACGTTAAATTGCTCACGTGAATAAGTCCGGCAAATTGATTCTAATCAAGCCAATATGACTGATTACAAAATAAACCGACTCAAATCTTCATCTGCAACCAGTTCGTCCAAGTGTTCTTTGACATAATCGGAATTGATTTCAACAGATTGTCCTTGACGTTCGCTGGCATCAAAAGAGATGTCTTCCATCATGCGTTCAAGAACGGTGTGCAGACGACGGGCACCAATGTTTTCAGTTGTTTCATTCACTTGCCATGCCGCTTCCGCAATTTTACGGATTCCGTCAGCCGTGAATTCGATTCCCATGCCTTCAGTTGCCATCAGGGCTTTGTATTGCTCAGTCAATGAAGCATTAGGCTCGGTCAGAATACGTTCAAAGTCTTCAGTGGTCAGGGCTTGCAATTCAACGCGGATTGGCAGGCGACCCTGAAGTTCCGGGATCAGATCAGAAGGGCTGGAAACCTGAAACGCACCGGAGGCAATGAACAGGATGTGATCCGTTTTGACCATGCCATGTTTAGTGGAAACTGTGCAGCCTTCTACAAGTGGCAACAAATCGCGTTGAACACCTTCACGGGAAACATCTGGGCCGGAAGTTTGACCGCGTTTACAAATTTTATCGATCTCATCAATGAAAACGATGCCGTGTTGTTCAACTGCATCAATGGCCTGCTGTTTCAGTTCTTCAGGATTGACCAGTTTTGCGGCTTCTTCTTCGATCAGCAGTTTGAATGCGTCTTTAATTTTCATCTTGCGATTTTTTTGACGCTGGCCTGCCAGATTTTGGAACATGGACTGCAATTGATTCGTCATCTCTTCCATGCCGGGAGGTGCCATGATTTCAACACCAACTGGGGAGGCTGAAACTTCGATTTCAATTTCTTTCTCGTCTAACTGGCCTTCACGCAATTTCTTGCGGAATGCCTGACGGGTTGAGGATGGCTCAGATTGAGGTTCTGCTTGTCCCCAGTTATTTTTTGCCGGTGGCAGCAGGACATCCAGAATACGCTCTTCTGCTAACTCTTCGGCACGATAGCGGTTTTTCTCAATCGATTGCAGGCGCACCATTTTTACTGCGGCGTCAGTCAGATCACGAATGATGGAATCGACTTCTTTACCGACATAACCGACTTCGGTGAATTTAGTTGCTTCAACCTTGATAAAGGGAGCATTGGCCAGTTTTGCCAGACGACGGGCAATCTCGGTTTTACCGACACCGGTTGGGCCTATCATCAAAATATTTTTTGGAGTGACTTCATGGCGCAGTGATTCATCTAACTGCATACGACGCCAGCGGTTACGCAGGGCAATAGCAACAGCACGTTTTGCTTTATCCTGACCGATAATGTGGTTGTTAAGCTCGCTGACAATTTCGCGAGGGGTCATTTCAGACATACTCTCTATCCTTACGCTTTCGAAGGCAGTTCTTCGAAGTTGTGATTATGGTTGGTGTAGATGCAGATATCGCCGGCGATGGTCAGAGCACGTTCCGCGATTTCTCTGGCGCTGAGTTCGGTTGTTTCCAACATAGCGCGGGCAGCTGCCTGTGCGTATGAGCCACCGGAACCAATGGCGATAAGGTCATTCTCTGGCTGAATCACATCACCGTTACCTGTAATAATCAGAGAAGCATTTTCATCTGCGACTGCAAGCAGGGCTTCCAGCTTGCGCAGCATGCGATCTGTTCGCCAGTCTTTGGCAAGTTCAACGGCTGCTTTGGTCAGATGCCCTTGATGCATCTCGAGTTTCCGCTCAAACAGCTCGAACAGCGTGAAAGCATCTGCAGTACCGCCGGCAAAACCCGCGATGACCTTGTCATTGTAAAGGCGGCGCACTTTGCGGACATTGCCTTTCATAACGGTATGACCCATTGTTGCTTGTCCGTCACCGCCGATGACGACTTTGCCGTTACGGCGAATACTTACGATTGTAGTCACGAGTTAGCCCCTGGTTACAAAATAAAAAATAGTACACACGGAGCATTAATTGGTTATCCCACAATTGCTTGCGCACTGCTGATAAAAGCACCATGTGTATGTTATTAGAGATTAAGATGGGGGAGTTTTCCGTTTTTTCAACCCCCGGTAGGGCGGAGAATACAGCCGGGTACACCTGCTCCTGCAACGCGTTCGCGCATTTTTTCAGCGCTGGGCTTGTTTCTATAAGGGCCAAGTACAACACGGTTCCAATTATCTTTTGTGGCAATCTGACTCTCAATGCCTGCAAATGCAAGGTTCGCACGGACAGACTCCGCTTGTTCCATTGCTCGGAAAGAGCCACATTGTAGCATCAATTTCGAGTTATTTTTTTCAGGCTTTGGTTTGCCAGCTTCACTGGTGCTTTGAATAGGGGCTGCTGGCTTTTGTTCTGACGAGTGTTGTCCGGCTTGTTGTTGGGTATGTTGCTGCTGCGCATATTCATATTGTTGTGCAGGCGGATTAATCAAGACCCGTGAACGTGGAACGAGTTCACTGTTATAAGGTACCTCTTTCAATAAAATAGGCGGCTGGCGCATGTCTGCCTGCATTTGCTCGAGTAGTTGCTTCTGTTCTGCCGTTAATTGGGGAGCCTGGTTTAACGGCTCGTTCAATGTTGATGTTGCATTGGGGTCTTGTATTGGAGATTCATTAACAGGACGATTTTCCAATTCTTTTATATAACTCCAACGCTCTTCTGGTTTTGGTGGCAGGCTATATTCCTTGGTTTGATGGTTGGACTTTGGGCTATTTTGTACACTTTTTTCCTTCTGATTGTGTGCAATGAAATAAAGTCCACCAATAAACATGACCATCAATACCGCAGCAACGGCTAATGTAGTTTTGGATAATCCTTGAGCTTGATTTTTTTTCTTACCCGTATTTTTCCGGCGGGGATTGCTACGCCCGCGACTTACATAATCTCGTTGTGCCACTGTTTAATTCGCTGAGTTATTTAAAAGATTAAGGAATAGATAACTAATGTTACTTAAGCTGGCGTTATTTGCCTAGCTTTTAGGCGAACAAGTGCTTGCTCGAATGATCAATTCTGCTTCCAATAACCTTGAGTCTTTGGAAACTAAGCGGCCTTGTAGCTGTTCCAGCAACAATAGAATGGAATTATGCCCAATTTCATAACGAGGTTGTTTCACTGTGGTTAGGGCTGGTTCGCAGTATTGAGCCAGATTTAAATTATCGAAACCAACGACAGAGAGGTCTTCTGGTAATTTTAATCCCATCTTTTTAGCTTGCCATATTGCTCCCATGGCCATGACATCGCTATGACAGAAAATAGCGCTTGGAGGTTCAGGCAGGGTAAGCAAGCTTTCCGCCAATGTGGAGCCACTTTCGTGAGTGAAATCACCGCGGACAATATATTCTTCGCGAATTTCTACCTCTGTGCGCCGCAATGCCTGAATGTAACCTTGCAAGCGATAGTGGCACAGTGGCATGGTTTCCGGCCCTGTAATACAGGCTATGCGTTTGTGCCCTAATTTTTGTAAGTGATGGGTGGCATTAAAGGCTGCTGTCAGATTGTCAATATGGACGGTAGGCAATTCCAGCTCCGGCGCGAATTCATTGGCCATGACCATTGGCGGCAGATTCTTTTGTTCTTCTTTGGAAACATCGAAAGGAATGTTGGAACCCAGTAATACCATACCATCAATACGTTTGGTGATCAGAAGATTGATAAATGCATGTTCTTGTTGCTGCTGATGTTTGCAATCGCCAATCAGAACTAAGTAACCATGTTCTGCCGCCGTTTCTTCAATACCCCGAATGACTTCAGTAAAGAAAGGATCACTGATATTGGGAACGATAACCAAGATTGTCCTGGATTCATTGCGTCGTAAGTTTTTGGCTAGATTGTGGGGATAGTAACCAACTTCCAATACCGCATTCTCAACTTTTTGTCGCGTGCGTGCAGAAACCTTGTCAGGACTCATTAGTGTTCTTGATACAGTTGCGGTAGAAACACCAGCCACTTTGGCAACATCTTTCATGGTTGCCAACGCGCAATTCTTTTTTTCCATAGGTTCACTCCTCACTTTCCACAGGCAGCGAAACGATTGCTCTCCGGCTGCTAAAAAAAAGCCAGTCATTCCTTAGAGAGGAACGCTGGCAGATTGATTTCTACAATCATATTAATAGATTCATTTTAAACCGATTAATAGATCAATCCGTTACTTTGTTTACACAAAAAATGTGATATGAATCATTTCTTAGAGATACTTCGCAAATTGGAGAAATAATTGTCTCTATTTTTCTAAAAATGTTCGGCCTAATTTTGGTGCTTTGCGATGACACGCAATTTTCTATTTCTGTCATTAACCTTCTGTGGGATCAACATCAATATTCCATTTTACTTTACGTGATTGCGGGAGTGCTGTGATTTGGGGATAGATCTCAGCCATCATTTTTTGTAGAAAAATGCGAGAAGGATGTTGAACCATCAATTGCCAGCGATAACGTCCGCTTCGTTTGGCCTGTAATGCGGGTACTGGCCCCATGATCCATAAATGATCACCGTACTGTGGATGATGTTCAAACAGTTGACGCATTTGTTGTAAAAATGCGGGAGCTTGCTGATTATCGTGATCTTCTGAGCGGAGCAGGATATGGCTGGCAAAAGGCGGCAGATGAACTTGCTGGCGTTCTTCCATCGCTTGCCGGGCAAAGGCATCGTAGCCTTTTTCTAACAACACTTGCAAAAGTGGATGCTCAGGATGGTGAGTCTGGAGGACAACTTCTCCCCGTTTTCCTGCTCGTCCTGCCCGACCCGAGACTTGGGTATATAGCTGGGCAAAGCGCTCTGCTGCCCGAAAATCAGCAGAAAACAGGGCGCCATCGACATCCAGTAAGGCAACCAGTGTCACATCAGGGAAATGGTGGCCTTTTGCCAACATTTGGGTGCCAATCAAAATACGCGCCCCACCTTGATGTACTTCGGCAAGTTGTTGTTCCAGCGCTCCCTTGCGGCTGGTGGTATCACGGTCAATACGGGTGACAGGAACATTGGGGAACAGTTTTGTAATTCCATCTTCAAGCTGTTCAGTACCTAAACCAACGGGAATTAAGTTAGTGGAGCCGCATTGTGGGCATTGGCGAGGGATTGGACGCTGGCTGTCACAGTGATGGCAACGCAGGTAGCGATGGCTTTGATGCAGGGTGTAATAGTGATCACATCGTTGGCATTCAGCTATCCAGCCACATTCGTGGCAGAGCAGGGCAGGGGAATAGCCACGACGGTTCAGAAACAGGATGACCTGATTATCAGCCTTGAGGTGTTCGCTGATGCGATTGATGAGTGGTTGTGATAATCCAACAGTCAGTGGCAAGCCTTTAAGATCCAATAAATGCTGAGTTGCTGGCTGGGCATGACCTGCTCGTTGGGTTAAGGCGAGTTGGCGATATTTTCCTTGTTGTACATTATACAGTGTTTCCAGTGCGGGGGTGGCGGTGCCCATAATGATCGGAATTCCCTCTTTTTTAGCACGGAACACCGCTAGATCGCGCGCATGATAACGCCAGCCTTCTTGCTGTTTGTAAGAACTGTCATGTTCTTCATCAATAATGATAACGCCAAGATGGGCAAATGGGGTAAACAGGGCCGAGCGCGTACCGATAACGATGGCATTTTCCCCTCTTTTCGCCCTCAGCCAAACCGTCAGCCGTTCGCTGTCATTCAGGGCTGAGTGCAGAACATCAATTGGCGCGTTGAAACGTTCCCTGAAACGGCGGATAGTCTGTGGAGTCAGGCCAATTTCTGGTACTAAAATTAGTGCTTGTTTGCCTTGTGCAAGAATGTTTTCCAGTACACTGAGATATATTTCCGTTTTACCTGATCCCGTGATACCTGCCAGCAGCCACGGAGAAAAGGTTTGATCTTCTGCACGAATGGCGCCTACCGCAGTCGCTTGCTCTGTATTGAGTTTTAACCTTTCGCCGATGGTTTGAAAATGCGCATACCAGTTTTCAGCTTCTGGCTGGATGGGATGCAGAGCAATCAGTGATTTTTTTTTCAGTGATTGCAGTGCACTTTCACTTAACTCCAGTTCAGAAACTTGATGGCGATAAATGGGATGTTGGCACAAAGCGGCTAAAGCTTTCTGCTGTTTGGTGGAGCGTTTGAGTTGTGCAATAGGAAACTCACGACCAGCGTCGGTGACTTGCCATTGCCAGAGTGGGGAGAATTCTGCTGGTTTTCCCTGTCTCAGCAAGACAGGCAGGGCATGGAATAAAACTTCGCCCAGCGGATAGTGATAATAGCTGGCTGCCCATTGGAGTAACTGCCAGAGATCATTAGGAAAAAGGGGATAGACATCAAGAATAGTAGAAATAGACTTGAGTTGTTCAGGAGGGAATTCGCTGCTGTCTGCGATACCTGTGACGATACCTATTGCATTCCGTTTACCAAAAGGCACGAGTACTCGAATACCGATAGCTGGTAAAGGTAATCCTGTAGGCAGTAGATAATCAAACGAGCGTGTGAGGGGGACAGGCAACGCAACCTGAACAACTGTCATAAGGCGATTTCCGGATAATTAACGACCAGATAAAAGAATATATAAAAAAATATAGTGATAAGGGTATCATAGCAAATGAGCAGATTTCATTGCGCAATAAACAGATATTCTGTATGATCCGCCGCCTTTGGTATAGAAATTACCGAAACTTATTTTTATCAACACGATTATCAACACGACGTGTGGTGTCTGGCGGTAACAAGGCTGGATAGCGACACGGCCTGAACAGAGGTTTCCCATGAAAGAAGGTATCCATCCTAAATACGAAGAAGTTACTGCATCTTGTTCTTGCGGTAATGTAATCAAAATCAACTCTACTGTAGGTCACAACCTGAACCTGGACGTTTGTGGTGAATGCCACCCGTTCTATACTGGTAAGCAGCGTGACGTTGCAACTGGTGGCCGTGTTGATCGCTTTAACAAACGTTTCAGCGTACCAGGCGCTAAGAAGTAATGACTTTTCCCGGCTTGTAATCTATACAGGCTGGATAGTTGAAACAAAAACGCCCGATGCAAAACATCGGGCGTTTTTGTTATCAATATTCCCATGTCTCAGGATCAATACCTAGCTCACGCATCATGATTTTCGCTGCTTCTGGGATTTCATCATGGCGCTCTTTGCGCAAATCATTATCATTAGGCAGAGGTTGTCCAGTGAACGCATGGAGAAAAGCTTCACACAGTAATTCGCTGTTTGTTGCATGACGTAGATTATTCACCTGACGACGGGTGCGTTCATCAGTCAGGATTTTCAATACCTTCAGCGGAATTGAAACTGTAATTTTTTTGACCTGTTCGCTTTTTTTGCCATGTTCAGCATAAGGGCTGACATACTCACCATTCCACTCAGCCATGAGATACCTTAAATAGTTTTTGAACCAAGTAATTGAGATCAGAAGTTGGAGGGGATTTCTGACCTGTTTTCATGTCGATAATGCGGTAGTCTAGCATATTTCACCTATCGTCTATATCGCTCCATCCGCACTAATTTATAAAATATAACCAGAAGACATATAAAATGTAATGACACTCATTGAATCGCGGTATTAAACCGTAAAATATTTTGGATGTCTAGATGTATTGACGTCCATATCTCCAGTGGTTATTCTTGCATGACGCCAATAATAACGATGATGGGGAAAGGCTATGGGATGTAAGCAAGCGACAATTGCGGTTCACAGTGGTTCAAATATTGATGAACAATATGGTTGTGTTGTTCCGCCTATCTATCTTTCCAGCACTTACAACTTTACGGGGTTCAATGAACCCAGGGCTCATGATTATTCCCGCCGTGGCAATCCTGGCCGTGATGTTGTCCAACAGGTGTTGGCAGAACTGGAAGGGGGCGCAGGCGCAGTCATGACCAGCAGTGGCATGTCTGCTATCCATCTGCTTTGTACCGTATTCCTGAAACCAGGGGATTTATTGGTAGCTCCCCATGATTGCTATGGCGGCAGTTATCGTCTTTTTGACAGTCTGAGTAAACGCGGTGCATACAATGTGATTTTTGTTGATCAATCAGATCAACAGGCATTGAAACAGGCGTTGGCTAAAAAGCCCAAGCTGGTATTGATTGAAACACCGAGCAATCCTCTGTTGCGGATCGTTGATATTCAATACATTTGTGGATTGGCTCATGAAGTTGGGGCATTGGCTATCGTCGATAACACCTTCTTAAGCCCCGTATTGCAAAAGCCATTGGATTTAGGGGCTGATTTAGTGGTTCATTCCTGTACTAAATATTTGAATGGACACTCTGATCTCATTGCAGGAGCAATTATCGCCAAGGAATCAGCCATTGCTGATGATTTGGCTTGGTGGGCGAATAATATCGGAGTAACAGCAGGGGCCTTTGACAGCTATTTGCTACTGCGTGGTATTCGTACATTATCTGCCCGTGTATTGCTTCAGCAAAACAATGCTGTTGCTGTTGTGGATTACCTGCAGCAGCAGACTCAAGTGAAAAAACTTTTTTATCCTGCATTGAAGAACCATCCCGGACATGAAATTGCCGTTAAACAACAGCGAGGTTTTGGGGCAATGCTAAGTTTTGAACTGGATGGTGATGAACAGACCATGCGTCGTTTTTTATCTGCGTTAAGATTATTTACTTTGGCTGAATCTCTTGGTGGTGTGGAATCGTTGATTTCTCATACCGCAACAATGACACACGCGGGAATGTCAGCAGAAGCAAGGGCTCAGGCAGGGATTACGGATTTGCTTCTTCGTGTCTCTGTAGGAATTGAAGATAGTCAGGATTTAATAGCTGATCTGGACAATGCGTTTCAGGCAGCGGCAACGAGGTAATCATTAATCATGAGTGCACTGGCAACAGCGGGGGCGGAATCGGGCCGTCAGTTACATAAATTTGGTGGCAGTAGTCTGGCCAATGTGAAATGCTATCAGCGGGTTGCTGAAATTATGGCGAACTACAGCCAGCCGGGTGATTTGATGGTGGTATCGGCAGCAGGGAGTACGACCAATCAGCTGATCGACTGGCTTAAACTGAGTCAGAGTGACCGGATATCAGCGCATCAAATACAGCAATCCCTACGGCGCTACCAGCAAGAGTTGATCCGTGGTTTGTTGCCCGAAGCCGTTGCAGAGGAACTGAGTGCAATGTTTATCGCTGATCTGGAAAGATTGAGTGCATTGCTGGATAAACCCATCACAGACATCACATATGCAGAAGTAGTGGGACACGGGGAAATCTGGTCTGCACGTTTGATGGCTTCGGTGCTTGAAAATCAGGGGCTCCCTAGTGCATGGCTGGATGCGCGTAAATTTCTGCGGGCAGAGCGTGTTGCCCAGCCGCAAGTTGATGTCAGCTTATCCCAGCCCCTGTTTAGCCAGTTATTGATTCAAAACCCCAATAAGCGTTTAGTGGTTACCGGTTTTATTTCCAGTAATCAGAGTGGTGAAACTGTATTGTTGGGGCGCAATGGCAGCGATTATTCAGCTACCCAAGTCGGGGCTTTGGCTGGAGCCAAAAAGGTCACGATTTGGAGCGATGTGGCGGGGGTCTACAGTGCTGATCCGCGTAAAGTCAAAGATGCTTGCCTGCTGCCGTTGCTGCGTTTGGATGAAGCCAGTGAATTGGCACGCTTGGCAGCGCCCGTTCTTCATACTCGCACATTGCAGCCTGTCTCCATCAGCGATATTGATCTGCAATTGCGTTGCAGTTACCAGCCTGAACAAGGTTCCACCCGTATTGAACGGGTGCTGGCTACAGGAACAGGGGCAAAAATCGTTACCAGTCATGAGGATGTTTGCCTGATTGAACTGCATGTTTCTTCAGCCCACGATTTCAAGCAAATCAACAAGGATATTGATTCTTTATTGAAGCGCACTCAGATTCGTCCATTGGCAACAGGGCTGCATGCAGATTGCAACCTGATCCAGCTTTGCTATACCTCTGAGGTTGTGAATAGCGTTCTTGATGTTTTGCAGGATGCCTCCTTGCCCGGCAAACTTTCTTTACGTGAAGGTTTGGCACTGGTGGCTCTGGTTGGGGCGGGTGTATGCAAGAATCCGCTGCATAGCCATCGTTTTTATCAACAATTAAAAGATCAGCCGGTTGAATTTATCTGGCATGCGGAAGATGGCATCAGTCTTGTTGCCGTACTGCGTTCGAATCAGACATTGCATTTGATTCAGGGGTTACACCAAAGCCTGTTCCGGGCAGAAAAGCGTATCGGTTTGATGCTGTTTGGTAAAGGAAATATTGGTTCTCGCTGGCTGGAGCTGTTTGCTCGTGAACAGAAGAATATTTCTGCTCGCAGCGATTTTGAATTTATTCTGGCGGGTATCGTCGATAGTCGTCGGAGTCTGTTGAATTATCAGGGAATTGATGCGAGTCGGGCGTTGGCATTCTTTGATGATGAAGCGACTGAACATGAAGAGGAAGCTCTGTTTTTGTGGATGAGGGCACATCCTTATGACGATTTGGTCGTACTGGACGTCACGGCAAGTGGAGAATTGGCCGCAGAGTACATTTATTTTGCCAGCTATGGCTTCCACGTAATCAGCGCCAACAAAATTGCCGGCTCTTCCGACAGCAATACATATCGCATGATCCGTGATGCTTTTGCAAAAACAGGCAGTCACTGGTTATACAACGCTACGGTTGGTGCGGGGTTGCCGATTAACTATTCCGTCAGAGATCTGCGGGAAAGCGGTGATACTATCCTTTCCATCAGTGGGGTTTTTTCCGGAACATTATCTTGGTTGTTCCTGCAGTTTGATGGTTCTGTGCCTTTCAGTGAATTAGTGGAACAAGCATGGCAGCAGGGGTTGACAGAACCTGATCCACGCATTGATCTTTCTGGTCAGGATGTGATGCGAAAACTGGTTATTCTGGCTCGTGAAGCCGGTTATGAGATCGAGCCTGATCAAGTGCGTATTGAGTCTTTAGTACCGAAAGAGGCGCGGCTCGGCTCCATTGAGGAATTCTTTGAAAACAGCGCTGCCATTAATGCGCAGATGCTGCAACGATTGGAGGCAGCACGGGAAATGGGCATGGTACTGCGGTATGTTGCGCGTTTTGATGCCAGCGGTAAGGCGAAAGTTGGCGTGGAAGCGGTACGTGATGATCATCCATTGGCTTCACTGTTGCCGGCAGATAATGTTTTTGCGATAGAGAGCCGCTGGTATCGTGACAATCCATTAGTGATCCGCGGACCGGGAGCCGGACGAGATGTCACGGCGGGAGCAATCCAGTCAGATTTAAATCGTCTGTCGCAGCTTCTGTAGCCCAGTATTCTATAGGCAGAGATTTTTTTCTGTCGATTAGGTTTTTGAACGGATTTTGGCAGGGACATGAAGGATGATCCCTGCTAATTGCAGAAAAATTGCAGAAAAAGGGTTGTTTATTCAATCATCGCTCCCAGTTGGTATCGCCATCCCATCAGGCTCTTTTGAAAAGATAAAACTTGTTGAAAATAAGCAAGATTTATTGAGTACAAGCAAGAAAAGAAATCGAATTATCTTATAAAAAAGAAATCCAGATTAAATTTCATAAAATCCGCCCAAATTGTTTATTTTCTGATATGAATAGCATGTCAGAGATAAACAAAAGAATATTCTCTACAGCAAAACATGAAGCATTTTAGACAGAAAAAATAGGGTAAATGCCAATTGAGCCAGTCTTCTGGTGAAATGGATGACATACAGCAACACAAGGCCAGAAACCACATGAATCAACAATATTCCGCAATGCGAAGTAATGTCAGTATGCTCGGTAAGTTGCTGGGCGATACAATTAAAGAAGCTTTGGGAGAAGATATTCTTGATAAAGTTGAAACAATCAGGAAGTTGTCCAAATCATCCCGCGCAGGCAATGAAACCCACCGTCAGCAGCTTTTATCGACACTGGAAAATTTATCTAATGATGAATTATTGCCTGTTGCCCGTGCGTTTAATCAGTTTTTAAATCTGACTAATGTTGCTGAACAATATCATAGCATCTCTCCACATGGCGAAGCGGCAAGCAACCCGGTAGCGTTGGCAGCGCTGTTCAATCGGCTCAAAGATAAACAATTCAGTAATGATGAGTTGGTCAATGCGGTCAATGAACTGGCGATTGAATTGGTTCTGACTGCCCATCCGACAGAAATTGCCCGCCGCACCCTGATTCATAAACTGGTTGAAGTTAATGGTTGTCTGGCACAGCTTGATCACGATGATTTGGCGGATTATGAACGCAATAACATTATGCGCCGGTTGCGTCAGTTGATTGCCCAATCATGGCATACTGATGAGATACGTAAGATTCGCCCAACCCCAATTGATGAAGCAAAATGGGGTTTTGCTGTTGTCGAAAATAGCTTGTGGGAAGGTGTGCCGGCATTCCTGCGTGAATTCAATGAGCAACTGCAAGAGTCCATTGGTTATAGTCTGCCGGTGGAAGCCGTACCAGTGCGCTTTACCTCTTGGATGGGAGGGGATCGTGATGGTAACCCTAATGTTACCGCTGAAATTACCCGTCATGTCTTGCTGCTTAGTCGTTGGAAAGCTGCAGAGCTGTTCCTGAAAGATATTCAGATTTTAGTTTCTGAACTCTCCATGTCGGAGTGTACGCCTGAACTTCGCCAAATGGCGGGAGGTGAGCAGGTTTCAGAACCTTACCGTGAGATTGCCAAGCAATTGCGGACGCAATTAAGCAACACGCTGGCTTATCTGGAAAAACTCCTTAAAGGTGAACAAGCCCTGCCACCCGCGGATTTACTGTTGCATAACGAACAATTATGGCAACCGCTATATGCCTGTTATCAATCCCTGAAAGATTGTGGCATGGAAATTATCGCGAATGGGCAATTGCTGGATACCTTGCGCCGCATTCGTTGCTTTGGTTTGTCTTTGGTGCGTATTGATATCCGTCAGGAAAGTACCCGCCATACCGATGCGATTGCTGAACTGACGCAATATCTGGAAATGGGAGATTATGAGGGCTGGCCTGAAACTGAAAAACAGGCATTCCTGCTACGTGAATTGCAGTCAAAACGTCCCCTGATCCCACATGATTGGCAGCTAAGCGCAGAAACTCAAGAGGTTTTCGATACCTGTAAAGTTATTGCTGAATCACCACAAGATGCGATTGCGGCTTATGTTATTTCCATGGCGAAAGTTCCTTCTGATGTGTTGGCAGTGAAATTGTTGCTGAAGGAAGCGGGATGTTCATTGTCATTACCGGTTGCCCCGTTGTTCGAAACCCTTGATGACCTTAATAATGCAGAAAGTGTAATTCGGCAACTGTTGGGGATTGAATGGTATCGCGATCTGATTAAGGACAAACAGATGGTGATGATTGGTTACTCAGATTCAGCCAAAGATGCGGGAGTGATGGCGGCATCGTGGGCACAATATCGGGCACAAGATGCATTAATCAAAGTATGTGAACAAGAAGGCGTAACACTGACTCTGTTTCACGGACGCGGTGGCACAATTGGTCGCGGTGGTGCACCTGCACATTCTGCTTTGCTTTCCCAACCGCCGGGTAGCCTGAAAGGAGGGTTTCGCGTAACGGAACAGGGAGAAATGATCCGCTTTAAGTTTGGTTTGCCGCAGGTGACGATCAGCAGCTTGGCCTTGTATGCCAGTGCGATTCTGGAAGCAAACTTATTGCCACCGCCGGAACCAAAACCGGAATGGCATCAGGTTATGGACACGCTTTCGGATGTTTCTTGTGATATGTATCGTGATTATGTGCGTGAGCAACCGGAATTTGTGCCTTATTTTCGGGCAGCAACACCTGAGCAAGAATTGGCAAAACTGCCTTTGGGTTCACGACCTGCTAAACGACGCCCGATGGGGGGTGTTGAAAGTTTGCGAGCGATCCCGTGGATATTTGCATGGACACAAAACCGTCTGATGCTTCCGGCATGGCTGGGTGCTGGCGCGGCGCTACAACGGGTGATTGATGCGGGCAATTTGTCGGTTTTAACGGATATGTGCCGCGATTGGCCATTTTTCAATACGCGTATTGCCATGTTAGAGATGGTGTTTGCCAAAGCAGATTTATGGTTAGCGGAATATTATGATCAGCGTTTGGTCGAACCGAAGTTGTGGTCACTGGGAGTTAAATTACGCAACCAACTTGCGGAAGATATCAAAACAGTATTGACCATTTCACAAGATGAGCAATTGATGGCGGATTTGCCGTGGATCGCAGAATCTATCGCATTGCGTAACGTGTATACCGATCCATTGAACGTACTACAGGCCGAATTATTACAGCGTTCCCGTCAGCAGGAAAATCCTGATCCGCATCTTGAACAGGCGTTGATGGTAACGATTGCCGGTGTTGCGGCAGGAATGCGTAATACGGGATAGTTTTTTAAAAGTTTTTCAAGCACCAAAGCCGAATGGGAAACTGTTTGGCTTTTTGCGTTTTAATCTGCTTAAAGAAAGAGTTATCTACAGTGACGCCGAACTATCATCTAGCCCGGCTTCTGCGGTTGTAAAACTTGTAATGGGTAACTTGCAATGCAATAGATAAATCAAGAAGGACGCACTCCCAAAGTATGGCAAATGGCATAACTTAATTCTGCTCGGTTCAGGGTATAAAAATGAAAATCTTTTACGCCTTCACGACTGAGGATTTTTACCATATCCATAGCAATAGATGCGCCGACTAAACTTCGGCTTTCCGGATCATTATCCAATCCTTCAAACATTCTGGTCATCCAGCTTGGAATACGAACGTTAGTTATCGTGGCAAATCGTTGTAACTGACGAAAGTTTGAGACAGGTAAAATTCCCGGCACGATTTCCACATCAATCCCCGTTGCGACACAGCGATCGCGAAAACGTAGATAACTCTCCACGTCAAAAAAGAATTGAGTAATAGCGCGATTGGCTCCGGCATCAATTTTACGTTTTAAATTGATCAAGTCTGCCTGTGCACTTTTCGCTTCTGGATGCACTTCTGGATAAGCGGCAACAGAGATATCAAAATCCGCTTCTTTTTTTAATAGCTCAACTAAATCTGCACCATACATTTCTGGTTTACAACCGTTAGCCGGTAAATCACCACGCAATGCCACAATATGACGAATGCCGTTTTGCCAATAATCATGAGCAATGTTGCTTAGTTCTCCACGGCTGGCATCAATGCAAGTCAGGTGTGGGGCTGCATCAAGGCCAGTTTTTTCTTTAATACCCTTGATAATGCTATGAGTGCGATCACGTTCGCCAGAGTTGGCACCATAGGTAACAGAAACAAACTTAGGCTTCAGCTTGCTCAAGCGATCAATGGATTTCCACAGAGTTTGCTCCATCTCAGCCGTTCTGGGTGGAAAGAATTCAAAGGAAACACGAATTTGCCCTTCAAGTTCAGCCAGATTCTGGTTCAGCGCTTCTCGCTGATTAGCGTGAAAAAAACTCATACCCTGTGCCCTCATGAACAAACGGAACTTTTGCCCGCTTATTTTTAGATGTTTAAATGTTTATATGTCTATACGTTTGGACGTCTAAATAGAATGGGTGAAGTGGGTTTTTTAGTCAATAAAGAAATGGCTCATTCCCAATGAGGAATATTCAAAGTGATCAGGAAAGAAATTCATGTTGGAGAGGCGGCGTGAAAATACTGAAATAGCCAGTTGCTTATTGAGGCATATTGGATGTTGATGGTATCAGGTTAACTAATTGAATATAGTAAAAAAACCCCGATGTACTCACCGAGGTTATGTTACTTGCCAAGGTTATATAGTGATAGTCAATCGGCACTCAAACAAAAGTGCTCCACAAGCTGTGAAAGTAGTTTTCTTGTAGGCTCAATAAACGTCATATCCAAAAATTCATCAGGTTGATGTGCTTGTTCAATCGACCCCGGCCCCAAGACCAATGTTGGGCACAATTCCTGAATAAAAGGTGCTTCCGTACAGTAATTGACGGTATCTGCTTTCGTTCCCAAGAGTTTTTCAATTACGCCAACCAGTTTGTGATCTGTTGGACACTCATAACCCGGTATAGGAGGATGAAGTTCTGTCACGTTTAGGCGACCGGGCCAGCGCTGTTTTACGGGTTCCAATGCGTCATTCAGCAATCCATTCAAATCCTGCAAGGTCAATCCGGGAAGCGGGCGGATATCCATATGCAGTTCACAGCAGGCACAAATGCGGTTTGCGGCATCACCACCGTGAATATGACCGAAATTCATGGTTGGGTAGGGGATGACGAAAGCTGGGTTGTGATAGCGTTCTTGTAAGATATTGCGTAGTTTTATTAGCTGGGTAATGGATTCGTGCATCAGATCAATGGCATTGACGCCCCGGGCCGGATCGCTGGAGTGCCCTGATTTTCCTTCAATGCGGATCGCTTGGGCCATATGCCCCTTATGGGCACGGATTGGCTGTAATGATGTGGGTTCGCCAATGATCGCAAAATCAGGCCGAATATGGGTATTGGCAGCAAAGTAACGCGCCCCTGCCATTGATGTTTCTTCGTCAGCGGTAGCCAGAATATAAAGGGGGTGAGAGAGTTTACTGGCATCAATATCCCGCAGCGCATCAACAATAAAGGCAAAGAAGCCTTTCATGTCTGCTGTCCCAAGCCCATATAACTTGCCATCGCGTTCGGTCAGCGTGAATGGATCTTGTGTCCAGCGCCCCGCATCAAAAGGAACGGTATCTGTATGTCCGCATAGTAGTAAACCACCCGAACCACTGCCCAGTGTTGCCAGCAGATTGAATTTCCCCCGGGTTTCAGGGACGGGTTGAATTTCAATGGAAAACCCGATCTCTTTTAGCCATTCTGCCAGCAGAGTGATAACAACTTCATTGCTTTGATCTAGCTCAGAATCGGTTGCGCTGATAGAAGGAGCCGCAATGAGCTGATGATATAATTTAATAAAAGATGGTAATTTAAGATTCACTGTTGACAGCCCTTACTCATAATAGTATCAATATTCATTCAAATTTATTGCATATAAATGCAGTGAGATAGTTGGACTAATACTATTGGATTAATACTATAAGGTGAATAAATCCTATGCTGAATACGCTGATAGTTGGTGCCAGTGGTTATACCGGGGCTGAGTTAGCAGCATATCTGCAACGTCATCCCCATGTCCATCTCTCCAACTTGATGGTTTCTTCTCAAAGTTCAGATGCGGGGAAATGTTTTTCAGAACTTCATCCACAATATAAAGGTATTCTTGATTTGCCCTTACAGCCGCTGACCGATGTGACTGAGGCGGCGAAAGGAATTGATGTGGTCTTCCTCGCTACGGCTCATGAAGTCAGCCATGACATTGCGCCAGTATTTCTGGAGGCGGGCTGTATTGTGTTTGATTTATCTGGTGCCTATCGCGTACAAAATACACAGTTTTATGAAAAATACTACGGGTTCAAACATAAAAATGCTGAGTGGCTGGAGCAAGCGGTGTATGGACTGGCAGAATGGCAGGCAGAGAAAATCAAGCAAGCACAATTGATTGCAGTGCCCGGCTGTTACCCTACCGTTTCCCAACTTTCCTTGAAACCGTTGCTTGAACAAAATTTATTAGATACAGAACATTGGCCTGTGATCAATGCTGTTAGTGGTGTCAGTGGTGCTGGACGGAAGGCATCTATCACAAATAGCTTTTGTGAAATTAGTTTGCAGCCTTATGGGGTTTTTAACCATCGTCATCAGCCTGAAATCGCCACACATTTAGGTACAGAGGTGATTTTTACCCCTCATTTGGGCAATTTCTCACGCGGTATTCTTGCCACAATTACCTGTAAATTAAAGCCTGGTGTGACAGAAGTACAAATTAGAGAGGCTTATCAGCAGGTATATCATGATAAGCCGTTGGTGCGTTTATACAATAACGGGGTTCCCGCGTTGAAAGCCGTGGTTGGTTTGCCATTCTGCGATATTGGTTTTGCTGTTCAGGGGCAGCACCTGATCATCGTAGGTGCTGAGGATAATTTGTTGAAAGGGGCAGCAGCCCAAGCAGTGCAGTGCATGAATATTCGTTTTGGCTATGAAGAAATTCTGGCATTGCTTTAATTTTGAATGACTAAATTTTTTAATGATTGAATTTCTAATAACTGAATTCCGAAAAATGAAGATTCCTACAGATTCTAATACCGACAGAGGATAAATCCGATGGAGCCGCTAGTTATCAAGTTGGGTGGTGTGTTGTTAGACAGTGAAGAGGCACTAGAACGGTTATTTACTACATTACAGTTATACCGAAAGACACATAAACGTCCGCTGGTTATTGTGCACGGCGGTGGCTGCTTGGTTGATGAATTGATGCAGCAATTGCAAATGCCGGTTGTGAAAAAACAAGGTTTGCGAGTTACGCCTGAAGACCAAATCGACATCATTACTGGGACATTGGCCGGAACAGCCAATAAAAAATTGCTGGCGTGGGCAACAAAGTATCGTTTGCCTGCCATCGGATTATGTCTGGGGGATGGAGGGACAGTTAAGGTTTCTCAACTTGATAAAGAATTCGGTCACACTGGGAAGGCGCAACCAGGAAAGCCTGATCTCCTGAAAATTTTGCTGGATGTGGGCTATATGCCGATTATTAGTTCAATCGGTATTACTGAACAGGGCGAGCTGATGAATGTGAATGCAGATCAAGCTGCTACTGCCATCGCGCAAGTGCTTAATGGGGATTTGATCTTGTTGTCTGATGTCAGCGGTATTCTGGATGGAAAAGGGAAAAAAATCCCAGAAGTCACGAAAGAGAAGATCGAGCAGCTTGTCGATCAAGGCATTATCACCGATGGCATGATTGTCAAAGTGCATGCAGCGTTGGAAGCGGCAAAAACACTTGGACAGCCAGTGGATATCGCGAGTTGGCGACATGCAGATCAGTTGATTGCGTTATTTAATGGCATACCCATTGGTACACGAATTTTGGGTTGATTGAGAACACGGCCTTTTGGCTGAGATAAATAAAATTAAAAAGGTTATCCCTATGACTATTACTTCTATAACTACAACTACAACTACAAACATTAAAAAAATCGTTCTGGCATATTCAGGTGGTTTGGATACATCCGCCATTATTCCGTGGTTGAAAGAACATTATGGCAATTGTGATGTGATTGCGTTTGTAGCTGATGTCGGCCAAAGTCGTGAAGATTTGGAAGGAGTGGAACAGAAAGCATTGCGTTCTGGTGCTTCCGAATGCCATGTCGTCGATCTGCGTGAGGAATTTATCAAAGAATATGTTTATCCCGTACTGAAAACTGGCGCTCTATATGAAGGAAGTTATCTGCTCGGTACGTCAATGGCTCGTCCAATCATTGCAAAGGCACAGGTTGAATTGGCTCTGAAAGTGGGGGCTGATGCTGTCGCTCACGGTGCAACAGGCAAAGGCAATGATCAGGTTCGGTTCGAAAGTACTTATACTGCATTAGCACCACATCTGAAGGTTATTGCTCCATGGCGGGAATGGGAGCTGCGCTCCCGTGAAGCGCTGCTGGATTATTTGAAAGTTCGTGATATCCCGACAACCGCAACGCTAGAAAAAATCTATAGCCGTGATGAAAATGCATGGCACATTTCAACTGAAGGCGGGGTTCTGGAAAGCACATGGAATGCTGCTAATAAAGATTGTTGGGTGTGGACTGCAGAACCCGAAGAGGCTCCTGATGAGCCAGAATATGTCACGGTGACGGTTGAAAGCGGTGAGGTGATTGGCGTGAATGGTCAGGTGTTGTCACCGTACCAATGTCTGAATGCGTTAAATGAGTTGGGAGCCAGGCATGGTATTGGCCGAATCGATATCGTGGAAAACCGTCTGGTAGGTATGAAATCCCGTGGTTGTTACGAAACTCCGGGGGGAACGATTATGATGGAGGCATTGCGTGGTATCGAGCAATTGGTTTTGGATCGCGATAGTTTCAAATGGCGTCAACAGCTGGGGCTGGAAATGTCTTATGTTGTTTATGATGGCCGTTGGTTTGCACCATTGTGTCAATCCATTCAAGCGGCAGCAGAAGTATTAGCGGCTGGTGTCAGCGGTGAAGTTATTCTGAAACTTTATAAAGGTACGGTAACAGCAGTGCAGAAAAAATCAGCCAATAGCCTCTATTCTGAAGAGTTCGCTACTTTTGGGGAAGATGCTGTTTATGATCATAGCCATGCAGAAGGATTTATTCGCCTCTATTCGCTATCTTCACGCATTCGGGCATTGAACAGCAAAAAATAATTTTTTGGTAATCAATTTAATTTATTGGCAATAAATATATTGCCAATAAATAGATAGAGAACAGGAACGATATTATGGCACTTTGGGGCGGGCGTTTCAGTCAGGAAGCCGATCAGCGGTTCAAGCAATTTAATGATTCACTGCGTTTTGATTATCGCTTGGCGGAGCAGGATATTATTGGCTCGGTTGCATGGTCAAAAGCATTGGTTACAGTGGGAGTATTAACTGCCGAAGAGCAGCAAAAGCTGGAACAGGCTTTAAATGAGTTACTGGATGCTGTGCGAGCTAACCCCAAAGCTATTCTGCAAAGCGATGCGGAAGATATTCATAGCTGGGTAGAAGGGCAACTTATTACGAAAGTGGGGGATTTGGCTAAGAAACTCCATACGGGGCGTAGCCGTAATGATCAGGTTGCGACTGATCTGAAGTTATGGTGCAAAGATCAGATCGTTCATATTCTGGAAGTATTGGGCGAGTTGCAACAAGCTTTGGTGTTCACTGCTGAAAATAATCAAGATGCGGTAATGCCGGGTTATACCCATTTGCAGCGGGCGCAACCCATCACTTTTGCCCATTGGTGTTTGGCCTATATGGAAATGCTTAGCCGTGATGAAGATCGTTTGCAAGATGCGCTAAGACGGTTGGATGCCAGCCCGTTGGGATGTGGTGCACTGGCAGGAACAGCTTATGATATTGATCGTGAGCAATTGGCTTCGTGGTTAGGTTTTTCCTCAGCAACACGCAATAGTCTGGATAGCGTTTCTGATCGTGATCATGTCTTGGAGCTGCTGTCAGGTGCGAGCATTAGCATGATCCACCTTTCGCGTTTTGCTGAAGATTTGATTTTCTTTAATAGCGGAGAGGCCGGATTTGTTGAGTTATCGGATCGGGTAACTTCTGGTTCTTCCTTGATGCCACAAAAGAAAAACCCTGATGCATTGGAACTTATCCGTGGCAAATGTGGACGAGTTCAGGGGGCATTAACGGGTATGATGATGACTCTGAAAGGGCTGCCTCTCGCTTACAATAAAGACATGCAGGAAGATAAGGAAGGCTTGTTTGATGCATTGGATACTTGGTTGGATTGTCTGCACATGGCGATACTGGTGCTGGATGGCATTCAAGTAAAACGTCCCCGTTGTGAGGAAGCGGCAAAACAGGGATATGCCAATGCGACCGAATTGGCGGATTATCTGGTGGCAAAAGGTGTTCCATTCCGTGAGGCGCATCATATTGTTGGTGAAGTCGTTGTTATGGCAATTGACAAAGGCAAGGCGTTGGAAGAGCTTTCCCTGCTTGAATTGCAGAAATCCAGTCATGTTATTTCTATAGATGTTTATGATGTTTTATCGCTGCAATCCTGTCTGGACAAACGTCTGGCAAAAGGTGGTGTAGCGCAAAAACAAGTGAAGCAAGCGATTGCTCAGGCGAAGCAGCGATTTAGGCAAAAACATCAATAATCACAAGCGATTGATAGTTTTTTCTCCTCGTGGATATAATGATTTATTGATCAATACTATCATTGATATCAAATGCTGAGGTTGGGAATGAATATCCGCGATCTAGAATACCTTGTAGCACTTGCTGAATACCGGCATTTTCGCCGAGCGGCTGATTCTTGTCATGTCAGCCAACCGACACTGAGCGGACAAATCCGTAAGCTGGAAGATGAGCTTGGCGTGATGCTGCTGGAACGCACTAGCCGCAAGGTATTATTTACCCAACAGGGTATGTTGCTGGTGGAACAGGCTAAAACCGTATTGAGAGAAGTAAAAGTTTTGCAGGAAATGGCTTCCCTTCAAGGTGAAAGTATGTCCGGGCCGTTGCATATCGGTCTTATTCCGACAATCGGCCCTTATCTCCTACCACTTATCATTCCTGAACTGCACAAATTGTTCCCCAAATTGGAAATGTACCTGCATGAGGCACAGACCCAAAACTTGTTGGCACAACTCGATAGTGGAAAGCTTGATTGCGCCATTTTGGCACAGGTGAAAGAAACCGAAGCATTTATTGAAATGCCGTTGTTTGAAGAACCCATGAAGTTGGCGGTGTATGAAGAACATAAATGGGCCGGGCGAGATAAAGTTAAAATGAGTGAGCTATCCGGTGAGAAGTTATTGATGCTGGAAGATGGACACTGTTTGCGTGATCAGGCGATGGGGTTTTGTTTTCAGGCGGGAGCCAAAGAAGACACTCATTTTAGAGCGACTAGCCTGGAAACGCTGCGTAATATGGTCGCAGCGGGCAGTGGGATGACATTATTACCAGATTTGTCGGTTCCGAATGAAAGAAGCCGTGATGGGGTTTGCTATCTGGAATGTTATGAACCGGAACCCAAGCGATCCGTCATATTGGTTTATCGTCCCGGCTCACCTCTGCGTGGTCGCTATGAGCAATTAGCAGAGGCGATTCGGACTAAAATGGGTAATTATTTTGCAGTACTCGGAAAAATATCAAAATAATCGATTTAGCCCATTGAGTGCCGCAACTCGGTAGGCTTCCGCCATTGTTGGATAATTGAAGGTAGTATTAACGAAATATTCGATATTATTGCCTTCACCTTTTTGTTCCATGATGGCTTGACCAATATGAATGATCTCTGCGGCACGCTCGCCAAAACAGTGGATACCTAAAATCTGTTTTGTTTCACGGTGGAACAGGATCTTGATACTGCCAACGTTCATGCCAGCAATTTGCGCTCTTGCCAGATGTTTGAATTGAGCGCGTCCTACCTCATAAGGGATTTTCATTGCGGTCAATTGCTGTTCTGTTTTGCCAACTGAGCTGATTTCAGGAATGGTATAAATTCCTGTTGGGATATCTTCCACCAGATACAGACTAGCACTGCCTGTCGTAATCGCTTTTGCAGCAATCCGCCCCTGATCATAGGCTGCGGAAGCCAAGCTAGGATAGCCAATAACATCGCCAACTGCGTAGATGTTTTCATTGCTGGTCTGGTAGACGCGATTGACTTTCAGTAAGCCTCGGCTATCTGTTTCCAGCCCGACATTTTCTAAACCTAGTGTGTCTGTATTACCTGTTCTGCCATTGGCATACAGCAGGCAATCCGCTTTGACTTTCTTGCCGGATTTCAGATGAACAATTACACCATCATCAACACCTTCAATCTTTTCATATTCTTCGTTGTGGCGGATGACAGTGCCACTATTCCAGAAATGATAGGAGAGGGCATCAGACATTTCTTGATCAAGAAAGGACAGAAGATGATCACGGGTATTGACCAAATCTACCTTAACCCCCAACCCCCGGAAAATAGAGGCATATTCACAGCCAATCACCCCTGCGCCATAAATAATCACATGGCGTGGTTCGTGATCCAGTTGCAGAATAGTATCGCTGTTATAAATACGGGAATGGGTGAAGTCGACATCAGGAGGGCAGTAAGGACGGGAGCCAGTGGCAATGATTATTGTGTCTGCACTTAAGATATCAACACTATCATCGGCATAACGAACACTTACCCGATGTTCATCAATGAAAGTTGCTTCGCCTGCGAACATTCGGCAACGGTTGCGTTCATAAAACCCTTGGCGCATCTTGGTTTGCTGGTTAATAACGACTTCAGCATGGCGCAGGATTTCTGAAAACGAGGAGCGAAGAATGCGGGAGTTATCACTGTAGAGGGGGTTTTGATTAAATTCAATAATACGGCTAACGGCATGGCGGAGAGCTTTCGACGGTATTGTGCCCCAATGAGTACATCCACCACCGACATTATTGTAACGTTCTATAACAGCAACGCTTTTGCCTTGTTTCACCAACCCCATTGCTGCTCCTTCCCCTCCGGGACCGGAGCCAATCACAATGGCATCAAAATGAGTATGTTGCATAGAGGAAAGACCTGTTTTTACACAAAATAACAACTCTATCTTAACATTACTTAATGTAATAACCCAATGACCATACGGTTTTTATCTCACTGTTATAGAAATAAGATAGGAAAACATCGAATAATATCTTTAAGAGAACAATCACAGCAAACCTAACAGAATCTGTTATATTTGCCTGATTACAGAGTCGAGATAGATCAGGATTGTTGTGAGTAACGTAACCGGAGTAAGAGCAAAACAGAAAGAAAAAACCCGTCGCTCCCTGATTGAAGCGGCATTCAGCCAACTTAGTGCTGAACGCAGTTTTACAAGCTTGAGCCTACGAGAAGTGGCCCGGGAAGCTGGTATCGCACCAACTTCTTTTTATCGACATTTTCGGGATGTGGATGAATTAGGGCTGACAATGGTGGATGAAAGTGGTTTGATGCTGCGTCAATTAATGCGTCAGGCACGTCAGCGCATTGCAAAAGGTGGTAGTATCATCCGTACTTCGGTTTCAACATTCATGGAGTTCATTGGCAACAATCCCAACGCGTTCCGGCTGTTGCTGCGCGAACGCTCCGGCACATCAGCTGAATTTCGTGCGGCTGTAGCACGAGAAATCCAACATTTTATCGCTGAATTGGCAGACTATCTTGAACAAGCTAGCCATATGCCGCGTCATTTTACTGAAATACAAGCCGAAGCGATGGTGACAATTGTATTCAGTGCAGGTGCAGAAGCATTGGATATTGATGAAGAAAAAAGGCGTCGCCTGGAAGAACGTTTAGTTTTACAACTCCGTATGATTTCCAAAGGTGCCTATTATTGGTATCGTCGTGAGCAAGAAAAAAATACTGTCCCTAAAACGATCCCTAAAACCTCTGAATAAGAATGAAAGGAGAATAATACGATGGAACAATACCGCCAAGATAAAAGCACGATGCTGCTGGCTCTTATCGTTGGAATGGCAACACACGGAACTTTTTCAGCATTTTTCAATTCATTTGTGCCTTTTTCTATTTTCCCTATTATTGCCCTGGCACTTGCTCTGTATTGTCTCCATCAACGTTATTTGAATTACCCAATGGCAGAAGGATTGCCAAAACTGGCTATGGGATGCTTCTTCTTAGGTATGTTCATGTACAGCGCATTCATCCGGATGAAATATCCAGAAATTGGTTCTAATTTCTTGCCAGTCGTTATTAGTACTGCCTTGGTATTTTGGATCTATCTAAAGATGAAAGGGCGCAAGCAGCAAGCAATGCTGATGTCAGAAAGTCAAAGCTGATCGTTGTTCTCAAGAACAGTCCAATAAAAAACGCCATAAGTATTAGCTCTGTGGCGTTTTTTTAAGCCTCGTTTATTGACGATTATGTTCTTTGTTCCAGTAGTACGCCGCATTCCATATGGTGGGTATAAGGAAATTGATCAAAGAGTGCCAGTTTGCTGACTTTGTGAGTTTGGGTCAGTATTTCCAGATTTTGGCAGAGTGTCTCTGGATTGCAGGAAATATAAAGAATGCGAGGATATGCTTGAACCATTTTGATTGTTTCTTCATCCAGACCACTGCGTGGCGGGTCAACAAAAATGGTTTCACATTGATAATTGCTTAAATCGATTCCTTGCAGGCGATTGAACTCTCGCTCTCCATTCATTGCCTGTGTAAATTCTTCTGCTGACATGCGGATAATCTGCACATTATCAATCTGGTTTGCTGCGATATTAAATTGGGCAGCAGCAACTGAAGGCTTGGCAATTTCTGTCGCCAGTACCCGATCAAAGTTTCGGGCCAGTGCCAGAGAAAAATTGCCATTACCACAATACAGTTCGAGTAAATCACCTTTGGAATTTTGGGTGCAATCAATCGCCCATTCCAACATATGAATATTGATGCTGGCATTCGGCTGCGTAAAGCTATTCTCAACTTGACGATAAATCATGGTCTTACCTGCAATAGGCAACTCTTCATCTATATAGTCATGGTCGAGCATAATCTTGGTTTTTGAAGCTCGCCCAATAAGCTGGACATCAAATCCTGCTGCGATTAGTTGAGCACGCAGGACGGCTGCATGTTCACGCCATTCATCACCCAATTTTTTGTGGTAAAGCAGGGAAACAATGATTTTGTTACTGCGGGTGGAAAGATAATCTACCTGAAACAGCTTGTGACGTAATACTGGCTTATCTTTTACGCCAGTAATGATGGCTTGCATCATTTTATTAATTAGCTGATTGGCAACTGGAAATTGATCAACACGGATACGCTGTTTGGTCTGCTGATCAAACATAATGTGGTAGAGGTCATCTTCCTCATGCCAGATACGGAATTCTGCTCGCATCCTGTAATGTGATGCAGGGGAACGGAAAAATTCAGGCTCAGGTGCGCTAAAGGGGGTCATCATTCCTTTTAGGCGATGGACCTTCTCCATCAATTGATTTTCATAATCTTCCGTTGGCAAGACATTCTGCATTATCTGATTCTCGTATGGTCGCGTTAAGAAAAATTTCCGAGCGGCATTGTAGGGGAAGTGCAAAGGATGTCCAGTTTTCTGGTTTATTAGCCTCTTTTTTTGATAGGGAGGCATTCTGGACACGCTAAGGCCTTCATCGTAGCATGACTCTTTAGAGTTAATTACATAATAGATATTTAGCTAGATACCACTCATATTCTCATCACAAATCTTATGACAAATAAAAAATATATTCTGTTATCTGCTGCGTTTGTGGCGGTATTTTCTGGCTGGAGCCATTTTGCAGCTGCTGATAATCAAGATCCGCTGGTGGTTACTGCCAATCGCTTTAAGCAGCCGATTTCTTCAGTTTTAGCACCAATGACAGTAGTGACGCGCGAGGATATAGATCGCTGGCAATCTAATAATCTGGTTGATGTTTTGCGACGCTTACCTAGTGTTGATATAGCTCAAAATGGCGGGATTGGACAGAGCTCATCTTTATTTGTGCGTGGTACAAATTCAAGTCATACACTGGTGCTGGTGGATGGGATTCGTTTGAATCAGGCAGGTATTACCGGAGCCGCCGATTTTAGCCAGATCCCGATTTCAATGGTGCAAAGGATAGAATATATCCGTGGTGCGCGTTCTGCCGTATATGGCTCTGATGCGATTGGGGGAGTGATTAATATCATCACAAAGCAAGCACAACGGGGAACAACACTGAATGCAGGGTTAGGCTCGAATGGATACCAAAACTATAATGGCTCGACACAGCAAAAACTCGGCGAGAATACTTTATTGACTACAGCTGCAGGTTATACCTATACCAAAGGGTTTGATGTGATAGTTGATGGTAAAACAGGAGGATATCGTCAACCAGATCGTGATGGTTTTATGAGTAAAATGCTGTGGCTGGAAATAGATCATGAAATAAATGAGCAAATTAGTGGATTTGCTCGAGCCTATGGCTTTAATAACCGGACGGCTTATGATGCATGGAGCGTTGGCGATACGGATACTCGCGAGCTCTTCAATCGTACTTATGATGCTGGTATTCAATTTAATCAAGGCATTTATTCTTCTCAACTCATTGCTAGTTACAGCCATGTCAAAGATTACAATTATTTCCCTAAGCACGGGCGTTATGGCAAAAGCTCCAGTTTAAGTGATTCGAAACAATACAATGTCCAATGGGGAAATGCATGGCAGGTTGGCTATGGTGCAATCAGCAGTGGGATTGATTGGAAAAGAGAATCGGTTACAGCAGGCTCTAATAACATTCCTGTACAAAAAGATGTTGATAATATGGGGTTATATTTAACTGCACAGCAAAAGGTTCAGAATGTTATTTTAGAAGGCGCGGTGCGTTCAGATCATCATTCTGAATATGCATGGAATACTACGGGGCAAGTCGGTGTCGGTTGGGAGTTTATTGATGGTTATCGTTTTATCACTTCGTATGGAACGGCATTCAAGGCTCCAACTCTGAATCAGCTTTATAGTAAATGGGGAAATGAAAATCTTGCACCAGAAAAAAGCAAGCAATGGGAAATCGGAATTGAAGGGTTGAGTGGGCCACTGAATTGGCGTTTATCTGCTTATCATAACGATATTGAACAATTGATAAATTTCGCCGATAACCGTTATGAAAATATTGGTAAGGCAAGAATAAAAGGTGCCGAATGGACAGGAACAATGGATACCGGCATATTCCAGCATCAGCTTACATTGCAGTACGTTGATCCACGTGATGGCGATAATAAACAATTAACCCGCAGAGCTAAACAGCAAGTTAAATACCAATTAGATTGGGAAGCCTTTAATGTCGATTGGGGAATAACTTACCAATACATTGGTCGGCGTTATGATCAGGACTATAATGCATATCCTCCGAAGACAGTGAGATTAGGTGGCGCTAGTATATGGCATATCAACGCCTCATATCCAATCACAGACCACCTTACAATCCGTGCTAGAATAGCTAATCTGTTTGATAAAAATTATGAGACAGCCTATGGCTATCGAACCCCAGGAAGAGAGTACTACCTTACTGGCAGCTACAACTTCTGATTTGTACAAGACCTCTGATTTAAACAAAACTGCCCGTCCAACGATTCTGGTTTTTGATTCCGGGGTGGGTGGTTTGTCTGTCTATCAAGAGATTCGGAAACTCTTGCCGGATCTCCACTATATATATGCATTTGATAACAAAGCATTCCCTTACGGCGAAAAAAGTTCGGAAGTGATTATAGAAAGGGTCGTTCAGGTTATTGATACGATACAGAAAAAACACCCTTTGGCGATTGTCGTTATTGCTTGTAATACTGCCAGTACAGTCAGCTTGCCCGCCTTGCGCGAACGTTTTTCTTTCCCTGTTGTTGGCGCTGTGCCGGCGATCAAACCCGCTGCGAAGCTAACCTGTAATCGTGTTGTAGGATTATTGGCGACACGTGCTACAGTGAAACGCAACTATACAAAAGAATTAATAGCAATGTTCGCTACGAATTGTCAGATGCATTTAATTGGCTCTGCTGAATTGGTCGAATTAGCTGAGCGAAAATTACATGGCAAGGATGTTCCACTAGAAGAGTTAGAGAAGATACTAAAACCGTGGCTGAAAATGAAAGAGCCACCTGATACTGTCATTTTGGGTTGTACTCACTTTCCTCTGATAGCAGAAGAACTTTCACAAGTTTTACCAAATGGAACAAGATTAATTGATTCGGGAGCGGCAATTGCCCGCAGAACTGCATGGTTGATCAAGAATAGGGAAGATTTGTTTTTAACAACAACGGATAATTTGGCATATTGCACAAAAATAGAGCCAGCAAGCGAAGAGCTGAAACCTGTTTTACGCGAATTAGGCTTCCTAACGCTGGAAAAACTAGCAGGTTGAGTGCAATTCGATGCAATAATCATCAGTTGGTAATTTTTTTCAAAAAAACTATTGTCACCGCCGTAAAACTCCCTATAATGCGCCACCACTGACCGACGCTGAGCTGAGACACGCCGCGGCGGGCAGCGAAGAAAAGCGAAAATAAGCGCTTGACTTCGGAGGCGAAAAGTGTAAGATACGCAGCCTCGCAACCCGGAGGACTTTCCGGTTGCCATTGCTCTTTAACAAATTAATCAGACAATCTGTGTGGGCACTCGCAGGAC
>NZ_MUBJ01000023.1:57365-60868 GCF_002127535.1 Xenorhabdus vietnamensis
TCGTAACAAGGTAACCGTAGGGGAACCTGCGGTTGGATCACCTCCTTACCTAGAGATAGTAGTTTTTGTTGCAGTGCTCACACAGATTGTCTGATGAAATGTAATATGAGCAGCGCGTCTGCGAAGAAGACTCGATGTCCCCTTCGTCTAGAGGCCTAGGACACCGCCCTTTCACGGCGGTAACAGGGGTTCGAATCCCCTAGGGGACGCCACACTGCTCAGGCCCTGTGTGAAAGGCGGTGCCCCCTGATATTATTGTTAAGCGGGCTGTAAAGTCGGTTTACCAATAATAGCTCTTTAACAATCCGGAACAAGCTGAAAATTTGAAACACCCAGTCCCAGTCGTGAAGACGGGATTGGGGAGTCTCTCAAAACTCCAGTCCGAAGACACCTTCGGGTTGTGAGGTTAAGCGACTAAGCGTACACGGTGGATGCCTAGGCAGTCAGAGGCGATGAAGGACGTGCTAATCTGCGAAAAGCGCCGGTGAGCTGATATGAAGCGCCATCAGCCGGCGATGTCCGAATGGGGAAACCCAGTGCAATCCGTTGCACTATCATTAACTGAATTCATAGGTTAATGAGGCGAACCGGGGGAACTGAAACATCTCAGTACCCCGAGGAAAAGAAATCAACCGAGATTCCCCCAGTAGCGGCGAGCGAACGGGGAGCAGCCCAGAACCAGCATCAGTGTCAGCGTCAGGAGAACGGTCTGGAAAGGCCGGCAGTAAAGGGTGATAGCCCCGTATCTGAAGACGCTGGCAGTGGGAGTTCGATGAGTAGGGCGGGACACGTGGTATCCTGTCTGAACATGGGGGGACCATCCTCCAAGGCTAAATACTCCTGACTGACCGATAGTGAACCAGTACCGTGAGGGAAAGGCGAAAAGAACCCCGGCGAGGGGAGTGAAAGAGAACCTGAAACCGTGTACGTACAAGCAGTGGGAGCACCCTTTGGGGTGTGACTGCGTACCTTTTGTATAATGGGTCAGCGACTTATATTCTGTAGCAAGGTTAACCGTATAGGGGAGCCGCAGGGAAACCGAGTCTTAACTGGGCGTTAAGTTGCAGGGTATAGACCCGAAACCCGGTGATCTAGCCATGGGCAGGTTGAAGGTTGGGTAACACTAACTGGAGGACCGAACCGACTAATGTTGAAAAATTAGCGGATGACTTGTGGCTGGGGGTGAAAGGCCAATCAAACCGGGAGATAGCTGGTTCTCCCCGAAAGCTATTTAGGTAGCGCCTCGTGAAGTCATCTTCGGGGGTAGAGCACTGTTTCGGCTAGGGGGTCATCCCGACTTACCAACCCGATGCAAACTGCGAATACCGAAGAATGTTATCACGGGAGACACACGGCGGGTGCTAACGTCCGTCGTGAAGAGGGAAACAACCCAGACCGCCAGCTAAGGTCCCCAAGTCATGGTTAAGTGGGAAACGAAGTGGGAAGGCTCAGACAGCCAGGATGTTGGCTTAGAAGCAGCCATCATTTAAAGAAAGCGTAATAGCTCACTGGTCGAGTCGGCCTGCGCGGAAGATGTAACGGGGCTAAACCATGCACCGAAGCTGCGGCAGCGACACGCAAGTGTTGTTGGGTAGGGGAGCGTTCTGTAAGCCGTTGAAGGTGTGCTGTGAGGCATGCTGGAGGTATCAGAAGTGCGAATGCTGACATAAGTAACGATAAAGCGGGTGAAAAACCCGCTCGCCGGAAGACCAAGGGTTCCTGTCCAACGTTAATCGGGGCAGGGTGAGTCGACCCCTAAGGCGAGGCCGAAAGGCGTAGTCGATGGGCAACGGGTTAATATTCCCGTACCCGGTGTTACTGCGAAGGGGGGACGGAGAAGGCTAGGCTGGCCGGGCGACGGTTTGTCCCGGTTTAAGCGTGTAGGTGGGGTGACCTGGCAAATCCGGTCACCTGTTAACACTGAGGCGTGATGACGAGGCACCACGGTGCTGAAGTAGCTGATGCCCTGCTTCCAGGAAAAGCCTCTAAGCTCTAGGTAACATTGGATCGTACCCCAAACCGACACAGGTGGTCAGGTAGAGAATACTCAGGCGCTTGAGAGAACTCGGGTGAAGGAACTAGGCAAAATGGTGCCGTAACTTCGGGAGAAGGCACGCTGGCACTAGGTGAAGGGCCCCGCGCCCGGAGCCGAAGCCAGTCGCAGATACCAGCTGGCTGCAACTGTTTAATAAAAACACAGCACTGTGCAAACACGAAAGTGGACGTATACGGTGTGACGCCTGCCCGGTGCTGGAAGGTTAATTGATGGGGTTAGCCGCAAGGCGAAGCTCTTGATCGAAGCCCCAGTAAACGGCGGCCGTAACTATAACGGTCCTAAGGTAGCGAAATTCCTTGTCGGGTAAGTTCCGACCTGCACGAATGGCGTAATGATGGCCAGGCTGTCTCCACCCGAGACTCAGTGAAATTGAACTCGCTGTGAAGATGCAGTGTACCCGCGGCAAGACGGAAAGACCCCGTGAACCTTTACTATAGCTTGACACTGAACCTGGAGCCTTGATGTGTAGGATAGGTGGGAGGCTTGGAAGTGTGGACGCCAGTCTGCATGGAGCCAACCTTGAAATACCACCCTTGAATGTTTGAGGTTCTAACGTAGGCCCGTCATCCGGGTTGCGGACAGTGTCTGGTGGGTAGTTTGACTGGGGCGGTCTCCTCCCAAAGCGTAACGGAGGAGCACGAAGGTTAGCTAATCACGGTCGGACATCGTGAGGTTAGTGCAAAGGCATAAGCTAGCTTGACTGCGAGAGTGACAGCTCGAGCAGGTACGAAAGTAGGTCTTAGTGATCCGGTGGTTCTGCATGGAAGGGCCATCGCTCAACGGATAAAAGGTACTCCGGGGATAACAGGCTGATACCGCCCAAGAGTTCATATCGACGGCGGTGTTTGGCACCTCGATGTCGGCTCATCACATCCTGGGGCTGAAGTAGGTCCCAAGGGTATGGCTGTTCGCCATTTAAAGTGGTACGCGAGCTGGGTTTAGAACGTCGTGAGACAGTTCGGTCCCTATCTGCCGTGGGCGTTGGAAGATTGAAAGGGGCTGCTCCTAGTACGAGAGGACCGGAGTGGACGCACCACTGGTGTTCGGGTTGTCATGCCAATGGCACTGCCCGGTAGCTAAGTGCGGAAGAGATAACCGCTGAAAGCATCTAAGCGGGAAACTTGCCTTGAGATGAGTCTTCCCTTGTCCCTTGAGGACACTGAAGGAACGTTCGAGACGAGGACGTGGATAGGCTGGGTGTGTAAGCGTTGCGAGACGTTGAGCTAACCAGTACTAATGAACCGTGCGGCTTAACCTGACAACACCGAAGGTGTTTTGGGCTGAGAGAGCAGATGACAAAGTTTCAAAGCAGATGACAGCTTGTTCGGGGTTGAAACCAGGATTTGTCTGGCGGCAATAGCGCGGTGGTCCCACCTGACCCCATGCCGAACTCAGCAGTGAAACGCCGTAGCGCCGATGGTAGTGTGGGGTCTCCCCATGTGAGAGT
>NZ_MUBJ01000023.1:60968-65273 GCF_002127535.1 Xenorhabdus vietnamensis
GGCAATAGCGCGGTGGTCCCACCTGACCCCATGCCGAACTCAGCAGTGAAACGCCGTAGCGCCGATGGTAGTGTGGGGTCTCCCCATGTGAGAGTAGGGAACTGCCAAGCTTTAATACCAAGCCAAAAGGCCACTCATGTGAGTGGCCTTTTGCATTTTTGGTTTACTCAACAATATATAAGCATTGGTCAATTACTTGCTTATCTTTCAAATATAGAGTCTGATAGACTACGCCCAAATTACTTATTGAGTTTGAAGTGAATGTCTGTTTGTCAATCTACTCAGCTAAAAATATTCAACACATTTGGCATTTCAGCTAGTGCTGATTATATCGGTATAGCCACCTCTATTGAGTCACTTTTGACTTTGTGGCAAGAAGCAATAGAGAAGAATCATCCTATTTTATTGCTGGGAGGGGGAAGTAACGTTCTTTTCACTGAGAATTTTAAAGGAACTGTGATTTTAAATCGTATCCTTGGGGTTAATATACAAGAGTCTGATATTGCGTGGCATATTCATGTTGGTGCAGGTGAAAATTGGCATGAGCTGATTACTTATTTATTTAAACAACAAATCTACGGATTAGAAAATTTAGCCTTAATCCCCGGAAATGTTGGTTCTGCTCCAATCCAGAATATTGGGGCATATGGAATTGAGTTTAAACATGTCTGTGAATATGTGGATTTTATTGAGTTAAAAACAGGCAATTCAATTCGTCTAACAGTAAATGAGTGTCAATTTGCGTATAGAGACAGTATCTTTAAGCATCAATATAAAGATGGTTATGCTATCGCGGCAGTCGGTTTATGTTTGAATAAGAGATGGGAACCAATTTTAACGTATGGCGCCTTAGCGCAATTTTTACGGGAAAATGTCACTCCAAAACAAATATTCGATACTGTGTGCGAAATGCGTCAGAGTAAACTGCCAGATCCTGCACTGATGGGTAATGCTGGAAGCTTCTTTAAAAATCCTATTGTACCGATTGAGTTAGCATACAAAATTAAATCTGAGTATCCAGACTGTCCTCAGTATCCCCATAATGAGAAAAGCGTAAAAATTGCAGCGGGTTGGCTCATCGATCAATGTCAATTGAAAGGTTATTCTATTGGTGGCGCAGCCGTACATACGAAACAAGCACTGGTGTTAATTAATAAAGATAATGCAACGGGGAAAGATGTCGTTGCTTTGGCTGCTTATGTGTATAACAAGGTTGCAGAAAAATTTAATATTTTCTTAGAACCTGAGGTCCGCTTCATTGGCAGTGAAGGTGAGATAGATGCAGTGGAATGTATTTCATGAAAGATATCAGAACTCCATTAAAATTGATTAAAGTGTTATCTGATGGCGAGGTTCATTCTGGCCAGCAACTTGGTCAAGAATTGGGAATGAGTCGTGCAGGAATAAATAAACATATTCAGACTATTCGTGAATGGGGAGTAGAAGTTTTAACTCTTCCAGGTAAGGGTTACTGTTTCCCAGCGCCAATGAATCTCTTGGATAAAGAAGTTATTGAAAATTATCTTCCCAATAATCATATTGAAGTGATACCGGTCATTGATTCCACAAATCAGTATATTCTGGAAAAGTTAGCAGAACTCGATTCAGGAGATGCTTGTGTTGCAGAGTATCAGTATGCGGGTAGAGGGCGTCGTGGTAGGAAGTGGATTTCTGCTTTTGGTCGAAATTTATATTTATCCATGTATTGGCGTTTAGAGCAGGGACCAGCAGCAGCAATAGGTTTAAGTTTAGTGGTAGGTATTGTTATTGCAGAGGTACTTAACCGCCAGGGGGCAGAGAGAGTAAAAGTAAAATGGCCAAATGATTTATATTTGGATGATAAAAAATTAGCAGGGATATTGGTTGAGCTGACGGGAAAAACAGGGGATGCAGCTCATGTTGTTATCGGAATAGGTATGAACATTTCGATGAGTAGTGATGAACAGAAATCAATTAATCAGCATTGGACTAATTTACAACACTCAGGAACGGTTATTGAACGAAATAAGTTGGTTGCTGAAATCATGCTGGAACTTAAAGAAGCATTAATTAAATTTGAAAACGAAGGGTTAACACCTTTCATCTCTCGGTGGTTTAATTTAGATAATTTTATTAATCGTCCTGTGAAATTAATTATTGGTGATCAGGAGGTTTATGGTATCGCCCGTGGAATCGATCGACAAGGTGCTTTGTTACTTGATATTGATGGAGTCGTTACGCCCTATATTGGTGGCGAAATATCCTTGAGGGGTTTCTGAGTATAAAGCCGGAAATATTTCCGGCTTTTGCTTTATTTTCTTAATCTGACGCTTTCAATCATGTGATTGTTTCCTTTCGTCATTATCAAACTAGCTCGCTCTCTCGTTGGTAAAATGTTTTGTTGTAAGTTTAATCCGTTAATTTCCCGCCAAATATTTGATGCTACTTTTATTGCTTCTTCTGTTGTTAGCTTAGAATAGTTGTGGAAATAAGAATCAGGATCGGAAAAAGCACCTTGCCGAAACTTAAGAAAACGACCGACGTACCATTGTTCGAGTAATTCTTCTGATGCATCAACATAAATAGAAAAATCAACAAAATCAGAAACAAATACATGATGTGGTTCATGTGGATAATCCATTCCACTTTGTAATACGTTTAAACCTTCAAGGATGAGAATATCTGGTTTTTCGATAATAAGTTGTTCATTAGAAACAATGTCATAGCTTAGGTGAGAATATACCGGCGCAGTGACTTTTTCCGCACCTGATTTTATGTCGGCGACGAATTTGACTAAGCTGCGCATGTCATAGGATTCAGGAAATCCTTTTTTTTTCATTAAACCTCGTTCATTTAATACATTATTTGAGTGCAAAAAACCGTCTGTTGTTACTAATTTAACACGACGATGTTCTGGCCAACGGCTTAATAATGCTTGTAATAATCGTGCGGTTGTACTTTTTCCAACGGCAACACTACCTGCTATACCTATAATATAAGGTATTTTTTGCTCATCTGTTCCTAGGAACTGCCCAAGAACAGCTTGCCGGCGTAAATTGGAGCTAATATAAAAATTGAGTAGGCGTGACAATGGAAGATAGATTTCAACCACTTCATCTATTGAGATTTCTTCATTAATCCCTTTTAAAGCAGCAACTTCTTCTTCTGTTAGTGTTAAAGGAACAGAGTCACGTAATGTTGCCCAATGTTCACGATCAAATTGTAAATATGGAGTCGTCAAAAAAGATTCTTTCTTATTCATAAGCCAACATCTGCCTGTCTATGCAGGTTGGACAGGTTGTTGAGAACACCCGTATCCGACAAAAAATAAGTCTCATCATATCGGTTGAGTTATCGTAGGCGTAGATTTTTTTATGGTTTTAGTAATTTTTTTGATGTGAAATGCAAAAATCTAAGGAAATGCACTATCTCTAGGGCTGTTTGGAGCACTATTTTCTTTTTTGATAAAAAGAGAAGGTTAGTATTATGCAAATAATTTTCAAAAAATAATTGGCAAAGACATTTTTTGGTTTTTTCTGCATAAGAGTTTTTGTTGGATATTTAAGCTGAAAGTATTGAAAAAAACATCAATAACATTAAAAATGACTGTTTTATGAGCGAAAGAATAAAAAAAGCAATTTTTTTGTTGCATCATGGTTCAACTCTACCTAGAATGCGCAGCACTTGATGCCGGCATAGCTCAGTTGGTAGAGCAACTGACTTGTAATCAGTAGGTCCCGAGTTCGACTCTTGGTGCCGGCACCATTAAAAATTTGGAAAGGTGGGGTTCCCGAGCGGCCAAAGGGAGCAGACTGTAAATCTGCCGTCACAGACTTCGAAGGTTCGAATCCTTCCCCCACCACCATTAACCAGTTTTAATCTTGAGTGTTCTGCTCGGGTTATACTCCAGAAAACACTTGAGATGCAGTATACAGCTGATTAAAGTCAGGTAGCCGAGTTCACGCGGGCATCGTATAATGGCTATTACCTCAGCCTTCCAAGCTGATGATGCGGGTTCGATTCCCGCTGCCCGCTCCAAGATGTGCTGATATAGCTCAGTTGGTAGAGCACACCCTTGGTAAGGGTGAGGTCGGCAGTTCGAATCTGCCTATCAGCACCATTTCCCCTGTTCTTGCCTCCTGATTTTCTTCCTGTAAATATCTCACAAGCAATTGCTTGGTTGATGTGGTGACGCCACCGATTCCGTGTCTTAGAGGGACAACCTAATGTCTAAAGAAAAGTTTGAACGTTCAAAACCGCACGTTAACGTTGGTACTATCGGCCACGTTGACCACGGTAAAACTACCCTGACTGCTGCAATCACCA
>NZ_MUBJ01000024.1 GCF_002127535.1 Xenorhabdus vietnamensis
ATGCTAAAACGGGTATCACTCAGCCGGATTACAGTCATCGCTAACAGGGGGCAGTATGAAGCCTGATTTATACGCCTTTAGCCACTTACGCCCTGATGCCAACCGTGCCCGTGGTTATACCGGGCGTTATGCTTCATGGCGCTCACCGGATATTCAGACAGAGCCGCAGGAAGATACCACCACTGATACACGCAGCAATGCCCCCTGGATAGCATGCAGTCAGGAGGCAAAGAACAATCCTGTCTATGCGTTGCATCTTATCGACAATCATACGCCTTACCAATCTGCAATCGCAATGCTCAGCGAGAGCCATCGTCACCTCAGCCGATACACCACACGCAAGATGGAAGCGGTCTGTTCAGGCTGGGAACTGTTAGACGGGGAAGATAAGAATCTGGAGGCATTCAACTACAGTCTGAGGACCAATGATGCGAACGGGTATCAGGCATCATTACGGGCAGCGAGTGAGAAGCTGGAACGGTACATTGAGCCGATGAACTGGAAAGACATCGAAAGACCGGGCAACCATCATGCTTAAAACTTTTTGGGTCCTTACCAGAGCTTTCATAAATCACGGGCATTGCGCGCCGTGCAGTTTCACTAGCTAAAAAATTTTGAAATTTGGGTAACAGGTAACACATCGGTTTTTACGATGTTATACATATCCATTTGAAATATATAAATTAAAATTAATTTTCATACCATAAAAATATGTTACCTAACTTGTTACCTTCGTAAATGGGTAACAACAAGGGTAACAGTCAGGGTAACAAACCGGGTAACACATTAGGTAACACACCTGAACCCGATACCCCGGCAAAAATTGTTGAACGTATTCTCACGGGACGGGGCGCAGACATGTCACTGGATGAAGCCCGCACCATGAAGGAAAACTATCTGGCGCTGTTGACCCAGTACGACTACGACCTGAAATCCGGTCAGGTGTTACCGTGGCAGGATATGATTGATGCCGTCAGACAGGAATACGCCCGGATGCGCACCCAGCTGATAGCAATAGCCCCTGAACACGGGCCACGACTCCGGGCTATCGCGTCCAGTTCAACCGATGCTGAATTCGTGGCAGCATTGCAGGAGGTTATCTATGAGGCGATGTACGAACTGAGCCTTGATGATGAGGCCGCTACGGTGTGATAAGGGCAGAATATGCCTGCCAGTAAGAAACAGTCCATACACCCCACACAGCCAACGGGAGGGCTTGAAATTAAGCTGTCCCATAATCCTCTGTGCGGTTTAGCCTTGATGATATAACCCGTTGATTTTAGCTAATTCTGTCAGAAAACCAGAATTCCGGTTCTGAGTATTAATTAAGTTAAATCAATGAATTATAAAACACCTAAACGTAACCAATTGATATTACTTAATTCCTGCACTGTGCCAGAGATTAAGGAAATCAAGGAGTTAACCAACTGTTGAGGAAATCCCTATAGTTGCCGCAAGGTGTGATATCCCATCTTGGGTATGGTGATTTCCCCAACACCTTTTATTTGTGCAGGTATCCCATAGATTAAAGGGCAATTTCTGGCCTATAGTGATAGTGGCTCGTTCTCATCCTCACTTGAACTCTTCTTTGGCAAAAGCGCGCCTGAGCGCCAAATACCATCAAAAAATCTGAACATTTAAAAGTGCTGTTTATGTGTACAGAAATGTACTGGTTCAGCGGGGCATTTTAGCAGTGAATTTTTTGAATAAAATAGTGATGACCGCTCTTCAATATAAGTTTTAAGAAGGATGAACTGAGGGAAAAATCAGACCCAAAACAGGCAGGAATGGCATGTATTTTTGTTACACTTTCTTACAAATAGAAACATATTAGTTATAAACAAAAACACCTCAGAGGGGAAAATCTGAGGTGTCTTAAATTTTACTTCACGTGCATTTTACGTGCACTTTTAAGTCCATTTACTGTCATGACAGTGACCACTCAACTTTGCCAACTGGCTGTTTTTCAAGTTGTTGTCCTGACACTGTCCTACCAAATTTGGTGGAGCTGGCGGGAGTTGAACCCGCGTCCGAAATTCCTACATTTTCCTAGAGATCTATATAAAACATATGATTACGTTATTTTTCAATATATTAATGGACAATGGCGGACAGTATAGAACAGTGGCTTTAGAGCTGAGTGGACACAATGTGGATCTTATTAGATTTCCAGTGCCAACTGTGTAAGAGGATTTTTTGTTATTGCATCCTCTAAATGGTCAGGGGCAAAATGCGAATAGACCATAGTCATTTTGATATCAGCATGTCCTAGTATTCGCTGTAATACTAAGATATTTCCACCGTTCATCATAAAATGGCTGGCAAATGTATGCCGGAGAACGTGTGTACATTGTCCTTCAGGTAAAACTATTTTGGCTCGTTTTATTGCTCGTTCAAAAGACTTACGGCATGGGGTAAATAACTTGCCTCGTTTTTTAGGAATCAAGTTATAGAGTGATTCGGAAATAGGCACAGTTCTATTACGTTTACCTTTTGTTTTGGTAAATGTAATTCGGTTTGGTGTTATTTGATGTCCTTCCAATTCTTCAGCTTCACCCCAACGTGCTCCTGTAGCTAAACAGATTTTACTAATTAAAAGTAAATCTTTGCTTTTGGATTCCTTACAAGCATCTAATAATTGAATGATTTCATCAGGGTATAGATATGCTAATTCATTCTCTTGCGTCTTGAATGTAGGCAAGCCAGATAATGGATTGGGGTAATTAATATGCCCTAGTTTTTTGAGTGTGCCAAAAACAGAAGATAGGTTACGTTGTTCATGGTTTACCGTGATCGGTTTTACTGCCATGATTCGACCTCTGGCATCAGGCAATAAACCAGCTAACCTTTGTTCTCTGTACTTACTAAAGTCAGCAGCAGTAAGCTGGTTGGCAATAGGATCACCCAATCCATTACAGATGGCAGTTAATTTTGATTGCATTCTGGCTGAGTCTGCTAGTGTTCGGCCATAGAGTGAATACCAGAGTGAAATTAACTCAGATAGTTTTCTATTATCTTCTTTCTCTCCAAGCCAGGGTTTATCTTCCATTTCCTCCAATATATAGCGCTCATAAGCAAGTGCTTCGCCTTTAGTGGCAAATCTTTTACGAATACGCTTACCTTTAACCCCGTTAGGGCGTAGGTCACAGAGCCATTCACCAGAATCAATTTTTCTAATAGTCATTTATAAAACCGTATAAATAGAAACTACTTTTCCTATTACGTTGATTTCATCTATATCACAATCAATAGGATATTTACCGCCATCCATACGAATTTTATTACCGGGAAGTAAGATTAAATCCTTAAATGAGTGCTTACCTGAAAACTCGACTAACCATTTGCCGTCATCGGCATTTTTATTGCTTTTATCGACAAAATAGATGCTCTTATCATCTCTGATAGCATCAAGTTCATTATAGTTCTTAGGGAGGATAACTTTGTCAAAAATGAGGGAGCTAGAGGTGGTTAATTTTTCATCAGTTAATTTGAATGTCTTTAGCTTAACTATATCAGTCTGAATTGTGCTGTGAACACTTCCTGTTCCGAATGAGAGCCATTCAATAGAAGCACCTGTTTCTAAAGCACAACGTAATACAAGGTCTGCAGGGAAATTATCTCGTATGATTCTATTCCCAAGTGTCCCCTTACTAATACCTAAATGATTAGATAGTTGAATTTTTGTTTTGAAGCCATAGGCCTCACAAATCCTATCAATGGCAGCTCTTGCCCCTGTTTCTAAATTCATTTTTATCACCAAAAGAAAACTTTTTCATTGACGCTTACGTTTAGTAAGTCTACTATGATTTAAAATTACGAATGTCGAACAATATGGTACAATGTCGAACAATATAGGGCAGTATCAAACATGGTTCACGAAAGGAGAATTTTGCACTATGCAAACAACTAATTCAATAACAGCTCAGTCTCGCTGGGTTACATACAAACAGTTTAGTGAATTATCAGGGATTTGCCATAGAACAGCTAAGTATTATGTTTCTGTAGGTAAGTTGAAAATCAAACCAAAAAAGAAATCAAGCGAGAGAGTTTACATCGATTGGTGGGCTTGGAACGATTGCTAAGGCTTTCTTGAATTGTTCACTTTTGGTTGTTGTATTCACATTAAGTGAACGAAAAGGTAAGTAACAATGTTTGATGGCAGGAATGAGAACATAATTAGTCTGAGGTCAGTATGAACGCATTAAAGCAGCACCAATACAAACTAACCAGTGAGTCATTCTATACAAAACAAGGTAACGGATTTGTTTTCCCGCTCGTCCTATGTTCCGTTGCTTATTTTATTTTGTTTCTAATTAGGTGAGGTTTTTATGAACACGGAATACCAATTTGAATCAACAGAACAGCGCGCTTTTCCAATGGATTTTGAAACGCGTGTTAATGGTTTAAATCAACTTGCTCAAATCAGGGCGAAACTTTTTAAATCTGCTAATGAACAGTTGGCTGCCTTTATTGCTGAAATGCGTGATAAACGCAATGAGCACTATGCTGATAATATTCGCTTGTTAGGCGCTATATTCTATCTTGCCAATATTCCTAAAGAACGGCATAAGCTGGAATTAGATCAATTTACCCGTGAAGAAAAAATTAGTATTACAAAGGCAGTGAATTTAATTAAGGCAGCGGGTGCATATTTGCCAAATAATTTATCACTACCTAATTAAACAATAATAAATATCGATTTTATTTTAATGGCGTCAACACGTCAGGGAATCCCTTTATCTAAAAATAGGAAATAAAAAAATGAATATACCCGACCCTATATTTACCCCTGCTGAAATAAACACTGATGATCATGCGGTCATTATTGAACATTGCATCAAACAAAATCGTGAAGATGAAAGACGTGTTAGGGCAGATGGTCATGCTTCGCGTCTGCGTTACTTCGCCATGATTGCGAAACGGGATCGCTTAGATTGCGATGCCATTGTCAGCCTGCTGGAAAGCGAGGCCAGTGAAATAGAGCGTCAGGCGCAAGAGTGGAACTATGTTTGATGTCGATATTGATTACGCCTGCCAACAGGCTGAGGAAATACTGGTGCGCAAAATTGCACAGCATGTAAACCGTCCCATAGGTATTTCTGCATTTGAATGTAAAGACTGCGGAGAACCAATTATTGAAATACGCCGTACTCAGGTTCTTGGTTGTTCCCGTTGTGTAGATTGTCAGGCAGATTTTGAATTAATTAACAAACATTATCGGAGTTAATAAAATGAATAAAGGCACAGAACGTACAATACATAATTTAAAAATAAAAAGCGTTTACTTTGAAGCTGTAAAAAGCGGTGAGAAAAAAGCTGAATTTATAATCAATGACCGTGAATATAAAAAAGGCGATTTTCTTGGGTTATATGAAATTGATGATAACGGCAATTTAACTAATGATTCTATTATCGTCAGAGTGACTGATGTAACCGCCATTAATAGTGCTTTATATCCGAGTGCCACCAAAGAATTTGTTTTGGCTTTGGTTTCGTTCGAATTATCTTCTATAAATTGTGTGTTTGCATGAGTCTTGTAGAAAAAGCAAAACAAAACAGCGGCGCACAATCCAAACCGCGCCGCCAGTACAGCAAGTTCCAGCCAGAGATGCCACAAATAGCCACTCTGGCTGAACGCATTATGTGGGAAGTAAACCCTGATGATTACACATGGTGTCACCAGTACTTTGGACACCTGCCGGATTCGTTGGCGATTTACTTCGTCAATCGTTATGCCAACATCTTCAAACAGTCAGGCCGCGACGGTCGTCGCCGTGCTAATACGTTTTTGCGCCAGTTCAGCCAGAACGTATTACCCCGGTTCAACCTAGTTAATGAGCAATATCAATTTCAAAGCCTGGTCGTGGGTGCTGCACCTTTTCCTTTCATTGAGCAACTTGACCGCCTTTCCACATTAGGACGTCAAGAGATCAAACTATTGGCGCACGGTGTAGCGCGGTATATGACCGACAGTTACGAACATTTGGTGAATAACTCAGTTACCCCTGACAATGAGCAGAAGGCCCGCAAGAGATTAATTCATATCTATGCCCGATTGGCAAAATTAACTCAGCAGGTTGGGACAGCCGCACCTTATTCACAGCAATTCACCAAAGGCAGAGAATCACCAACCGAAGATCAGTTATGCACCAGTTTACTGCGCATGATGTCTGACCAATGGTGGTATGCCCGCTTAAAGCGTATGCGTGATATTCGTGCTGAGCATATGGCCATTGCCGTGGGGCAGGTACAAAAAGCGGCTTCATCTTATGTTTCACGCAAGACCTTGCAGGAATGGACAGAGCAAAAGCGCCGTAACTGGGAATTTCTGCAAGAGTTTGAGCTGGAAAATGAAGACGGTGAACGGGTTCCACTCGTTAATAAGGTGTTGGGCAGCATTGCTAACCCTGCCGTTCGTCGCTGTGAACTGATGGTGCGTCAGCGTGGCTTTGAGGATTTAGCCAATGAAATGGGCTGTGTCGGTGATTTTTATACGATTACTGCGCCATCCAAATATCACTCGGCACACAGCGGCGGCGGTTTTGTGAAGAACTGGAACGGCGCAAGCCCACGGGATACGCAAAAGTATCTGTGCGGTGTCTGGGCAAAAATTCGGGCGGCATATTCCCGTGCGGGGATCAGTGTGTTCGGTTTTCGTGTGGTAGAGCCTCATCATGACGGGACACCACACTGGCATCTGTTGTTGTTTATGCTTCCTGAACATGTCGAAAAAATGCGTGGCATTGTGCGCGAGTATGCAATGCAAGAAGACGCCCACGAGTTAAACAGTGAAGCGGCTCGCAATGCCCGTTTTTTGGTGAAGCCGATTGATCCCAAAATAGGTAGCGCAACAGGCTACATCGCTAAATACATTTCAAAGAACATTGATGGCTACGCGCTGGATGGCGAAATAGATAACGAGACAGGGGGAAACCTCAAGGATATGTCTCGTTCTGTTTCTGCTTGGGCCAGCCGCTGGCGTATTCGTCAGTTCCAGCAGATTGGTGGTGCTCCGGTTTCTGTTTGGCGTGAACTGCGTCGCTTAAGGGGTGACGAACAGATTTTGCCTGATGAAGATATGGATAACGTTCGCTTTGCAGCGGATATTGGCAACTGGTCAGCCTATACCGAATGTCAGGGCGGGCCATTGGTTGCCCGTAAAGATCTTACTGTCCGTCTTGCATATGAAGTGACTGAACAAGGCAATATCTACGGGGAAGATGTTCAGCGTATTTCTGGTGTTTACTCGCCCCGTTTGGGCGACTCATCTTCTTTTGTTACCCGTACTGTGAAGTGGAAGATTGTGCCGAAATCCAGCCCGCTGGCTGCGGACAAGGGTTTGGCTTTTGACCCTGTTTTTTCTTCCTCTTGGAGTTCTGTCAATAACTGTACGGAGGCACGAAGTGCGACTAATAAAGGCATTAAAGACAGTGATCTTTGTCTGGAGGAATTCCAGCATGGCTGGCCTAAAATGAGTGAGCGCGAAAAGATAGAACGTATCTACGAATCGGCCAAATTACAGGGTTTAGCGATGAGCGATAATCTGGCGCGGGCACTATTGCGGGGCAACAGCATGTCTGTAAAGGGAAAATACTATCGGTTATCGATGTTTGGGCATTTGAACGAAACCAAACCGCCACATACGGAAAGAACAAAATTGCTACTAAACAGATTAAGTAAAATATCATGTATCAATATGAATATTAATGAAATCATTCGTGACCCTAAAGGACATTATCAGGGTTTTTGATAGAAATATCTGGAAATATTGGATAAGTCACATAATTTATTATTTCTTAATGAAATTAATGTAATTGTTAATTATATTTATATGTATTGTATAAAAACAAAACAATATATATTTAAAGAGGATTATATGGTGGATTTTTTTTCTGAATCAATTTCACTGGAACGAATTGATTTATTATTACGCTTGGCAACTAAAGGGGGATGTAGCCATGATGAGCGTTATCAGGTTCTTATTTGGTGTTCTGAATTGACCACCCAATTAATTGAACAGTTTGATCAAAATGAAAAAAAGCCACTCAATAGTGGCTCAACACTGAACTTATGCGGCAGGGGTCTGCAACAAATCTAACGCCATCTGGCGCTGTTGCGGATTGAGGTTATTAATCACAGTCTGCAACAGGATATCACCCGTTTTGGCACTGGGGCTGAGGGTGTGTGAAAACGTCAGATTCATCACAAAAGTGTGCCCACATTCCACATCAGAGCACGAACAATAAATATCAGCGATCTGGTGGTGCATCCGGTTGGTTTTGCGAATGACGGATTTAGCGCCGCACTCAGGACAGATGATTTTTAATACACGCATGTTTCTTATCCCTAATGTGTCGATTTTCCTCGATTTTACCATTTTCTTGCTCATTCTGCACCCGAACTGACGTTATCTTTCTTGAAATGAACGAATAATGTTTCGGGAATATCACTGCTATTGATGGCGTTCATAAACATGTTTTGTACGGGGATCACTTCATCTTTGCGATAAGCATCACGGGCTTTTTCCGGGTCGCCCAGTCCGCCAACATTGGTCGGGATGATGCCCGCCAGTCCCGCCGGGAATCGGTGGGCGGTCAGCACATCCTGTGAACTGATGCTTTTCACATTGGCAAACTCATCATTGGCGGAAATATCCCCGACCGGAATAAATTTAATGCCGTCCGGATCGCCATTGGGAATGCTCACAAACATGGTTTCAAAATTGCCGATGCCCTTGCTTTGGGCCAGCTTGTTCTCAATTTCTTTTTCGGCTTCATCCGAGATATTCGGGTCATTGATGTAAATCATGCCGCCTGTATGCCCGCCGTTGTGGTAGTAGCGGCGGCGGAAGATGGTTGCTTCGGAGTTGAGCAGGGCCGCATGAATGCCGCCGATATAATCCGGCAGGCCGTAAACCTGCTGCTGGGGATCATACTGCCTGATAAAAATCACTTCTTCCGGGGTGTAAACCAATGGCTCACCCTCCTGCAAGATCACAAAATCCCCGTCTTTACGGCGGCGCAGATAAAGAGACGGCAAGACTTCCAGTCTGACGATATCACCCCAGAAGTTACGCACTTTCAAAAGGGCCACATCCCCGAAAATCAGGAAATTCATCATGGCTGACCGGAATTGCTCATGGGTCAGCCCGCCACCGAGATAATCCGAGGCAATCATATTGTGCCGGGCATAGAGAACGCCGCCATGCTGCCCGTTCATGTTGGTCAGTTGCGCCAGCGCCAGACGGTCAATCGGCAACGTGTAGTGATCATAATCATTGTCATACCAGATTTTCTGGTAATCCGTCATGGAAGTGAGTATCGGTTCGGGTTTACCCAGTGTGATAATGCTCATTTTCCGCTGTGAATGCGGGACGTGTGACGCTTTGGCGTTCTTCCTGAACTTTCTTTTGCTCATTGTGTGGCCTTTGAAAATGAATATTTAGAGGTGCGTTTCTTCTCGTAGTTAAGCGGCTCATTCATCAACGCATGAGCGATGGCCCAGAACACGTCAGCGTGTCCGGTTTCCTGCGAACGGTCAGCCACAAAGGTCATTGCGCCCCCTTTGGCTGTGGTGGTATGCCGGATAGCTAAGAATGAAGCCAGGATTTCTTTTTGTTCCCCGTCCCACTCAAGGCGTTCTTCGCTGACCACATCAATCATTTTTATGACCAGTTGGTTTTTGCTTTGCTGGCTGTAGTGGATGGCCTGCGTTTGCCGTGGGGCGAAGTCCTGTACCATCTCATAAACCCCGTGCCCAATCCCCGTGGTATCGATGCCGATATGGGTAAAGCGGTAACGTTTGAACAACTCTTCAATCAGCTTGGCCTGATGCTTCCAGTTCATGCCCTGCCAGTAGAACGTGGCTAACACACGGAAGCGTTCACCCGCCATCAGCGGTGGGGCGACAATCACAAAAGTAGAGGTATCGCCGGAGCGGGCCGGGTCGAAACCGCCCCAGACTTCACGCTCACCAAACGGGCGCGAGGCGTCAGGGTTGTGATCTTCCCACAGGTTGATGTCGATGCCGCATTTTTCCAGTTGGTGGTACTTGAATACCGATGCGCCGCTGTCCACAAACTGGCACATATAGAGCATGTTAAAGGTGTCTGCATTGTACTTGTTGCGCAGACGGTCGATATTGGCAAGGTTAAACCCGCCCCTGATGGCATCTTCCAGCGTAATGACATAACGCCACTGATCATCAGGACAGTCACGCCCGCCATCGCGGTATTCATCAAAAGTAGGAAAGGCCACATTCTTACGTTTGGCATCACTGCCGCGCCATGTGTCACCCGTCCAGAATCGATAAGCCGGATGTGTTTTGGCGCTGGGCGTTGAAAAATAAGTGGTGCGCCAATGATCATGGGTGGCCATTGCAGAAGCCACTTCGTTCAGGTGCGTAAAGTCAGGCACCCAGAAGTATTCGTCACAATATAAATGACCGCTGTAAGATTGCGCAGTATTCTTATTAGTCGATAAGAAAATGAGTTCTGCGCCATTGCTCAAGCGAGGACGCTCACCTGTTAAGGTGATCCCGAAAAGCTGTTCAGCAAAGTTAACAATATAAGAGCGGAAAACCTGTGCCTGTGGTTTAGACGCTGACAAAAACACTTGGGTTTTCCCTGTTAATACCGCATCTTCAAAAGCTTCAAACGCAAAATACCATGTTGCTCCAATCTGGCGAGACTTGAGGATATTCCGCACATGCTTATGCTTATTGGCGCGCAGGTGTTTCTGATAGCCAAACAGATTGCCATCAACAAAAGTCTGGAAATCTTCTTCTGTCAGCGCTGAGATATCATTTTTACGGTAACGTTTCTTTTTCTTCTGCTCACTATCACCGGATTGACCCTCATCACTCTGGCTGCCTGACTGTGCCCGTGCTTTAATGTCAGCCAGTTTTTCTTTGTGTTTATTTTCCTGCGCCATCAGTTTCACATGGTGGGCAATCAGGCGGTCGAGTTCGTCCAGCTCTATAGCATTTTTATCATTGCGTTCACTGAGCAAGGCAATACGGCGGTTGACCGCCTCAATCACACTTTCATGGCTGAGCATATCCGCCCAGTGCCATTTTTCTGCCCAGTAGTACACAATCCGTCGGTTGGGCAGATTCAGTTCACCGGCAATTTCAGCCGGGGTATAGCGGCGCAGGTACAGCGACTTCACCACGTTAATTAATTCATCAGAATATTTCGCCATGCTTCCTTTTCCTGACTATCCTTTATTTCTCAGCCCTCATTATGCCGGGCTAATTTCCGCCTTACGCCCCGCCAACTTCGGTTCAATTCGGTTATGCGCCATATCCGAATTCATTCGCAGTGCGCCTGTCGCAGCATTTTTTTGGATCCGCAATACTGTGGGGGAAGCAAAGATAAGGAATGCGATATGTCTCAGTTAATGACGAACTGGATATGTATTGCCATGGAGGGCGACACGGTTGATGGCCGGGTGATGGAACCGCAGTGGATTCTGGATGCTGCCGAACTCTACGACCCTCAACTGTATACCGCCCGAATCTGGCCGGAACACGACCGCTGGTTTGGGGCGATGGGGGAAGTGCTCGCGGTCAAGGCCGAACGCGGGGAAGACGGGGCTTTGCGTCTCTATGCACAACTGCGACCCAATCACCGCTTGTTGGATGCCAACCGGGACGGGCAACTGTTATTCACCTCCGTGGAGTTTACGCCGAACGGTAATTTTCGCGGCACAGGCAAAACCTATCTGGAAGGACTGGCAGTCACGGATTCGCCAGCGAGTGTAGGTACAACACGCCTACAGTTCAGTAAAAACAAAAATCCTCATCGGTCAGGCGCGTATAAGCCACTGGTGATTGACGAAGTTAAAGATATTAAGGAAAGCAAGATGGCAAAGGCCAAAAAAGGATGGAGAAGCTTTTTTAACGTGGAAGAGCCGGAAGAAACCCCTGCCGAAACCACAGGTGACGATGCGTTGCAGGCTATCGCTGAGGCGTTGGCTGAGATGGATAAGCGAATGACCGCCGTCGAAAGCAAGCTGGAATCCACGGAGCAAACCGTGGAAGAAGTGCAGGAAGATGTCGAAACCGTGAAAGAAGTGGTGGATACCGAAGATTTTGCCTGCCTGCGCGATAACTTGCAGAAGATTGTGAAAAACTTCGGCAAGCTGGACACGCTGGCAACCCGTGTGCCGTCACGCAATCCGAAAGGCAATAAAAACGCCCGTTTTAAATTCCTATAACCGCGAAGGGAAGAACTATGCAATTAAATCAACGGGCACGGGAGTTTTTACAAAACTACTCTGTGGGATTGGCTGAATCCTATGGCGTTGAGAAAACCTCACGTTACTTCGCACTGACTGACCCAAAAGAAACCGCCCTGCGCAGTGCGCTGCTGGAGTCGGTCGAGTTACTCAGCATGATCACCTGTGCCGATGTGGATCAGCTTTCCGGGCAGGTGGTGTCAGTCGGTAATCCGGGACTGTTTACCGGGCGTAAGAAAGATGGCCGCTTTATCCGTGCCACGGGCATTGATGGCAATGAATACAAACTGACAGAAACGGATTCCGGCGCGGCGTTGAAATGGGACTTGCTGTCCATCTGGGCAAACTCCGGCAGTGAACAGGAATTTTTCCAGCGTATGCAGGCCTTTACCAATGAATCATTTGCGCTGGATATGCTGCGTATCGGGTTTAACGGTCAGCGTGTTGCTGAGACAACCGATCCAGAAACGAACCCGAACGGGGAAGATGTCAACAAAGGCTGGCACCAGATTGCCAAAGAGTGGCACGGTGGCAAGCAGGTCATTACCACGCCCGTGAAACTGGATGAGCACGGTGATTTTCACTCACTGGATGCGATGGCCTCCGACCTGATTAACACCTGTATTCCGCAGCAATTCCGTCATGATCCGCGTTTGGTCGTCTTGGTGGGTGCGGATTTGGTCGCCGCTGAACAATATAGGCTTTATCAGGCCGCTGACAGGCCAACAGAAAAAATCGCCGCTCAGATGCTGGGCAGCTCGATTGCTGGGCGTCCGGCCATGGTACCGCCCTTTATGCCGGGTAAACGGATGGTGGTGACGATGTTGCCGAACCTGCAAATTCTGACCCAGCGCAACACCCGTCAGCGTAAGGCGGAGTTTGTGGATGACCGTAAGCAGTTCGAAAACAAATACCTGCGCAACGAAGGTTACGCGATTGAAACGCCAGAATTGTACGCGGCCTATGATGAGAACGCCGTGACCATTGGTCAGGTAGCTGAACCGACTGAAAAACTGGGTCAGGGCGCTGAACCGGATAAAAAACCGGATCACGAATAATGTTATCACCCGCTCAACGACACCGGGCAGCGGTGGAACTGCGTCAGAAACTGGAACGGCAACAAGCGGTTGCCATTGCCGATGGCGCCAGTATGCACCTGCAAGCCCGTGCCATTGAGCAGGACGTCAAGCGGTTGCGCCAGTTAACACTGACGGCAGAAAAGGTTGAGTTGAAACGCCACGAATTGCTACCCAACTACCTGCCGACGGCACAACGCTATCTGGATGAAGGCGAGGTGTACAGTAACCCGATTTTCGCCTGCTGCGTGATCTGGTTATTTGATATCGGGGAATTCAGTCAGGGACTGGACTGGGCGGATATCGCCATTGAGCAGGGACAGCTCACCCCCGACCATTTCCGCAGCGGTTTTCCGGCGTTCGTGGCCGACACCGTGTTGCTCTGGGCACAGGCGGAAGCCGAAGCAGGCAACCCGGTGGAACCCTATTTTTCAAGGACATTCCTGAATGTGACGGAAAAATGGAAGATACACGAAAAAATAAAGGCGAAATACTACAAATTTGCTGCCCTGAGTCTGCTGAAAGGGGATAGCAACGAGATTAAGGCAAGTTCGGTTGACAGTCTGGATGTGCTGGCGCAGGCCGATAGCTGGCTGGCAAAAGCGCATAAATGCAACCCGGCATCAGGCGTGAAAACCTATCGGCAACGCATTGCCGCCCGCTTGCGGGCACTGACAAACGAAACGCTTAACCTTAATCAATAACGACTACCGCAAGCCGGAGCGGGCGCGGTGGAGGCAAAGCCATCAGGCATTTGGCCGTGGAAACCGGACAGCCCGCTTTTTCTTCAGGGAGGAGAACAGATGTTTAACGGCAATACCGTGGATTACCGGGACGCACCGCTGACCAATGACGGCTTTTGGCCGGATTTGAACCTGCGGGAATTTCAGGTCAACCGCAAGCTGCCTGCCGACTTAGATAACGACATGCTCGCCAATGCGCTGCTGGCGACCGTGGCAGAAATCAACCTTGATTTAGCCAACCTGAAATCCCGTTTGCAGGCTGAAGGTTATCAAAAGGCAGCGGATGTGCCGGGTATTGCCATTAATGGCAATAACGCGCTGGTCAGCCAGTATAAAAAGGCGGTTTATGCCCGGGCAAAGGCCGATTTACTGGGGGAATACACCTCATTAGTCAGCCGTGCCCCCAATCCGGGGCAGGAAAGCCCCGAAGTGCGCAACCGCCTGCTGGCTGAGGCCGCTGTGGTACTGCGTAATATGAAAGGACAGGGACGCACAACGGTACGTTTGATATGAGCAAATTACAGCAATTAACCGCATTTTTGCGGGAAAATCTGCCAAAACGGATTTGTGAAACCGAATTTACCAGTGAAATGGATGAAATCCGCTTTATTCCGGCACAACGGGATTTGGGGCTATGGCAATACCAGATGTTTATCCAGCAATATGAAGCGGTGATTGCGTGGGGGCGCTTCCCCTATCGGGACTGTGATCCGCGCAATATCCCGCTGCTGATTGATAGCTGGCTGACGGCGCAGGGCGACAGTTTGGGGGATGCCAATGTGGAGCAGGAACAGCCCACCTTAACGGTGGAAGTGGATGGCGATACGGCGGTGGTGTTGGTGTCGTTATCATTGGCAGAGCCTGTCGTGATACGCGAAGACCCCAAGGGCATGATCCCGTTTGATGGCAAGCGCTGGTCACTGGCGGAGTCCGAAATCTGGTTCGCTGAACAAGGCGCGGTGCACAGCGTGGATGAGACAGGCGCACACATCGGGAAACGGCCAGCATGATGCACGGGCAGTTAAACCCGGATCAGCTTAAGGCATTGCAGGACGCACTGGGCAGCCTTGAGCTACCGGAGAAAAAGCGGCAGCGGCTGTTATGGCGCATCGCAAAATACGGGCTGATTGATGCGGCAAAGCGCCATGTGCGCAATCAGCGTTCGCCCGACGGGGAAAGCTGGGCTGCCAGAAAAAGCCCGTGGCGCAAGAAGATGCTCAGGAACATGCCGAAGCTGTTGCATATCCGGGAAATGCCAGAAATTCAAGCGGTACGGGTTTATCTGCAAGGTGGACATTACCGCAATGGCCCTCAGCAAGTGCCAGCCGGGGTTGTCGGGTATGCGCAGCAGCACGGGATGCGTTTTCAGGTCAGTCGGCGACAGGTACAAAAGACCGTTGACCGTGAACGGATGGCGACCATCAAGCAGGCCAAAAAGCTGCGTGATTTGGGTTATCAGGTCAGGAAGGGCAAGCGCTGGCGTAAGCCCCCGATCAAGGAAATCACCGCCAGTATGGCGTTTATTCAGGCCGGGACGTTGATCCGCGAACTGAGCGGTGAAACAGCCAAAAGCGCATGGACAGTGGATGTGCCTGCCCGTGCATTCTTAGGCATGAATGATGACGAGTTCAGCAAAGCGCTGGCTCGCCAGCTACAAGGGATTGGATATGGCGCAGGGTAAGCGCCTCAATAAAGGATGACATTATGTGGCCACATGTTCAGGTTAATCAGGTTAACCAACTGCAAGGCGAAACCAAGGAGATTGAACGGGTATTGCTGTTCGTGGGAGCAGGCAAAACCAACGTCGGCAAGACCATTGCCGTCAATACCCAGACCGATTTTGATGCGGTATTGGGGACGACTGATACGGCCCTCAAGCGTCAGGTATTGGCAGCGATGGCAAACGCAGGACAAAACTGGTCTGGCTATGTCCATATCCTGCCGGAACTGGCCGATGAACGGGCGTTTGTGGAGGCCATTATTTCTGCACAGACCATTGCCAGTGTTGAAGGCTATGTCCTGACCCACGGCGCGACCAAAGACGTGATTAAGGCCGCACAAACCCTGCGCGCCAATACCATCGCCAAATTTGGTCGCTGGCAGTGGGCGATACTGGCGGTGGATGGCCCCCAGTCTAAAGAGCCGTGGGCGGATTACGTCACCCGTCTGGCGGAGCTGCAAAAGGGCGAAGCCGTACCCTCCGTGCAGTTGGTGCCGTGTCTGTGGGGCAATGAGGCAGGTGTACTGGCCGGGCGCTTGTGCAATCGTGCCGTCACGGTGGCCGACAGCCCGGCACGGGTACAGACCGGGGCGTTGATGGATTTGGGGGCCAGTGACTTCCCGAAGGATGGCACAGGCCAGCCGATTGATCTGGCGACCTTGCAGGCACTGGAAAAACTGCGTTTCAGCGTGCCGATGTGGTATCCCGATTATGACGGCCTGTACTGGTCAGATGGCCGGACGCTGGATGTGGAAGGCGGCGATTACCAGAGCATCGAAAACTTGCGGGTGGTCGATAAAGTGGCGCGCCGCGTGCGTTTGCAGGCGATTGCCAAAATTGCCGACCGCAGTCTGAACAGTACACCGGGCAGCACGGCCACCCATCAGGCTTACTTCGCCCGCACCTTACGTGAAATGTCACGCAGTACCGAGATTAACGGGGTGACGTTTCCGGGGGAAGTGAAGTCGCCGAAAGATGGTGATGTCGTGATTACATGGCGCAATAAAAACACGGTGGAAATTTATATCACTATCCGCACCTATGAATGTCCGAAAGGCATTTCAGTGAGCCTGTTGCTGGATAGCCGTCTGGAGAAAAGCGCATGAGCCAACGTATTTCAGGCCAGTCGGTCGATTTTAATATGGACGGGGATCTGGTTCATGCCGAAAAGGTCAATCTATCCATTACCGATAACACCGCCGCTGCCCAGACGCAGGGCGTACCGGATGGCTATATCGCCGGGGATGTGGCGGCTGAAGGTGAGATTGAACTCAGCACCAAATATCTGGAAATCGTCACCGCCAAAGCGCGTTCGGCGGGGTCATGGCGGGGCATTCAGCCCGTTGACCTGATGTGGTACGCCAAGGCAGGCAACGAGGAAATCAAGGTTGAAGCCTACGGCTGCAAGCTGATTGTCAGCGACATTCTGGACGTTGATCCGAAAGGCGGCAGCGTCATGACCCACAAAGTGAAATTCGTGGTGACCAGCCCCGATTTTGTGCGCATTAATGGCATTCCCTATCTGGAAGCAGAACTGACACAAAGCCTGATTGGGTAAGGATGGGGTTCATGGAAGAACATGAGAAAACCTTTGTCACGCTGGTGCTATTGGGGGCACTGATTGCGTTAGGCAAGATGCTGACCGGCAACGAACCGATCACCTTACGGCTGTTTATCGGCCGGGTTATCCTCGGTTCAGCGGTGTCAGTGATGGCAGGGGCGTTGCTGATTTGGTGGCCGGGCATCAGCCCGATAGCGGTCACGGGGATTGGCAGTGCACTGGGAATTGCCGGATATCAGCTCATTGAGGTCTGGTTACGCAAGCGCGGGAGCGCATTACTGACAGGGAAGTTAAAGCAATGACACTGAGTGAAAAACAGCAATTATTTGCGGTATGGGCTGCCCAGTTGATCTTATGGGCGGACGAACGCGGCTACCGTGTGACGTTGGGTGAGGCGCACCGCGCCCCAGAGCAGGCGAAACTGAATGCCCGGAAAGGCACGGGGATTGCCAACAGTCTGCATACGCTGCGTCTGGCGGTTGATCTCAACCTGTTTATTCAGGGCGAGTATCAGACCCGCAGTGAGGCGTATTTGCCACTGGGGGAATATTGGGAGTCGCTGGGCGGTACATGGGGCGGGCGTTTTTCTCGTCCTGATGGCAACCATTTTTCGCTCGAACATAACGGGGTGAAATGATGCTAAACGCCCGGACGCTCTATTTCGTTGTGGTGGCGTTGGCGTTCGGTGCGGGCTGGCGCGTCAATCATTATTACCGTGACAGCATGGAACTGAACATCGCCCGGACGGCGGCGCAAACCGGGGAGAAAATCCGGCAGGAATTGCAGGCCATTTCCAGCGCCTCCGCCCGGCAACTGGAAGCAAAATTAGAGGGGATAGCCCATGCCGCCCCACGAGAAATACATACTGAGGTGGTTAAGCCTGTTTTTACTGCTGTGTGCGTTAGCCCTGAGTTTGTCCGGCTGTACAACGAGACCGCCGACAATATTGAGCGAACCTTATCAGGAAAACCTGCTGACAAAATGTCAGGAACGGTTGCCCCGACTGGCGGGAATGACCGGAAATAATTTAGCGAATATGGTGATTGATTATGCCCAAATCTATGGCCATTGTGCCGCCCGGCATAATCAGTTAGTGGAAGAAATTAATAAAAGAAAGGAATTCATTCATGAGCAAAGAAAATAAAGTTATTACCTTAATTATCGCTGAACAAGAAATTAATTTTGAACCCAATATCATTGCCTATAACAGCATGATTAATGACATGGCAATGGACAATAAAATTGTGCCGATTGTCACTTACTTACGCCGCATTGTGCAGCCTGCCTGTAAAGCGGCACTGGATGCACTCTTGCAGATACCCGGCGCCGCCATGCAGATAGTGGAAAGGGTCAATGCGGAATATGCACCTAAGCTGGATATCGAAATAAAAAACTGAATGCACGGGTTAAGGCGATTGAGAATAGTGTATTTGAACAGGCCTTAATATTACGCCGTCATTATTTACCGCATGAAAAAGATAATACGGAAAATTTAGCCCGTGCCATCTGGCTGGATAATCGTTATTGGGAAAATACGCGCATTGCCACCGCCAATGGCATTGCACTGGCGTTCAGGGGTGAACCATGAGTCAGGAATTAGATTTTACCTTAAGCCTGATTGATAAAATCACACAACCGCTGGCAGGTGCGAAAGCGGCGGTGTCCGGGTTTGCCCAGTCCTCGCAGGGTGCCTTTGAAAAACTGGCGATCGGTGGTGCCGGGTTGGCCGCGTCGTTCTGGTCAATCAAGGGCTTTCTTGATCCGGCCATTGAAATGGACGAGGCGCTGAAATCCGCTTCGTTGCAGGGCATTGACAGCAGCGTGATGGATAAAGTCGCCAAAGATGCCATGACATTCAGTTCCCGGTATGGCAAGTCGTCGATTGAGTTTGTGCAGTCGGCAGCGGAAATCAGCAAGGCGATTGGCGGGTTGTCACAAAGCGATTTACCCCAGATGACCCAGATTGCCAACACGACCGCCGCCGCCCTGAAAGCGAGCGGCAGTGATGCCAGTGCTTACATGGGGAAAATGTTCACCCAGTTTGCCAGTCAGGCTAAGGCGGTCGGGCATCTCAAGTTTGCCGAGGAACTGGCAGGCAAGGCCGTGACTATGTCGAAAACGTTCGGCACGTCCCTGACCGACATTGCCGACCTGATGGAAGGGGCACGGGCGGCCGGAACCCAATTTGGGGTCGGGATTGATGAGCAGTTGGCGGTACTGGGAGAACTGAGTCGCTCGCTGGGCGGTGAAGCCAGTGGCGCGTATGAGTCGTTTATCACCAATGCGGAAGCCAGCGGCAAGAAACTGGGATTAAGTTTCGTCAATGCGTCCGGCCAGTTGTTATCCATGCCGGAAATGCTGGAAAAGTTACAGGCCAAATACGGCAAGAGTATTGAAGGTAACCTGAAAGCGCAGGCGGAAATTGAGGAAGCCTTTGGTGATTCGGCCGTGGTGGTCAAACAGCTTTACGGCAATGTCGATGTGTTGCGCAAGAACATGACGGCACTGGGGGCCAACGATGGCATGAAGCGCACCCGTGACATGGCCGAACTGATGGCAAGCCCGTGGGAACGGCTGCATGCGATTTGGGAAAATATCCGTATTGCCATTGGCTCAACCTTGTTGCTGGTGATTAAGCCCTTGATCAACAACATGGCGGATACCAGCCAGATAGTGGTGCGCTGGCTGAAACTGTTCCCCAATATTGCCCGTTGGATCGGTTATATCGCGCTGGGGTTTCTGAGTTTTGCCGCCGCCGGGGCGATTGCCAATATTGTGATGGGCGTGGCTAAATTTATCTGGGTTGGCCTGAAGGGGATTTGGGCGGCCTGTACGCTGGTGATGAAACTGTGGACGGCGGCCGTCTGGCTGTGTAATGGGGCTGTTACCGTATGGAACGTCGGACTGAGAATATTACGTAATACATTGATGGCTGTTCGTATGCAGGCCATGTTAGCGGGCATTTCATTCAGCTTTATGACTTGGCCTGTCTTGCTGATTATTGCTGCGATTGCGTTGCTGGCTGTGGGCATTTATCTGCTGATTAAGCACTGGGATGCCATTAAAGCCGCCATTATGAATACCACGGCGTTTAAGGTTATCGCGGCCTGTGTGAAATGGGTTGGCGAGATCTTCAGCGCAGTCTTTGCCTGGATTGGCGAGGCGTGGGATAACCTCTGTCGCTGGTTCAGCAACTTTTCACTGGCGGATACGTTTTCCGGCATGGTGGACAGTGTCAGCAATCTCTTTAGTGGCTTATGGGACTGGCTAAAAGGATCATTTAGCGAAGCCTATAATTGGATTATCGACAAGTTGAACTACATTCCGGGCATCAATATTGAAACCCAAGCCATTGAGAAGACGGTCACCGAACCGACTGGAAAAGCGGCGGCTCCGGTGCAGGGCATCGGGGAAAATACCCAGAAACTGATAGCCCAACCCAACGGGATTTTGCAGGGACAACCTCAAGCGATGATCCAGCCAGTGAAAGCCATTCAGCCGCCCGAAACCGAGGGCGTCTTAACGGGCGGGAAAAAGCAGGGCATTGGCAAGCAAGGTCTGATGAAAGCGGTAACAACGAATTCACAGACCATCACGGATAACAGTCGCCGGATTGAAAATGTCACGCTGAATGTGACAGGCAATGTCACACCGGGACAACTCACAGAATGGGAGCAGGTGGCTTATGGATGAGCCAAAATACATTGATTTATGGATTACGGGCGGTGACTTCACGCTGAACGCCGGGAATGAACCGCGCTTTTGCCATAACCGCTTTTCGGTGGGTCAGGACTGTGTTCACGCCATTATGGAAAGTGGTCTTGCCACCGAGTTGGTCGCTGAACGCAGCCCGACCTTGCGGGCGGATATCCGCACCCAGATTGAAATTCTGGTTGAGGAAGATGCGCGGATTATTCCGGGCACGGTCATCATCAATGAAGAGTCACCGACCAAATTATGGATAACGGCTGAAACCTACGATTTTGGCCGACTGAGCGTGAGTGTAGGACATGGACACTAAACCCACCCTTGATTATGAAAAGGTGCTGCGTGACAGCGGGATGCCGACCACGGAAGCCGACATCAGCAAAGCCTTTGCCAACGTGGTGGATGAAGCCGGGCTGGTGACGAACACCTCGCGCATGTCCCCGTTCTGGCGGTTGATTAACACGATTGTCACGCGGCCAGTGTTGTGGCTGAAAGAGGCGTTAATCAATGTCACGCTGAAAAATATGTATCTGGCGAGCGCATCCGGTTCATGGCTGGATATGTTTGCCTGGGGCGTGAACCTGAAACGCAAGCCCGCCTCGGCTGCACAGGGCGTGATCCGTTTCTATAAGGCGGCGGGTGCTTCGGCGGTGACGGTGCCCGCCGGAACGGTGATCCAGACTGAACGCATTAACGGTGAAATCTACCGGGTCAGCACCACCGAAAGTGGTGTGATTGCTGACGGTGTGTCCAGTGCCTTATTGCCAGTGAGGGCAGAAGCCGCAGGAGGCGCATTTAACCTTGCACCCGGCTACTTTCGACTTCTGCCCGTGGCGGTGTCCGGTATTGCGCGGGTACAGAATGAGGAAGGCTGGCTGTTAACGCCCGGCGCGGATGCGGAATCCGACGATGATTTGCGTGACCGCTGCCGCAACCAATATAACTTGGTGGGTAACTATCATACTGATGCGGTTTACCGGGGCATGATTGCCACTGTTGCGGGTTTGAGCATCGACCGCATTTTCTTTCTGCATGATGCGCCCCGTGGGGCCGGCACCGCCAATGCGTATCTGTTGCTGGATTCGGGCGTCACCAGTCAGCCGTTTATTGAGGCGGTCAACGATTACATCACCAATCAGGGCCACCATGGGCATGGTGATGATATGCAGTGCCTGCCGATGCCGGAAACCCAGCATGACTTAGCGGTCACGCTGTTTGTGGTCAGTCTGGCGAACTACAGCAACGAGCAGATAACCACCCTGAAACGGGATGTGGAAAACCTGATCCGCTGTGCATTCCGGGAAAACAGCCAGTATCCGGTGAAGAAAACATGGCCGTACTCGCGCTTTTCCTTTTCCAGCTTAGGGCGGGAAATCCACCGTGAATTCAGCGAGATTGCATCCCTGACTTTTTCATTGGGTGACATTCTCAGTGACTTAAGTGTGCCGAGGCTGAAAACGCTCTCAGTGGAGGTGAAGAATGTCTGAGTTTAAGGAACATCTTAAGCGGCTGGCCCTGCCCTCATGGATGGATAAAGGGGAACCCGCCAAGCTGCTCAATGCAGCGCAGGCATTCTGGACGCAGGTTTACGGCTGGCTGACATGGCCGCTGGCCCAACTGGATGCGGAAACCTGTACCGAAGCGCTGTTATCGGTGCTGGCTTATCAGCGCGATATCCAGCGTTTTAACGGTGAGCCGCTGCCGCTGTTCCGCAAGCGGGTGAAATATGCGTTTATCAACGCCAAAGATGCCGGCAGCATCGCGGGCTTTATTGCCATCTTTGAACGGCTGGGTGTGGGCTATGTGGAATTACTGGAGCGTCAGCCGGGTATCGATTGGGATGTGATTATCCTGCGCCTCAGTGACGGGCAGATAGCGGCCAATCCTGATTTGCTGATGAATATCATTCGCCAATACGGGCGAACCTGCCGCCGTTACCGTTTTGAAGTGATCGCGAAAAATCAGTTATTGATGCGGGTTGGCAGTGTCGGTGCGGACTATTGCACTTATGCCGCCGCCATCCCGACCCCGCCATTATTATTAAAAGTGGGGCATATCGCAGGCGTTGCCGTCTGTGACAGTGCCCGCCTCAAGGAAAGCAGTGCACCGAACGTCACTTACGGTGCGTCATTATAAGGAAATAGAAAATGTCCTCCGTCATTACTTTGGACTTTGAAAAATGGAAGGCTCAGCAAACTGCCGCAGGTCAGCCTGTGGTGCTGGATGAATTTGTTTTTGCGAATGTGCCGAATCTTGACCCGTCGAAAGAGTTCAGCCGCAGTGAGAAACTACCAGCCCAAAACCAAATCGTTCACCGTCAGTCGGTGAACAAAACCGGATTGGCCAGCGAGAACGCTGTGGCTTACAGCGTTACATTGGGTACGGAAGTGGGGAATTTTGATTTTAACTGGATTGGCCTGCTCAATAAGGCTTCCGGTGTGATTGGGATGATCACCCATGCCCCCACGCAGAAGAAAATCAGAACCGCCAATGGCTTGCAGGGCAATGTGTTAACCCGCTCGTTCCTGCTGGAATTTGACGGTGCCGCGACAGAAACCGCGATCACGACCACAGCGGAAACATGGCAGATTGATTTTACCGCCCGGCTGTCGGGCATTGACGAAATGCAGCGCCTGATGAATACCGACAGTTACGGCGAAGCCGCCTTTTTCGGTGATGGCTTTGCTGTGGTGCGTCAGGGCGAACAGTATCGGGTGAAAAAAGGGCTGGCCTATGTCGGTGGGCTACGTGGGATGCTGGAATTTGACCAAACCCTGAACGCTATGCGCAATACTCGCGTTTATGCGGATTTTAGCCATCAGGGCAATCTGGTGAGTCAGTGGAAGACGGTGGTTAAAATTACCGCCGCGAATGAGTTGAAAAATTATGTGGATGCGGTGGGCTATCCACATTATGTGTTTGCCATTGCGCGGATTGATGGTAATGGGAATGTGACGGATTTACGCAGTAAAGGGACATTCAGCGATCGTGATATCGTCAATATTCAACAAGAACTTGGCAGGATTAAACAGGACTATGCTACTCAGAAGGCATTGAAAGACGGTTTGGATGGCAAACAACCGAAAGGTGATTATGCTACGAATACCGTGGTTAATAATGCCAATGATAATGCCAATAGCCGATTGGAAAAAGCGAAGAACGGGGCGGATATTCTGAACAAGGCTGAATTTATCGATAACCTCGGTCTGAAAGCCACCGTCGAAAAAGCCATGCGGGCTGTGCCCCATAGCCGCCGTATTAACGGGAAATGGCTGACATCAGATATTTCACTGGGTGCGGGAGATGTTGATGCGGTTTCAGCCTCAAAAGGAGGCACATTTCAGGGAGATATTCGGCTTTCTAAAGGCGCATTTATTGGTGAACAACGTGCTGATTTGGTGTTGTCGTCACTGGGCACTGCGAAATCCCGCCTGTCATTAAATCTATGGGGGAGTTCATCACGCGTGTCTGTGCTGGAGTGCCGGGACGATGAGGGCGGGATGTGGTATGTACAGCGGTTAACCAATGGTGCTGTTCAGTTAGCGGTTGAGGGGGAAATATTACCGTCTAACTATGGTAATTTTGATGCGCGATATGGCAGCAAAAACACGGCCAATTCGGTACGGAACGGATGGTGGAAATGCGGTGACACAGGTTTGATGTTTCAGTGGGGTTATACCGAAACTGAATTGGGCGAATCCTCGGAAACAGTTACTTTTCCGGCAGAGTTTCCCCGCCAGTGTTTTGGCGGTGTGGCGAGTCCAACCTATGATAAAAATCATGTGGGTGTTTCAAGCGCCTATTTTTTCAATCTCAATGATGGCAAGCGGGCGATTATTACTGCTGATCAATCGGCGAATTCAGAAGGCGTCAAGGCGTTTATTTTCTGGTGGGCTATGGGGATTTAACTATGTATGTATATAGCGCAAAAAATAATATGTTTTACCCGGAAATACTGAAGCCAGATTATGTCAGGGAGGGAAAATGGCCGGACGCGGGGATTTCAGTCAGTGAGGCAGTATATTTGGAATTTGCCGCAAACAGGCCGCCTGTTGGGAAGCGCCGTGTTGCCGGGTCGAATGGTCTGCCCGCATGGGATGATATTCCTCCACCGACACAAGAGGAATTGCAGCACCGGGCGGAACGAGAAAAGCAGTACCGGATGTCACTGGCGACAAAAGCTATTGCGCCACTACAGGATGCTGCCGACTTAGATATGGCCTCGGATGAAGAAAAAAAGGCCTTAATTAACTGGCGTAAATATCGGGTATTGCTGAACCGGGTTAATTGCGCAATTGCCCCGGATATTGACTGGCCGGAGCAACCCAAATAATGCACTGGCAGCGTAAAACCCTGCAACTGTCCCCGACTTTATCGGGGCTGTCTGCCGCCATTGTGCCCGTTCACCCGTTTATTTACGGTATCGGACAGCAGACTGACAGCGGCAGTTATCTCAGCCCGACCAATGCCATTGACACGCTGGCGACTAAACTCACGGGTGCAGGCCATATCAACAGTCTGATACTGATGGTCTGCGCCAAAACCCACGCTGACTTTATGCAGCACCTCACGCAGTTTTCAGCGGTGCTGCCACTGCCCGCGTTTGCGCAGGTCAAACGGATGGCAAAAACCGCCGAAAGTCTGGCCACAACCAAAATGCAATTGCCGGGCAAGCTGGGCGGCGGGTTACCGCTGCCGCAACCGCTATCTACGGCGACCAGCCGTCAGGCAATCAATGCGCAACTGATTGCTAAAGCCAACGCGCAGGCCAGTGCGGGCAGCAGTCTTGCCGGGTTAAAATCCCAACTATCTGCCTTTACCTCTGCCCGGCAATCCGCGTTGCAGCAAGTCACCGATGCCATGAATGGATTGGCAGGAAAATCGGCCACGGTCTGGGTGTTCTCAGGGAAAGGGAACGGCACACACATAGCGGAGAAACTGCGACAGAACATTCCCGAACCCGATGCCGTTTATACCCTGGCAACGCTGTTTGCCGGGGACGATATCCGCCCATTAGAAAGGATGCTCCATGAGCCAGATTATCACCCTCGCCCTTGATGGCGAGGCGATTCCCTTAAAAAGCCTGACTGTCACCCCCTCCATGATGTTTCAGGATCAAGACCAGAGCGGCCAGTCCTCCAGTACCGCAGTCGCTGAGCAGGGTATCAAGCCGAAAGAGCTGCGTGTCACGGGCATAATTCCCTTTACCGAACAGAAAACCCTGTCGCGCCTGTTTGCATTGGCGGAAGCCAAAGACAATGGCAACCTGAAACGCTACCGGGTGGCGAATCTCACCGCGCAGGCCATTAATTTTCGTATTGGTACCTTTACGGGCACGATGGATGCCAGCAAGGTGGACGGTAAGCAGGCATGGCAGGTGACCTTTACCTTAAGGGAGCATCTGTCCGTGGCGGAAAAACGCGATGCCCGTGCAACCGGTTCCATTCAGGCTAAAAAACAGACCGGGCAGGGCGGTGCGAAAGCCGGGGAAGACCCGGAAAAATTAAGCTGGTTCGAACGCGAGGTATTAAAACCGATTAATGACGGCATCGGAGGCGCAGGCGAATGAAACCCATCCAGCGACTCTACTTATCCGGCGATGAAGTGTACATTGTTGATGCCAATCTGATGCTGGAACTGTCATCCTGTGGCCGGGGTTTTATCACGGCAGAAACCACTACCGATTACACCGGGAAACTGGTGCGCCTTGAGGTGGGTTATCCAGATTTGGTGCTGCGCTGGTTTACGGGCTATGTGGAACGTTCGCAGCCTGCCCAGAACGGGTATCAGCGTCTGTTTGTGCGTGAATTGGTCGGCGTGTTTGACCGTCCGTGGCCGTGTTCGTTTCAGCATCCGACGTTACGCCAGATAGTCGACTGGTTGCAAGAGCACAGCGGGCTGACATTTACCTTACCGAATGCCCCCTATACCGATAAACCCATCCCGCACTATACCCATAACGGCACAGGCTACCAGTTATTGGGCAGTCTAGGGCAGCTTTTTGCCATTGAGGACTATATCTGGCATCAGTTGCCGGATGGTTCGGTTTATCTGGGCAGTTGGGCGCATTCGATGTTTCAGGGTAAGCCCGCTGAAATTCCGAATGAATTCAGCCAGAGCCAGTCGGCAGGCAATGCCATGACTATTCCCATGATCCAATCCCTGCGCCCCGGCTTTGTGGTCAATCAGCAGCGGCTGACCAAGGTCAACCTGTTGAATGAGAACATGAGCATCACATGGCAGCCAAAAGGCCAGACGGAGAATAAAACCCCTGCCCAGCGCCAGATTGATGCGGCCTACCCTGAATTATCCGCCGGGCTGCATTTACCCCAATTTGCCCGCATTGAGGCACACACTGAAAGCACGGCCAGCGGCGATATGTCTGACCCGTTCCGCCCGCGCTATGCGGTTGATGTGCAATTGCTGGATGATAACGGCAAAGATGCGGCTGCCCCGGTTTATCGTGCCGTGCCGCTGCCTTTGCCGATGGCAGGCGGTGAATCGGGCATGTTTCAGTACCCGCCCATCGGCACCGTGGTTGAAATTGCTTTCGAAGGCGGACGACCAGACAAGCCTTTTATTCGCCAGACCCTGAGTCAGGGCAACACCCTGCCGGATATCCAACCCGGCGAACAATTGCAGCAGCAGCGGGCGGAGGTCTCGCAGCGTGTCACACAGGCAGGAAGCTGGATACGCCAGACTGACCAGACCATTAATGAATCGTCGATGCACCGTGAAGTTAAGGCCGACACGGAAACGCGCACGGTGGTTGCACGGGACACCACAATACAGGCCACGGATAAAACGCTGGTGTTAGGCACATCCACCTTACTGGCAGGCGCAATCCAGCAGGTGGCGGAGGGTGATTACAGTCTGGCGACATCCAGTAACTACCTTGCCAGTGTGGGGAAAAATGCCAACATCGACGTGGGGCAAACACTGATAGAGAAAATCGGCCTGCTGAAACAGAGCATTGCAGGCGTCAAACAGGAAATCGTTGCGCCCGTGGTCTGGGTGGGCAGCCAGCAAATTAACGTCATGACCCTGATGTTAGACACGCTGGATGTGGTCAGGGAACTGGCGGAACTGACCGCCGCCCATACCCATCACAACACAGGCACACCGGAGAACGCCAGCGCCATCAGAGGCACTGCCCATAAATCCGATGGGCTGAAACAGAAGTATTCGCCTGTGATTGGGTGAATATCGCCCATTTGTGTGAGGTTTTGTACGCCATACCCTAAGTTGATATTTTATGCTACAGGCATTAGACTGATGATGTTAGTTGAAGAGTGTCGCGCTGTGACCAAGGCTGCTCCTCCTTAGTCACCGTATGAATGACAATCCGTCACGTCAAAATCAAAACAGGGCAATCAACCTCACCAATTGATTGTCTGTTTTATCAACTTAACCCTGCTTCGGCGGGGTTTTTGTTTTTCTGGGGTAATAAAAAAGTATTACAAATACATTGACGAAGTAATAAAAAAATATTACTATGTTGTCATGTTCAACAGAATGGAGGAGTAGTGAAGCAGAGTGAGTTCAGGCGGTGGCTTGAGTCTCAAGGGGTAATAATCAAGAATGGAAAGAATCACTTGATACTTCTTAAGGGAGATGCACGAAGTGCAATGCCAAGACATCCGAGCAAAGAGATTAATGAAAAATTAAGGCGAGCTATCCTTAAGCAGTTAAATCTCAAATAACTAACCAGCCCTTCGGGGCTGGTTCTTGGGCTAACTCTCACTCACTGTGATGATTATGCGATATCCCGTTAATATTGAAGACGACGACACTAATCTGTTTGTGTCGTTCCCGGATATACCCGAGGCGTTAACCTGTGGCGATGATTTGGCCGACGCCAAAGCGATGGCCTATGATGCCCTGTTAACCGCCTTTTCCATGTACTTTGACGATGAAAGTAAGGAGATCCCGTTACCGGGTGATACGGCAACAGAGCACTATATTGACATTCCTGCGAGTGTTACGGCAAAAATCCTTTTGCTCAATGCAATGGTAAGAGCAGGTGTTAGCCGTTCGGAATTGGGGCGCCGTGTCGGCATTCAAAAGCAGAATGTCAAGCAATTGCTGGATGTTTATCACGCGACAAAAATTGACACGATAGAAAAAGCGCTATCAAGTTTAGGTTACGAATTAATACTTACGGCTGCTTAACCTAATAAATTCCCTCATCAAAGGCTACTCTTCGGCGTGGCCTTTTTCATGTCCTCATAAAACGCAACCAGCCGCACACAACGCCATTCACTTATCAACTCATTGCCATCTGCGGTTAATTTGGATCGCGTTCCCTGCGTTGTTCTCACGCAGCACAATCCCCACGAAATAAACGTAAACCTGACGTAAAACGCACTACACCGCACCCGCCTGCCCGTTTTGGATCAAAAAATTATTTCAGTTTTAAAATACTACAAAGGGAGTCACCAGAGCGCGCTAGTGCTGGCGCTGTGGGGGAAATTATAAACTGAAAGGATTGAAAAGATTTTCAGGGAATTTCAGTTTTTGGATCAAAGGTGGATCGCGGGGAAAATATCAATGTATTGATATTAAATGAAAAATTCCATTTTACGTGAGAAATAAGATCATGAAGCAAAGCCGCACTAAATCGTAAAGTTCAGACAGGACGCAGCTTTGCTGTAGATAATAAACTGAAAATTTGGGAATTATTTTGTAGTTGGTAATGTTTGTAATAGTGCTTGCTTTTGGGTCGTAAAATCTTTTTTGGTGATAACACCACTGTAAACAAAATCATTGAGTTTATCTAAGTCATCAACGAGTTTTAACACATCAACAGTAGCTAAGCTTTTATCAAGATTTGATGCCAAGACATACTCTTTTAACGTGTTAAATTCTTTATTATTAATGACGTCGAATTCTTTCAATTCTTCGATACGCTCTAATTTATCGATAAGAGAACTTGTATCTAAATTAGTATCATCAACTTTAGATTGTGATGCAGTAGATTGCGGCACAGGAGAGGAGGGAGTTAATGGTTTGTTCAGTTGAGATAAAAATGGTGTAATTAACTTTTTCTCTATGTTATCGAAAACATAATGTTGACCGTCAATGACCAGTGTTAATTTTGCGGACAATAACCCTTTTTTCTCTTCAAATGAGTTGATTGATTTTCTGGGGAATTTGTCATGATGGATTTTCTTTAAAAGGCTTATTCTTACGAAATGAATATTTGCGTTAGTCAGTAATATAAATGTGCCTTTTAGACCATCACGATCACCGAACAAAGCGGAGATGGGATGTTCTCCAATATCTAATTCTCTAATAATGTAAAAAAAACCTTTCTTTCCTCTTGAAACGCAAGTTGAAACACCACTAGTTAATTTTTTCAGTTCTGCGAGTAAGTCAGCGTCAGATGCTGTCTTATAATTAATCACCATCACTATAGCCCTTAATATTATAAACACCAGTTGTCACACGATGCCGAACTATGGACAAAATTAAAAATGGGTGGACGCAAAGTGGACATTGCACAAACAAAAAGGGTTACACTTTCGTGTAACCCCTTGTTTTATTTGGTGGAGCTGGCGGGAGTTGAACCCGCGTCCGAAATTCCTACATCCTCGGTACTACATGCTTAGTCTAGTCTTTACATTCGCTTGCCAGCTGCGGACAGACACGCCACTAACAAACTAGCCTGATTGGTTTTAACGCTTCAACCCCAGGCAGGGCATCCACGCGATCTCTTTTGGGTTTGACCTCTCTTGATCCCCGTCCTAAGAGCGGAGGCTAGGGAGAGAGGGCTCTGCGCAGGTTATTAAGCTGCCAGTGCGTAGTTTTCGTCGTTTGCGACTATTGTTTTGCGGCTTTTTACGAGGCCAACCGCCCCTCGGCATGCACCTTGGGTTTCGCGAATCCCGTCGAATCCAGAATCAGCCCCAAGCGTGTTAAAGGCAAGTATATCAGAATATCGGGTAACAATGCTAATGATTAACGCCCAGAATTCTTCATAATTCGCGCTTTGTCTAATTTCCACTCACGTTCTTTAATGTCTGAACGTTTATCGTGCGCTTTTTTACCTTTTGCAACGCCAATTTTGATTTTGCACCAAGCGTTTTTCCAATACATGGAAAGAGCAACGATGGTGTAACCTTCTCGATTGATTCGACCATACAGTGAATCAAGTTCACGTTTGTTAAGTAGTAGTTTGCGTGACCGTGTCGGATCACAAACTACGTGGGAAGAAGCAACGTTCAATGGAGTAATTGTGGCACCAAAAAGATAAGCATCACCATTTTTGAGCAAAACATAACTCTCACTGATGTTAGCCTTGCCAGCGCGCAGTGATTTGACTTCCCAACCTTGTAGGGATAAGCCTGCTTCGAATTCTTCTTCAATGAAGTATTCGTGGCGGGCTCGCTTATTCATGGCAATTGTTGCCGAACCGGGTTTGTATGCTTTTTTCTTTGTCATAATGCGTTGTATTATACTGTATGCGTTAGTGAAAGAAATCTCTTCTGAATGATATTTAGCGATAAATGCACATTTATTGATCTAAATGTCATCGGGTTTTTATTTAACCACATTTAAGTGATACTATTCAGCGCTGTTAAGTTTTACAGGAAATGATATGCCACAGATTAGTCGCTCTGCGCTAGTGCCTTACAGCGTGGAACAAATGTATAAATTGGTCAATGACGTGACGTCTTATCCGGATTTTTTACCGGGATGTGTGGGAAGCCGCGTAATAAGCAGTAGTAATAATGAGATGACGGCTTCCGTTGAGGTCTCTAAGGCAGGGATCAGTAAGACGTTCGTAACGCGTAATACGTTATTTGATAATGAAAGCATCAGCATGCAGCTGGTCGATGGACCTTTCCGTAAGTTGATGGGAGGGTGGCATTTTACCCCGCTAAGCGAAGATGCCTGCAAGGTTGAGTTACATCTCGATTTTGAATTTACCAATAAGTTAATTGAACTGGCCTTTGGTAAGGTGTTTAAAGAATTGGCTGGTAACATGGTTCAGGCGTTTAGCCAACGAGCCCGTGAGGTTTACAGTGTCTGAGATCAATATCGAAGTCGTTTATGCTCTACCTGAACGGCAATATCTGCGTAATGTGAAAATACCGCAAGGAGCAACTGTTGAACAAGCTATTATTGCGTCTGGTCTGTTGACGCTACGTGATGATATTGATTTGACTAAGAACAAAGTTGGCATCTATAGCCGTCCAACCAAGTTGACTGATACGCTGGAAGAAGGGGATCGTGTAGAGATTTATCGCCCTTTGATTGCTGATCCTAAAGAAATGCGCCGTAAGCGAGCAGAGCGTGCTAGAAATAATGCGCAATAATATTTATTTATTCGCCAGTAGATAAGCTGGCGAATAAATTAAGTACACACTTCACTGATTCTTTGGCAGTGACTGTTCATTCTTAATATCAGTTAGCACACCTTTGCTATCAAAAGTAAGTGTCAGGGTTTCCTGAGTTGTTTTTCCATGACCTGGCTGTTGGCGGAATATGTAATACCAAGTTTGGCTCCCAAATGGATCCGTCAGCATTGGTGTTCCCAAAGTGTAAGAGACTTGCTGCTGAGTCATTCCTTTCTGGATTTTTGATACCGCAGCCGGCGTAAGGTAGTTCCCTTGATTAATATCAGGACGATAAACAATTCGCTCAAACATGGAGCAACCCGCAGTCAGCATAACAAGAGATACAGTAGCGGCAGTCAACAATTTACAGCGCATAGTAATTACATTCCTTTAGGAGTTAGGCCGTCGATAATAATAAACATTGAAGAGATTGAAAACCTCTACGCATTAACCTATGACTGCAATTATACAAAAAAGTTGTATTAATTTATGCTGCTAACAGCTCTTTTGCGTTGGCCAGAGTGTTTTTTGTAACCTCACTTCCTGCCAGAAGCCTCGCCAGCTCTTGGAGTCGTGCTTTTTTATCCAATAATTGCATTTGGGTTTCTGTCTCTTCACCATCTGTTTGCTTGCTGACATAAAAGTGCTGATGCCCACATCCGGCGACTTGAGGTAAATGGGTGACGCACATAACTTGGGTCGATTCTCCTAATTCACGTAACAGGCGTCCAACGATCGCAGCTGTTGGGCCGCTAATGCCTACATCAACTTCATCGAAAATGAGCGCAGGCGTTTCCATTTTCTTCGCTGTAATAACTTGAATTGCCAGTGCAATACGGGAAAGTTCACCACCTGATGCCACTTTTGCCAGTGGTTGGTGGGGTTGACCGGGGTTAGTTGTTACATTGAATTCGACTTTGCTGGCTCCGTCGATATTTAAATGCTCCGGTTCAAAGGTAATATCAATAGTGAATCGACCATGAGGCATAGAAAGTTGGTGCATGCTGTTTGTTATCAACTGGCTCAATTCTACAGCATATTTCTGGCGAACATGGTGCAATCTTTCCGCTACTGTCAGGGCTTGCTGGTAGTGGAGGCTGACAAGTTCACTCAGGTGGGCACAATCATCTTCCTGTTGGGATAACTGATGCTGTTCTTCCAATAACTGTTGATGTAATGCAGGCAATTCTTCTGGGGCAACATGATGTTTACGAGCCATATTGATTTGCTGAGAGATTTTCTGTTCTAGTTCAAATAAACGATTAGGATCCAGCTCCAGTTGGTCGCTGTAATGACGTAACTCGTCACTAACTTCATTGATTTGGATCGCAGCTTCTTCCAGCATATTAAGTAGGCCGCTGAGTTTATGATCCATACTAGCAAGCTCTGTTAGTTCACTCCGTGCATAGCTTAGAAGGCTGACAATGTTTTGCTCATCATTGTCGCTTAAAAGCTGGAGAATGTTTTGACTGACGGACAAAAATTGCCCACAGTTCGCCAGTCGCTTATATTCACTATCCTGCTCTTGATAATCACCTGATTGTGGTGACAGTTCATTTAGTTCTTTCAGATGATATTCCAGCAATTGCTGACGTGAGCGACGCTCAAGAGCTTGTTGCTGGAATTGAGAGAGAGCCTGACAGCTTTGGCGCCATTGCTGATAAGCCTGTTTCATTTCATGCTGAAGTTCAAAATCGCTCGTATAAATATCCAGTAAACGCCTTTGGTGACGATTTTCTAACAACAATTGATGGGCGTGTTGCCCGTGGATTTGGATCAGATGTGAACCCAATTCACGTAATTGAGAAAGAGGTACGGCAGTGCCATTGATAAAACCGCGAGAGCGCCCATCAGCGGTAATTGTACGGCGTAGCAGGCATTCATTATCATCATCAAGGCTCCCATCAAGCTGATGGTCTACAAGCCATTTGCGTGCAGAAGGGGCATCAATCAGTGAAAAACGAGCACAAAGATCGGTACGTGGAGCACCTGGGCGAACCATATTGGCTTCTCCGCGGTTGCCAAGGCATAAACCCAAGGCATCAATTGCTATGGATTTTCCGGCTCCGGTTTCACCTGTAATTGCCGTCATTCCTGAGCGGAAATCGATTTCAAGTTCGCGAACGATAGCAAAGTTATTGATGGTCAATTGAGTCAGCATAGTGCTCCTCCTTCTTTTGACTGTATATAAAAACACGTTCCTGTGCATAAAAACATGTCTGTGCTTCCATACAGTATAAACTGGTTTTTTATACAGTAAAGTAGAGGAGCTTCGTTTTTAGAACATTTTTTTTGACCAGCCCAATTTTGTACTCAGTGTATTGAAATAGTTATAATCTTTTGGATGAATTAAGTGCAGACTATAGTCACTGCGTTTGATGATCACCTCTTCATCATCTTGGATTGGCAGGACGATCTGGCTGTCACAACTGACCTCGTAGTCATTGCTATTTTGGGCAAACTTCAGACGAATGCTGCTTTCGCTACTGATAACGAGCGGGCGTGCCGAGAGGGTATGTGGAAACATCGGTACCAGAACGATAGCATTTAAGTTTGGCGTTAAAATTGGCCCACCAGCGGATAAAGAATAGGCGGTTGAACCAGTGGGTGTTGCTATGATCAAACCGTCTGAACGTTGGGAAAAAGCAAAACGATCATCAATATATACTTCAAATTCAATCATATGAGCAACTTTGCCTGGATGTAGAACGACTTCATTCAATGCAGTGCTACGTCGGGATTTATGCCCTGTTTTTGTGACTTGTGCTTCAAGCAGGAAACGTTTTTCATCTCGATATTCGCCATTCAGAACTTCGGATAGTTGCTGTAAAGCGTTATCTGGATCCAAATCTGTCAGAAAACCTAAATTGCCTCGGTTGATGCCAATGACTTTGATATCATAACGTGATAATACTCTGGCTGCACCGAGCATATTGCCATCGCCACCGACAACAATCACAAGATCGGCGATTTTACCGATTTCTGTCAGTCCTCCAACTTGGGCATCTTTTAAATTAATGTCTTTTGCAACCTGTCTATCCACGATGACGCAATAGCCTTTAGATACCAGCCAATAATACAGCATTTCATGGGTAGCCAACGCTTCAGGATGACGTGGACGGCCGACAATACCGATGCATTTGAATTCATTATTCATTGCTGTTATTTCCTTCAGCATATGGTTTTGTCCTCACAATATGATGTGTTCTCTTGAATCCCGCGTTTTGATCCCCATAATAAGCGAGAATGGCGAAGATAATATAAAATACGCGGAGATATTCATGAGTAGTAAAGACCAAAAAGCACCTGACGAGCAAGTCTCAGAAAATACAGAAAATGTATTAGAGCAACAAATGAATGCAGAACAGGCAGACGCGCCAGAGACTGAAAATGTTGTTGACCCGCGTGTTGCTGAGCTGGAAGAGCAATTGAAACAGGCTCAGGTTAACGAACGTGATGCGATATTGCGCGCGCGCGCTGAAGTGGAAAACATTCGCCGTCGTACTGAGCAGGATGTAGAAAAGGCACACAAATTTGCATTGGAAAAATTTGCCAATGAACTTCTGCCAGTTATCGACAACCTGGAGCGTGCATTAGAAGTTGCTGATCGTGCCAATGAAACGCTGCTGCCAATGGTTGAAGGAATTGAACTGACTCTGAAATCTTTTATTGATGCAGTGGGTAAGTTTGGCGTTGAAGTAGTCGGTGATATCAATGTGCCTTTCAATCCAGAAGTACATCAGGCGATGACCATGATGGAATCTGATCAGCATGAACCTAATCATGTGATGTTGGTGATGCAGAAAGGCTACATCTTGAATGGTCGTTTATTGCGCCCTGCAATGGTTGCTGTTTCCAAATAAAATTACGGTATCCCGTGATCTAATGCCGCCACTTAGAAGGCGGCATTTTTGCAAGTAGAAATTGATTATTGGGGTAACAAAGGTGTCCAATCTATCGGAGACAACCCCTGGGTTTCCAACAGAATGTTAGCCTGTGAAAAATGTTTACAGCCTAAAAACCCACGATGGGCAGATAAAGGAGAAGGATGTGGTGCTTTTAATACATGATGGCGCTGGGTATCAATAAAACGGCCTTTTTTCTGTGCATGAGATCCCCAAAGCAAGAAAATGACTCCGCTGCGATGTTCATTGATTGCGGCAATAACTTTGTCAGTGAAAGTTTCCCACCCCAAATTAGCATGAGAATGCGCGTTGCCGCGTTCAACAGTTAGCACGGTATTGAGCAACAATACTCCCTGTTTTGCCCAGCTGATCAAACAACCGTGATTGGGACGAGTAAATCCGGCAATGTCCGATTCCAGTTCTTTGTACATATTGATGAGAGAAGGCGGTGCAGGAATGCCCGGCTGTACAGAGAAAGCCAGACCGTGGGCTTGATTCGGTCCGTGGTAAGGATCTTGCCCCAAAATCACCACTTTTACATCAGCCAATTCGGTATAACGGAATGCGTTGAAAACATCTTGTTGAGGCGGATAAATGGTTTTTCCAGCCTGACGTTCATTGGCGACGTAAGCTAATGTATCAACGAAATAAGGCAGTTTCTTTTCATTGCCGATGACATCGTGCCATATGAGAGGTGCGGATGGTGCGGACATAGCCAATCCCTTTCTAGATGATTATCAGATAGGCCTAAGCTTACCGATTCCCTTAGGATAGGGGAACCCTTGAAGGTCAATCTGTGCTTAATTCTTAGAATGAAAATCTGTTTTATAAATTTTTTTGAAAAAATACAAAAATAATTTCATTTGGTCATTCTATAAAAGATGTTTTAAAACATGTTGTTACTGAATTATTATTAATAACCTTACAAAATTAGTTGATTACTATCAAAGAATCTTCCCATTTGTGCTGGTATACAGGAAATCATGAATGATGGTTGATTAAATAATGATTTAACTAAATAACTAAGACGATGATGTTGGAGGTATAAATGATTACTGGGATTCAAATTACCCGATCTGACAACGCTGCATTAATGAATTCTTTTTGGCTGTTGGATGATGAGAAAAATGAAGCGCGTTGTATTTGTGCCAAAGCGGGTTACGATGAAGGCCAGATTGTTGCCAAAGAGGAATTGGGGCAGTTTGAATATCGCGAGATTCAGTTGGAAGTCAAACCGACTGTGCGTGTAGAAGGCGGGCAACATCTGAATGTTAATGTTCTGCGTCGTGAAACGTTGGAAGATGCGGTAAAACACCCTGAAAAATACCCTCAGCTTACTATTCGTGTATCTGGTTATGCTGTGCGATTCAACTCACTGACTCCAGAACAGCAGCGTGATGTTATTGCGCGCACTTTTACAGAAAGCCTGTAATTTTTATATCAGACAAAAAGTCTAAAGGGAGAATCAATGCTCCCTTTTTTATTGGAATAAATAAGGAAACATAATTCCTTATTTTTAGTATGTAATTTAATTTTGTTAATTAAAAATTAAATTTGTTTTAAACTTGTTAAATTTCCTGCCGATAGAGAGTTTGGGTTTTTAAACACCCTTAAACCTGAATAATCTGTAGGAGAATTTTATGACATTATCAGTTAACACCAATTTTTCCAGCGAGTTAGGGATCTACTCATTACAAGGAAACTCCCTGCAACCTCAATCCAATTCTCCAATCCAGTCACTACCAGATAAAGTTGAACACATTTCTTCTTCAAGTATTTCATTTTCAGAAAACACTAAACAGGCTAATGCACTCTATCAATCACTGATTAATAATTTAAATACGAGTGTGATGGCAGAACCTGAATTGAAAGCTAATGATATTGCAGGAAAACACTCTCAATTTATTGATTATTCTCTGACACTGGTTACCCGTGATGTTTATCGGGAAAGCAGTTTAGGGATTGGCGATTATGTGCGTCTATCTGATGATGATTTATCGAAAGTAGGCATTGATCCCAAAACATTGAACGATTACTCAACCGGGTTTCAGGCTGGCGTCTACCAAAACAAAGGGTTATATATTGTCTCTTTCACGGGATCGAATGAATTAAAAGATTTTATGGTAAGCATTCGTCAGGGGCTTGGTTACAATGAAAAACAATATAATCAAGCTGTGGAATTGGCATATAAAGCGTTAAAAGTTTTTGGGGAAAATGTCATTTTTACCGGGCATTCATTGGGAGGTGGATTAGCAACTGTAGCTGCATTGGCAACGGGAAAACCCGCTGTTATTTATAATTCTGCTGGTGTTTCAGATGCAACATTGAAACATATGGGAATATTGCCTGAGGTTGCGCGTGAATTGGCAGGTAGCGGCTTGATACGACATTATACTGTCCAGCATGATTGGTTGGATAATTTGCAAAAAACATTGCCCGTACCTCAACCAATGGGGAGCACTATAGGGCTAGAGTATGAATTGGACAGCATCTGGGATAAATTGCCTCATAGGTATGGATTTCATTCATTTAAGGCTCACTTTTTGGAAGCCGTTCTGGAATTAATGACAGAACAAAAGCCTTGGTTGAATAATCACGATACTATGTTGGCATCAATCGATAGTACCGATGAGAATGATGAAAATATAGCTTCCTTGCGATCATTGGCAATGACTATGGATGATTCTGCAACCAGAGAACAATTTGAGGAAGCTTATCAGCAAATCGCATCACAATGGAATGAGCAGAATTACACTGTGTAATGTTTTGAATGTGGTGTTTTGATTAAGTAATAAATAGCAAACTAGTTGGGAGCGAAGCCATTGATTGTATGACTTCGCCCACATTTTGACAATTAATCGTTGCTGGATTCAGTTACTTCTGGTTTGGGATTGCCTGAAGGAGTACGGCGTTTACCAATATTTTTACTGTCGCGATGACGAACTTTCACGCGGCTTTTCTTTGTATCTTCAGTTTTTTTCTTCTCTTTGCGTTTTTCCAGCACTTTTTTGGATGGTTTATAGCTTTTTTTCTCACTTGGTGCTTTGGTTTGCGGACGAAGTTCATCAACGATCCGCACTTTCAAAGGTTCTTTGAGATAACGGCTGATTTTGCCCAAAAGAGGATGATCGTGCGCTTCAATCAGAGCAATGGCTGTTCCCTTGCGGCCTGCGCGAGCAGTACGGCCAATCCGGTGCAAATAAACATCTGCTGTACGGGGTAAATCAAAGTTAAAAACGTGGCTGACGTTTTCGATATCCAGTCCACGGGAAGCAACGTCAGTTGCGATCAGAACATTGACTTTACCATCATTCAGGCGTTTCACAGCATCTGTACGCTTGGCTTGCACCATTTCGCCCTCAAGGAAACAAGCCTGAATGCCTGCCTGACTCAGCCAATCAACAACTTCACGCACACGCTCTCGCTTGCGTACAAACACAATGGATTTAGTAACGTCAGGTTGTTGGAGAAGGTGACACAGCAAGGCTGTTTTATGCTCTAGCGTATCAGCCCGATAATAGAATTGCTGGATTTTTTTGCGTTCACGGCGAGAAGGTTCAGCATCGATCTCGACAGGGTCAGTTAACAGACGCTCAGCAAAATCGCGGATGGATTCTCCTTCTAGGGTTGCGGAGAATAACAATGTTTGTTTGCGCCAGCGAGTTTCACCTGCAATAGTTTCGACATCATTGGCGAATCCCATATCCAGCATGCGATCAGCTTCATCAAGGATCAACGTTTCCACTGCGCGACAGTCGAAGTTTTCTTCCTTGATATATTGCAGCAAACGCCCTGTCGTTGCGACAACAATATCCTGATTCTCACTGAATACTTCCGCGTGATTCATGTAGGCAACACCGCCCGTTATTGTGGCAATGTCCAAATGTGTGTGAGCTGCAAATTCTTTTGCTTGTTCTGCAACCTGCATTGTCAGCTCACGGGTTGGAGTTAAAATCAGGATACGCGGAGGCCCCGATTTTTTGCGGGGAAAATCCAGTAAATGCTGTAATGCCGGCAATAGGTAAGCGGCGGTTTTACCTGTACCAGTTGGCGCTGAGCCTAGTACATCGCGTCCATCCATAGCAGCAGGAATGGCTGCCGCTTGAATGGCAGTCGGGCGTTCGTAGCCTTTTTCATTCAGCGCATCAAGCAGGGATTCATCAAGTTCGAATTCGGAAAAGTTTGTCGCAGTCATCATATACCTCTATTTGGGTCGCCGATTATAAACAGGTTAATCGCATTCTTCATCCTATAAAAGCATCCGATGGGCAGGTTGCTTTTATCCTCCGACCATAAGATTTATGCTATGACAAATTCTAATTTCAGCAGATATGGGCTATGGCATTGATACAGAAACCCGCTTTTCGCCGCGGTGGTTTTACATTTAAACAGTTTTTTGTTGGGCATGATAAATGTGCGATGAAAGTCGGGACGGATGGTGTATTGTTGGGAACTTGGGCGCCAGTATACAACAGGAAAAGATGTCTGGATATCGGATGTGGCAGTGGTTTAATTGCGTTGATGATAGCCCAGCGTACAAAAGAAGATACTATCATTGATGCAGTGGAACTGGATGTTCTTGCTGCAACGCAGGCAGTTGATAATGTGCAACAATCACCATGGCCTTCCCGCATTACGGTTCATCAGAAAGATATTCATGATTTCGTGCGGCAAAATGTGCAACAAAATGAGATAGCGCAAAATGAATCACGGAAACTTAGTCTTCAATACGATTTGATTGTTAGCAATCCACCCTATTTTGAACCTGCTATAGCATGTCGAAACGAAGCACGCAATCAGGCACGCTATACAGCGTCATTGACACATAAAGGTTTATTGGAATGTGTGCAAGCATTGATTACTCCAATGGGATTGTTTTGTCTGGTATTGCCTTATGATATCGGCGAACAGTTTGAAAAAATGGCATTAGATTTGGGATGGTTTACCCATTTTCGTGTCAGTATTCGTGACAGGCAAGATAAGCCATTACATCGCCTATTGCTGGGGTTATCCCTACAAGAACAGGGCGTTCAAATGAGTGAATTAACCATTCGAGGAACGGATGGTGCATATTCAGACGAATTCCGTCAGTTAGTAACAGATTTTTATCTTTATTATTGATAATGTTAGCACTATTGAGATGGTGAATTGGATTATTTGGTACAATAGAATAAAAATTCTGTTTTTCTTAGATTAAAATCGTGCACCCTGTGAAATAGAGGCTATGATTTGTGCTAGGTACCCAATAATAGATTTCCAAGAGATTGTATACCTCAAGACGCATTGAGCAAATGCCATCAAAAATTAATTTGCTTAAAATCAATAAAATAGACGGTGTGTAATACGAGAGTAACAGGTGTTGTAATATAAAATTACAGCTAAAGTTGAACTTCACAGTCAATTGATACTCAAAGTCATGCTTGTTCGGGAAATCAGAACATCATATTGGTTTATTTTAATTATAAATGTGGAGTTTTACCTCAGGAGAGTGAACCTCGGATGAGCGAGCAGTTAACGGATCAAATGCTGATTGAACGGGTCCAGAAGGGTGACCAAAAAGCATTTAATTTGCTGGTTATGAGATATCAGCACAAAGTAGCGAGCCTGATCGCTCGTTACGTACCTCAAGGCGATGTTCCTGATGTTGCTCAAGAGGTTTTCATTAAAACTTATCGGGCACTTTCTTCTTTCCGGGGAGATAGTGCTTTTTATACATGGTTGTATCGTATTGCCGTTAATACTGCGAAAAATTATTTGGTCGCTCAGGGGCGTCGTCCACCATCCAATGATCTGGATGCCAACGACGCAGAAAATTATGATACATCAAGTTCATTAAAAGAAATTTCGAACCCTGAGAACTTAATGTTGTCTGAAGAGCTAAAGGAAGTCGTTTTCCGAACTATTGAATCGCTCCCGGAAGATTTAAGGATAGCGATTACGTTGAGGGAGTTGGATGGGTTGAGCTATGAAGAAATAGCCGACATCATGGAATGTCCTGTAGGCACTGTGCGTTCAAGAATTTTCCGGGCAAGGGAAGCCGTTGATAATAAAATTCAACCATTGATCCAACAGTAATGGGATAAAACAATATTTAAGGGTACTTTGGCATGCAAAGAGAAAAACTTTCCGCATTAATGGATGGAGAAGCTCTTGATAGTGAAGTAGTTCATTTGGTCTCTGAAGATGCGATTATGCAGAAACAGTGGGAAAGATATCATCTTGTACGTGATGTGCTGCGTGGTGATGTGGGGAATGTATTGCATTTGGATATTGCGAGTCAAGTAGCTTTGGCTCTTGAAAAAGAACCCGTTCATATCAATCCAGTAGCTGTTCTGGAATCCCAGCCAAAGCCTGAAACATGGTCGGCCATGCCATTCTGGAACAAAATTCGCACATGGAAGAGCCAAATTACACAAGTTGGTGTTGCTGCTTGTGTATCCCTGAGCGTGATTGTCGGTGTCCAACACTATAATAACGATAATAGTGGCTCTGAAATAGATAACCAATTTGAAACACCGGCTTTTAATACATTGCCTGTGATGGGAACAACTTCAACAGTTGGTTTAGCGACTCCCGCCGAAGAAGAAACTTTCGGTAATGAACTGAGTATGCGAGTGCGTGAAAGTAATAAACGAATTGATGCGATGTTGCAGCAATATGAACTTGATCGCCGTATTCACTTTGAAAAAAATCAGGGTGTCACACAGGCTAACCAGCCGCTTGGAGAGCAAGTACCACAACAGACACGGCAATATTGACAATGATAGTTCACGATAATAGCTTACGATAACAGTAATGAAACATACTTGGTTTTTCGTTTTTTTATTATCAAGTAGCCTGATAAATCCTCTAAGAGCCTCAGCACAGCAAAGCCGCGCTGAGGCTTTGTTACAGGATATGAGTAAGGCAGTACAGACGCTGGATTATGAGCTTGGTTTTATTAACTTGGAGCAGCGACTCATCGTTCCCTTACGTTACCGTCATGCCATTATTGACGGGCAGTCTATTGCCCAAATTATGCAAATGGATGGTTCACGAAGGGAGATTATCCAGCGCGGTACTCAAATCAGTTATTATGAACCTGGATTGGATTCCTTTAGTATCCATGGCACTCATATTATTGACTATCTTCCACCGATCATCTTTGCTGATTTTGCAAAATTACAGAAATTTTATCGTTTCATTGATGTAGGCAGTACACATGTAGGTGATCATCCCGTGAGTTTTGTGCGCATCATATCGAAAGATGAATCCCGCTATAACTATAACCTTCTGATTGATGATAAAACCCACCTTCCCTTGTGGATAGATCTATTGGATAGAGATAATACAACAGTCGTTGAGCAATTCCGTGTCGTGTCATCAACAGTAAATGAACATATTAAAACGGAACTAAGCGCGATTACAGATTTCAAATTACCCCCTATGTTACTCATTCCACCTTCTGATAAGTTGGCGTTCAATTGGTTGGTTGGAAGAGAGCCTGACGGCTTCAAAGAAATTTCCCGTAATAGCCGGAAGCTATCAGAGACAGAATGGTTACAATCCATCATGTATAGTGATGGGTTGTTTAGTTTTTCTGTAAATGTCATGAACTCAAACAAAAATGTGGTTGATAAACAATTGCTTCGACAAGGCAGGAGAACGGTTTATACTTTGGCCAGAGGTAAAAATAGCATAACAATCATTGGTGAGCTGCCTTTCGCAACAGCCGAACAAATTGCAGCAAGCGTGACATTTACGGGAGAAAACTGATGGTGAAAGAGTGGGCAACAGTTGTTCGTTGGCAAAAAGGCCGGGCATTGTTACGTTACGGTTCATCCTCAGGTTGCGGCAGTTGTCAGGCCAAAGCAGCCTGTGGCTCTTATTTACTGGAGAAAATAGGGCCAGAAAGCATCCATCAGTTGGAACTGGAAATTCCTCAACCACTTCAACCAGGCCAGAAAGTTGAAGTAGGTATTCCTGAAAGTAGTCTACTACGTTCAGCCATGCTGGTTTATTTAACACCGTTGCTGGGGCTGTTTTTGGGAGCTGTACTTTTCCAATCTTGGACAGCTGATCAATTATGGATATGTTTAGGGGGAATTGGCGGTGGGTTCGCTGGTTTCTTCATTGCCCGCAGGATTGCTGCATATTGGGATAATCTGCAAACATACCAGCCTATAGTGTTGCAAATTGGTTTACCTCCTGATGCAGTTAAGGTTCTACAGCAAGAATAATTTACTTGATCATGAGAGTTTCAACTTTATTTATCATACTGAAAACTACTGGGTCATACTGAAAACCACAGGCATGACTAGGTTTTCACAGGTTTGGCATGTAGAATACAGCTCCTCAGGCCAGTGGCCGAACCAATAAACTGTCGCTTTATGTCCATCGGTGTGTCCATAGGCGAATGATTCAGAAATATTAAGGCAAAAAAGATTAAATAATGAAGCAAATACGAAATTTCTCCATTATCGCCCACATTGACCACGGTAAGTCCACTTTATCTGACCGGATTATTCAAATCTGTGGGGGGCTGTCGGATCGCGAAATGGCAGCACAAGTACTGGATTCAATGGATCTTGAGCGTGAACGTGGCATTACAATCAAGGCACAAAGTGTAACTCTGGATTACAAGGCAAATGACGGGCAAGTCTACCAATTAAACTTTATCGATACGCCAGGGCATGTTGACTTCTCTTATGAGGTTTCCCGTTCACTGGCTGCTTGTGAAGGTGCATTGTTGGTTGTTGATGCGGGGCAGGGTGTTGAAGCTCAAACATTGGCTAACTGTTATACCGCCATTGAAATGGATCTGGAAGTGGTTCCAGTTCTGAACAAAATAGATCTACCTGCTGCTGAACCAGAGCGTGTAGCTGAAGAAATCGAAGATATTGTTGGTATTGATGCAGCAGATGCTGTTCGTTGTTCTGCAAAAACGGGCGTGGGTGTACAGGATGTTATTGAGCGTTTGGTGAAAGAAATTCCATCGCCAGAGGGCGATCCTGACGCACCATTACAGGCTCTGATTATTGACTCATGGTTTGATAATTATCTTGGTGTTGTTTCACTTGTCCGTATTAAAAACGGTACATTGCGTAAAGGTGATAAAATCAAGGTCATGAGTACCGGACAGATATATAACGCTGATCGTCTGGGTATTTTCACACCAAAACGTATTGATCGTGATGTATTGAATTGCGGTGAAGTAGGCTGGTTGGTTTGTGCCATCAAAGATATTTTGGGGGCACCAGTTGGGGATACATTGACAACGGCACGTCAACCTGCGGAAAAAGCACTGCCTGGTTTTAAAAAGGTTAAACCGCAAGTTTATGCGGGATTGTTCCCAATTAGTTCTGATGACTATGAAGCATTCCGTGATGCATTGGGTAAATTGAGCTTAAATGACGCTTCATTATTCTATGAGCCAGAAAGTTCTACCGCATTGGGCTTTGGTTTCCGTTGTGGCTTCCTCGGATTGCTGCATATGGAAATCATTCAGGAACGTTTGGAACGTGAATATGATCTCGATTTGATCACAACGGCTCCAACAGTTGTTTATGAAGTTGAGACAACCAGTAATGATATTATCTATGTTGATAGTCCATCCAAGTTGCCGGCATTAAACAATATTAAGGAACTGCGTGAACCGATTGCAGAATGTCACATGCTGTTGCCGAAAGAATACCTTGGCAATGTTATTACACTCTGTGTGGAGAAGCGAGGTGTACAGACTAATATGGTTTACCACGGTAATCAGGTTGCACTGACTTATGAAATCCCAATGGCTGAAGTTGTTTTGGATTTCTTTGATCGCTTGAAATCAACATCCCGTGGTTATGCATCTCTGGATTACAATTTCATCCGCTTCCAGGACGCAGACATGGTTCGCGTAGATGTTTTGATCAATGGTGAGCGTGTTGATGCTCTGGCATTGATTACTCACCGTGACAATTCTCAGTATCGTGGACGTGAGCTGGTGGAAAAAATGAAGGAATTGATTCCACGTCAGCAATTTGACATTGCAATTCAGGCTGCTATAGGAACTCACATTATTGCGCGTTCTACCGTTAAGCAGTTACGTAAAAACGTACTGGCGAAATGTTATGGTGGTGATGTCAGCCGTAAGAAAAAGCTATTGCAGAAACAGAAAGAAGGTAAAAAACGCATGAAGCAGGTCGGAAATGTTGAACTGCCGCAGGAAGCCTTCTTAGCGATTCTGCATGTTGGCAAAGATAACTAACAAGGTCGTAAGGAGTTTAAATGGCTAACACTTTTGCCTTGGTATTAACGTTAGCAACGTTAATCACCGGTATTCTCTGGTGCATGGAGCGATTCAAGTTTGCTCCTGAACGTAAAAAAAAGCTTGCTCATATTCAGAAACAGGCGGCAGGCGCAGAAACTCAGGAAGTTTTGGCTAAAGAACTGCATAAACCTTCATGGGTTGAAACACTTGCATCTGTTTTTCCAGTGTTAGCCATTGTGTTGGTTCTGCGCTCTTTTGTTTACGAACCTTTTCAGATCCCTTCTGGTTCAATGATGCCAACATTACTGATTGGTGATTTCATTCTGGTTGAAAAATTTGCCTATGGTTTGAAAGATCCGATTACGCAAACAACCTTAATAAAAACTGGTGAGCCTAAGCGTGGGGATATTGCTGTTTTTAAATATCCGAAGAACCCAAGCATAGATTTTGTAAAACGGATTATTGGGCTACCTGGGGATAAGATTGTTTACAATCATTTCACAAAAGAGCTTCAGGTTTTCCCTAATTGTGGTTGGAGTGCGGAATGTAAGGGAGATTCATCTGTTACTTATCAGAATATATTCCCAAGTGAATGGACGATAAAAACAGGGTTGACACCGGAAGGGAAATTTGTAAATGGTGTTTATCAAGTTCCGGCTGACGAACCAGTGGGGCAGAATTCTTTTCGTCAGGACGAAAGAGTTGAGAACTTAGGCGATGTGTCACACCATATTTTGCTTATTCCTCAACTACAACGTACCCCTAGTTTCTCTCAAGAAGGTTTGCCGAGTAGTACTTGGGTTGTTCCCAAGGGCCAATATTTCGCGATGGGTGACAACCGTGACAATAGCGATGATAGCCGTTCATGGGGATTTGTACCGGAGAAAAATCTGGTAGGCCGTGCAACCGCCATCTGGATGAGTTTCGAAAAACAGGAAGGCAAATGGCCTACTGGTGTGCGTTTTAGCCGAATTGGTGGAATTCACTAATATTTATATATTAGCGCAGCATTAATTTATCTCACAGTGTAGAATATTCTTTCAAACGAGATGACTGGTTCCTCAAGGTGATGGATATCTTTGGGAGCCAGTGCAAACGCAACAGTTTTGTAAGGTAGGGCATAGGGTGAATACTGCCAGATAAGTCTAGCCTTACAGGTCTGTTGCGTGTGCTTTTATTTGATAAATTCTAACTGAATTGGTAGCACATGAACTCCATAATAACGAATCGGTTACAACATAAGCTAGGATATACCTTTAAACAGTACGATTTGTTGCTTCAAGCTTTGACTCACCGCAGTGCCAGCAGTAAGCATAATGAACGTCTGGAATTTCTTGGCGACTCAATCCTGAGTTTTGTCATTGCTAATGCGCTTTACCATCGTTTCCCTCGTGTTGATGAAGGGGACATGAGTCGTATGCGGGCAACATTGGTGCGTGGCAATACGTTGGCGGAATTGGCCAGAGAGTTTGAATTAGGTGAATGCCTGCGTTTGGGGCCGGGGGAGTTAAAAAGCGGGGGACATCGTCGCGAATCCATTTTGGCGGATAGTATTGAAGCCTTAATTGGTGCTATTTTTCTTGATAGCGATATTCAAACCATCGAAAAGATTATCCTGAATTGGTATGAAACTCGTTTGAACGAAATTAGCCCGGGTGATAAGCAAAAAGATCCTAAAACGCGTTTACAGGAATATTTGCAAGGGCGTCATTTGCCATTGCCTACATATCTGGTTGTTCAAGTTCGTGGGGAAGCACACGATCAGGAATTTACAATTCACTGTCAGGTCAGTGGATTTGAACAGCCTGTCAGAGGAGTCGGTTCCAGTCGCCGCAAGGCAGAACAGGCGGCTGCGGAACAAGCATTAAAACAACTGGAGCTTGAATGAGCGAAGAAAAAAACTATTGTGGATTTGTTGCAATAGTCGGTCGGCCTAACGTCGGTAAATCAACTTTACTGAATCAATTATTGGGTCAGAAAGTATCCATCACTTCCCGTAAACCTCAAACGACGCGACATCGCATCATGGGGATTCATACGGAAGGGGTTTACCAAACCATCTATGTTGATACACCGGGTCTTCATATTGAAGAAAAGCGTGCGATTAACCGTTTGATGAACCGTGCGGCGACCAGCTCTATTGGTGATGTAGAACTGGTTATTTTTGTTGTGGAAGGTACGCACTGGACACCCGATGATGAAATGGTGGTGAATAAGTTGCGTCATTTGCGTTGCCCTGTCTTGCTGGCTATTAATAAAGTGGACAATGTGACAGATAAAACTATTCTTCTGCCTCATATCGGTTTTCTCAGCCAACAGATGAATTTTATTGATGTTGTGCCGATTAGCGCTGAAAAAGGCATGAATGTTGATACTATTGCCAAATTAGTGCGTGATCATATACCACTGGCAGAACATCATTTCCCTGAAGATTACATTACCGATCGTTCACAGCGTTTTATGGCATCAGAAATCATCCGTGAAAAATTGATGCGTTTTTTGGGTGATGAACTTCCATATTCTGTGACAGTGGAAATTGAGCAATTTGTTGCCAATGAACGTGGCGGTTATACGATCCACGGTTTGATTCTGGTAGAGCGTGATGGTCAGAAGAAAATGGTGATTGGTAATAAAGGCAGCAAAATCAAAACGATTGGCACAGAAGCCCGTCAAGATATGGAAAAGCTGTTTGATGTAAAAGTCCACTTAGAATTGTGGGTAAAAGTGAAAGCTGGCTGGGCTGATGATGAACGGGCGCTTCGTAGCCTCGGTTACATTGACGACTTATAAGGCTGATGTGTGGACGGCTGGCAGAGAGCCTTTGTGCTTCATGGACGCCCTTACAGTGAAACCAGTTTACTACTGGACGTATTTACTGAAAATGAAGGGCGTGTGCGAGTATTGGCAAAAGGGGCACGAAGCCGTCGCTCCAATTTGAAAGGTTGCTTGCAACCTTTTACCCCGCTGCTCATGCGTTGGAGCGGGCGGGGAGAAATCAAGACATTAAGAGATGCAGAGCCTATCTCATTGGCTCTCCCCTTGAGGGGAAGCGTGCTTTACAGCGGTTTGTATGTGAACGAGCTTTTGTCTAGAGTCCTTGAGCAAGGGACGGCATATCCCGTACTTTTTTTTGATTATCTCCAATGTTTACAAGTTCTTGCGGCGAGTGAATACACGCCGGAGTATGCATTGCGCCGTTTTGAATTAGCGTTACTAACTAATATGGGATACGGTGTGAATTATCTTCACTGTGCAGGAAGTGGTGAACCTGTAGCGGATACAATGACTTACCGTTATCGTGAAGAAAAAGGATTTATCGCCAGTTTAATTGTAGATCACTACAGTTTTACTGGTTATGAACTTAAGGCGTTGGCAATTGGTGAATTTCCTGACCATGCAACTTTGAAAGCGGCAAAGCGTTTCACTCGCATTGCCTTGAAACCTTATTTGGGTGGGAAACCGTTAAAGAGCCGTGAACTGTTTCGTCAATTCATACGTAAAAAAACTGATCATCCCAACAAGAAAAATGAAAATTAAAGTAAGCCGCTTTTTCATGATGAAGAGTGTAAACTTTACTGAATCTTATGTTATTGCAGGAGCTAAAAATGGCTGAGGTATTGTTAGGTATCAACATTGATCACATTGCAACTTTACGTAATGCCCGAGGGACACAATATCCCGATCCCGTTCAGGCTGCATTTGTTGCAGAGCAGGCGGGTGCTGATGGTATAACGATTCACCTGCGTGAAGATCGCCGCCATATTACTGACAGAGATGTCCAATTATTAGAAAGAACCATTCAAACCCGCATGAACCTTGAAATGGCGGTAACAGACGAAATGGTGGGGATTGCTTGCCAAATCAAGCCTACTTTCTGTTGCTTAGTGCCTGAAAAGCGTCAAGAGGTAACAACGGAAGGCGGATTGAATGTATTTGGACAAAAAGAGCATATTGCTGCGGCTGTTAAAACGTTATCAGAAGCGGGAATTTTAGTGTCTTTGTTCATTGATGCGGATTACCAGCAAATTGATGCAGTTGTTGAAGTTGGAGCTCCATTTATTGAGATTCATACTGGTGCGTATGCCGATGCTGAGGATGAAATACAACAGGAAAAAGAATTTCAGCGCATCAAAGAAGCTGCAACTTACGCGGCGGCTAAAGGCCTTAAAGTCAATGCTGGTCATGGTTTGACCTATCACAATGTACAGCGTATTGCAGCTTTACCTGAAATTTATGAATTGAATATAGGACATGCAATTATTGGCCGTGCTGTATTCAGTGGCTTGTCTGCGGCTGTTGCAGATATGAAAACATTGCTGCGGGAAGCACGCCGTTAATGGCCATTATTGGTTTAGGCACAGATATTGTTGAAATATCCCGTATTGAAGAAATTGTCGGGCGTTCGGGTGAGCGTCTGGCAAGGCGAATTCTGAGTGATGGAGAGTGGCAACAATATCAACAGCATAATCAGCCTATCCGTTTTTTGGCAAAGCGCTTCGCAGTTAAGGAAGCAGCAGCCAAAGCATTTGGAACGGGTATCCGCAACGGGCTGGCCTTTAATCAATTTGAAGTGATTAATGATCTACTGGGAAAACCCACTTTAAAACTTCATGACGAGGCCGAAGTGCTGGCTAACAAACTGAATGTAAAATCCCTCCATGTCACACTGGCAGATGAACGGCGTTATGCTTGTGCGACGGTGATATTGGAAAGTTAACTTCAAATTTTGTCAGAATGATGTAGCAGTACAAACTTATCCCATAACTGTTCTTCGGTTTCTTGATTATTAGGGTCAAGGATAATGGTATTAGTGATCGGGCAGACAGATTGGCAAGTTGGCTTTTCGTAATGCCCGATGCACTCGGTACAACGTTCAGACTCAATTTCATAGATTTCTGTGCCCATTGTGATGGCCTGATTAGGGCATTCGGGTTCACACATATCACAATTTATACAGCGTTTGGTAATTAGTAATGCCATTTCAGTATTTTATGTATATAAATTTTTTAAAACAAGTGGTTAAGTGAATTCCGTATTCGTTACATTTACACGATTCTTGTGCTTTTATACAGTATGTTTTACATTTAAAATCGATGTTCCGTAACACAAAACCGCAACACATGACTGTTTTAGGTGTCTAAAATATAGTGATGTGTGAGCTAATATATCAATATCATGATATTACGGAGTTTTTAATGAAAAGCATAGTAACACAAACGACAATCACCCAACAAAATGATGTATATTTAAGCGCCTTAGCTAGCTGGGAGTCGTGTAAGCCCCCATATACTGGCTCACACATGAAAATCTGTGTTACGGCTGCTAAGACCATATTAAAACATTTAGGTAAGCCCCGTCGATCTAAGTATGAAAAGGAAAATTACCTAAGAATAGATTTCAGCAAAGCGGGGAAGGTTACTATTTATGCCGAGTACCCTAAAAGCATGGGGTTAAAAGGCCGGAAATTAGGCGAATGGCCTGAGTTGACCTTACCTATAGCTCGTGAGAAAGCTCAAGATCTGGCTAAAGAAGGACTAACGGCTGAGTCAGTACATCAAATTTTGGATTCATACGAAAATGATTTACGAGCAAAGGTCGAACGTAAAAAACTCGGTGAACATAGTTTTTATACGTACAGTTGCAGGATAAAACAGTTACGTGAATCGTTCGAACCTCGAGAGATATATAGCGATGTTACATATCAACGCTTGATTGACGCTCTGGATTCGTGGATTGAAACAAAATCCAACAATCAGGCATTCGAACTATTTGGAGAGCTGCGCAGATTTTGGAAATTTGCCGCTCCACTGCATTGTGGAGGGAAAAACATTGCTGCCAGTATTCCTGATGATTACATTTCGTCTCGCGTGCAGCGACCTACCCCTACCCGTCGTTTTACAGATATAGAGTCTATTGCTCAATTATGGATTAATGTCGCAGCATGCACGTCCGTTCATCAAAAAAATGCAATGCGCTACATGATATTAACTGGTGTTAGACCAATCAACGTATCAAATTTACGTTGGGAGTATGTGAATGCTGCTGCGGGGGAAATTGTTTATCCTGCGGGAATAATGGGTATGCGCGGAGCAATGAAAACGCAGAAAGAATTTAGGTTACCAATCACGCCGATGTTGAAGAGCATCCTTGATGAGCAAAAATCGTGGAGTGATTCTGTAAATGGATGTAATCGGGACTATGTGTTTTTACAGCCCAAGAACATACAAAATCCTTTTTCTAAACGTTCTCTGGATAAAATAATTAAAACCTATAGTCCTGAAAATGCTCTGAAAGGGGTTATCCATGAAGGAACTATCAAAGGGAAATCGAGCGCATTTAATACAATGTGTAGAAAATTCCTGAAAAGTAACATCATTGCCCAAATGCGCGCACGGGGATATTCTCGTTCGGATACCCGAGAAATTAGCCAATTATGCATGCACCATTCTGATAATCGCTCTGATCCTATGGGTGAGCATTACGATTTCTCCGACGAGATATTACAAGAAGAAATCGCGTTAAAACGTCAGGCGTTCGAAGCGCATGAAAATAGCATAATGACCCAAGTAGCGCTGCTACGGCGAAAGAGTTAATACACACTACGGCATTTTTCCTTAAATTGTATTAGTCGCGACCCGATCTGACAGTCACCCACTTTGATTCAGTGCCTGTCAGATTAAATCTGGGTTAGATTTTTTTCAGCCCAGATTAATTTTCCTTCCAATAAGGTCTCTATTGGCGTACGACCACAACACATTTTTCCTTGATGAGTACGATGATGGTTGTCGTGATCTATCCATTCATCCAGATCCTTTTGCAACTCATTGAGTGAACTATACAGTTTTTTTCTGAATGTGACTTGGTAGAACTCGTTCAAAATAGTCTTATGGAAGCGTTCACAGATACCGTTTGTTTGTGGCGATCTGGCTTTCGTTTTTGTGTGGTCTATATCATTTATCGCTAAATAAAGCTGATAATCGTGGTGTTCGACGCGTCCGCAATACTCTGTGCCCCGGTCTGTTAATATCCTCAACATCGGTAACTGATGCGACTCAAAGAAAGGGAGTACTTTATCATTAAGCACATCGGCCGCGGTAACCGGTGTCTTGGTCGTATAGAGTTTGGCAAATGCCACCTGGCTGTAGGTATCGACAAAAGTCTGCTGGTAAATCCGACCAACGCCTTTCAAGTTGCCCACATAGAACGTATCTTGTGAACCCAGATAAACCGGGATGGGCCGTGTCGATTTCACCGCAAGCCTCATCATCCTGTTTCTTTTTCTCCAGTGCTACCACTTGTTCTTCCGTCAGGATGCTCCCCGTTTCAGCAACGTGTTTTTCGAGCGCCAGTAAGCGCTTTTTAAAATTTTCAAGGTCGTGCCTGAGCCAAATAGACCTCACCCCGCTGGGTGAGACAAATATCCCTGACTTACGAAGCTCGTTACTGGTTCTCACTTGTCCGTATGCCGGGTAATCAATGGCGTATTTGATAACCGCTTGCTCTGTTTCAGAATCAACCCTGTTTTTGAGATTGGGTGTTCTTCTACTCTGGTTGATAAGCGCATCAATGCCACCGGTTTCAACGAGTTCTTGATAACGGTAAAAAGTGTCCCGTGATACGCCCATGACTTTACAGGCTCGGGATACATTACCCAGCTCCTCTGCAAGGTTGAGAAGACCCGCTTTGTGTTTAATAATTGGATTGTTAGTATGTAGCATGAGAATTACCTCTTAGTTTCTTTGATTTAAGATTCAGCACCTTTAATCAAAGTGGGTAACTCTCTTCTTTTCAAATCGAAGTGTCAGATCTGATTGCGACTAATACATGCATTTTTATCTAGTGGTTTAGGTACATAGTAAATACCGTATATCTTCCCATTATCCAGATCCATGTAGTAATCGTTACCAACATTAACCATCGACTCATATTTTTTATTCTCTGTTGCCAGAGAAGGTAATGCTATTACAGTGGCAATTATAAGGAGTACGGCTTTTATTAGTCTCATTACATTGCACCTCAAAGTGGCTGATTTATGTGTACAGCATAACACTAATTTGTTTTCCCTGTGTTTTATTTGAACATGATGGTTATACTTGGAGCAAATTAATCATTACATGGGGTGATGAATGTTAAAAAAATATTTTGCATTATTGGTGATAGCTGCATCTTTAGCCTCATGCACTATTGTTGATCATCCCCGGCAGACAAAACAGAAAGAAGAAAAAAATTACGATGACATAGCAGTTTATGTAAAAGACGGACTTTATAAATGCGAGTACATGGTTGCCGTTGGTTCTGGCGCTGGGTATGGACCCACTATAGTTGATAATGGCAAAATTTTGCTAAAAAGTAGGCAGAATAGATGATTCAAATGCTTCTATGGCAGTTGTTTTATCAAACGGCGTATCATACTCCAGCAAAGGATTAAGGCTTCAAAAGCCAGAAAAAGATGGCACGGAGTATCTTCAAGACCCTGATCTTTTGGGTAGTTCAGGGAGACCGGGTATGACATTTAGATACAACTACCTTGATAATGGAGAGGTTGACCTGGGAGCTGCTGTATCTTTTGTTAATGGATTCCAATCGATGGTCATACAAACCAACTGGTGCAAGGAAATTAACACAAGCAAGAATTAGTTTATAAACCGCTCAGAATGCCAAAGAATGAACACTTACTAAACAGCCCTGATGGGGCTTATTTTGTGGTTACTATCAAGGATGGTTTACATTGATTGCTGAAGATAAATAAATTCTATACTTCATTGATTTAAATTGCTTTTTTTACAACCCTACACTGGTAGCTTTCTCCACCATGCTCAGTGACAGAATAGCTCACGGCACCACCAGTAAGTCGGTTGATGGCTACGTTCTGCATCGTGCGCCATTCATCTCCACGAGACCACTCTATGCGATATTGTATTTGTTCATCTGTGACTACAGGATTTACTACACGGAAATTGGTTGAATCCCGACCTTGTGACTCTCCGTCTTCCCAAACAATCACAAGACCAGTCCAATTCGCATTTTTGCCATTTTTCACACAGTTTGTACCTGAAAACTCAGGCCAGCCTTTAACATCAAAACAAAGGGTATTTGGATCGGATAAATAAAGCGAAGGCCAAATAGATGTAATTGAATGCTCAGGGGATTCGTTTTCACAAATAATAGGAGACGCAGAAAATGCCATTACAGGCACTGATAGCATTAATGCAGCAAAACTCTTTAAATATTTCATTTAATTCGACTCAGTTAATAACACATTCTTGAAGGAAATAAACTTCATATGCAATGGTTAGCATTACCAATAGAACAGCCCCTTACAGGACTGTCTTTGTTGGTTTTATCAGGACATCTGCGGGAATACCGAACATACCGTGTAAGTTGCGGATCATGGGTAATGTCAAATTACGCTTACGGTTCAGAACCTCATAAACGCGGTTCGATTTACCGATAGCTGGTTCCAAGTCTTTAACCGTCAGGCCGGATTGCTCCATTCTGAATTTGATAGCCTCAATGGGGTCTGGCGGGTCGATTGGGTAATGCTCTGCTTCATAGGCTTCAATCAGCAGCACCATAATTTCCATAAAATCAAATTCAGGCGTGCCAATTTCTGGCTGATTATCAAACAGCGGAGCGATGGCTTTTAATGCTTCTTGATAGTCTTGTTCGGTTCTAATGGGTTTAATGTTCATGGTTTACTCCGGCTCTACAGTGTTGGCATCTACGACATCATATTGTTTATGCGTGCCGATAAATTTAATGTACACCCAGCCTGCGGGATAAAAGATAGAAACTATCAGGCGGTAATCGTTCCCTTTAATGTTAAATACCATGCGATTGTTTTTCAGTATGCTCACATTACGATATTGAGCCTTAATATCGGCTGGCGTCTTCCATAAGGCTTTTTTGGCCTCATCGAACCAAGCCCTTAGTGGTTGTTCTGCATCGGGATACTTTTCCCAAAACGCTTTAAGTGATGCAACGGATATTATTTTCATAATTTAATTGTAGTCCCATTTTGGGACTCTGCAAGTGACAGTACGGTTTTTGGGGCCAATTCATCACGGTTTTTTTGTGATTGTTTTTAATAAGCAACTGTTATGCTTACTGAAAAAATGTGAGGATGTTATGAAAAAGCTACTAATAGCATGTACAGCGCTTGCCTTGACAGGATGCGGTGATAACCACAGTGAATTTAATGGCGTGTATATCTGCAAAATAGGTCAGATAGTTAATTCTGAGGTAGTGAAACAAGGAAGTGAATATTCTTTCCCGCTGGTGGCAGTGAAAACCAAGATGACTTTTAAAAATGGAGTGATGACCATTCACGGAATGAAATCAGGTGATTATGTTGGGCATGAGATGGCCCTGACTGCTGCACCAGTCACACCGGATGGCAGGAAGATCATGTCAGAGAGAGAGTTTCAATATGATGATGGTGAATTTAGTGAAAGCTTTTTCCCTAAATACGCTATAGCTACACTTTCGGTTGGCAGCCCACGTGACGGCATAATGCAGCAATTAACTAACTGCAAGAAAGAGCAATAATAATTTTCCTGAAAGTCGAAACAGCCCCTTACGGGGCTTTTACTATCCAAATTCTCCAGTCGTACGCCATTGACTTATACGATAAGAGTGCTATTATCATTTTATACATACACCAATGGCGTACTGAAATATGATATTCATTGAGACCTCTATATTCACCGAAGACTGTAAAGAGCTGTAAAGAGCTGTAAAGAGCTGTAAAGAGCTGATGAATATCGCGAGTTTCAGCAATATCTTGCAGACAATCTCGCTTCAGGTGATGTTATCCAGCACATTGGGGGCTTACGTAAAGTTAGATGGGCATCCAGAGGTAAAGGTAAACGTGGCGGTGTACGCGTCATTTATTATCACAAGGTCGATGTCTCACATATAAGACTGTTGCTGATTTATAAAAAAGGCATTAAAGATGACCTTAGCGAGTCAGAAAAGAAAGTCTTGAGAGCATTAAATGAGGGATGGTAACAATGGATAGCAAATTATTTTCCAGACTCACTGAAAGCATGACACAGATGAACGAAATCATGAATGGCGAACGTGCTGCTTCTCGTGAAACAACTATTGAGGCAGTGAAGGTAAAAAACATTCGTCAGATAACCGGCTTAAGCCAAGCGGGATTTGCTAAATTAATCTCTGTTAACGTTGGAACCCTTCGCAATTGGGAGCAAGGGCGAAGAGAGCCAACCGGACCAGCCAAGGCTCTGTTAAAGGCAATAGAGAAAGATCCGCTTCATGTCTTAAAGGCGTTATCTATGTAGCTTACGAAGCCCCATCACGGGGCTTTTCATTTCGACCAATTGTATGGCCTTCCACACAAGGAAATTTAGTTAAAAAGGTTCTTTACGTTCGATAAAATTTATTGACAGTTGACAGCGGGATAAAGTAATGACCTTGAAATAATTTAGTATCTGCATGAGTTAATTTGCACGATTTTTATTGTAAATTGGATTTTTATCCTGTTTTATTTATCATGATGGATTTTTTCACCAGAATGCTGGATTTTATCAATCAATAGGAAGTTATCTTCTGATGATTGAGTAATTACTATTTATTTGCTGTTATCTTCTGTAATTGTGTCGATAAGTTGCATTAACTTCGCTTATCGTGCTCTCAATTCAAATGTTATAGCGTGCTATAATATTGCTCACGGGTTATGCATAATTTGGATTACTTTAGCTAGTTAAGGAGGGGATATGAGTAAACTATTTAGACTAATACTTAAGGCAATCCTGTCCCCAGAGAAGATTGTTAAAGATACGCTGATCGATAAAAATCAGGTTGATCAAGTTGAGATTAACACCAAAGATAGGTTTTTTGTCAATAAAGATGGTTCAATAGCCTTAAACCCCAACAATGAAGAAGTACAGAAAGCATTTGCAGCCAACATAGAGAAGTTACACTCGATCAGAAAAGGATAGCTCTATGTGGGCTTTCATCATAGTTTTTGTTCTTATATGTGGGTATTACTATGTTGATACCCACTTACCTTCCAAATACAAACTCAATAAATCAGTGGGCTGGAGTGCATACTTTTGCGTTGGCGCGAAAGGGGTTGAATTCCTAATCGCAGGGGTTATTCTCGCTGCCGTAATTGTCTTTTATTTGTATTTAGTGATGTTTGTTTTGAATATCCTGCATTATTTAGGGGTCGAGTATAAGCTATTTACGTTCACTGGTGATATTCTGTCTCAGTGAATTTTTGGGGTTAGCTTTTTTTCTGCTTTATGCCTAGGCTGCATGGTCTTTGTGAGCTTTAAGCGAACATATCAAGTAGAAAAACATAATAACGACTTAGAAAAAAGAATTGAGTATTTTAGAGAAATAGCAAAAGACAGTTCAATTGAGGGTGTATTACTGGAATCAGTAGATAGGATTGATGAGGGGCTTCTCATTCTAGTGACTCTCAAATCCAGAAAAGTGTACGTTGGAATGCTTGATATTGCCAGATTTGAAGGAATGGATACCAATACCTTAGTATTGATTCCATTCATGTCTGGTTATAGGGATAAAGACACATTAACCTTTGTTATTGACCATGATTATGCGGAACATTACAGAAAAGAGGGAATAACCCTTACATCTGAACCATTATCGGTTTATCAATTTAGGCATGTGTTACCATTTGAGCAGATAGAGTCCTTTTCTCTGTTTGATTTCAATACCTATGAAAAATTTCAGGTTGCTAAAAAAGAAAAACAGGTGCAGAAAGAAAACAAAGAAAATAATTAGCAATCTACTTTACAACCCAACCCGCTTCGGCGGGTTTTTTAACACCCAAACTTAGCCGCCATTAAAGTGTCCAATATAAGGAGTTCACTTCACAGTGCGGTTTTTTATCAGCACCAAACTTTGAATTTACAACTCACTGAATCGCGCACTCGACCAATAGACAGATTTTATAATACGCAACCATATTTTAATGCGTATTAATTCTGCTAATAGTTATTCAATTGAGATAAGAATCTGACCTCAGTAATATTAACTGGCAATTTAGTAGTAAGATGAAATTACCTTTATTAATAAATAATTAAGTGAGGGATTTATGTCTGAAATTAATAAGCTGGATAATAAACAATGTCCGTTTAATCCTGACCAATATAATATTGACAATGACAATATTACTGTACCAGTAGGTTCTTTCGCATGGGCATTGAGTCAAATATTTTTAGGGAAACAAGTATATCGTAGTGACTGGAATGTACCTAAAGAGCACATGCGCCTTGCCCATGAATCGGAATCTAATAATGGCGAAGGTGGAGGGGGCCCTTATATTGAGAAGAGTGATAAAGATGGCTATTGGTATCCTTGGAGACCAACACAAGAAGAGTTGCAAGGGAGCCTGATGGCTTGTGATTGGAAGTTGTTAAAATCTGAGCAAAAACCAAAGCCAGATAATTGCATGCTGTCTTTTGATCTTGAAGTAGGAACGAACAATGCTGAGCTTTGGAAAGAATGGGGATATGGAATTGCTGACAGTGAGTATGGCTCGTTAACTAACCTTGAAAATAAGGTGGATATTGCGAAATTTTCAGAATTTTTAAGTGATTGGGATGACAATATAGGTTTTGTAGTTTCATCTGATACCAATCAAGAAGGTTACCAGATGCAAAAATTATTTCAAAAAGATCTTACTGTCATTGCTGGTGGTGTGCATTATCACCTTGGAAGTGCTATAGAAAACGATGGCAGACAAAGATCATACGAATATTCAGGTGTTTATGGTTCTGATAACTATGATGTAAAGAAATTTGCTACCCTACTGCAACAAAACGTAGGTAATACACTGCATTTTTGCTTCAACTGGAAATAATTCTCCAAATCTACATTCTGAATCCAAGGCTGCGCTCTGCGTGGCCTTTTCTTTATCTGCCGCCTTGTGCGGTTTTTTTACGTCCAAAAAATGAGGCTTCTATGTTCGGAATGCCAGATATACCTAACTGGAAGGGTATCCCTAACGCCGCACTGGACGCGGGAATCAGTCTTGGTGGTGCGGCACTGATAAATACATTGTTCGGCAATTACTGGGGCATATTCAATCAATATGGAATTCCCCTTCTGCTCGCTGATAATGTGATATCACTACAATACCAGAACCAATATCGGGTAGTGAGTGCGCCGATAGAAAATGGCTCATTTGCTAGTTATAACAAAGTGGGTGACCCGTACAAAGTTACTGTTCAGCTCACAAAAGGCTCTGGCGGAACGCTGGAACGCGGCGCTTTCTTGTCTCAACTGGAAATTTTGGCGAAAAGTACCCTGAAATTTCACGTAGTCACGCCTGAGTTCGTCTACACCAATGCTGCTATCGTCGGCTACGATTTAGCGCGTGAGTCTAAAGATGGTGCGACGCTGCTCAAGGTGAATGTGCATCTGGAGGAAATCAGGGAAGTGAAGGTCAAATACGACAAAGAGGAAGTGAAAAACCCTGATGATGCTAAGAAAAACCTCAGCTTTGTTTAAGCATTGCAATTTCATAGTCACGTAAACCTAAGCTCGGCTTTTTGGGTTGGAATGTATAAGCAATTAGCCCTGATACAACCTCCAGTAAAAAACCGACTACACTCCGATGTCTTGAATGTTCTATCTGAGAAATATTTTTCAATTGGTCATTCACTGTTTCTATTAAAAAACGTTTTCTTAACATGGCCTTGTCCCAAAGCGATAAAAATTTGGCCTTCATATTACGGCGGACATTCGTGATCAATGTAATTCCTTCA
>NZ_MUBJ01000025.1 GCF_002127535.1 Xenorhabdus vietnamensis
TCTTGTTCCCAGATTTTGGCAGGGGATGGCATGTGACACCGCCTTTTATTTAAGGAAGAAGAGCCCCATCATGGCACAATAGGGATTACGGCTGTAGTACTAGCGTGTACTTTTATTATTTCCTATATTTTTTCATGAAATATAATTAATATTGTTTGCATTTATAAGAATAATCTAATTAGAAATTTAATTTCATAGTGTTAATGTAATTAAGAAACTCGATTGTATCGTATAATAATATTTCCTTTTAAGTAAGGAGGTGGTACTGTGAAAATAAGCAAAAAAAACTTACATGCTATGTTATTTTTTATGGTATTAATTTTTTATCATCATGCTAATGCAATAGAGATGGTTAAAGGCGAAATAGTATCAAATAATATAGTCAATAAAAAAGAACTAAATAACAATAAGAATAATTTATCTAGGAATTATAATTTAACTTTTATCAATAATAGTAAGTATGACATTCTGAATATTAAGCGTATTGATGAGAAGTGTATGTATAAAACAGGGAGTAGTAATATTAATCTAATGGTTGGTGAAAGAATAAACCAAGAAATTGAAGATAAAAATACTTTTGGTGTACCATTTTGCTTTGAACTGGATAAGTATATCAGTTGGACGGCTGAAACGTATAAGGATGGCGAAAAATATCAATCATGTGATATACAGTTTTATGTTAATTTTATTCCTTTTACAATAGTTACTGGAAATATGAGTGAATGGTATACTCGAGTTGATACTAGTAGTTGCAAACTTAAAGTCACTGCTACCTGCGATAGTGTAGATTGTTTAAATATAAAATATGGCGTTAGTAATCCACCAAGTGATATTGTTATTACTATCAAAGATGATAACATTTTGGCACCTCCAACAATTACTTCACCTCAACCGGATTCAACAGTTGAAAATAACTATATTACAATTTTAGGAACAGGTGTTATGAAAGATGGTTCCTTACCTTTAATTATAACGGATTTTAATCCGTATAATTATGCAGCACAATTTACAGGAGACGATAAAAATTGGATAAGCCATCTTTGGATAAGCTGTGGCATCACCGGCACAATTAGTATTAAGGGAATAAAAAACTCTGATGTCACCTTAAATGGCCCACCATGTGGAGCAACAATTACCTCAATCCAAGATGGACAAACTATTCCTACAGGAAAATATAGCTTATCAGGCCGAATGAATAGTGATACTGCTGATAATGCCAAACATATGCAGGTACAAATTACGGGTTATCAAATGGATGGAACTATTTATGTACCGACAACGAGCTATACTCCAAATGTTGATACTGGGACGGGAAAATGGGAACTGGGGGGGTTAGAAGCTGTTTGTGGCATTAACTATAACGTATCTGTGTCTATTAATGCATTTTCAACGCCTTCTGATAATTATCCAACTTTACCCAATTTAATAGGATCAAATATTTCCTATCATACCGCGAACTGTCCAATTGAGATAACTAAACCGGAAAACCATGAAGTGGTTTCTTCGACAATCAATGATGTGCAAAATATTTTAATTGAAGGTAAGGCCACTGATGGAACCCGTATTGATGGAAGTGTTAATTCTTTGAATTATCAAGATTATTCAAATAGTTTTGCTATTTCTGTTATTAATAACAATAAGTGGAGTACAGAGATACAAGATGTACCCATAGGCTTTATGAAAATTACAGTTACTAATTATGGAACAGAAGAAGTTCCTATTGAAACTAATAGTGATAAAGTGACGATATTGAGTTCTAAAATTTTTTCTGTAGAAGCTAAAAAAGATAATGTGTTTACTGAATTTTATGGAACATCAATGCCATATGTTGAGGATGAAGATTTTAGTCCTGAAGTCAAAATATCATCTGATGAGCTTGTTTTTTTTGAGAGGAACATCACAGATGAGAAAGGTGACTGGAAAGCAAAAGACAAACATTATGCTAAGAGAGGAGTATATTTATTTTCTTTTGAAGAATACGATGATAGCGGAAATTATACAGCAAGAGGTGAAAAGAAAATAAAATGCACAGGTGGTGATTCCGGAATGAGTTGCATTAATCAATAGTAACTATCATCCATATTAAAGGAGATTGTTATGATTTATTTTAGAACTTTTTTTACATTGTTTTTTTTATTTTATTTCAGTCAATCATTTTCTGGTTTTTCATTAGAAAATCCACCTTTAGAGACTATTTCTGGAGGTGAAGATAGTTGTGTTAATATTGAAAGTGATAAATGTAAGTACTGGGTTGTTAGTATTCATTATAAAGATGAAAATAATCAAAATAGATTTCTCTGCAGTGGTTCGTTAATTGCATCAAACTATGTTTTGACTGCTGCACATTGCAAAATTAAAAATGCTAAAGAATATCTTATAAAAGATTATAAAAAAAACATTATCGGTACTGCACAACCTGAAGAATTTAAATCAAGTTACTTGGGTAATGATTTTGCACTTATTAAATTAAAAGAAAAAGTGTCAGATGATTATGGTCGTGGGCGTATTCGTCGTTTCTTTAATTATGACGAAGTCTACGAAAAATTAAATAAAGATTATTATCAATCTTCCGTTTATGGCTATGGTTTACTTGGAGTTGATAAAAATACTGGGGAACAAATAAAAAATGATGGAACTCAGCGTCGAGCTGATGTGAAGATTTTCACTACAGCTATCGATGCTAAAGGTAAAGAAGGATTGATGGTAGAGGCAAGTAAAAATAAAGCATTAAGCCCAGGAGTTATACAAATGGGGGACTCTGGTGGGCCGATTATTTGGAACGATACAATTATTGGTGTTTCTTCTTGGGGATATGATGCATTAAAAATAAAAGATAAAAATGACTATCCTTTTTTTTTCTTTTCAGATGTTACTGGGAAATATTTTGATGCTGGTTCAAGTAAAAAACATGATCTTGGCAATTGGTTTTCTACAATAATGAAACAAGTTTGGATCAATAATCCAGATTGGAATACCCATTTAAGTAAGAGAGGGAAGTATGTTTTTGTTGAAGGTTGGGGAAGGAAAGGTAGTGAAATAGAGGTTGCTTACTCTATTAAAAATGGTAAAGAAAACGTATATGCATGTGGGAAAGCTGATTCAAGGGGAAAATGGAAATGCTATATCCCGCATGATAATTTTTTTGTTGAAGATATTAATGACATAGAAGAATATAAGGTAATTATTACAGCCAGAGAGGTAAATAAGGTAAGTGAATCATGGGAAGAAGATACTGTACAAGCAAAAATATCTTCTATTTCAGAAGAGTTTGGTATTGTGTATCCAGCTGACGAATCAACTATAATCACTAAGAATTTTATAGTACGTGGGTATGCTGATCCTGGTTCGGACGTTAAACTGATAATTCAATCTAATTTAGATAATGAAGAAATTTATACTCAAGATAAATTATGCGAAGGGCTTGAAGATGAAGAATTAATAAAAACAGAAAAGTATGGGCTTTGGTCATGCACTGTAAAATCTGAATTTATATATGAAATTGAAAGTAATAATTATAAAATAATAGCAAGCCAAAATACAGGTAATGTAAATTTACATGATCAGGTTAATATACTTTTAAAACCACAGGAATACACTGAGTTAAAATTAGATCAATATAATAAAGATAAAAGCAATGTATATAGAAAAAAAGTAGAATATGATGTAAGTTATGCTAATGAGGCAAGTGCTGTTTGTATTTTCAATAATAAATCATTCGATTGTAGAAATAATAAGGATGATAAATATAGATTTTATTTGGATAATGTATCAGGAGATTATAATAATCCTGAGCCAATAATGGTTTATACAGGTGCAATACAAAAGATTAAGGATACTGATTTTTTTGATAAAAAATTGTGGTATAATAAATACTTACGTGTTGAAGGGGGATATTTTGAAGCTGATTTCCTTAATGAAAATAAAATTGGAAATCCAAATAAAATTTCTTCTGTAGAGCTTAAAAATAAAAAAATATCTGGTGTTGGTGGTGATAGCAAGAGTTATATTGAGATGAATGGTGATATGATTTTACCATCAGAATACTCTATTTGCATGAAGAAAAATGAAAATTCACTTTTATCTCTTGAGGCTTCTATATGCTCCAGACAAGAGAATGAAGATGTTTATTTAAAAGTTCCATTGAAAGACGGAAAAGATTTTGAGGAAATTCCTATAAGATATGGAAATTATTCAATGGTGAATGGATTAAAAATGAATGACTTCCCAATTTGGGATATTCCTCTTCTTTCCACATTAAAAGATGGATTTTATTATATTGAGGTAACAGATAAGTATCATCCATTAGGGTTAACTAATATCAAAAAGACTTGGAATTCAATTTCAAATAGGAGTTACTTTCAAATAAAAACCCCTGAAGTTAAGATTACAACCCCTTCTGTAGGAGAAACAGATACTGTAGGTATCCCAAGTTTTTTGTCAGGAAGTGCTAATGAGCCGGGAGATGAGGTCGCGATTAAGAGACGTAAGATCGACCTTTCATCAGAGTTGAAAGAAAACAATCAAGATCTTGCTAAGGAAATGTTTATTTGCACAGGAGCTGTGGTTAGTGACAGTGGTAACTGGCAATGTGGCAAACCAATAATTTTTCCAGCAGGTACTTATGAATTAACTGCAGAGTTAATAAAAGAAGGAAAAATAGTCGCTACAGACGTTACACATATTACTATTAAAGATGAAAATGATGATGAGCCAGAAAAGAAAAAATTCGAAGTAAAGAATCCCAAGAATAATTCAATTGTTGATCCGGATAACCCCATCACTTTTTCTGGCACATTTAGTGGTTCTGGAGGCGGAGGCGGCGGAGGCGGTGGATTTGGTGGTTTTCTAAGTAGTATATTTGGGGCAATTTTTGGTGCGTTCGAGGGAATTGCCTCCTTATTCAGCGGGGCTTTTGGTTTCTTTTGGGAATTTATGATTCATCCTGGAGATATTTTAGGGGGTGATACCTATACAATGGAGTTACAGGAAACTCAAAATGGAGTGAACGTAGGTGACCCTATTAAATGGACGTTTACTGTTCCGATGCGTATTACTGAGCCTAAACCGGATGCACAATATAGATTACATGATGAAATTTCTATTAAAGGTCAGGGAAGCCCCAACCAACTTGTTTTTGTTACAGGTTCTGAATATCTCTTACCGCCAGAAAAAATGACCTTACCGATTTCAAGTGAGGGGATCATTTGCACGGCAACTGTGGATAAAGGAGGAAAATGGTTATGTCCTAATAACCCTGTCATGAAAGCGACCAACGAAGGGAAATTCTTTCTTTATGCGGCCCAGTATAAAAAAACAGATTCAACCCAATTAGGGCAATTAGGCGATACTTATGAAAAAACCTCACAAGTTACGCGTAAATACGAAGTGACCAAAACAAAAATACAAATCATAATCCCTGTGCCTGGCGCGAAAATAACAACATTGCCTTTTACGATTTCAGGGACTGGAGAACAAGGTGCTCAGGTCTATGTTGAAGGCTTTGGTGGCGCTAAAGATTGTAATACTACCGTTGATTCATCGGGTAAATGGTCTTGTGGGTCTTATCAACCTGAAGAGGGGAAATATAGCGTTTCAGCCGATCAGTTTATTGATAATGCATTAGATTCAAAAGCCGTTATTTCTTTTGAGATCCAGACAAAAACGGTCAAGCCAGTCACCATCACACAACCGCATAATGGCGGGATATTCCAGTATCTTGAAAATATCTTGCCGAAAGGAACGGGTGAGCCGGGTACAACGGTTTGTCTGGCTCAAAAATCCTTGTCACAGATTTGTCAGGATGGGGTCACCATCAATGAACAAGGTCATTGGGAGTGGGTCTATGGTTTGGATACTTCAGTCAAAGGGGAGCAAAAACTGGTAGCGACGGCTTTTTTGGGTAAGGTGCGTCAATCCACAGCGAAAGTCACATTTAAGATAGAACCCGCTCCCGGTGAAACTACGTTGACCGTGGAAACACCCAAGGAAGATGAGGTGATAAAAACACCTTCTTATATGTTCAGCGGTACGATGCCGAGTAATGCCAAGACAGTGACAGTGCAGGGATTTGGTGGTCATGGTGATTGTATCGCTAAGCTCAATGCGGAAGATTACACTTGGTCATGCGGGCCTTACAGTTCTGTACCGGGAGATTATGATGTGGCGGTAGTGGATGATGCCGATTCCGATTCCCAAATTAACAGAAGCTTTAAAGTGCGTTATGGGGATAATTTGCAAATGCGTATATTAAACCCAACAGAAGGGGAGCAAATTGACAAATATTCCTACTGGATCAGCGGCAAAGGGCAGGCTGGGGCACGTGTAACCGTTAATGGTGCAGTAACATGTGATGTTTTGGTGAATGAGAATCAAGATTGGGTTTGTCCGTATGATTATAAATCCATTCCCGGATCACATAAGCTTTTAGGGCAGCAATGGGTGGATGATGTACCATCGGGCAAACCAGTAACACGTAATTATGAAGTAATATATGGGATGTCGGATATTACTATTGATGGTACAGCTGAGGCAACTTGTTCAGTATCAAGTTTAAATGAAGAAACAAAAAAACCAGTAATATATGCTCCCATTATGGAGAATAATGAAGCTTTTTCTGCGTTAATTACAGGGACTGCAACAAAAGGTATGTATGTTTCTCTGAAAGTGAAACGTGGCAATCAAAATATTAGATCTTGTGGACCCGTACAGGCATCGGAGGCAGATGGTAAGTGGAGTTGTCGCATAGATGATATCGAATTAGGGTTATATCATTTGACGGCAACACAGGCGATTACATCAAATAGTAACCCTGTAGGTTCTGCCGCTAATCAAGATATTTATGTTACTCATAATGACCTGAAAATTACTTTCCCTCAGGATAATAAAGCTTATTGTTATCATTATAAATATGATCATTCTAAGTGGAATATCACAGGTGTGGGAGATCCGGGAGCCGAAGTTTTAGTAGAGTGGCCGAAGCAAGGTTTCTCACAAAAAACCAAAGTTGATCAACAGGGAAATTGGTCAGTAATTTCAGTAATTCCACCAGTTGGATACAGCACGATTAAAGCTTCTTATGAAGGGAAAAGATGTGGTTTAGAACCATCGGACAGTGTTCAATTTCAGGTCGCGGGAGATCTGACAATTGGCTTCCATCCACCTCCGTGTTGATCAAATGTTATCAATAGCCGTTCTATTTTTTGAGAAAGCTGTACATCAGGTGATGTGCAGCTTTTTGTTCCCAACTTAAAACCACAACAATCATATAGAAATTAAATCTCTAACAAGTAAATTCCCTCTTTAATTCCATCCCCTGTGTTATCATTTGCGCTTTGTACTTAATATCAGTTGATAGCTTGATAGAGAGTATCTCCAGTTTCCCACCCGACAAACAGGTACAGGACAATGACTGAAGCCGTCAGTGAAATGACAAGACGCTACGATCTGCATAGCCATACGACTGCTTCAGATGGTGTATTATCACCAGAACAGCTTGTGGACAGAGCCATTTTTATGGGCATTGATGTACTGGCAATCACCGATCATGATACGACGGCAGGTATTCCGTCAGCCTTGAACCATATCCAGCAAAATAATCTGCCATTAACCTTGGTATCCGGCGTTGAAATTTCGACATTATGGGAAAATTTTGAAATCCATATTGTTGGCTTAAATATTGATATCAACTCTGTTTCCTTAAGAAAACTCTTGACTAATCAGGTTGATTTAAGAAAACAGCGCGGTATCGAAATCGGACGGCGATTAGCCAAATCGGGTATTCCCGATGCTTGGGAAGGTGCATCTCGATTGGCAAATGGTGGTCAGATCACGCGCGGCCATTTTGCCCGTTATCTGATAGAAGCAGGCATTGAGCCCACAATCCCGAAAGTTTTTAAAAAATATCTGGCAAAGGGAAAAATCGGTTATGTCCCGCCGCAATGGTGTACAATTGAGCAGGCTATTGAAACCATTCATCAGGCAGGAGGACAAGCTGTGATTGCTCATCCCGGCAGGTATGATTTGTCGATGAAGTGGCTGAAACGGTTAATAGCCTGGTTCAAACAACATGGTGGTGATGCAATGGAAGTTGCACAGTGCCAGCAAGCACCTAATGAAAGGCAACAACTTGGTCAACTGGCAAGAGAATATGGCTTGAAAGTATCATTAGGATCGGATTTTCACCAACCTTGTTCATGGATAGAACTTGGGCGCAATTTGTGGTTACCCGGTGATGTTGTACCGATATGGCACGACTGGTCACGTTAGGGACTGCGTATGAAGTATAGAGGTTATTGTTATGAGCCAGTTTTTTTATGTCCACCCTGATAATCCACAGAAACGTCTTATTGACCAAAGTGTGGAAGTACTGAAAAAGGGCGGAGTTGTCATTTATCCTACTGATTCAGGTTATGCCATTGGTTGCTGTCTTGAAAATAAGGATGCGATGACCCATATATGTCGTATTCGTCAAGTGGAAGGAAATCACAACTTTACTCTGATGTGTCGTGATCTGTCTGAAATTGCAACTTATGCCCATGTGGATAATCAGGCATTCAGGTTGATCAAAAATAACACGCCGGGCAATTACACTTTTATTTTACAGGCGACAAAAGAAGTGCCTCGCCGCTTAATGAACGAAAAACGTAAAACTATTGGTCTGCGTGTTCCTTCTAACTCTATCGCTTTGGCACTGTTGGAAGAGATGCGTGAACCATTGATGTCTTGCAGCCTGATTTTACCCGGTAATGATTTTGCCGAATCTGATCCTGAAGAGATAAAGGATACATTAGGTAAACAAGTTGATTTAATTATTCACGGTGGTTATCTTGGGCAGCAACCGACAACAGTAGTAGATTTAACTGGGGATTCACCAGTAATTCTTCGTGAAGGTGAAGGTGATGTCACGCCTTTTTTATAAAGTACACGATTTAATTTTTATTTATTAATACATACGACGCCTGTGAAGGCGACAATAGAGGTTGCTCAATGAGCGATAAAACAGAAAAGTTACAAAAAGTTCTCGCGCGTTCTGGCCATGGCTCTCGTCGCGAAATCGAGGGATATATCCAACAAGGGCGCATCAGCATTGATGGCAAGACCGCAAAGTTGGGTGATCGAATTGAGGTTAAACTCTCAGTAAAAATTCGTCTGGATGGACGGATCTTGAATATCAAAGAACCACAGAAATCAGTTTGTCGTGTTTTGGCTTATTACAAGCCGGAAGGCGAATTGTGTACCCGCCATGATCCTGAAGGCCGTCCGACTGTATTTGATCGTCTGCCAAAAATGCAGGGCGCGCGCTGGATTGCGGTAGGGCGTCTGGATATCAATACTTGTGGATTGTTGCTGTTTACTACCGATGGGGAGTTAGCTAACCGTTTGATGCACCCAAGCTGCGAAGTTGAACGTGAGTATGCGGTTCGCGTTTTTGGTGAAGTGGATAATGCAAAACTGCGTCAACTGACGCAAGGTGTGCAATTAGAAGATGGCCCCGCTTCATTCAAAACCATCGCTTTTAAAGGTGGTGAAGGGATCAACCAATGGTACAACGTCACTTTGACAGAAGGTCGTAACCGTGAAGTCAGACGTTTGTGGGAAGCTGTTGGTGTTCAGGTCAGCCGCTTGATCCGTGTGCGTTATGGTGATATTGATCTGCCGAAAGGCTTGCCGCGTGCTGGATGGACTGAGTTGGGACTGGAACAGACTAACTATTTACGTCAGTTGGTTGGTTTGGATGCAGAAGTTGTAACAAAGGTTGCAGTTGAACGTGATCAGCGTCGCATCAAAGCTAACCAAATCCGCCGTGCAGTAAGAAGACATGCACAGGTTGCATCCCGCCCAGCTGGGAAGCGTCCTGCAAGCAGTTCTCGCCAGAATGCTGGCAGGAAGACGACATCTAAAGGTCGTTAATACGCCAAGCCGCTGTTTCAGCTTAGATCAGCATTTATACTAAATTTATGCTAATCAATATTGAAACAGCGGATTCATTTATCAATCAATTACACTTATCAACTACATTAATTAACTACCAATCAACGCCTTTCTGTGCTTTGATTCCGGCATTAAAAGCATGTTTTACCGGGCGCATTTCCGTAATTGTATCGGCATATTCCAGTAATTCTCGATGGCATCCTCTGCCTGTGATAATTACACTTTGATGTGAAGGGCGCTGCTTGAGGGCAGTCAGGACATCGGCAAGCGCTAAATAACCGCAACTGATCATGTAAGTCAATTCATCCAGCATCACAAGATGCAATGAAGGATCGGATAACATTCTCACAGCATGTTTCCATGCGGCTTGGCAGGCAGCGGTATCTGTTTCACGATTTTGTGTCTCCCATGTGAAACCAGTAGCCATCACATGAAATTCAACACCTTGTTGCGCCAGCAAGTTTCTTTCACCGCTTTCCCAAGTTCCTTTGATGAATTGGATAACGCCAGCACGCTGCCCGTGACCGATTGCACGAACGACTGTGCCAAATGCAGCAGTGGTTTTTCCTTTACCATTTCCGGTGAATACAATGACGATTCCCCGTTCTTGCTGTGCGGCTTCAATGCGGGCATCGACTTTTTCTTTCAGGCGTTGTTGTCTTTTTTGATACTGACTGTTATCTCTGGTCATTATTCGGCAGGCCCCGCTTTGCGACCGGGTTGGGCATCAAAACTGATACCGGAATCATTTCGGCTGTCATCTCCCATTACATAAAGATAGACAGGCATAATATCCGCTGGTGTTTTTAACTTGGCAGAGTTTTCATCAGGAAAGGCATTCGCCCGCATACTGGTGCGTGTTCCGCCGGGGTTGATACAGTTAATGCGTAGAGATGTGTTTTGATATTCTTGCGCCAAAATTTGCATTAAGCCTTCGGTAGCAAACTTGGATACCGCATAGGCTCCCCAGCCACTTCTGCCTTCTCGGCCAACACTGGAGCTGGTAAACACTAAAGAGCCGCTGGTGGATTTCAATAAAAGAGGAATTAGCGCCTGAGTCAGCATAAAAGTAGCGTTGACATTCACTTGCATCACTTCATGCCAAAGTTTGGCAGGTTGTTCTACGATAGGAGCAACGACACCAAGAAACCCTGCGTTATGCAAAACACCATCCAAATGCGAATAACGCTGTGCCAGATTTTTGGCGAAAATTTGACACTCTTCTGCGGTCACAGTCAGCAAATCCATCGTATAAATATCAGCAGGTAAACCGCCATCGTTTTCAACTTGTTGTTTGACTGCTTGCAGTTTCGTGGTTGTACGTCCCAGCAAAATAACTTGGGCACCGTGACGAGCATAAGTCAGTGCGGCCTCACGTCCAATGCCATCGCCAGCACCGGTTACTAAAATAATTTTTTGTTGCAGTAGATCACTATTGGGTTGGTAATGAAACATCAGACAATCTTCCTGTATTGCTTGTGAATCTATGACTTGCCATTTCAGGATGGCATATGCAGGTTCTTATCAGAACAAAACTTAAAGTTTCCGTCAAATTTGTGCTTATGGCTATAGCGGTGTTAAACAAACTGTTAGAGTAAGACTTTCGATTTTTAGTTAGAATGAAGCATATTGTTCATCATAAATTAATGAAAGGTGGATCTGTGGAATATTTGTCTCTATACGGATTGTTTTTAGCTAAAGTGCTCACGGTGGTCTTAGCAGTCGTCGTTCTGGTAGTAGTTTGTATTGGTTTAGGTGTGCGTAAAACAATGCACAAAGGGGAATTAAAACTGATTAATCTTGGTGAGTCATACAAGGAAAAGCAGCGTCAAATGCAGCAGGCCCGAATGAGCGAGGTAGAACAGAAAATCTGGCAAAAAGCATTCAAAAAGCAGCAAAAGAGTGATGACAAACAGAAAAGAGCGGAAGCCAAAACTGGCCAGAAAGGCTTACAGAAGCCGAATCTTTATGTTCTGGATTTTAAGGGCAGTATGGACGCTCATGAGGTGGACTCCCTCCGCGAAGAGATTAGTGCAATATTGGCAGTAGCAGACAAAAATGATGAAGTGTTACTGCGTCTGGAAAGCCCTGGCGGTGTGGTTCATGGATATGGGCTGGCAGCATCTCAACTGGCTCGTCTGCGACAGAAAGGAGTACGTCTGACGGTTGCCGTGGATAAAGTAGCTGCAAGTGGTGGTTATATGATGGCTTGTGTGGCTGATCGCATTATTGCTGCACCGTTTGCGATTATTGGCTCTATTGGCGTTGTGGCGCAATTGCCAAATATTCATAGATTATTGAAGAAAAATGATATTGATGTGGAATTGCATACTGCTGGCGAGTACAAACGTACTTTGACTGTTCTGGGCGAAAATACTGAACAGGGTCGCAAGAAATTTCAGGAAGATCTGAATGAAACACATCAGTTATTCAAATCATTTATTCATCAACACCGCCCATCTTTGGATGTGGAAAAAGTAGCGACGGGTGAGTATTGGTATGGTACACAGGCAAAAGAGAATGGACTGATTGATGAGATGGGTGTTAGCGATGATTTCCTGATTGAAAAAATCAAACACTATGAAGTTATTGGCGTCAACTATTCTCGCCGTAAACGTGTTATAGAATGTTTTATGGGTAGTGCGATGGAAAATGTTGATAAATTGTTTATGCGCTGGTGGCAAAGGGGAGAAAAGCCTTTATTATAAAAAAAGTGGCTATAAACAAGTACCATGTGCTAAACCGATTCAAAAAAATTTCTGAAATCAGCTATTGAAATTATCATAAATAAAATGCGGGTCAATAAAGGAAATCTTGCTATATCCTTATTACCCGCATATTTATTGAGAGCTTATCAATCCGGCAGAAATGGTATTGTTAATTTTTTAAGCTACACCTTTTTGGTCCACATTATCTGCGCACATTCCCTGTATAAAATCGTTGTGTTTCTTAATGATTTCATCTGCTTTTTTTAGTAACTGTTTTCGCTTAATTGGAATGATTTCAGTTTGCATTTATTGTGCTCATTCAAGAAATAAGTTGTTGCGCATCGTTTTTTATCAGGTAGAGTGTGGGCTTTTCGTCATGCAGATGGAATATTTTGTTTACAACTGTTAAATCATACAATTGCATGGCCTGTGTTGGTATATAAAATACTCTAAATATTTCAAAGAGTTTTGCGCTTAAACAAAAGTACAAGATAAAAATTAGTTGATATATTGCAAATCTACCGCAATATAAAAAGAGGTTTTATTTTATATATCGCAACATAACGCCGTGATTTTCGCCATCTGAAAAGAAGATAATTAGGTAAAGGTAACTATGGCTAAAGCTCTTGTTATAGTGGAGTCCCCGGCAAAAGCCAAAACAATCAATAAATATCTGGGGAATGACTACGTTGTGAAATCCAGTGTAGGTCATATCCGTGATTTGCCGACGAGTGGAACAGTGAGTCAAAAGAGTTCAAGCTCATCTACTGATAAGAATAAAAAGAAAGTAAAAAAAGATGAGAAAACGGCGCTGATAAATCGTATGGGCGTTGATCCCTATCATGGTTGGGAAGCGAACTATCAAATTTTGCCAGGCAAAGAAAAAGTCGTTTCAGAGCTGCAAACATTGGCTGAAAAAGCTAAGCATGTCTATCTCGCAACGGATCTTGACCGTGAGGGAGAAGCTATTGCATGGCATCTGCGGGAAGTGATTGGTGGAGATGATTCCCGTTTCAGTAGGGTAGTATTTAATGAAATTACTAAAAATGCAATCACACAGGCTTTTGATAAACCCGGTGAATTGAATATTGACCGTGTTAATGCTCAGCAAGCGCGTCGTTTTATGGATCGTGTTGTGGGCTATATGGTTTCCCCGTTATTGTGGAAAAAAGTTGCCAGAGGGTTGTCCGCAGGGCGGGTTCAATCTGTCGCAGTTCGCCTTGTTGTTGAGCGGGAACGTGAAATCAAGGCATTTGTGCCGGAAGAATACTGGCAACTGCACGCGGATTTAATGGCAAAGGGAGATACCGCTCTCCATATGGAAGTCACCCATGAGAAGGGAAAGCCGTTTAAACCCGTAAATGCTCAACAAACGCAATCAGCAGTATCTTTGCTTGAGAAAGCGAAATATAAAGTGATTGATCGTGAAGATCGCCCGACATCCAGTAAGCCGAGTGCACCGTTCATCACCTCAACATTGCAACAGGCCGCAAGTACACGGCTTGGGTTTGGGGTCAAGAAAACCATGATGATGGCACAACGTTTATATGAAGCTGGGCATATCACTTATATGCGTACCGATTCGACTAATTTGAGTCAAGATGCTTTGGAAATGGTTCGTGGTTATGTCAGTAACCATTTTGGTGACAAATATTTACCGAAAAGTGCCAATATTTACAGCAGTAAGGAAAATTCCCAAGAAGCCCATGAGGCGATTCGCCCTTCAAATGTTGATATCATGGCAGAAGCACTGAAAGATATGGAAGCTGATGCGCAAAAATTGTATCAGCTTATCTGGCGTCAGTTTATCGCTTGTCAAATGATGCCTGCAAAATATGATTCCACAACACTGACCGTTCACGCTGGCGATTTTGAGTTGCGCGCGAAAGGCCGTACTCTGCGTTTTGATGGCTGGACAAAAGTAATGCCGATTTTGCGTAAAGGGGACGAAGATAATACTTTGCCAGTAATTGAAATGGGAACAGAACTTGATTTGCAAGAATTGCTGCCAAGTCAGCACTTTACAAAACCACCAGCGCGTTTTAGTGAAGCGTCCTTGGTCAGGGAGTTGGAAAAACGTGGGATTGGCCGCCCATCAACTTATGCATCAATTATCTCAACGATTCAGGATCGTGGTTATGTTCGAGTAGAAAACCGCCGATTCTATGCGGAGAAAATGGGTGAAATCGTCAATGATCGTTTGGAAGAAAATTTCAACGAATTGATGAGTTATGATTTTACGGCAAGAATGGAAGACCAGCTCGATCATGTAGCCAATAATGAGGCGGATTGGAAAGGCATTCTGGACGAATTTTTCTCCAATTTCAGTGAACAGCTTGATGTAGCCAATAAAGATCCTGATGAAGGTGGAATGCGCCCGAATCCGATGGTGATTACATCAATTGAGTGTCCTACCTGTAGCCGTCCGATGGGAATACGTACTGCGACAACAGGCGTATTTCTTGGCTGCTCTGGTTATGCCCTATCACCTAAAGAGAGATGCAAGCAGACTATTAACCTTATTCCGGAAAATGAAATTTTAAATATTCTGGAGGGGGATGATGCTGAAACTAATGCACTGCGTGCTCGTCATCGCTGTAAAAAATGTGGTACAGCGATGGATAGTTATTTAATTGATAACCAGCGGAAATTGCATGTATGTGGTAACAATCCTGCATGTGATGGCTATAAAGTTGAAGAAGGTGAATTTCGCATCAAGGGCTATGACGGCCCAATAGTCGAGTGTGATAAGTGCGGTTCAGAAATGCACCTGAAAATGGGGCGTTTTGGTAAATATATGGGCTGTACAAACGAAGAATGTAAAAATACCCGTAAGATTTTGCGTAATGGGGAAGTTGCGCCACCTAAAGAGGATCCTGTTCCTTTACCTGAACTGGCATGTGAAAAATCAGATGCTTACTTTGTTCTGCGTGATGGTGCAGCCGGAGTATTTTTAGCGGCTAACACTTTCCCTAAATCTCGTGAAACGCGAGCACCATTGGTTGAGGAGTTAGTTCAATTCAAAGATCGCTTGCCGGAGAAATTGCGTTATTTGGCTGAAGCACCTGTTGCTGATCCAGAGGGGAATAAAACAATTGTTCGTTTTAGCCGTAAAACTAAGCAGCAGTACGTTTCTTCTGAGAAAAATAGCAAAGCTACCGGATGGACAGCATTTTTTGTTGAAGGGGCTTGGGTTGTGAAAGAGAAATAATCGATCTGATGATTAGTTTATGTATTATACCCTTATTTATTGAGTATATTTCATAGATATATATTTAGAGAGATATTTCTTTTTTTGAGAGAAATGTAACTTTTCTTTCTAAAAAGCCAGTCCAATGGGCTGGCTTTTTTTGTATTTCAGCAAAATTAAAACACAATATATCTGCAACAAACGTTTGATAATAGTTACTCAATCTAATTATTTGTTATATAAATATACAGTAGCTGTTATAGTGGTTATATATTGACAAATATATATTCTATATAGTTATAAATGAATAACCATTAGCAATATAGACATTGATTAAACTACAAAACATTCATACATTTCATTATTAGGGACAGTGCTGATATGAAACTACAGCAATTGCGTTATATTGTAGAGGTGGTTAATCACAATCTGAATGTATCTTCTACGGCAGAAGGGTTGTATACCTCTCAACCAGGGATCAGCAAACAAGTCAGAATGCTCGAAGATGAGTTGGGGATTCAGATATTTGCCCGCAGTGGTAAACATTTGACTCATGTGACGCCGGCTGGCGAAGAAATTGTCCGTATTTCACGTGAGGTTCTGTCAAAAATTGACTCAATTCGTTCTGTTGCCAATGAACACACCTATCCCGATCGTGGTGCATTACGTATCGCGACCACCCATACACAGGCAAGATATGCTTTGCCTCCTGTTATTAAGGGTTTTATTGAGCGTTATCCTAAGGTATCGCTGCATATGCATCAAGGCTCTCCAACTCAGATTGCGGAAGAGGTATGCAAAGGAAACAGTGATTTTGCGATAGCAACAGAAGCTCTTCACCTTTATAGCGACTTGATTATGTTGCCTTGTTATCATTGGAACCGCTCTATAGTGGTAACGAAAGATCACCCTCTTGCCAATAGACAGAATGTAACGATTGAAGAATTGAAAGATTATCCGATAGTAACCTACACATTTGGTTTTACTGGGCGCTCTGAATTGGATGTTGCTTTTGATCGGGCAGGTTTTAAACCCAAAATTGTATTCACAGCAACAGATGCTGATGTGATTAAGACCTATGTACGGTTAGGGTTAGGAATTGGTGTGATTGCCAGTATGGCCGTAGAACCAACTCAGGACAGTGATCTAGTACGGATTGATATGCGTGATAAATTCAGTTACAGCACGACTAAAATCGGCTTTCGACGCAGCAGTTTTCTACGTAGTTATATGTATGATTTTATTTGGCGGTTTGCACCTCATTTGACGCGTGATGTTGTAGATAAAGCCATTGCATTGCGTTCCAATGAAGAAATTGAAGAAATGTTCAGGGATATTGAATTACCTATAGTATAAATAATAGATTAAAGAAGATTAACCGCTTCCTTATATCCCAGGAAGTGGTCGATCTTTATCGTTAACTCTTTTACTTCCTTTCAGTGCAATGAAAACGCCGTTTTGATCGTCAGTTCTTTCCAATGTGGATTGGTTTTGGCAGCATGATCATATAAAACTCCGTGTTCCCCCTCATTAGGATTGAGTACAAACGGAGTGTGTGTACCAGTCAAAGAAAAAGAAGAGGAAACCGAAACCAGCAATCCAAAGCTATAAATAGAAATACATTCAGTGATATTGTTTTTTTCCGTCATTTTCATTTTATGCGGTATGTACACAGGCCTGTAGCTCCATATAAATTGAATTTAAGTGAGGATTGCTGATTTTGATTTAATGAAAATATCTTCAACTTTCTGATACCACAATTGTTTTATGATTCTTTTGGGATCACAGTCTTAAAATCACCACTGAAAAAACTATCAGAATCTTCAATAGAAGATTTTTGGTTTTTAAGAATGAAATTATCGAAGGCTGTTTTGATATCATGATCTTCTAACGCTTGATAATTAAATAATGAAATACAAGAGGAGTAAGTAAATTCAACATTAATATTTTCACTAGAAGCGCAGCTCGACGTTATTTCTGAATTGGTTCTGTTAAAATCTATTTTATACAGTTTCATTTTAGGGACATACATGACTCGATCCTCAACTCCAATAGCCTCAATAACACTGGCTAATGTGAGGGTGGAATAATGATCCCCATTGCGTTTTAAACCAAGTCGGATGGCATCACCTTGTTTTTGCAGGAAAGTGGAAAAACTTTTAAGGCTGGGCGAGCCTGCATTCAAAATGATATCCATGATAAGTTGGAGTAAATTTGTTGCAATCGAAATTCCTTTCATTTCATGTTGATAAGTTTGATTTTCGATATTCATGACACTCATTAATGGTAATTTTGCCATGATATCGCCCCAGAATTGAATGTCAGTCTTATACTCTTTGCCATGAATATTGGTATATTTAGTGATGTAGTCAGTGGCTATTGAAGAAAGGGCGATCTGTATTTTTTTGATTTCATTCACCTTTTGTATGACACTGCCTTTGTCAGCAATGTTTGACGTAATAATAAATTGAATAAGGCCATCTGTGTCGCTCATCTGATAATCTGACAAAGAAAACTTATCTTTAATACTAACGGAAAAGAATTGATCTGCTTGTTGTATATGATTTAAATAATGTTGGTATTCTGTATTTTTCTTTGTATTCATAATTTGTCTCCGATCTCGAATAAACGCATTGAACATGCTGAATATACTTTCATTTTTCAAGTTGTAATTTGAAATCTAAAATCTGTTCGCCAGAAATGTGTAGAAGTTTTAGAGCCAATTCAGTCAAGTTATTATTATGTGAATAAAACACAACTGCTTTGGGTATGTCATCATTAAAATTTATCAATTAATGAGGGTTTACAGCTAGTTAGCAAAATGTGTGATTACAGAATAACAAATATTTACTTATATGTTATGTTTAATGGTGTAGCTGACCATAAATAATAAGAAAGGAGGAGTTATGTCGTTTAAATTGAAAACGGACTGTGCTTCAACACTCTCGATTGGTAGTAAATTGAGAGGCAATAAATCTGTTGGCAGTACAACCTATCACTATTACAGCTTACCTCTGTTATCTGAACAATTGGGCGATATATCCCGCCTACCAAAGTCCCTGAAAGTTTTGCTTGAAAATCTCCTGCGCAATATTGATGGTGAGTCCGTTGTGGAAGACGATTTGAAAGCGCTGGTGGAATGGCAAAAAAACGGTCATGCAGATCGAGAAATTGCTTATCGTCCTGCTCGTGTGCTTATGCAGGATTTTACAGGGGTACCAGCTGTAGTGGATCTTGCTGCGATGCGGGAAGCCGTGTTGAGACTCGGTGGAAATGTAGAACAAGTTAATCCGCTATCACCTGTTGATTTGGTTATTGATCACTCGGTGATGGTTGATAAATTCGGTACTGAACAAGCATTTTCAGAAAATGTTCAGATAGAGATGGCCCGCAACTATGAACGTTATCTGTTCTTACGCTGGGGCCAGAAGGCTTTTAATCGTTTCCGCGTTGTTCCCCCCGGGACAGGAATCTGTCATCAGGTTAATCTTGAGTATCTGGGGAAAGCTGTTTGGTATGAAAATCAGGATGGTAAGGATTTTGCTTATCCTGATACGCTGGTCGGAACGGATTCCCACACAACTATGATTAATGGATTGGGAGTTCTGGGTTGGGGAGTAGGAGGTATTGAGGCCGAGGCAGCCATGCTGGGGCAACCTGTTTCCATGCTAATCCCTGATGTTATTGGTTTTAAACTGACTGGAAAATTGCGGGAAGGGATTACGGCAACTGACCTTGTACTGACTGTGACACAGATGCTGCGCAAGCACGGTGTTGTGGGTAAATTTGTTGAATTTTACGGTGACGGGTTATCTGCTCTGCCGTTGGCAGATAGAGCAACTATTGCCAATATGTCCCCTGAATATGGTGCAACTTGCGGTTTCTTCCCTATTGATGACATCACATTAGGCTATATGCGATTAACTGGGCGCCATGAGGAAGAAATTGCCTTGGTTGAAGCTTATTGCAAAACTCAGGGGTTATGGCGTAACGAGGGTGATACTCCTATATTTACTGACACTCTTGAATTGGATATGTCGACGGTTGAGGCAAGCTTGGCTGGGCCGAAACGTCCTCAAGACAGAATTTCACTGGAAAATGTACCGCAGGCTTTTCAATCTGCTATGGAATTGGATATCCATAAAATCCAAGATAATTCATCAGCAGCACCAACTACAGCAGCAATTACTTTAAATAACCAAACTTTTTCATTGCAAGATGGTGCCGTGGTTATTGCTGCTATTACCTCTTGTACAAACACTTCTAACCCCAGTGTATTGATGACGGCAGGTTTACTTGCCAAAAAAGCAGTTGAGAAAGGTTTGCAACGTAAAGCATGGGTTAAAACTTCATTGGCTCCAGGCTCGAAAGTAGTGACAGATTATCTGGAACTGGCAGGTTTAATGCCATATCTGGAAAAACTAGGTTTTAATTTAGTGGGATATGGTTGTACTACCTGTATTGGGAACTCTGGGCCATTGCCTGATCTTATTGAAGCAGCAATTAAGCAATCTGATCTGACTGTTGGAGCTGTGCTTTCTGGTAACCGTAATTTTGAAGGGCGCATTCATCCATTGGTGAAAACAAACTGGTTGGCATCACCACCATTGGTAGTGGCTTATGCTCTTTCTGGCAGTATGAGAAAGGATTTAACGAGAGAGCCTATCGGGAAAGATCAGCACGGCAATGATGTGTACTTGAAAGATATTTGGCCTAATAGTGCAGAAGTTGCAGAAGCAGTTGGAAAAGTCAGAACTGAAATGTTCCATAAAGAATACAATGCCGTATTTGATGGTGACGAAAGTTGGCAATCTTTAAGCGTAGAAAGTTCGGCAACTTATTCTTGGCAGCAGGATTCCACTTATATACGGCATCCACCTTTCTTCAGTGATATGACGGCTGAACCTAAACCGGTTACAGATATTCATCAGGCCCACATTTTGGCGATCTTGGGGGATTCAGTCACGACGGATCACATTTCCCCTGCGGGAAATATCAAGACTGACAGTCCCGCCGGACGTTATTTGCAAGAGCATGGTGTTGAACCAAAAGATTTTAACTCTTATGGTTCAAGGCGTGGCAACCATGAAGTTATGATGCGAGGAACATTTGCCAATATTCGTATTCGCAATGAAATGGTATCAGGAATTGAAGGAGGATATACCTGCCATATTCCTTCACAATCCCAACTTGCTATTTATGATGCCGCCATGCGTTATCAAGAGGAAAAAATACCATTAGCCGTTATTGCGGGTAAAGAATATGGTTCAGGATCAAGCCGCGATTGGGCGGCGAAAGGAACAAGATTGCTGGGGGTTAGGGTTGTGATTGCGGAATCTTTTGAGCGCATTCATCGTTCTAACTTGATTGGCATGGGGGTCTTGCCATTGGAATTTCCTCAAGGCATTAACCGTAAGACATTAAATCTGACGGGAAAAGAGAAAATCGATATTACTGGATTAGCTAATATTCAGCCTGGACAAACAATTACGGTGAAAATTATCTATGCCAATGGACAGGAGGTTATAATTGATGCTCATTGCCGCATTGATACGGCAACAGAATTGGCTTATTTCTATAATGATGGTATTTTGCATTATGTTATTCGTAACATGTTGAAATGCCAAAAATTTAAATAAGTATCAATCAGAAAAAATCGTACTTAGAAAAATTGTCTCAGAAATAAAAACTGCGCCCACACCGACGCAGTTTTTGCAGAAAATAATTAGAGAACTTTTAGCTTGGTTTGAACAGTAGATGACCCATTCTGTTGGCTTTGGTATCTAAGTAGTGAGCATTTTTGGGATTACGCCCTACAATTAGCGGAACACGTTCAATGATATTAATGCCCGCTTCTATCATGATTTCAACTTTTTTAGGGTTGTTGGTAAGAAGACGAATTTCACTAATATTCAATAAATTATACATGTCTGCGCAAAGAGTGAAATCTCTCTCATCGGCAGCGAAACCTAATTGATGATTGGCTTCAACAGTGTCAATACCTTGATCCTGTAAAGCATAGGCACGGATTTTATTTAGCAGACCAATATTGCGGCCTTCCTGACGGTGATATAGCAAAACACCGCGGCCTTCCTGACTAATTTGCGAAAGAGCAGCTTCTAATTGAAAACCACAGTCGCATCTTAGGCTAAATAAAGCATCTCCGGTGAGGCATTCTGAGTGAATCCGCGATAATATAGGTTTATCGCCAGTAATATCGCCGAAAACAAGAGCAACATGATCGCGACCTGTATCGATTTCCTCAAATCCAATCATTAAAAACTCGCCCCATGGCGTAGGTAATTTCGCTTCAGCTACTCGTTTTAGCTGCATTTTTTTATTCATATGTTGATTTGATCCGTTATAAATATTGCGATACTCAGAACAATACCGGTTGAGAAATTAGCTGAAATTACATAAAAAAAATCTCTCTGATTACAACGCATGCATGCCGGTACATTGTAACAGAAATTATTAATACGTATGCATATTATGCACCGAGCCCTTTTAGTGATAACTAAACAGTAAGTAGATTTTTGAAGGTGTATGGTGTGGTATTGTTTTGGAAAAACAGTAGAATTGAATGCAAACAAGCGGGATAATATCACAAAAAGAAGGAAATCGTTGTTTGTTGCAATAAATTGCTTCCTTTGCTTAGACGAGAAATGCTAATTTAACACGCCACTATGTCTGTTATTTGGCATAACTAATCAGTAACAATAGATAACAGGAAGAAATGTGAAATATTTTCTAATTTTATTACTGGCACTGGTTGTTTTTGTTATCTCAGTGACACTGGGAGCAAATAATAATCAAATAGTGACATTTAACTATTTGATTGCTAAGGGTGATTACTCTGTGTCCACATTGCTGGCTACGCTGTTTGCTATTGGTTTTATCCTCGGTTGGAGTATTTGTGGTTTTTTTTACCTGCGCGCCTGTATTTCTTTGCGACATGAAAAACGCAAAATCAAGCGACTGGAAGCTCAAATGGGGCAGTCATCTGAATCATCCACAAAAACCATGTCTACCGTAGCATTAAACAAGGAATAATTCTCCATGTTAGAGCTGTTATTTCTGTTGCTTCCCATTGCTGCCGCTTATGGCTGGTATATGGGGCGCAGAAGTGCTCAACAAGATAAACAACAATCGGCTGACCGCCTTTCACGTGAGTATGTTGATGGTGTTAACTTTTTGCTCTCCAATCAGCAGGATAAGGCGGTAGATTTATTTCTTGATATGCTAAAAGAGGATAGTTCTACATTTGAGGCTCACCTGACTCTGGGAAATCTATTCCGTTCCCGTGGTGAAGTTGAAAGAGCTATCCGTATTCACCAGTCCCTGATGGAAAGTGCTTCTCTGACATTTGAACAGCGTTTGCTTGCGATCCAGCAGCTTGGACGAGATTATATGGCTGCTGGAGTCTATGATAGAGCTGAAAACATGTTCACTCAGCTAGTTGACGAAACAGATTTCCGCGAAAATGCCTTCAACTCTTTGCTAACCATCTATCAGTCAACTAGTGATTGGAATAAAGCCATCGGTATCGCTGAGAAACTAGTAAAATTGGGCAAACACCATTTTCGGGAAGAAATTGCCCATTTTTATTGTGAGTTGGCTCTGCAATGTATGGGTAGTGACGATTTCACCAATGCAATCGGCTACTTGAATAAAGCCGCCCAAGCAGATAAAAACTGCGCCCGTGTTTCTATTATGCTTGGTCGTATTTATATGGCTCAAGGAGAATATTCTAAAGCAACCGATGCGTTGAAACGTATTCTTGAACAGGATAAGCAAGTGGTCAGTGAGTCTTTACCAATGCTGCAAGAATGCTATCAACGTCTATCTCAACCAGAAGAGTGGCAATCTTTTGTACAGTGCTGTGTAGAAGAAAAATGTGGTGCGATTGCTGAACTGCATATGGCCGATATTCTTGAGAAGAAAGAAGGGCGTGATGTCGCTCAGAATTACATTAATCGTCAGTTGGAACGCCACCCAACAATGAGGCTATTTTACCGTTTGATGGATTACCATCTGACAGAAGCAGAAGAAGGGAGAGCTAAAGAAAGTTTGATTCTTTTGCGCAATATGGTAGGTGAACAAATCCGCACGAAACCTGATTATCGATGCCATAAATGTGGCTTCACTTCCCGCTCGTTATACTGGCATTGCCCATCATGTCGTTCATGGGACTCTATTAAACCGATTAGGGGACTGGATGGACAGTGACGCTGTCACTACCTTCGTTGTTGTCACAATGCTTGTCATTATGTATTAGCAATGCCATGTATTAATAATGCACTATTATAAATAATTTATTATGAATACACTTTTATAAATATTTTTGAATACGAATATGTTTTTATTCATTGGTGATTAAAGTTCATAAGTAATTTAAGTTAATTGGTAAATCAAAGGGCCTAAAAATGACTTTCCACACAGCTCAAACTTTAGATAAACAGATTAACTCGCCTGTTATTGTTGCACTGGATTATGACAATCAAAATGCAGCACTGGCATTTGTCGACAAGATTGATCCACAATCCTGCCGTCTGAAAGTGGGCAAAGAAATGTTTACGCTTTATGGTCCGCAATTTGTTCAGGCATTGCATCAGAGTGGTTTTGATGTGTTTTTGGATCTCAAGTTCCATGATATTCCCAATACAACGGCAAGAGCCGTCGCGGCGGCGGCTGAATTAGGTGTGTGGATGGTTAATGTTCACGCAAGTGGTGGTGCGAGAATGATGACTGCTGCTAAAAAAGCGTTGTTGCCTTACGGTAAGGATGCGCCTTTGTTGATTGCTGTTACAGTACTGACCAGCATGGAGCAATCTGATTTATTGGGTATAGGTATTGATATGACTCCAGCACAACATGCTGAGCGTTTAGCATTATTGACAAAACAGTGTGGTCTGGATGGAGTGGTCTGCTCAGCTCATGAAGCACAACAATTGAAAACGGTATGTGGGCAGGCGTTCCAACTTGTTACTCCTGGCATTCGTCCTGAAGGTGCAGAGGCGGGAGATCAGCGCAGGATCATGACACCACCTAAAGCGGTTCAGGTTGGGGTGGATTATATGGTGATCGGGCGTCCAATTACTCGCGCAGACAATCCAGCATTGGCACTACAGCAGATTAATCAATCTATTGGGATCGCTCATGGATAATAGCTCTCACCTAGTTTATTCGACGGATGGCGGCCGCATTCAGGAAGAAAAAGTAAAATATACTCGTCCTAAAGGTGATGGTATTGTGCGTATTCATCGCCAAACCAGTGGCCGTAAAGGAAAGGGGGTTTGTGTGATTACGGGTGTCGATGCTGATGATCAAACTTTGGCTAAACTGGCAGCCGAATTGAAGAAAAAGTGTGGTTGCGGCGGTTCTGTCAAAGAGGGTGAAATTGAGATTCAAGGCGATAAACGCGATTTGTTGAAGCAATTGCTGGAAGCAAAAGGATTGAAAGTAAAACTGGCTGGAGGTTAATTCCAGTTTGTTATATATGAGCTATGCAGCAAATAAACTGCATAGCTCGTTAACAACCCAGTTCTACGTTAAAAAACTTTATTTATTCAGCGATTCGTTTTGAGTCATGATACGTGCAGCTGCTGCTAATACATCGGGACGAGCACGGCCTTCTTGGTTATCTGGTTGAGTAAAGTAAGTAACCAAAACCAATGGTGCACGTTTGGGGACTGGCCAAATGACTGCAACATCATTAGTTGTACCATAATCGCAACGACCTGTTTTATCTCCCACAACCCAACCTTTGGGCACTCCTGCAAGGATACTGGTGTTGCCTGTTGTATTTCCTTTTAACCATTCAATTAATTGTTCACGTTGTGTTGTAGCCAAAGCATTTCCCAACGCTAAATTATACAAACTTTTTGCCATGGCTTGCGGGGTGGATGTATCTCGCTCATCACCCGGAATGGCGGTATTTAATTCAGGCTCTTGGCGATCGAGGCGAAAATGGTTGTCACCAATAGCACGGGCGAATTTTGTAACTTCACTTGGGCCATTAAGTTGGTTAAGAAGCAAATTCATCGCCGTATTATCACTATATTGTAGTGTTGCTGCGCTCAATTCTCCCAATGTCATTCCATCTTTAAGGTGTTTTTCTGTGATAGGGCTGTATTCAACAAGATCTGATTGTTGATAATGAATTCGTTGGTTCAATAAGTGAGTGTTGATTTCGCTTTTTTTCAGAATGGCGGATGCCACCATTAGTTTACTGGTACTGCATAAAGGAAAACGTTCATTTGCACGGTAAGTGATAGTGGAATGATCAGACGTATCTATCAATACCACACCAAGTCGGCCATTGGCATTTTTTTCCAGCATGGAAAGCTGGTCGATGATCTCTTTTGTCTTGAGAGAATCCTTTGAGGATGATATTCCACTCTGGAGAGAAGTTTGATCTCTATAAAGAAATTGATTTTGGTGAACTGTTGCACTGGCTGGATAAGTAAATAATACGCCAAGCAAGGAAGAAAGAACGGTCGGGAAACCTTTCCGGTTCAATGAAAAAAATCGCATGTGGGGAGCCTTTAGGGGTTATTGAAGAATCAGGTTGATAATTGGTGCTAACTAGCTTGATATTATCAGGGGATTATATTGAATAGATTACTCTACTGTTAATATTAATATAGAAATATTATTACAAAACTGCCGCCATAAATGGCGGCAGCAATGTTTTATCGAAATTATTTGTAAGATATAGCTTATACAGGGCGAGCCACAATGTTGCGGGTTTCCATTCTGACTTCTTCAATCCGGACATTGATGATGTCATTCAAGCGGTGAACCGTTTCGCCCTTAATCAGTACTGAACCTGTTTCTTGGCTGCATTGAAGTTCATCACGAACCGCATGCAAGAATGGTCCGGGAACAAAAGCAATTGCTCCGTTATCTACCAGTCGTACTCGTAGGCCACCACGGGTAATATCGACAATTTCTGCCGGGAATGTTTTGTCTGTACCAGCATGGAGCTGTAGGAAACAGGCATAGAGCCAGTCACCGACATCGCGTTCTGCCATGCGGTTAGCTCGGCGACGGTCAGTCAATTGAAGGCAAAGATCTTCGGTTGGTTTTTCTGCCTCATCTTGCTGAATAATCGCTTTTAACAAACGATGATTGATAATGTCACTGTACTTACGGATAGGCGATGTCCAAGTAGCGTAAGCATCAAACCCCAGACCAAAGTGTGGACCCGGTTCTGTTTTGATTTCGGCAAATGTTTGGAAACGGCGGATGCGGCTATCTAAGAATTGCGTTGGTTGTTCATCCAATTCACGACGCAGTTCACAAAACCCTTCCAGTTTCAGCAATGTTTCAGCATCAGCTTCAATATTGTGCTCTTTGAGGACTTCAACGACTTGTTCAATCTGAGTAGGTTCGAAGCCAGTGTGGACGTTATAAATACCAAAACCTAATTTATCACGCAGAACTTTAGCTGCACATAAATTTGCTGCGATCATGGCCTCTTCAACGATACGGTTGGCTGATCGGCGTTGTTCAATAATGATATCAACAACATTGCCACCTTCATCAAGAATAAAGCGATAATCTGGGCGTTCCTTGAAAACCAGTGCGTTTTGTAAGCGCCAGTTATTACGGCGTTCACACATCTCTTTCAGAAGCGTAATTTGGGTTGTAACGGCATCTGATTTTGGTTTCCAACCTTCTTGGCCTTCTAACCAATCTGAAACTTCGTCATAAACCAGCTTAAATTTAGACTCGACCCATGCCGCGAAAAATTGAATATCATCGCCCAATTGACCATCTTCCAGAATGGAAACCTGACAAACCAGAGCAGGGCGGCGCACATTAGGGCGCAAAGAACATAGGTTATCAGACAGCTCACGAGGGAGCATTGGGATATTGAAACCCGGCAGATAATTGGTGAAACAGCGCTGGTAAGCAATTTTGTCCAGTTCGCTACCCGCTTTGATATAAGCTGTTGGGTCTGCAATAGCAATAGAAAGTTTCAGGCTGCCATCATCATTTTTGGTGATGTGCAGGGCATCATCCATATCTTCGGTTGTTGCACTATCAATAGTGACAAAATCAAGAGCGCTCAGATCGATGCGTTCGACAGAACTGTCATCCAACTTGCAATCTGTCATTGCTGGAGCTTCACGTTCTAGACTGTGACGGGTTAATGTGACCCACCATGGTGCATAATGATCATCACCTTGAGTGATATGGCCAGTAATTTCAGCATGAAACCCGCGATCACCTTTCAGGGGGTGTCGGCGCATTTCAGCTACAGCCCAATCACCATTTTCAAACGCATGATTAACTTGGTCATTAGGACGGCAAGGGATGGTATCTCTTAATAACGGATGGTCAGGAATAATCCATAGTCGGTTATCATTTTCTTTCTTTTGGATCCTTCCTACAAAGCGGGTCAGGAATGGTTCAATTAGAGATTCTGGCTCGGCAATCTCTTTATCTTTGTCTGAGTGAATGGCGGCGGTAATTCGGTCACCGTGCATTACTTTCTTCATGTGGGGAGGTGGAATGAAATAACTTTTTTGACCATCGACTTCTAAAAATCCAAAGCCTTTTTCAGTTCCTTTGACTAAACCTTCAACGCGCAGAGTTTTAGAGTGAAGTTGCTGTTTTAGCTGCGCAAGCAGCGGATTATTTTGAAACATAATATCTGGGGAGTATGGGGTTATTATGGATAATTTTAGATAGTAGTTTTACGCGAATCGAAGGTATGGGGCAAGCAACATCTTAACAAAACAGAAAAATTTGTGGAGTAAGCCTAAAAATTGCATGCAATATATACATAAAATGAGGTGTTTTTATGTGGAAATCATCACTGAATCAGGAGAGCTATTGGATTAATGCATATATTAATGTTATGGGGTTATGTGTCCCAAAATTACCATGATGGGTGAATTTTTCTCTTAGGAGTTTTATATTGCTCGGCCTGGAAACCATCATTTCATATGATTATGGTACAGTTATGATTTTTATTGTCTGAATTGTAAATTCGTTGAATTTAGCTTTAATTCATTTTTCTTATTGATGTAATCTAACTTAAAAAACTTATTTAAATAATTAATAGTGTAAATGTCATTAATGGTGAGTCTTTGTTTTTTTATGAGTGTCATGATATTACATTTTTATTTGTTTGTGTTAAATACTGTAACGCTTGCGTTAATTAAAATTGTTCTTTCTAGTGAGGTTGTTATGTAATAGTGCAATTAATAATAAACATTATTAAAATATATTGTTTTATTTTTCATGGTGTTATTTTTATTTTCTTATGAGCTTAAACTCCTTTTAATTAAAACTTATGAAGATAATTTAAAGGTATGATTTGTTATAAATAATTTTTTCAAATTAAACTTTAGGGATAAATATTCTAACTGAAAATTAATATTACATTTGGTATCGTTTTTAAAATGGAGCTGATATGGATTCTTTTCAATTTTATTACCACTGGGAATTGGATTATCTGCGGCAACTTGAAAAACTGGTTGGTGAGGAAAAGCCCCATTTGGCAGAGCACTTTAATGGTTATGATCCTGATATTGAAAGACTGAATCAAGGCTTTGCTGCTTTAATTGCACGTGTGCATCAGAAAGTGGATGATGCATTTCCAGAAATTACCCTGCCTCTGCTGCAACGATTAACTACTCAATCTATCAAAGGAATACCTGCCACAAGTGTCGTTCAGTTTGATGGAAGAGAAGGGTTTGACTTTTCTTGCACACTGCCGAGAGGCTCCGAAGTTTCATCAGGGACAGGTGTGACGTTTGCGACGAGCAGAGATTGCCATATTGAACCGCTAATATTGCTGGCGCGGGATATCACTTATCAGGCAGAAACCACCCTGATAACCCTCACGTTCCAATATATTGGCAAGGATGATCACTGGCCTATCCGTCCCATCAGCTTATTTCTCAGCCCCAATGAAGCGGTGGCTGATACATTGATGCTTGCCCTGTGTCGTTTTTTACAGCGTGCAGAATTGCACCACAACGGGTTAATTTATCCGGTCGAACCTTTCTGGTTTGAACCGCTGTCTGGTACTTCCCGGCTGATTTTATCACCGCCGATTTCAGCAGCAGGAAACTGGGCCCCGCAAATGCTGATGGAATCCCTCTACTTACCTCATGTTCATCATTTTTTAACGCTGGTTTTGCCTACGGTGATGTCTAGCCGATTATCCATGACGGAAAGCCAGCAGTTCAGCATAACGCTGAAACTTCATGACGTCTTACCATTGTCTGAGGCGCAATTGGCGGATGCTTTTCAGCTCCATTGTGTGCCCGTCGTGAACCTTGAACGCCGGTTGCAGGTGACACAGTCCTTTGCGCCAGATACCGCCCGCTATCCTCTGTCTTTGCCACCCGGACAGGGACTCCTGCATATGACTGACCTCCGGTTAAAAGATGAACCCGGTAAAGAGCGCGGCAAGCGATCTCAGTTTTATCCGATGAGTCAATTCACTCATTTTTTCCGTCATGCTGATGAAGAAGTCTGGTTCTATGCGCTGGACATTACCCGGGGTGCGCTGGGGGATCTGGAATATGCACTCATGTTTTATGACAATCATGCCCGACCGATGGAACAGCCGCCAGAGCAAGAATTTACCTGCCATTTTGTGGCGTTTGATACTGGCCTACCCACATTGGCGGTGGGTGATATTTGTCATGCGAGTGAGAATATTCCTGATGGGCTACAAGTCAAAAACCTCACTCCCACGGCTCTTAGCTATCCACCTGTCACCGACTCTTCACGATACTGGGGGTTGCTGTCACACCATGCCGCAAACGGTTTCTGGCTGAACTCGGTATCTGCTCTCAAGCAATTACTGTGGGATTACGATTTTTATGCTGACCTTGACCGTCATACCCATCGCGATATTCAGCGACTAACCGCAGGCATTTTAGCGATTCAGTCCACGCCCGGTGACTGGCTGATCCGTGGCGTTCCTTATCGCTGTGTGCATGTCGAACTGACACTGGATGAATCAGCTTATACCTGTAAGGGAGAACTGTTCCGGTTTGCCAATGCCTTGTACCAGTTTTTGCCGTTCTGTCTTACTGAAGATATGCGTATGCGAATGACCGTCATCGGGAATACTTCCGATATCCGGTGGCTTTTATCGCCTTGTCCGCTTCAAGGATATCGCCCAATTATGTGAGGAGCTGCAAAATGGATGGATTAGTGTTTACTTGCCAGATAGGTGCGCTACCGGCCACAACTTTTCAGGTGGTGAATTTCAGTTTACAGGAAGGGCTGTCACAGCTTTATCATCTGTCTTTGACTGTGGTCAGCCCGCTTAACAGTGTGGTACTCAATGATCAGTTGGGCACTTATGCTTCTCTGACTGTCACCCGTAATGGCAAGGTGGAGCGTACGGTCAAAGGGATCGTAGCGGGTGCTTCGCAGGGTAATACTGATGGGCGGCAGACCTACTACACGTTTACTGTCCGGCCGGAAATGTGGCGGATGACGCTTCATCAGGACAGTCGTCTTTTCCAGCGTGAATCCGTGCCGGACATCCTTAAAAAACTACTGAAAGAGCATCGCGTCAAGTCGGACAGCAAGTTTTATGATGACAGTGATCACCACCCCGTTCGGGAATACACCACCCAGAAACGCGAATCTGCCTATGACTTTTGGTGCCGGTTGGCGGCAGAAGAGGGGATTGCTTTCTGGTTTGAGGAAGAACAATTGTTTTTCAGTGACTCCCATTTGGGAATGACGGCGGATCTTAACCTGACTTACAACACTCAGCCCAATACCGATGATAAAGATACTACCGCTTGGCAGTGGCAATACGGGGAATACCTCTGTCCGGATGAATATATCCATAAGGATTACAATTATCTTCGGCCTTCCCAGCCCTTGCAGACTCAGGCAAAGCTACCCCAAGGCGGACGTCATTCAATATTTGAAAGTTATGGGCGTTTTCCGGGGAGTAAAGAAGGTCATCCATTGGGTGAAGTGCGCCTTAACCAACTGAACAGCGAAAGTAAGCAGGGCTCAACTCAAACCAATTGTATTCAGTTGCGCCCCGGCAAAATTTTTATCCTGAAATCCCATCCCATTGCATCTATGAATGACCGCTGGCAGGTGGTGACCGTGAATCACTATGGTTCCCAGCCACAGGCGGCAGGGATTGCGGGTGAAGGTACTACGTTGACCAATAACGTCACTTTTATTCCGGGGAAAGACGATTGGCGGCCGCCGTACCGTTACAAACCGCTGGCCGACGGGGATGAACTGGCAACAGTAGTGGGGCCGCCGGGGGAAGAGATTTTTGTCAACGAGCACGGTGCCATTAAGGTGCATTTTCACTGGAACCGCCATGATACGCCGGGGGACGGCTCTTCCTGCTGGGTGCGTGTGGCACAGGGCTGGAACGGCAATGGCTTCGGTTTTATGGCGATACCGCGTATTGGTCAGGAAGTCATTATCTCTTACCTGAACGGTGACATTGATCGTCCTATTGTGACGGGGTGTAACTACAATGGCCTGAACCGTCCGCCGCTCGATTTACCCGCACAGAAAACCCGCACCACCTTCAAGACGCGTACCCATAAAGGTGAGGGATTCAATGAACTGCGGTTTGAGGATGCGAAAGGCAGTGAAGAAGTGTTTATTCATGCCCAGAAGGATATGAATACCAAAGTGTTAAATAACCGTACCACGCAGGTGCAGGGTAATCATACTGAAACGATTGACGGTAATCAGGCCGTTATTGTGAAAAAAAATAAACAGGAAGTTGTGCAACAGACCAGTACCGAAGTGGTCGGGATGGCCAAGACCCTGAAAGTGGGACAGGCTTATACCATTACCGTAGGTGCCAATATGACGACCTCCGTCTCCATGAGCCAAAACGAAACGGTCGGTATGCAAAAAAGTATTTCTGTGGGGCAAAAACTGACTATCTCGGCCGGTAAGGTGATTGAATTGAAATGCGGTAACAGCACATTGCGTATGGACAGTTCAGGCAAAATTACCATCAAAGGAAAAACGTTTCTGTTTGATGCCAGCGGCCCTGTGCAAATCCACGGCAAAGACATTGATTTGAACTAAGGAGACAGGACGGTGGAATTGAAGAATCTCACCCCTTTTTCGGTGATGAATTATCGAATGCTGGATACCGAAGATCAGGAATACGATGTTGTTGCCATGAAAGTCGGTTATCAGCTATTGCCTGCGGGTAAGGGCGAATATCTGGCCGAACTGCTGCCGGTGATGGATTTGTGTGTGCAGGATCAATACCGGGGAGGGTTGAACATCTCGCAGGTATTGAAGGAAAGTGATCTGGCACTGTTTAAACCTAAATGTGACGTGATCGTCAATGGTACGGCTTATGCGCCGGAAGGCAAGCCTTGTCCCTCTTTTCCTATTCGCCTGTCAGTAACGGATGCCAATGGCGACATTTTACTGGATAAGACACTGAATATTACAGGTGAACGGGAATTTTTCCGCCCCGATAACGGACAATGGCAGCTTTCTGATCCTAAACCATTTAACCGTTTACCGCTTGATTATCGTTATGCCTTTGGCGGGGGATGCCGGATTGAAGCCGAGGATGATAAAGCGGCGAAAGAATTAACAGAGGAAGATAAGCTCTCTCCTGAACAACGCAGCCAACACCCCGATGGCGAAAAGGCTCCCATAGCTCATGCGGTTTGGGAATATAACCCCATCGGCACGGGATTTGTTTTGCCGTGGTATGCAAGGGCAAAAGATTTGCCTCGTTATCCGGCACCGCGTATTACCCATCCCAATGCACCGGTAACTGCACAACATTTTGCCGCGATGCTGTCAGGCTATCTTTCAGCCACAGAACCCGCCAGCCAGCCACAGGGTATAGGGATTATCGGCCGGGCGTGGCTACCACGGCGAACTCTGGCGGGGACTTATGATCAAACATGGCTGGATCAACGCCATCCCTATCTGCCACAGGATTTTGATTTTGGTTACTGGAATGGTGCCCCGCAAGATCAGCAAATTGACTGGCCCTCTACCGATATCACATTGCAATTGACTAACCTAACACCGGATGGCTCCTTACAAACTCAACTGCCGGGGCATCGTCCTTTTATCCTGTTTCGCATGGAAGACGGCGATCTTTTCCCGATTCTGATGAATCTTGACACGCTGATCGTTGATACCGATGCGATGACACTGGAACTGACTTTTCGTCTGCATTTCAGCATTGACTTACCTATCAGAGTCACAGAAGCGCGGTTTGAAATAAATCCCAAAGCCCCCTTAATCACATTTGCACCCCAACCGGAGCAGAATCATGGCGGATAACTATATTGCTCGTAAAGATACCCAATGGCTAATTATCAGTTTGGTTCCCGATGTCTGTAAAACCCCGATGGGTCCCGCCACACCGCCGATCCCTTATCCGGTTATTGCCAAACTGGAAGATACTTCCGCACCGACAACATCGGTGCGTGCAAATGGGCAACCAGTGGTGGTATTCGGGCAAAGTTTTGTCCCGCAGACATTGGGGGATGAGGCGGGAACGGCGATGGGGATTAAAAGTGGCACGGTGGGGGGGAAATGTCACCCGGAAGAACACACACAAACAGTACGGGCTGGTGGCAAATTGACATTACGCCACGGGGATAAATTCTGGATGAATGGGGAATAAGGGAGGAAATATGGCAAAAGGAGCAAAAGATGATAGTCCGACTGGTACGGGGAATACGCTGGGGACTATTGTTGGTCAGCCAAAGCGGGCGAAAAGGCGTCCCAGAGAAGCGAATCCACATGTTAAACCGAGTGAAGAAAAACCTTCTTTCTTTGACTCATTGTTTGGAAAAGGGCCTTCTGACCTTGACCGATTGGGTGAGAGAGCTACTGACTCATTGTTTGGAAAAGGGCCTTCTGACCTTGACCGATTGGGTGAGAGAGCCACTGACTCATTGTTTGGAAAAGGGCCTTCTGACTTTGACCGACGGGGTGAGGAAAATATCCGTAAGATTGTGGACAACATGTTTGGAAAAGGGCCTTCTGACTTTGACCGATGGGGTGAGGAAAATATCCGTAAGATTGTGGACAACATTGCTGATTGGGCTAGTGAGCAAGGCAAAAACTTAGCTGAGGCAGTAAAAAATCCTGGAGAAGCAATAAAAGGGTTTGGAAAGGGGCTTTTTAATTCTGTAATCGATCTTGCTCAAATGATAGAGAAAATTCCTCAAGCGGAATTGGCATTATTAGGAGAAGGATTGAAGTTGGTAGGAGCTAATAAGGTAGGAGAACTATTTTCTAATTTTAGTCAAAAGTATGGAGATATAGTCCAAGGTGCTTTGGGAGCTATGCGTATGGAATTACGTACTCCTGGTGAGCAAGGTGGTGCTTTGATAGGTGAGGTTGTTTCGTTATTTGTTGGTCCTGGTAAGGTAAAGACATTTATCAAAGTAGGTTCTAAGTTTGTGGCTTTTGTTTCTAAGGCCGCTAAAGGGAAAGGAGTAGTGACTGATGTTCTCAAAGCAAAAAAAGCCCTGAATGAAACCAAATCTATCGCTAAAACAGAGAAAGGAAGCCGAGTTAAAGGCGAAAAGAAAAAAGATCAATCGACTAATTCAAAGAAATCAAAAGAAAAAGAGGGCAAGAAAGAAAACGATTCAGACAACCAATCTGATCAAGAACATTCTTCTACGTGTAAAGGTGGCAGTTGTGGAAAAGGAGAACCTGTCGATATCACCTCTGGCGATTATCTACAAACGTTTTCAGTTATTTCCATCCCCGGTTTGTTACCGATTACCTTAACCCGAACTTATCGTTCTACCGCCTGCCTGAACGGGTTATTAGGGCGAAAATGGGCCGATGACTGGTCACGTCAATTAGTGGTAAACGGCGAAACAGTCCATTTTACCGATGCCGACGGGCAGATTTATGATTTTTCTGTGCCGGAAAATCAAGTTTTGGTTCGCAACCGCCATCTTTTGCATTGTTTGTTGACCGGAGAACTTGATGGTGAACTCTGTTTGCTCAACAAACAGAACCAGCAAACTTTCCACTTTAACCATCTTGACGGCAATCAGCGTCGGCTGTCAGCGATCACCGATCGCCATCAGAATCATATTCAGTTTATTTATAACGACCAGCATCAGTTGACTGAAGTTATACGCAATGATGGTTTCCGGTTAACCCTCCGCTATCAGGATCATCAACTGCGGACAGTGGATTACCACTTTCAGCAGATACAACAGCGTCTGGTCACTTGCCATTATGACCAGCACGGTTATTTGGCAGAATGTGATGCCTTTCAGCAAAACCATCTCTGGCATGAATACACCGCACAAGGGTTTATGACCCGCTGGCATGATACGGATAAGACCGATTTTTATATTCACTATGATGAACGTGGACGGGTAATTTCCACCCATTCTTCCGCAGGTTATTGGGACGATCGTTTTATCTATGACGATGAGGCTCGCGTTACCACTTATCTTGATGCTGAAGGCGGAAAAACCCTTTCCTATTACAACCAGAATAATCAGGTGATCCGTGAGGTTGATCCGTTAGGGCGTGAAATCCGTACGCAATGGCGTTACAACCAGAAGGTTTGGGAAATTGATCCACTGGGAGGTTATACCACTTTTGACTATAACAATGACGGTGCGTTAACCGAAATTATTCTACCAACCGGCGAAGCTTTTTACTATGACTATGATGAACACGGCCAGCTTATTGAGGCTACTTTACCCACAGGCGATATCTGGCAATTTCATCATGATAAGCAGGGCAATCTAACCGCTGTCACTAATCCACAAGGGCATCAAGAAGAGTATCAATACGGTATTCACGGAGAATTGCGGCAGCATCTGTTGCCGGATGGTCGGCAATGGCACTATGCCTATGACGAACATCAGCGGCTTGCTGCGGTTATGACGCCAGATGGTCAAACGACAAGTTTGGAACTGGATGAACTGGGGCGTTTACGCCGTACTACCGATGCACTTAAGCAGGAAACCCGTTACCGCTATAGCCCTGTTCATGCCAGCCTCGATAATGGCAGCCTGACAGAAGTTGAATTGCCGGATGGCGTTACCCAGCATATGGAATATGACAGTGAACGGCGTGTTATTGCGGTTACTGATGGAGAAGGCCGCACTACTCGCTACAGTTATGGTGCTTTTGACCTATTGACCCATATTACCCGCCCGGATGGTACAACATTACACTTTGGCTATGATCGTCTCACCCGTTTTTGCTCTGTTACGGCCTCGACAGGGGAAACCTATCGCTATGAGCGGGATGCCGCTGGTCAGATTATCCGTGAAGTCGATTTTACCGGCCGCACCATTGATTATCAGTATGATGCGTTGGGGCGTCGCATTCAGGCTAGTTACCCTGATAATCACTCACTGCGCTGGCATTACTCTTCGGCAGGTTTATTGACCCGACAGGAAACTTGGTATCAGGCGGGAGATAAGGAAGAACTGAAATCGGTTACTACTTATGAATATAACGCCCGTCGCCAGATTATCAGAGCAGCGAATGACGATGCGGTGGTGGAATATGAATATGATGCGAAGGGTTTGCCCGTTTGTGAACGCATTAATGGGCGGGAAATTACCCGTGAATGGAATGATTTTGAACAAATAACTGCGGAAACTATCGGTGAGCATACCCTGCGCTTTGGTTATAACGTGATGGGGGCTGTTAACCATTTTCAGTTTAACCAACATACGCCGCTGACTTTGAGCCATGATGCCTTGGGGCGGGAAGTTGTTCGGGAAAGTGCAGAAGGTTTTATTCTTGCCAGCCGATATACCTCGACAGGGTTGCTGGCGCACCAATCCGCCGGGCGAGCCACAGTGCTGTTTCGTGAAACTTTGGCACAAAATGATCCCCATTTCCCACCACAGGCCACCGCGGTTAACCGTAGCTGGCAATATGACCGTGCGTACAGCGTCAGAAGGATTGATGATGATATTTGGGGACAGACTCGTTACTGCTATAACCAGAATGACCAGATTATCAGCGCCACATTTAATGGTCGGTTACCCTATGAAGAACAGTTCCGCTATGACGCTAATGGCAATTTGAGCCAACATGTGCTGGTGGATGCACAAGGAGCAATTAAGCAATTTGAACAATATCAGCAGGCAGGAAGGGTTATTAAGCGTGGCAATGTCACTTACCGTTATGATGACAATGGTCGGCAGGTGGAAAAAACCGAACACCATGATGGCTTTCGCCTACAGGTATGGCGTTATCGTTGGGATACGCAAAACCAGTTAACCCACTGTGAAACGCCGGATGGTTCACGCTGGCACTATCGCTATGATGCCTTTGGCCGGCGTATCCGCAAGCTGAAAGTGCACGATGGCAAACTGGCTGCGGCTAACCTGCAACGATGGCTGGATGGAAAACCGGATTTAACGGCAAAACCCGATACCATTATGGGGTATGACTATCTCTGGAGTGGTGACCAGTTGGTTGAAGAGGTTCCACTTTATGCGGATGGTACACCTGCCTACGATCGCAGTATTTTCTGGTTGTATCAACCGGGAGCATTAACTCTTTCTGCCCGCTATGAAAAAGGCAAGTTGTATTACATCGTCAGTGACCATCAGGGGACGCCACGGGAAATACTGAGTGAATCCGGTAAGCTGGTTTGGGCAAGTCGGTTGACAACATGGGGAAAAGCTGAACGAATGCCGCTATTAGCTGCCAATGATGAGGATTATTATGTTAGCTGTAATCTGCGATTCGCCGGGCAGTATGAGGATGAGGAAAGCGGGTTATATTATAATCGGTTTCGGTATTATGATTGTGATGTAGGGCAATATTTGACGTTTGATCCGATCGGGCTGTTGGGCGGGATGAACCCGTATGGGTATGTGCACAATCCTACAAGATGGATTGATCCATTTGGTTTAGTTCCTTGCATTGATGGTAATCATGTATATAAAGGTGATACGGGTGGTGGCTTTCATTATCGTGAGAATGGTATTGATCCTCCAAATGCTAAAGTAGTGGATACTCCAGAATCTATTGTTAGAGATGGTAATGGTGTATATAAAGCAAATGTTGAGATAACGGGTAAAGATGGGATTTCTTTACATAAAGAATCAACATTTTTTCCTGATAATTGGAGAGAAGATCAAGTTAGGCAGGCAATATTACAAGCGTTTCAAAATTCGGGGCATTCAACAACTCAAGGAGGACGTTGGTTAGGAAAATATAATAATACAAACCCTTTAATGGGAAAAATTGTTCATGACATGGAAATTAGAGGTTACTTTAATGCAAATAATAGAGGTGGCATAATAAAAACAGCATATCCTGTGTTTAAATAGACCTTGTTTCTAAATTTGTGGAATTTCCTGTTTTTGATCTAGTTAATCTCCCGCCTTAACTAGCGGGAGATTAACCAAATATAGTTTATTATTCCGTCTTATCCCCATACTCACAAAGATCTTCAATAATACAAGATCCACAGCGAGGTTTACGGGCAATACAAGTATAGCGGCCATGTAAAATTAGCCAATGGTGGCAATCCACCTTGAATTCATCGGGCACCACTTTCAATAAATTCTTTTCCACTTCATCCACATTTTTGCCGGGTGCAAATTGCGTCCGATTACTGACGCGAAAAATATGGGTATCAACGGCAATGGTTGGCCAGCCAAAAGCGGTGTTCAGCACAACATTAGCCGTTTTTCGCCCCACTCCCGGTAGCGCTTCTAATGCTGTGCGATCTTCCGGCACTTCACCCTGATGCTTTTCCAGCAAAATCCGGCAGGTTTTAATCACATTTTCCGCTTTGGTGTTATATAACCCGATGGTTTTTATATACTCTTTCAAACCATCAACCCCTAAATCAAGGATCGCCTGCGGTGTATTGGCAACAGGGTATAACTTTGCCGTTGCTTTATTGACGCTGACGTCTGTCGCCTGTGCAGACAGTAAAACGGAGATCAGCAATTCAAAAGGGGAATTGAAAACTAATTCGGTAGTGGGGTGTGGATTGTGATCCCGTAAGCGGGTGAGTATCTCAACCCGTTTTTGTTGATTCATAGCTAATTGCACCTTCAGCTTCTTGTGATATGGCTTCCACAGCCTTTTTCTACATTGTTTTTTTCTATATAGCATTGGCGTTCTTTGTTTTCTGCTCGGCTCTTCATACGTTCATCAATGAGATATTTTCCGGCCAGCATTAAGCCTAGTCCAATAAAGGCACCGGGTGGCAGGATAGCAAGCAGGAAAGGGGAATCCATATGGAGAATTTCAATTCGCAGTGATTTTGCCCAACTACCTAGCAGCAAATCCGCGCCATCAAACAATGTGCCATTACCCAGAATTTCACGTATCGCACCCAGCACGAACAGGGCAAAGGTTGCACCGAACCCCATCGCAAGGCCATCAATCATTGAATGATAGATTGAGTTCTTAGATGCGTAGGCTTCCGCCCGACCAATAACAATACAGTTAGTAACGATTAGCGGAATAAAAATCCCCAATGATTCATATAACCCGAAGGCAAAGGCATTGATGAGCATCTGAACGGCACTAACAACGGACGCAATGATCATCACATAAATGGGAATACGGATTTCATGAGGCACCCAACGACGCAAAGCGGATACGGCAATGTTGGTGCTCAATAAAACCAGTGTAGTGGCTAAACCTAATCCTAAGGCATTGGTTGCGGTGGAGGATACAGCCAATAAAGGGCAAAGCCCCAAAAGCTGCACCAATGCGGAGTTGTTTTTCCATAGCCCCTGAATAAATAGATTTTTGGTTTCATTCATGATTATTTCTCTCCACAAGTTGGCAGCGAAGACAGTTGTGCTGGTACTTTTTCCAGATAAAGGGTTGTCCGTTTAACGGCATTGACAACGGCACGAGGTGTAATGGTTGCACCGGTAAATTGGTCAAACTCTCCACCGTCTTTCTTAACTGCCCAGTTGTCATCGTTCTTTGACATCACTTTCTTACCAGAAAAAGCATAGATCCAATCGGAAATTCGGGTTTCAATTTTGTCTCCCAAACCTGGGGTCTCATGATGCTCAGTCACACGAACACCTAATACTTTGCCGGAGAAATCAGCCCCCACCAATAATTGAATTGCGCCTGAATAGCCATCAGGCGCTGTGCTTTCCAATGCAGCAGCAACCGGAACGTCATTTTTACGGGCGAGATAAAGACGGTGAGGTTGATTATTGCCCAATACTTTATCTGTCACCAGATAGCACTCATTTTGCATATCATTATTATAAAAGTTAGGTGAAACAACTTGATCCAACAATACCTTATGTTGTGAAGCCGCTTGTTCTGCGATGCGATCTTTTGTCAACGAATAAATAATTGCTGTTAATCCTGTCGTACAGGCGGCGAAAATTGCGAGGGTAATACCGTGACGACGCATAGTTTCTAACATGGTAATCTCCTTTTCTATTTATGGCCGTAAGCACGAGGCTGAGTGTAATGGTCAATAAGCGGTACACATATGTTTGCCAGTAATACCGCAAAGGCAACAGCGTCTGGGTAACCACCATAGACACGGATTACCCAGATAAGCCCACCAATGATGGCCCCGTAAATCAGGCGACCTTTTGGTGTTGTTGATGCACTAACCGGATCGGTAGCAATAAAAAAGGCACCTAACATGGTTGCGCCGGAAAGGAGTTGCAATAATGGTGGTGAATAGCGAGTGGGATCAATAAGCCAACTCAGTAATGCACAGGCACCTAATGATAAAATAAATGCCGTTGGGATTTGCCAGTTAATGACTTTTCGGTTGAGCATAATCAGGCCACCGGCCAAATAAGCAATGTTAACCCACTGCCAGCCAATGCCCGCCAGAACGCCTTGTAGAATAGGTTGTTGCAATACCTCATTAATATTATGAGTGAGTCTGCCAGTTTTAAAACTATCCAGTGGTGTTGCCTGACTCAATCCATCAATGCCTTGTTGCAGTTGTAATAAAGTAGAACCATCTGGCGTATGTCCTGTGAAAATGACCATCAGACTATCCCACGGCGTTAAAGTGAATGCCTGTAAAGAATCCGGTGGCATCCAACTGGTCATTTGTATAGGAAATGAGATCAGCAGAACAACGTAGCCAACCATGGCAGGGTTAAACGGGTTTTGTCCAAGCCCCCCATATAAGTGCTTAGCGATAATGATGGCAAAAAATGTTCCGAGCATGATTAACCACCATGGTGCTAATGGTGGCAGGCTAATCCCTAAAAGTAATCCTGTAACTAAAGCAGAATTATCTTTGAGATAGGGAAGTACTAATTGCTTTTTTAACGCAATAGCAGCGGATTCAGCTAATAATGCGATAATGACAGCCAACGCGATCTGGAACAAAGTTCCATAGCCAAAAAAATAGGTCTGTGCAGCAATACCGGGTATGGCAGCTAAAACCACCCAAAACATAATTTGGCTGGTACTTTTTTGATTGTGTGTAAAAGGCGAACTCGCGACTTTTAACGGGTTATTGTCAGTCTTTACTGGCCTAAATTTCATCGATGAATTTCACTATTCTGTTGTAATTTTTTGTTCTTCTTGAGCTTGAGCCGCTTTTTTAGCTTTGGCACGAGCAATAGCCGCTGCGACAGCGGCTTTACGTGGGTCGGTTTCTTCCGGTGCTTCGGAAACCGCTTGTGGTGGTATCGGCTCCGGCTGGTTTTGCGCGGCTTTCTTGGCTTTGGCACGGGCAATGGCTGCTGCGACAGCCGCTTTACGCGGGTCGGTTTCTTCCGGTGCTTCGGAAACCGCTTGTGGTGGTATCGGCTCCGGCTGGTTTTGCGCGGCTTTCTTGGCTTTGGCACGGGCAATGGCTGCTGCGACAGCCGCTTTACGCGGGTCGGTTTCTTCCGGTGTTTCGGAAACTGTTTGCGGTGACATTGTCACTTCTTCGCTGCTTTGGGCTGCCTTTTTCGCTTTTGCTCTGGCTATTGCAGCGGCGAGGGCGGCTTTACGCGGATCACTGTCTTCACCCACCGATGTTGATGTATTTGCATCCAAGCCTGTAGGGGCTTGTTTTTCTGCCTGATGGGCACGCAACTGTTCTTTTCTGGCCTTACGTGCTGCAATCGCCTCTTCATTATCAGGTAATTGTCCGGCTTGTATAGTTATCGTTTCTCCGGCAGTTGTTTGTTTTTCTTTTACACGGGCAAGGGCGGCTTGAATAGCATTCTGATCTTTACTATCGACTTGAACTATAGACTTTTTATGGCGTTCTTCACGAGCCAGTTTTTCTCGTTCCATACGCGCTTGTTTAGCCTCAAACCGAATTTTGGCTTCAACCGAGCGACGTGTCTCAGCATCAAGGGCACGTATTTCAGCTTTTTCCTGTCGATAGTATTGAACCAGGGGAATATTGCTTGGGCACACATAAGCACAAGCACCACATTCAATACAGTCGAATAAATTGTGATTTTTGGCTTTTTCATGTTCTTGCCCACGACTGAACCAATAAAGTTGTTGAGGTAATAATCCAGCCGGACAGGCTTCAACGCATAAGCCACAGCGAATACATGCCTCTTCAATCTCTTTTGGTTCCATCTCTTGTATTGAAGGCGCCAGAATACAGTTACTGATTTTTACAATGGGAACACTCAAGTCAGGTAGAGTAAAACCCATTAATGGCCCACCCATAATGACCATCTGTTCTGATCCTGATTTAAATCCGGCTTGTTGTAACAGGAATTGAACCGGTGTACCAAGGCGGGCCCAGAAATTACCGGGAGAGGTTATAGATTCTCCCGTTAGTGTGACGACACGCTCAATTAATGGCTCTCCATCAATAATGGCTCGCTTTATAGCGACTACTGTACCCACATTTTGCATAAGAACGCCGATATCAGAAGAACGTCCACCAGAAGGAACCTCTTTTCCGGTCAGGATCTTGGTAAGTTGTTTGGCGCCACCAGAAGGATATTTGGTTGGAATAACTCGCACAATGATGGATTTATCACCATTGAGAGCGGTATTTAGGGCATTAATTGCGCCGGGTTTGTTATCTTCGATACCGATCAATACCTGCTTTGGATTGAGCAGATGCATCAAAATACGGATACCTGCAATAACTTCTTCCGCATGTTCCTGCATTAAACGGTCATCAGCGGTGATATAGGGCTCACACTCTGCGGCATTGATGATCAAAGTCTTGAGGTTGTGTCGACCACCTTTCAGTTTTGTTTCAGTAGGGAAACCCGCACCACCTAAGCCGGCAATACCTGCTTGCTGAATGCGTTTCAATATTTCATTAGCATCCAGCGTTGTATAATCAGCGGCTTGATTACGTTCTATCCATTGATCTTTACCATCAGGATGCAACCGGACACAAAGTTCTTTTAGTCCAGAAGGGTGTGCTGTGACGCAAGGTTCTATTGCGGTAATTGTTCCTGATGTGGAGGCATGAACAGGCAGAGTTTTACCCATTCCAAGCGTCAATGCCTGGCCTTTCAATACCTTATCACCCACTTTAACCCGCAGTTCACCTTCTGGCCCCAAATGTTGCTGTAGGGGAATAATTAATTCATCCGGCAATGGGGCATGGCGTAACGGGGTGCTGCTGGATTGCAGTTTCATTTCCGGTGGATGGATGCCACCATCAAAATCCCAGATTCTATTCTTGTTAAGTAAGTTGAGCAGATTAAACATTGATTTTAACCTCAACAGGCTTAGCAGGAGAGAACAAAGTCGGCTCTGGTGTTGCGGGAATGTTTTTTACTGGAATGGTGTTTAAATCCCATTTCCAATTTGAGGTAGTGGTAGCAACTGGGATCATCGTAATGCAATCTGTTGGGCAAGGCGCGACACACAGGTCGCAACCTGTGCAGAGATCTTCAACAACGGTGTGCATGGCACGATTTGCGCCAATGATGGCATCCACAGGACACGCTTGAATGCATTTCGTGCAGCCTATGCAATTTTCTTCATCAATGAAAGCCACTTTTCTGGCAGGATTTTGAATACTATCATCGCCATCCAGCGGCTGCGGCTCAACACCAAGCAACTCAGATATCTTGATCATAACTTGCTCGCCACCGGGAGCACATTTATTGATCATCTCGCCATTGTTGGCAACTGCTTCCGCATAAGGGCGACAACCGGGATAGCTGCATTGCCCACATTGGCTCTGGGGTAATAAATTATCAATTTTTTCAACAATCGGATCTTCTTCTACTTTAAAACGACGAGCAGCAAAACCCAGAATTAAACCAAAGGCTAACCCCAGTGCTCCTAACACGCCGATAGCAACCCATAATGACATCATTAGAATTTCACCAAACCACTAAAGCCCATAAATGCGAGGGACATTAATCCCGCAGTAATAAGCCCTATCGATGAACCACGAAAAGGGGCAGGAATATTGGCAACAGCCAGACGTTCCCGAATGGCGGCAAATAGCACCATGACAAGGGAAAAACCAGCCGCAGCGCTGAAGCCATATACGGCAGATTGTAAAAAGCCGTGGGATTGATTGACGTTCAGTAATGCAACACCAAGTACAGCACAGTTGGTTGTAATCAGTGGCAAGAAAATCCCTAACAGGCGATACAGTGCTGGGCTGGTCTTGCGGACGACCAATTCAGTAAATTGTACGACGACTGCAATGACAAGGATAAAGCTAAGAGTTCGCAAATAAACCAAATCAAGCGGGACAAGAATAAAAGTGTTTATCAGCCATGAGCTGATAGAGGCAAGGGTGAGAACAAAAGTTGTTGCCAGCCCCATACCTATGGCGGTTTCCAGCTTTTTGGATACCCCCATAAAAGGGCATAACCCCAAGAATTTTACTAAAACAAAGTTATTGACCAAAACTGTGCCAATGAATAACAAAAGGTATTCAGTCATTGCTATACCTGAAAATAATATATTAGAAAGTGGAATACTGCTTATATAGTCTGAATAGAAATTCCCCACACTTAAGTGGGGAAAGCGGGGCAATCATAACAATCAATTATGGGGTATGTTATCGATCTTGTGTGAAAGTCATTTTTACGCGATGTGAGCGTTTAATATAAGGAGTGAAAACGGCAGCAGCCAGCAATGACCATAATAGGGAGCGTATTGCCATTTCATCAGAAATAGGGGAAAAAGCGAAAGTTTTTATCGCAATCAGCACAGACACCATCAGCCAAATAATAAAAATACGTGGGAATTGTTTTGAGCGAGTAAAAAGTAACTTCAATACCCATACAGTAAAACACCACATTATTGCCGTGGTTAATACAGAGGTATACCACAACGCGGTAAAGCTACCACTGATTTGATGAATTGCTTCATTTTTATGGGTAAACATCATCGTATATAACAGCAGCATAAAACTGGCTGCGATTAATGTCATTATTAGGTATGCAGCGGGCGCTAATAACCAGCCGTTGATGCGATAATAATCATTGGATTGATACATAAAAAGTCTTCACTCCATCATGAGTGTCTTTAATATAGGAAAAAGATTATAGGAAAAAGATAGTAGCACAGGAATCAGGATTATTTGATAACGTGTGATAGGTGATGATATTTTCTGACGCCTTGTCACCAGTTTATGGTATTACGAACCATGATATTACGATCATTTTTTAGAGGTGGTTATGAGTGATTTTTTAAAAGTGGGTTTGGTTGGTTATGGCTATGCAAGTAAAACGTTTCATGCTCCCTTGATTGCAGGGACATCCAATGTTGAATTAGTTGCAATCTCCAGCAGTGATGCAGATAAGGTTAAAAAAGATTGGCCTATGATATCAGTCGCTTCTTCGCCAGAAGCTCTTTTCAATGATCCCACTATTGACCTTATTGTCATCCCAACACCAAATGATACTCACTACCCATTGGCGCAAAAGGCGCTGGCTGCGGGAAAACACGTTATCGTTGATAAGCCTTTTACCATTACTGTAGAACAAGCTCAATTACTGAAAAAACAAGCGGAAGAAGCGAATTTATTGCTGTCTGTGTTCCATAATCGTCGTTGGGACTCTGGTTTTTTGACAGTGCAATCAATCATTAAAGAAAATAAATTAGGGGCATTGAAATATTATGAATCCCATTTTGATCGTTATCGTCCCTCTGTTCGTCAGCGTTGGCGCGAAGCTGCCGGGGCAGGTAGCGGTATTTGGTATGATTTAGCTCCCCATTTACTGGATCAGGCGGTTCAACTCTTTGGTAAGCCACAAGCTATCACAACAGATTTAGGTATGATCCGCCCGAATGCAGAGACTGCGGATTATTTTCATGCGCAGCTTACTTACCCTGATTTGAAAGTTGCATTACATGCAACCATGCTCGCAGCGGCAGAGTCACCTATTTATACATTGCATGGTATGGCTGGCAGTTATACCAAATATGGACTTGATACACAGGAAGAGCGCTTGAAAGCAGGAGAAAGGCCGCCACGGGCAGACTGGGGATATGATGCACGAAATGGTTATATGACGTTGTCACAAGGTGAGGTTTTGGTTACGCAAGTTATCCCAACTATACCGGGTAACTATGGAGCTTATTATGCTGCTGTTCGTGATGCGATTTTGTTTGGAAAACCTAACCCAGTGACTGCCAGCGAAGCTATTTTGATCATGAAGCTGATTGAAGCAGGTGAAAAATCAGCAAAAGAACAACGCACAATTTTAATTGATTAATTACACGCTGGCAGGTAGGCAAGGGGAGCTATATTGATGAATGTGTTGCAAAAATTAAGAATCGATCCTTTTTTGGTGATATTGATTACGGTGGTCATCATTGCATCGTTCTTTCCTTGTGAAGGCGAAGCTAAAAAGTGGTTTCAGTATTTAACAACGGCTGCTATTGCGTTGTTATTTTTTATGCATGGCGTGAAGTTATCGCGTAGCGCTATTCTGTCAGGGATAGGACACTGGCGGTTGCATTTGGTAATTTTCACCAGCACTTTTATCTTGTTTCCCACATTAGGCATGGGATTAAGTTTTATCGTTCCAGAATGGATGTCACCGACGGTTTATATGGGATTTCTTTATCTTTGTGCCTTGCCTGCCACAGTACAATCAGCTATCGCGTTTACTTCAGTTGCTGGTGGAAATGTTGCTGCGGCAATATGCAGTGCTTCTGCTTCAAGCTTATTGGGCGTATTTTTGTCTCCATTGTTGGTTGGTTTTTTAATTCAACAAACTCATGAAGGGGGTATTCATACCGATACATGGAAAGCGATAAAAGATATTATCTTGCAGCTGATGGTACCTTTTATCGCAGGGCATTTATCGCGTCCTTTGATTGCCAGTTGGGTGGAAAGACACAAAAAACTGGTCAACATGACGGATCGTTCTTCTATATTGCTGGTGGTCTATGTTGCATTTAGCGAGGCGGTGGTGGAGGGAATTTGGCATAAAGTCGATGCTTACTCACTTCTTATGATTGGGATCGTCTGCTGTATTTTATTGGCTGTTGTGTTAGTCATGAATGTATATAGCTCGCGTTTGCTGGGATTTAGCAAAGAAGACGAAATTACCATTGTATTTTGTGGTTCGAAGAAAAGCCTGGCGAATGGTGTGCCGATGGCTAACGTCCTGTTTCCTGCGTCAATGGTTGGTATGATGTTGTTACCATTGATGATTTTCCACCAGATTCAACTAATGGTCTGTGCTGTACTTGCTCAGCATTATGCTCAGCGCCTGAGGGCAAAAAAGGCAGAGTAGTTTTCTGCCTTAAGAGTACTGTTTTTGAAATGCTATTTTTGTAAAAATTTGGAACAAGTAGTATTTCTTAGCGGTTGGCAACTTTGTATTTCAGGGCCTGTTTTTCTGCTTCACTGAGAAACGCAGTTGCTAATCCATTAATTTGCGCTTGTCTGATCAGGGCTGGAGACAGTCCTGCTGCTGGCGCCGCAATATTATATTCATGACGAATTTCAATACCTTCTACTGCCGGATCATCTGTATTGATTGATGCCAAAATGCCATGTTCAAGGAATTTTTTCAGCGGATGAGCTTGCAGGGAGCAGACTGTGCTGGTTTGAAGGTTTGAGGTCAGGCAGGATTCAATACCAATGCCGTGTTCAGCCAGATAATCCATCAGGGCAGGATCGGTGATTGCTTTCACGCCATGTCCAATACGAGTAGCCCCTAACTCACGAATCGCATGCCAAATGCTTTCCGCACCTGCTGCTTCACCTGCGTGTACACTAATATTCCAGCCTGCATCACGCGCTTGGTTAAAATGTTGCTCAAAGAGATGACCAGGGAAACCCAATTCATCACCTGCCAGATCTAATGCGGTGATATGTTGCTTATGGGCAAGCAATCCGGATAATTCTTGGGAGCAAGCTTTTTCACCAAATGTTCTGCTCAGGATGCCAATTAGGCGGATCTGAATATCATGCTGCTGACTTGCTGATTGGATACCATCGATGACTGCTTCTACGACACCTTCAACGGAAAGTTGGTGCTTCATGGCCATGTAATAAGGGGAAAAACGCAGCTCCGCATAATCAAGACCTGCATTGACAGCATCTTCAACGTTTTCAATGGCAACCCTGCGGCAAGCTTCTAAGTCGGCCAGAACAGTAACACCCCAGTCCAATTTTTGTAGAAAGCTAACGAGGTTAGGCTCATTTTCAATAATTTGGACATGAGGGCGTAATGCTTCCAGTTCATAGGCCGGGAGTGGGATATTATGTTGACGGGCAAGATCCAAAATGGTTTCGGGACGAATATTACCGTCAAGATGACGGTGTAAATCGGTCAGTGGAAGTTGTATGTCAATCATTTTTTTATCCTTCTTATCAAATTTTATATATACAAAAAAGCCAGTCAACACGTTGACTGGCAAGAAAGTGAAAGCACTATTGATATCTTAGTGTTAGCAATATGTTAGCTGAATAGGTTCTTTAACCTAAAGCATGTACTTTCTTGTAGGAGAACCCGAATTTCGGGTTCTGGTTATTTGTTATGGCGACTGTTATTCAGCTAGTTACTTATTCAGTGGCCGGAAGTTCAGACTCATTATCATGCTGACTTTCTTCACCATCCGCATCATCATAGGATTCGGCAAGACTATTATCAAGCAGGAATTGATGTAAGCTGGACTCTTTGTCGTTTAATTTAACTTTGTCATTAGCATAGTGGAAGTTAAGGCCAATAACTCCATTTTTATTGGTGATAAATTTACTTCCATTGCGTACAACAGCTTGTACTTGCTGCTCAACTTCAATTTTAGTGGCGGCTTTGTCTTTACCGTCTAGCTCATTTGCTTGTGCGATAGATTCTATTAACATAGCTTTAGGTATGTTAATGTTCAATGATAAATCTTTAACCAAAGAACGGATCATTTCTTCAGGTTCCATACGGTATACCGTATTTTTATCTTCCGGAATGTTTTGTAAGGAAAGTCTGAAATCCACTGAACTTTCACCTTCACTGTTTTTCCACTTGAAAGGTGAAATGCTGAATTGTGGATTTTTGTTCAGGAGTAGGTGCAAGTTACTGAGAATAGTGTAGGAAGTCATATCATTAGATAATCCATCCACAGTCAATGTTTTTTGTCTTGCATCATTATAGGCCTGATTAAATTTACGCACAGACTGACCATCTAACTTTTCCAGGCCCAGTTCTAACTTACCGGAACCTAATTCTATATCCTTAATTTTTACACCATCAATGCTACTGGTAACTTTGATATTTAGATTCTCTTTATCCTCGTGTGAATTAGTAGTGATTTTTATCCCTTTGAGAGAAATATTGGGTTCATTAGGAATTCCATTTATGCTGAATTCGCCAACGCTATAACTTTGATCGCCTACATAAGTATCGAAATTACCTTTTTTATTATCCCCTTTGAAATCAATTCCTTTAAGCGAAATTGTTTCTTTTTTGGCAGGATCACTGAAAGATAATTCTTCACTTTTTGCAGTGAATGAAAATACGCTTAAATTGCGGTCAGTATTGGCGCTGATTTTTGCTCCTGCAAATGATAGAACCCGATGATCACCATTTTTATTGATTTTGGTATAATTAATCGGGATAAAATCAATATTGGCAGAGAGTGAACCACTATAGCCAACGTTAGTATCTGCTCTAAACAGTGATTTCCCATCTGTGAAATTAAATAATTCTTTTAGTGCATCGCTTTTTTCAAGTTCTGAATGGATAGAAGCCATTTTCGGCACCAGACTGAATGTTTTCAGATTGGAAATGGGGAATGGCCCGTGATCAATAGTCGATTTGAAAATAATTTCTTCATTTGGTTTAATTCCCACCTCTTTCATACCGCCTTTGGTGGTTAAGATCAAACGGACATCAGAACTGAAAATACCTCGTTTGAAATCTTTTGCTTGCCATTCGAACCCACTTTCAGGTGCTGAATTTTTCAGTTCAATGTTTGTTTTTTCTATGAAGCGATCTAAACGACTTTCAAGTTGCTTACCTGTATACCATGACGCTCCGGTCCATACAGCACCCAGAGCAACAACAATGCTTACTGCAACTAACGATCTTTTCATGTGAGAATTCCGTCCTTTTAACGCATATAACATGGTAAATGTATGCGTTTTGTTTTTATGCCAAAAATGGTTGTTAAGTGTATAGTCTAGCTAAAGTGATTTTAATCAGTTTTCACTGAAAATGTGATTAACAACCTATGAAAATAATCATAACCATATGAATATAGATGAATTAATTAGATACTCTAGCTATTTTCCCGTTACCGTAAATAGTTACGGTTCTCTCTATAGCAGATAAGAAGATTGATTCACCTGAGAATAGTCTCAATTGCTGCTTATCAGTGCTGATAACCGCATGTCCTTCAGCACAAAACAAAATCGATGCTGAATCATTTTCCAATGAAAATGGTTGTTCTGAAACAGAATAAACAGAAAAACAAAAATCATTGACCGGAACAGGGTAATTTAGGGCATCTTTTTCCTGTTTTGGTATGGTTAGCAAAGTATCGGTAGATTTTGGAATAAAGTCCAGATTCGCCATTAATTCGGGAACGTCAATATGTTTGCCAGTTAAACCGGCACGCAGGACATTGTCAGAATTAGCCATAACTTCTAATGCTACACCGTCAAGGTAAGCATGAGGAGTGCGGGCATGTAAAAACATTGCTTGGCCTGGCTTGAGTTCAATTACATTGAGCAGGAGAGGGGCAAATAAACTATTATCATCGGGATAAAATAAAGTTATTTTTTTTATGGTATCCCACGGTTCACCCTGATAACTGTTTAATGCTGATTTTAAGACTGCGATTGCCAAGTGTTTTTGTTCGCCTTGCATATTGAGTAACTGTGAAAATAGAAACGATAAGTTTTGCTCGGTTGGATGATGGAGGAATGTCTGAATATCTGGATGTGCGGCAGAAACATAACCCAGCAATTGCGTGATCTCAGATAAAGGCCTAAAAGCATTCATGGCCTTGAACGGTGTCAATGCATAAACCAACTCAGGTTTGTGATTATCGTCTTTATAGTTGCGCTGTGTTGAATCTAAAGGGATTCCCTGAGCATTTTCTTTAGCAAAGCCTATTTCAGCCGATATCTTGTCAGGATGCACTTGAATAGACAGTGGTTGAGCGGCACACAATACTTTGAACAAGAAAGGTAAACGCTGGAATTGCTGAGCAACCTTTTCTCCGAGATATTTTTCTGGTGCTTTGTCAATTAAGGTATTCAAGGCAATAGTTTCGCCCGTTTGAGGATCTGTGATCTGCGAACTACATTTCGGATGTGCTCCCATCCATAGTTCTGCCATTGGCTGATTGTCAGGGTTCTCGATACCATAAATATCCGTTAGGGCAGTTTTACTTCCCCAGCCATAATGTTGGATGTTGTTGGTCATTTTCAGCATGGCGTAATTTCCTACTAATAAAAAAGTAAATTAATTTATAGACAACAATACAATAAACACGATTAGGTCGCATTATCGATATCAAATTTATGGCATGATAAAAAATGCCGACTAATTTATCTGCAAAGTTTGTTGCGGCGTATTCAATTATTCTGTGTGCTAAGGAGATAGTAATGGCAGCCACTCGCATTGAAAAAGACTCAATGGGGCCTATAGAAGTACCTGCTGACCAATTATGGGGAGCGCAAACCCAGCGCTCACTGGAGCATTTCCGCATTTCTCAGGAAAAAATGCCTGTTGCATTGATTCATGCTCTTGCATTGACTAAACAAGCAGCAGCCAGCGTCAATATGGATCTTGGTCTTCTACCCAAAGAACGTGGTGATGCAATCATCGCTGCGGCGAAAGAGGTGTTGGAAGGCAAGCATCCGACAGAATTCCCTCTTGCTATCTGGCAGACCGGTTCGGGAACTCAAAGCAACATGAATATGAATGAAGTGTTGGCGAACCGTGGTAGTGAGATCCTTGGGGGTGAAAGGGGCAATGAGCGCCTGATTCATCCTAATGATGATGTTAATAAGAGCCAAAGCTCTAATGACGTTTTCCCCACTGCCATGCATGTTGCGGCAGTAATTGCAGTACGTGAACATCTGTTACCAAAGCTAAAAGTGCTACAAAAAACTCTGGCAGACAAAGCTGAAGCATTTAAAGATATCGTAAAAATTGGCCGTACTCACTTACAAGATGCAACGCCACTGACCTTAGGCCAAGAAATTTCCGGCTGGGCAGCTATGTTGACGCATAACTTGAAACACATTGAAGATAGCATTCCTCATGTGTGTGAACTGGCTTTGGGTGGTACAGCGGTGGGAACTGGCCTGAATACTCATCCTGAATATGCAGTTCGTGTTGCTCAGAAAATTGCTGAATTATCCGGCCAGCCTTTTGTAACTTCACCAAATAAATTTGAAGCACTGGCAACTTGTGATGCGTTGGTTCATTCACATGGTGCATTGAAAGGTTTAGCTGCATCATTGATGAAAATTGCTAACGATGTTCGTTGGTTAGCTTCTGGTCCTCGTTGTGGCATTGGTGAAATCTCCATTCCTGAAAATGAGCCAGGTAGTTCTATCATGCCAGGCAAAGTGAACCCAACTCAATGTGAAGCAATGACCATGTTATGCGCCCAGGTTATGGGTAACGATGTGGCGATCAATATTGGTGGAGCGTCTGGTAACTTTGAATTGAACGTATTCCGCCCGATGGTTATTCATAACTTCTTGCAATCTATTCGTTTGCTGGCGGATGGTATGCGCAGTTTTAATGAGCATTGTGCTATTGGTATTGAACCTAACCATGATCGTATCACCCAGTTGCTGAACGAATCACTGATGTTGGTAACTGCGTTGAATACTCATATTGGTTACGATAAAGCTGCAGAGATTGCCAAAAAAGCGCATAAAGAAGGCCTGACCCTGAAGCAGTCAGCACTTCAGTTGGGATATTTAACTGAAGTTGAATTTGATGCTTGGGTTCGTCCAGAAGATATGGTTGGTAGCATGAAGTAATGCTTGTTATGAGCAAATAATTCACTTACGTTACTGAATTAAAAAACCGGAGTAAATGTTCTCCGGTTTTTTATTAGGGAAATGTTGGAGTGCCTTAAATTACTGCCACTTTAATTCCACAATTCTATTTTATTCACAAGCCCATCTGCTTTATAGAAGACAATGTACCTTATTCAGTTTTTTTGCATCTTAGATTTCTCTGTATAGATGTAGGCGAGGAATTACCAATTCAAGTGGTTTGGCTTTAGGCTTATGCCTATGTTTAATTGCATTGGCGTTGTAGTTAGACAACGTACCGAGTTTGGGTTCGATTTTTTTATCTTCTGTACAGAAAACAATAACAGGAATCGGGCAAGCATATTGAACTTGTTTTTGTATTTCTGAATACCATACACGAGTAATAGGTTGTACTTTAACTGGCCGTTTAATTTTCAATACCACATCATCGGGTAGTTTCTTGATATCTGTAATCTCTAATGCTACTAATGCTGTCCATTGTTCACTGGAGTAGGGTGGGACTGCTCTTCCTGCATTATGGCTTTTTTCCAGACTTTCCAGAACTTGTTGCTTGGTAAGCTTATTAATGATGTTCTTATTGGCCCAGCCAAAATTAATAGAATCAGGGTTTAATAGGGGAGTGATAGTACGATAAGCATTCAGGGTAATGAGGCCTCGTAAGTGTTCATGAACGAATTCAAAGCGTTGCTCTTTACTAACACCTGATTCTTTGGTAACGATATTTTCCAGCTCTATTTTTAATTGATTTACTTCATCAATTATTTCCATTGCTTCTTTATGTTGCTGGTGGTTGACAGTAAAGCATAGTGCTCCAGGAAGGCGGCTCGCAGCTTTGCTGCTGATATTAGGATTGTTATGGTGTATAAATAGTTTTTGGTAGAAGTGTAAACCTATATTTAGTGCCTCTTTCCCGGATAGTGGATTGACTATAATTTCGGTTACTTGTTCATGTTCTGCGCCTTTCTCTATTTTAGGTAATTCAAATGCCCGGGCATCAATAAGGTTATAATCCGTTAACAATCTGACCAATTCAGCCAATTTTTCTTCTTGTTTTTTGAAGCAATTTGTCAGTGATTCTATTGAAAGATACTTATTCATAAATATTCTCATTTATATCCAATACTTACATTTTTAGTTACAACATACTATTTAACCAAACTAAATACAACCTTGAAACACCTATATAAAGCCTATTAAAACAACTAATTTTCGTTCCTGAAAATCAGCGCTCACCTGACCTGGTTAATTATTTTAGGAGTGAAGCAAGTAAGGCTGTTTCTCAGGTTAATCTAACCGAGAATTACAAATGGATAGCAGGAGAAAACTTCACACTGGCAGATATATTCATGTCACACATTCTTCTGTGGGCAAAATTATGCGGGATACCTATGGATAAGAACATCGAACACTACATCGACAGGGCAATGAAAACTCTACAATAACAACTAAATACAAAAAATAAGAACACAAACACCAAAAAAATGGATATTTAACAAAATTGAATATAGAAAATGAAAAATAAGCTACCCACATTACTTCAATGTATATCACTTAGAAAAATGCCGACATAAACTTTCAATTAAGTTTATGTCGGCATTTATATTTTTTCTTATTTTGGTAATTTATTGAGTTTAAAGCCTAAATAAATAGCTATAATTGTTAATAATGAAATGAATGCAGCAACACCGTTCCATGCAAAATGGAACCAGAATACTCCACCTAATGTCCCCACAATACTAGAACCAGAGTAATAACAAAATAAGTAAAGTGATGAAGCTTGTGCTTTTGCTCGTTTAGCCCTTTGTCCTACCCATCCACTAGCCACTGCATGGGCGGCAAAAAAACCCGTTGTTAGAATCATCATTCCTAGAATAACTACCCAAATGGGGGAGAATAGGGTGATTACACAACCAACCAACATTACACCAATGGCCACTAACAACACTTTTCCTCTGCCATGTTTATTTATTAGCGTACCAGCTTTAGCTGCGCTGTAAGTTCCTGTGAGATAAACGATAGAAAGTAATCCAACGATAGCTTGGCTCAAGTGATAAGGCGTTTCTAATAATCGATAGCCAATGTAGTTAAACATGGTGACAAAGCTCCCCATAATTAAAAAAGCTTCAGCGAATAGAAGGGGAAGGCCTTGATCACGAAAGTGTATCTTCAAATTTATAAGTAACGTTTTAGGTTTTAGTGAGCTTGATTTGAAATGCTTGGATTCCGGAAGCAGCTTCCAAAATGTAATGGCGGAGATTAGAGCAAAAGCGCCTAATAAAATGACTGCAAATCTCCACGAATAGTAATCTGAAATTACGCCAGTAATCAAACGTCCACTCATTCCTCCTATTGAGTTACCACTAATATAGAGTCCCATGGATAAAGCAACATAACTGGGATGAATTTCTTCACTTAAGTAGGTCATTGCAACAGCAGCAACTCCACTGATAGACAAACCTACTAATGCTCTGATAAACAAGATCCCATGCCAACTTGGTACTACGGCGCTTAAGAGAGTAAAAATGGCGGCAGCAATCAGTGATATTACCATGACATTTTTACGACCAAATGCATCGGATAAAGGACCTGTGATTAGCAAACCCAGAGACAACATACCGGTAGAAAGTGATAGCGCTAAACTGCTATTGGCTGGTGAGATGTTAAATTCTTCTGACAAAATAGGCAAAATAGGTTGGATAAAATAGAGCAATGCGAAAGTTGCCAGCCCAACGGTAAAAAACGAAAGAGTGACATGTAGATATGCAGTATCTTCACGTTGAATATAATGCTGTTTACTTCTGTGTCCTGAATTAATCGTGTTTTCAACGCCAGAGACTGCTGATTTTTCACTGACGCTTTGGATTGTATTCACGCTACTTCCTTTTCCTTATTCAGATAAAACGAACGTTAATTACTTGATTTAGATCAAGGATAGGAATTCAAAAATATTTTGTCTAATATATTAATAGTTAGGAACAATACTTTAAAAGTATCAATTGGGTGATAGATAATGACTACTAACATTGAACTTAGTACTACAGCCGTAATTGCTCTGTAAGCCGATGATCTCCCCGGCGGCGATAGTGACATAGTTGCGCCCGGTATTGATGCCGCCGTCTCCAGTCTGACCAATGTAAAATCTGTTCTATTG
>NZ_MUBJ01000026.1 GCF_002127535.1 Xenorhabdus vietnamensis
GGGGCGGAGCAAAAGCGATAAGGAGGCAAAAAAGATGTTCAGTTGATGAGTTGTTTACGGAGCATATTGAATATGTCAGGTTATGTTGATTCTGCTATATAACCCGCTGCCTGATAGCTCCCTTTCGGTTGAAAACGAGTATCCGATTCTTCTTTACTGTAGCCATAGCCTGCTGGCGTGTAATTTCCCAAAGGTTGGAAACGTTGATTGGACTCTTCTTTGCTATAGGCACCCACCTCATCAGCAGTCAGATCAGCTTTCAGTTCGATCCAGCTATTACTTGCTGCGGGTTCTTCCTTGTTATTTTCAATGCGGGATTGCCAGATTTTTTTGCTTATGATAGACCAACGCCCGCAGAGGATAGGGCTGTGCCTCAGCATTCCATTGCGCCGCACCGAAAGTCTGCATTTCTCCCACCGCTTCGGTGATATCGTGAAAAATGCCGTTCATCTTTTCACGTTCAATATTCATTGCGGTGGGATCTTCGTTTGGATCAAGTCCATATCCACTACCATAACCTTGTGCATAGGAAACAGCACCATCAGCTTGAACTTCATCAGGAATAGAAAATCTATCTCCCTGAGCTGCAAAGGGCATTTTAAATGTTTTTGTCATGGTATTAGGCTCCGAAGTGGCTGTTGAAAAAATTGGCATGTGAGTAACCAAAGCCAAAGATATTACTGACACCATTTTCGGCTTGGTGTAGCGTGACAGTTTGTTTTTCCCTGATTGGAGTATCAGGAAGCACATTATCTTTTTCCGTCGTCTTATCTGGTTTATTATCTTGAGTATTCATGTAGGTCCCTCATCTAATCAACAAAATACATTGCTAAATAATATGAAAGCGGTAGATACATCTCCGCCGGTAAACATCAAATTAGGTTTATCAATACGGAAAAGTCTATTTAAGTGTATTTCAATCAGTGCTTGAGGAATTTATTACATTGTATCTTTATACATAAGAATGTCACATAAGGTAGTAATAAAATTTATTGCATAAATAATGTTCAATGAAACATTGATTAATACTTTGAGGTAATGAACACGGTTAAGAGGAATTGTTGTGATCGGTTTGGAGCTAATATTAACGTTGGCATAAAAAACATGGCCTGAATAAACAAGCCATCATTAAAATGTCCATATAGACAAAGCACTACTAATCCCAAATATCTATACGATATAGTCGAGTATCTTTTCTCGTATAAATAACTTTGACAGTTCTACCGCCATTAATTAGCGTTAGATCAATCGAACCTTGATAACCAAAATGCACGCTTACTATATAATTATCTGTGGGTATAATAGTCTGAGCTGGCGCTATTTGATTGGATTCCGTACACCATACCCACATAATTTTCCCTCTACAATCCTGAGAGAGATTTGCGGTATCATTATCATTCAAACTAACATTAAATAAAACCGTTTTTGGCTGTCTATTTTGAAATGACAGATATCTGCTATCAGATTCCCTTCTGGTATAACATTCCCCTCTCACCGCATAGTTCCCCGCAGGCTGATAATCCCCGGCAGGTTGGTAGTTTCCACGGGATTGATATCTGCTATCAGACTCCCCTCTCGTATAACTTTCTCCTTGCGGGGCGTAGCTGCCTGCAGGGGCATAGTTGCCTCTCGGTTGGTATTTGCCATCACTTTCATTCTTTGAATAACTATAGCCCGATTCTAAATAGCTCCCCTTGGGTTGATATTTATCATCTGATTCCGATTTAATGTAGCTCTCCCCCTTAAGCGCATAATTCCCTGCGGGCTGGTAGTTCCCTTTCGGCTGAAAACGATTATCCGACTCTTCCTTACTGTAACTGTGCCCCGCAGGCGTATAATTCCCCAACGGTTGGAATCGCTGATTGGCTTCTTCTTTGTTATAAGCTCCCACATCAGCGGCAGTCAGGTCAGCTTTTAACTCCACCCATGCATGACTAGCCTTTGGCTCTTCCTTGTTATTTTCAATGCGAGACTGCCAGAGTTTTTGATTGTGGTAGACCAGTGCACGCAGGGGATAAGGCCGGGCCTCGACTGTCCACTGCGCTGCACCAAAGGTCTGCATTTCCCCTACCGCTTCCGTGATATCGTGAAAAATCCCGTTCATCTTTTCACGTTCAATATCCCTTGCCGTCGGATCGACATTCTGATCACGCTCGTAATCATAGCCGTAGCCCTGAGTATACGAGACAGCACCGTCTGGCTGGACTTCATTAGGAATAGACACCCTGTCCCCTTGCGCCGCAAAGGGAACTTTAAAGATTTTTGTCATGACATTAAGCTCCGAAATGACTGTTTGAGAAATTAGCGCGGTAGTAACCGAAGCCAAAGACATTGCTCCCGCTATTCGCCGTATTGTTCAGCGTATCAGTCTGTTCTTCCCTGAAGGTTGTTTTAGGAAGCGCATCGTCTTTAGCCGTGGTTTTATCTGGCTTATTATTTTGAGTATTCATCTATAACCCCTCATTTCATCAACAACGTACATTGCTAATTAATATGAAGGCGGTAGGACTTCTCCGCCCGTAAACATCAAAAATCGGGTTTATCAACACGGAAAAAGAGTTTTCTGGTCTGTCGTGGTGAGTGGTTTATTAATACATCTTGTTGCATTTTTGTACCCTGAGAATGGCATGTAACAAGATGTCTTGCAGTAATAAAATTTATTTTGTCAGTGGGCAATAATGAAACACAAACTCAGGGAGTTAAGCGCCGAAGTTACTGCTTAAGTAGTTGGTGTGTTTTTTGCCAAAGCCAAAGGCTTTTTTGGTGACAACGCGGTATTTCACGCCCACGCCAGAGGGACGCGGCATCAGGTCAAAGTTTTCGAGTAACACCCGGAGATGCTCATCAGGGTTGAAGTTGAAAACGTAATACAGGTAGGTCATGTCGAGCGGGTCGAGCACAAACACCTTGCTGCCATCACGCCAGAAGAAGCGTTCTAAAAAGGTGTTGATGTTAACCACCGTCGGGCTTTGAGTCAGATTGAAATAGCGCATACGGATAATCAAGCGCTTCTGTTCAGCGGTGAGCATCAGGGTATAATCGGCATTGCGCCGGAAGTTACCCTTGAAGTTGCGTTTCTTGCTGAAGCCAAAACCCATTTTGGTTTTGTCACTGGGGGCAACATCAATGCCCAAAGACACATCCAGAATCCGCGCCCAGACCGCCAGCCCGAAATCGTTGGCGGTATCGATATTGAACACATCGCGATGCCAGTTCTGCCAGAACGCCACCGTGCTGCGGTTAAAATAATCCGCCTTACGATGGGCCAGTGTGTTCAGCTTCGGGGCGTTCTCATACTGCCAGAGAATGGCCCGCAGCAGGTCAGAATGAAAAGCCAGCGTCTGTATTTTCATACCATCACCACCTGCACCGAGCCCCGGTGTAACCGGGCCACTTCATTGAGTTTGACCGGAATAGTCCCTATTTCCCACGACTGACCATCCAAAGACAGTTCGACTTTGGTGATAAAAAGCCGGGGTTCAAGGCTGTTGATCGCCGCAGAAATTTCAAACGGCGAAACTTCACGCCCGACCACCAGCCCGTTATCGCCTTCCTACTCACCCCGTACCCATTGCTCAATCGCCGCCGGAATGAGGCTTTGTGCATCCATCGTGGACTTTTTCACCGTGACCCGGCAGAAGGTGATTTTTTCCGTGGGGCGGTCAAAGCGGATCTCATATTCCTGCCCGCTCACCCGCTCCGTCACGGTCACCACTTCTTTCCCGTTATACGCTGCCCCGATGGTTTTGGTACGAAGAAGCGCACGGGCGATTTCCTCGCGGTCGCCGCCTTCCACGCAAACATAGACGCTATGGGGCAGCAGTTTAATGCCATCAACCGTGATAATCTGCGTGCATAGTTCTCACGGAACGACAGCGAATTCACCCCTTCCAGTGCATATAACGAAGACGTGATCGCTTCACCCACGCTGACGGTGTTCTTGGCCAGCGTCTGCTTGCGTCTTCGCCGGGCGCTGATATCCGATTCCGATTCACGCCCGACAACCGCATGCGTGGGATTATTCACCGTTTCCCAGCCCAGCACGGAACTGGCTACCCGCTCAAGGTGTCCGGCCTTGCATTCCACCGCACCGAACAGTACCGCCCGCATGTCCCCCGTAGTTTTACCGTTCTTGCCGATAATCAGGGTGCTGATAGTTTCAAACAGCGCTCCGGTGACCGATTCCGCCTGTGCGCCTTTGGGAATAATCGTCTCCGGCACGCCGCCGAATTCGACATTGGACAGGTAAGAACGGGTGGCCACAAAACGGCTGCCGCCCATCAGCGCCCAAATCGCATCCAGAAACACCCCACCCGCGATATCGGGATTAATCTGGTTCGCCAGTTCGGCATTGTTACGCACCATCGCGTCGCGGTTTTCGGTTTCCATCGTCACCAGTACGCCTTGCGGGGTCTCCGGTGACAAGTCGATGTCCTGCCCGAATGCGGCGTAAAAGTCATTTTCCACCTCACGACGCAAATCGGCCGTGTCCGGCACCATCACACCCTGCCGGGTTATATAGTGATAATCAGCCATTGAGGGTAAAACTCCCGTAAATAGAGCGGATCACCGCGATATAGTGCAGTGTGTTATCCGCAATCGTGGCCTCAAACGAAACCACCTCTTCGATCCCCGCCACTTCACGCATGCGTTCGCGGAACGCCGCTTCAAACATCGGAGTATCAGCCTGGCGACCAAACACGGTTTTCCAGTACGGCAGACCCTTATCCACTTTGTGCAGCATTTCACCCCTTAAGGCACGGGCATAATGGACGCACAGGTTTCTGACTGCCTGCACGTTTTTGCACAGTGACAGGTTGCCATCATCGCCCAGCACCAAATCGTTATTGGTATCGACGGCAAAGCTGATCATAATGGTTCTCCTGTGTGGCCATCGCCCGTGTGAACACCGCTGTGTTGATGGGTATCACCGATATTGCGCCCGTTATGGCGCATCGTGCCGCCATGGGAGTCACTGTTACCATTCACCGCATGATTGCCATTGATGGTGACATTGCCCGTGAAAACAGTCTCAGGAGCGTTCACCTCAAAACGGGGCGTTTCCAGCACGGCTTTGTTGTTGTGTAACGACAAACAGACTGAGCCCTCCATCGACTGGATAACCAAGGCATCCAGATTGTTGCCGTCAATCGCCCAACCCTTAATCGTGTCGGGAAAGAACATCGCATCACTGAACGAATGCAGCCGTGCGGTGTTGGGCTGATCTTCCTGTCCGCCACGCTGGAATATCAGACTGATATCGCGATCATTGGCTTTCAGCCAGCCAAAATCACCGGGCTTGACAGGCACACGCAGAAAGAAGCCCCCGCCGCCAAAACGAAACACCGGGATGTTATGCACCGGTGCACGGGAAATGGTCTGCCCCTCGGTAGAAGCCATCATCACCAGCGGCTTGATGACCGCGCGGTTGGTCTGGTCGTCATAACTCACTACAGTAGCGGGTAACATGTCTTCGACGTTTAACATCAGATTGCGAAAGGCCGCCATAAACTGCCCCGCGAGGCTGCCCTCGCTGGCAATATCACTATTGGGTTGATTCATGGTTACGCTCGCTTACAGGTTGCCGTATAGAAAAAGGCGTCATCGTGGGAGGCAATATCAAACTTGAGTTGCTCAATGATGTAATCGCCGTTGAGGGATTGATTCAGTTTGCTGTCCAGCCGCAGCATGCCGCCGAGGAAAGATTCGCCGTCAATCAGGAAGCTGACGTCAAGACCCTTTTCAGTCGCTTTGGGAATGCCGGCCATGCCCGATTTCATATTCAGGATACGCAGGCGGTTTTTGAGCGATTTATCACTGTCTTTAACATACAGCACTTCGTCATCAATAAAGGCTTTCACGCCACCGGATTCCTGTAAACGGGCAATTTGTGACAGCGCCGCGCCGCAGTAGTACCAGTTGGCAATGTTTTTATCCGTGGCCTGAAAGTCCAGTTTAACCTTACAGTCATTGGCAATGCCCTGTGCAATCTCAGACAGTTTTTTGATGGCCCCGCCAGACGAAGAAACAATGGCACCGCTGCTGCTGTTCCCCGTCTTCGCTTTCAGGGTTAAGGTCACATCGGGCGGTGAGGCAATTTCTGCACTGACAATATCGCCGACAAACACCCGGAACAACCCCGTATTCACCCGGCCCGCTTCCAGTATCAGGCGGCGGGGCTGTTTGTTTTTGGTGTACGGGCTGGTTTGGGTCAGAAGAAAATCGCAGGTGTCACTGCTCAGGCCATCAATATTGACGGAACATTCATTTTGCAGGGGATTGGCATACTTGGTGCCGGAGGCCGTAATACGCATGCCTTCATACCAGTTCAGCCGCCCGCTGACCTCAATCCCCAGCCGGATACGTCGCAGATCGATCATCATGATTCCAGTAAATTAACGTTTGGGTCGATTCGAACTGTTCCCACCAGGGCAGTTCGTGATTTTCGGTCAACAAGGCAAAATTGCCGGTGCTGAGGTACGTATAAGGAATTAGCGGCGTATTGGGGATTAAGCGGCTGCCCTGAACCACTATCACATCATCGCGCTGGATATCGCATACCATCATGGTACGTGCAGCTTTAATCGTGAGTACCCAGTTGGCCTCGTCCAATGTCACTGACAACCGCTGGTTAGGAATGGCGCGTAACGAGATTTCGTGCATCATTTGCCTCCGCTATGACTTTTTCCGAATAGACTTTCACCATCCATGATTTTGGTGGCAACGGATTTTTTCTTGCCCTCAACGCCCTTGGTCTGGACATTGCCCCGGTTGACCGTGCCGGACTGGTTTTTTTTCGCCACTTTCCGGGGCGGCAGTTCACCGTATTCCGGCTCGACCGTGCGCCACTCTCTGAACCGTAAAGATAGCTTGATCGCGTCCGCCATCTCCGAGATTTCATCATGGTAGAAGTTGACGAGGATCATCGGCTGGTAGGTTTTGACCCGTGTCTGGATACCCACCAGTTGATGCGTATCGTAGGCTTGCTGCATGGCCGAAAAACTGTTTTTCAGTTCGCCGGTGAGCAACAGTTCCATGCCAATTTCTACCGCCTCCACCACAATGTGGTCACTGCGGGTTTCGCCGTTCTCCACCTGAAACTTCGTCACCTTATGCTCATCCCGCACACTGATTTGTATCGGGCTGGCACTGTCGAACACGGTGGCGAAGCTGTCCACGTTAAAGATTTTCACTTCGGTGATCATTTTTCCACTCCCGTGGCAGTTTGCTGACCCAAGTCTTTTAACTGATTATTCAGCTCGCCTTTCATGTCTTTGGCAATGCCCTGTGCGTCAGTCGCTTCCGTTTTAATGTTAACTTCCCCAATTTGGTTGTATGTCTCATTGGTCTGGTGCGACTGGTTGCTGATGGCCTGACTGGTTATCGGATTAAGCGGGTTCTGGGCAGCGATAGCCAGCTGTCGGTTGAGTTTTTCTACATCGGCGCGAACAGCCTGTTTATCGTCTTCCTTATGAGCCAACTTCGGCGGCTTCGCGTCTATCTGTCCGTCTTCATTGACTGAGCGCTGCACCACTTCCACTTTGCTATCGTCGCCAAAACCGAACCAGCCTTTCACTGTGCTAATGCCTTTGGAAACGGCATCCAACCCGTTGCTGATCCAACCGATGACTTTCTTGACCTGTTCCCACATCCATTTAAACGCGCCCACCATCGCATCCGAGACCGTGTCAAAGACCCCGCTGAACTGACTGCCCCATTCGGTCAGGGAAGCCACCGAACCCAGCAGCCAGTTGATAAATGCCGTGATCTTCTGATCCATGTAACTGAACGCCCCTACCACCCCATCAGCAACAAATTTTACCGCCGTCTTAAGGTAGCCAAACAGCACCTTCCATGCTTCCCATAGCATCATGATGACTTTCTTCACCATCGGGTGCTTGTCCATGATGCGCCCGATCATCGAATCATTGCCGTCGATAAAGTTCATAATATCGTCGTAAACAATAGCGAACGCGGCAGCCAGTAATGCAATGATGGCGATAATAGCCAGTATTGGCCATGTCGCGGCAAGGGTTGCGGCCGCGGCGGCCAGCATGGGCGGCACATAAAACGTGGCCACTGCAATTCCAACCGCCAAAAAGAAGCCGATAATCAGGTTCTTATTATCCTTACAAAAGTCGATGAATTGGGACAACCATTCCATGCCTTTGGCGAGAACGGGGATCACCATCTCCAGAAAGCTGTTTTTGAGCAAGCCCGATGACTGATTGAACTTATTCATGGCCGCATTGAACTTGATGGACTTTTCGATGCTCTCCTTGGTGATGCCGGCATATTCTTTCTGGATACCCATCACCCGTTCCAACTCCTTACGGCCTTTCATCATCAGCTCGACAGTTTTCTCATCCGAAACCCCCATTCCCGCTAAGGTGGTTTTGGCCTTATCGAATTTCATGCCCTTCACTTTATCGGCGGTGGCCAGAATTTTTTCCATCTTATTGGTGATCTTGCCGAATGCCTGCGACATGGCTTCAAGGTCAGCTTGCGCGGCATCACGCGAGCCGCCCAGTTCCGCCATTGCCCCACCAAACGCATCCACATCGTCGGTGGCCATGCCGATTTTTTTGCTGAGTTTATCCAGTGCCTCGATTTCCTGCGAACGGGACACCGCATCCGCAAAAATCCCGCCGATACTCATGACAATGCCAACCGCACCAAGCGCCTTGGTGGCAAATCCTGCCACCGATTCCCCCGCCGCGTTGTATTTATCCTCTGTCTCGGTCAGCATTCGCTGTAAATGGCTTTGCGCCTTAGCCTCATCAATGGCGGCCTGAATGCCCTTGGTGCGCATAGTTTCAATAAACTGCGCATAGTCAGCATGCAGGGATTCCATAATGGCTTCAACCGACTCTTTCACCTTGGCGTTCTTTTTTTCGGCCTCCGTGAGGTTATTGAGTTCACCATTCAGGAAGGTTAATTCCCCCTGCAACTGTTCATACTGCGCATTCAGTTACGTCACCGTATCTCCGCTGTCCTGCATGCCCTGACTGGCTTGTTCACGCTGGCTATCAAGGGTAGCAATAGCGCTTTCCAGTTCGCTGATTTGGGTACGAACCGACGTGAGTTTTTCATGTGTGTCATGGATATTGACGTCAATGTCAAACGACTCGCCGCCCGATACGTCCTGCAATGTTGCAGCCAGCTCCTGAACAAAATGCCCAAATCCCCCCGCCCCGGCTTCCGCAGCATGTTGCACCCGCCGCATATCCGCAATGATGTCATCGGTTGAGCGGCGGAACTGGTTAAACGCCTCATCCGCCTGACGGGTATCAAATTCAAATACCTACACAAAGGTATCTAACAGAGACATGACTACCTCTCACATTGGAGAAATAAAAAAGCCGCATTTCTGCGGCTTTGGTATGGAGATAATTGTCGTCTTGGATCAAGGCAAGAACAGACTATTTTCTAGCCTATTGAGGAAAATCGAAATATTCATGTGTGACAAGGATAGGAGCGAATTCTCCTTGAGCTAATGCTGCATTGGAAACATCTGACAATCTGAATTTCAATTCCTTCGTAGCAAACCCCATCCACCCTGCTAACATCGGCTCATCTTTAGCTTTTGCACCTGTCAGGAAAGATCCCATATTAATCAGTGGTGGTACAGGTTTCTTCCCTCTTTCGAGAATAACACTCATTCTGATATCAAATTTCTCCATCGCTTCTTTTTGTGCTTTTCTGACTTTGTTAAGTGTATCAGCCGAAATCATTACCCCCGCATAAACATCTTTTGTCGATGCGATATAAATATCTGCATTACCTAATTTAGTGTTATCCGCATGGAACCCCACATCAACAGGGACAGTGAAATGCGCATAGGAATCAAATTTCTTTCGATAACATTCCACGTATTCGGCATTTCTAAAAATAGTGGGAACTTTCTGTTTTAATTCGATTAGTTTTTTTGATTCTTTACGTGAATCTTCATAATCGTTACAGGATGACACTTCAATATCAATATCACCCCTGACCATTTTATGCTCAGGCGACGTCAAATCATCCGTATTCACTTTCGTTTCAATATCAACCTTACAACCAGAAAGAATCAGCGCTGCACTAGCAATAGCTAACCATTTTTTCATTTGAATACCTTTATAAAATTAAAGTATGTCCATATCGTCATCGCATTTAATCATAAATGTTGTATGACTTTCACTATGACTTACACTATTTTTGTGACACCGCCAGCGCTTCGTTATAGCGATTGGTGATGACGATCTCCCACAGGTCAAACGCCTCTTCCAAATCTATTGACGTTTTGAGTTCGGTGAGGGTGGCGTAGCCTGCGCTGACAATGACGGCAATGAACCCATCAGCGTTTTGATAATCGACAGGAGTGAACCGCTGATTTTGTCCAGCAGGAATTGGAGGAAACCGCGGCTCCCGTCGGCCCTGAAAAAACTGGTGTTATACCGCAGCATTTCCAGCTCCAGCCAGATCAACGCTTCGCCGTCCGGGACATGGTTATCAATCAGGGTCTGGGTTTTCAGCAGAATTTCCTGCCCGTCCACTCCGACCGCCACATAGCGCAGCATTTTCAGCATCGCCTCATGGCTGATAGCGCCGCCCGGCAACCACCAGAAAATCGGCTGATCTGCCCCGTTGGATATGGCGGATATAGTGCGAGGTATAAAACTTGCGGTACACTTTCGTGGTATCCAGCCCCATTTCTTTCACATCCTGTGTATCTATGGCCTGCCAGCTACCGCGAATTGTAATAGGATCATGGTAATGACTTTGTTTCTGACCTAACTCGTCTGATTCATTGGACTGAAAGCGATACCACTGCACGGATTGCTGCGGAATATAGCGCGACGCGATGCGCTGTAAATTGCCGAACATGATTATTTATCCTCCACACTGAACGTCACGGCTTGCAGCATCAGCCCGCTGTCCACCAGTGGCTTATTGGTCGCTTTGCCTTTGCTGTGACGCCTTGCCCGTGCTGCCACGGTGCTGTCTTTCAGTGATGGTGCGGTCACAGCTCGAATCGCCATTTGAATATCTCCCGCTGCCACATCGCCAATTTGGGCCAGGCCATCAGATACGGAAATAGTGCCATTAATCGCCGCCTTAGCCGCGCGAATCATCAAATCAGCATACCTGGCCTGATTATCCTGCATGGCCGGACGCATAAAGGGGCGTGGGGGAATATTGCCTGCCGGATGGCCCAGTTCCTGAATCGCGGCCACATACGCAATGGGTGTGCCATCGGGATATTTGCTGTGTTCAAAGAAACCGACCTTAATTTGTTTCTTTCCCAGCTCGTTATACACCCGCTTGAAGTGAGCCAGTTTCGGATTCATCGCCATGTTCGCCCCCCATTGGGGAAACGCCCCCCGACACTGCGAAAGGCCGACCGTTCGCCTCTACCACCGACATACATCGGTGCGCGACCACAACGGTTGAGCAGCGCCAGATATTGCTGGCCAAACGGCGTTAAGTTAAACCAGTGCGAGGTATTCGAGCCGACAGGCGGCGCGGTAAAGCTAACATTGACGCTGCCGATGGTTGCAGCCGTGACAACGCCTGTTGGCGATTCGCCCTGTGCCATTAACCGGCGCAAGTCCAGCATATGGGCCACTACCAATTGCCACAGTTCATGGGTGCAGACACCGCGACAAGGGGAAAAGTAATTCAAGGCGGATTGGGCGATAATTAATACGTCATCATCGGGCACCGCATTGAATTGTGGGCGGAGCACACGGAATGATTTGAGAGGAAATGTGCTCGTATCCATGATTATTTGCCCTTACTATTATTGATTTTCGGTGCGTCGTTACCTTCCGCTTCCAGTGATTCTGGTGTATCTGGCGCAGACTGATCGCTGGCTTCCATATTGGTGGCCACTTTTTCCGGTTCGGTTTTGCGGCTCTCGACTGAGATAAAGCCGTTTTCTTTATGCAGCTTAAAGACATGATTATCTTTGAGCTGAGCGTATTGTTTAGCACTGACTTCGGTCACGCGCCCACGCGGGGTATGCATGGCTTTGGTCATGATATTAGCCCGTCCGTGAATAAACACTGCACCATCACGCACGGCGTAGTTCTGGTCGTTGGACAGGGTGCAATAGATATAGAGTGATTGAGACATGAAGAGACTCCTGCCTTAAATAAACAAATCGGATACCCCCTTACGAGGGCAGAAATTAAATCCCAGTCAGACGGGTGATCGCCCACGGACGGGTCACGAAAATACCGGCAGTCGCGTTGGTGGCATCTTCCAGATAGCCTTTGATGCCATTTTCCGAACCCAACAATTGATATTTGACGGGCACCACCTGCAAGAGTGTGGCATTGGTGGCGGTTGAACCATCATCCACGCTGTCCGCAAACAGGTAGGTGATGTCCGCCCCGCCGTTCGCGACCACAAATTCCGGCGAGAAAATAAACCGCAGGTTCGGGTAGTTTTCCTTCGCCCACTGCCTGACCGTTTCCCCCTGCGCCACCGGGTTAGCCCTGCTCAGTACCTAACGAAAGCCCAGCGGCAAAACCATCGTCATCGGATCGCTGTCCTTGATGCGCCCCCGGACGATTTTTCGAGCCGGTCGAACAGGGTGTTCATATCACCCGTAACCTCAGCAAAGGTTGACTGCAACCACGGTTTTTTCGCCGTCTCATACGCGGGCAGGTTAGGGTCATTCAGCAAACCAAACACCCGCGTTTCTGCACTGTTAAAACCAAAGTAACCGGTGCGCTCACGGGACATTTCCAGCGATTCGGTGGCGGCATTACATTTTTCTGCTGCCGCTTCAAACCCAGCGGCACTCTGGCGGGCTTCTTCCAGCTTACCCACCTGAAAACCCTGCTCGTAACGCACAATGCCCCGGCGTTCGATATCATTTTCATAGCTGGCCAGCGGGATATTGGTATGGTCGCCATACAGCTCCACTTTCGCTGATGGCGTGGCCACATTGAGCACAATCTCTTCGTGATGCCACTCGCCTGCCGTCATCACGCCGGTGATCTCATCCAGAATACGGATGCGGGTCGCAGTACGGATCAGCCCCGGTAACACATGTTGCAGCATATGACGCTGGATAAAGCCGCCCGCTGCTGCCGGGCCGGTTAACGCCGAGTCCATGGCATGCAGGCCACCAAAGCCGATTTGCGCCATTTCGCTATACGTCCACTTCTGGTCAGCCGTCACATTCAACGGGCCACGTTGACGGATCTCTCTTCCTGACAGATAAAATTTCTCTTGACTGACAGCCATGTTATTCACCTTTTGCTGTGATTGGGTACGGAATTTCAGTCAGGCGAATGACACACAAATGTGGGTCTTCCGCTGACTCCAGATGACGGGACACAAAGCCGATAACCCGGTCTTCTGCCGCAATATTCTCTTTGGCGGACAATTCCCCCTCTGCATTGAATATCACCGGGGCATTAATGCGCTTGATACCGGATTTCAGCCGCACGTTGACTTCCCCCATGGTGAGAAACTCGCCTGTCGTGCCGTTCAGGGCATAGTTTTCCCCGATACGGTAGGCTTTCGGGTTGATCATAATCCCCGCAAAAGGCCCCGTTCCCCCCACCTGCACCGACTCCACCTCAAAATCCTTGTAGGTATAGGCCAGCCCGAACAGGTTCTTTTTCTCATCCACTGAGGACAGCACCGCGCTGATTGCACGAATAGGGCCAGTGTGAGAGGTTTCCCCCACGACACCGCTGACCAGACCGCTGAGAATATTTTTCGGTATTGCCATTATTGCTTACTCCACTTGTCTTTAATGGATTGTTGGCTGGTTGTGCCATCCATTGTAGTTGTTGGTTTTTGTGCATCCGGTACACGCCCGTGCATCCACGCGTCCAGTGCAACAGTTTCCTGTCCCTTCTGGCAAGGAATACCGAGCTGTTTCACCCCGTATTCCGCGACTCCCTGTTTAGTCATGCTGCTGTGGTCAAAGACGCCGACAAACGGGGTCAGCTTCTGCGCCAGCGTGTCACGGCCTGCCAGTTGCTTAATCATTTCGCCCGTATCTAGTGTGGGCTTGGATTTCTCCAGCCGGTTAACCTTGCGTTTCAGGCTGGAAATATCATCCATTGCCTGAATGCCCCGACGAATGCGTTTGATGCGACGGTTCAGGCTGTCAGTGGTGGCCTGATCCAGATGTTTCTTGGCTTCTTCAATCGCCTGCTCTGCGGCTTCAATCGCAATCTCAGCATTTTCCACCGCTTCAGGTTCACCCGTTTCGGCGGCTTCGGCGGCGGTTTCCGCTTCCTCTACCGCGTCTTCGGCTTTCTCCTCGGCCTCGTCCTGTTGCTTCTGTTCAGGATCACCGTTATTGGTCTCTTTCTTCTCCGAGTCTTCGTCACTGGCAGGAGGCTGCCCCAAACCCGCTATTGCAGCCGCAATCATTGCCTGCAATGCCTCGGTCTGTTCTGGCGTGAAACCGTTGTCGGTGGTGTTCCCTTTGTCTTTCTCTTCAGTAGGCATGCTGACTAACTCCTTAGTATCGATGGTAATAATGCGTTGATCTTGCACGGCGACATCCGGGCCAGTTCGCCCCTCTTCCACCAGTGCAAGATGATTGGCGCGGATATCGCGCTGAATGGCGTCATAGTGCTCGCCGTCAAACGTGCCCGGCGTGAAATCGTAGCGGCAGCTATAACCCGGTGAGAGTTCAATCTTGCCGCTGTGGATTTGGTTTAAGGCTGAGTTGGATAAGATCTTGATATTGCCCTTGAGGTAGGGATAGTCGAAATAGACGCTCTCCCCAATGACACCCTCAATGCCTTTTTTCTCGGCAGGGGTGGCCTCTTTGCCTAACATCTCGTGTTCATCCACAAACGGCATCAGTTTGAATGAGTTGATCGTGGCGATATTTTCCAACTCTTCCTGTGGTCGCAGTACCTTGTAAATCTGATCGGCCACCGGTGCGCCAATTTCTGACCCCAGATAATCAAACACCCCCACTTTAGTGATGGGGTTATCTTTGACTTCCAGCCAGCCGTTGAGGTCGTAAGTGCGTTTACTCATGTCATGGGTTCTCTCCAAAATCGACGACAGGCGTCCAGAAACATTTGCAGTTCGGCAATTCACCCGGTAACCCGCGCTGACCTGTCCGGTCATCAATAATCGGCGGGTTATCCAGTTCGAACACCTGACCGTCGAGTTTTTGATGTAAGGCTCGCGGTTCAGCACTGCCGCCGGAATGATGCCAGACCGCCTTGCGAATGCCCGCCGACTTCATCCGCTCATAGTTCGCCGCCGTGGTGATCTTGCGGGTCTGGTCTACGGCAATAAACTGCGCCCGTTTTTCGGTGACACCGCCAATGTGTTTAATTTCCTCCAGCAGTGTTTTCGCCCCCTCACCCGCCTGACTGATCGAACGCAGTGCCGCCCCTTCAATACGAAAGTGGAACTGTTCAGGTAGGGATTTAATCAAGCCGACATTTTCCGCTGTGGCGGCCGTGATGCGGTCCTTCATGGCCTCCGGCATAGCGGGGGTTTTGATGGTCAGCCCGCCGGAGAGTTGTTTAAGGGAATCATCCAGATTGCGTTTGGCGTTTAAATCGACCTGACTGACAAATTTATCCGCCATCTCATTGGCTCGCTGATTAAAGATACTGTCCCAGCGGCGCTTTAATTTGTTGAGCCAGATACGGGTCTGGCTGGCAAAACTGGCATCCATCGCCACGGGGCCTAAGTCATCCTGTAAGTGGGTTAATGCCTGCTGGTATTCCCTTATCATCCGTTTTATCAGTTGTGACAGGTCACGCTGATAACGGTCGGTTGAAGCCGCCGAGTAATGCAGCGGTTTGCCCTTCATGACCGCCTGTCGTTGTACCGCCCAGCGTTCCCGCTTCGCTCGCAAGCGGATCTGCTTCTCCATAGTCTTCCTCATTCACTTTTAAGCCGAAATACGATGACTCTTTGTCAGCCGCCAGCTTCTTACGGATATCCAGCCCGTCCACCGCCCCGACGTTGGCGTAGTTCACTGCCGTCTGGGAGTCTTTCAGTTCAATGTCGGCATATTCAGCCGCAGTCGGGCTGTCGAGAGGTCGCCATGAGATACTGATATCCACAATTGGCAGTCCTTCGCTGCGCAACAGAATGTCATAATGACGCTGTAGCAAATCTTCTAAATCATTGGCCTGAATGCTCTCCAGTTCTTCACGGTAGGCGGCTTCTTCATACTCGCCACTGGAATTAAAGCCTTTGGGCGTGGTACCCAATAATTTAGTGGCAGGCACATTAGCCGCCGCGGCGACCAGTTGATATTGCGTCATAATGGTGGCGTCCAAATCGGCGAGCGACGTATCAAACTGCTGGACGGTATCTTCATTGCTCGTCATCTGAACACCGTAGTTATCGCGCATGGAAACAAAATACTCGATGTTTTCCGCGATCACTTTCTTGTCAGCGTTTTCCCCGTCCGCCATGCCAATGGTCAATAATCGCTTGGTCATCGCCAGTTGCGGGGCTTCATTGGCGGTACGCTCGGAGGCATAGACCCGTTCATACACCCGCTCGGGTACAGAAACGCCAAAATAGTTGTACATCGGCTTGAGCACATTCGGCACCGGGAACGGCACAAACTTCACCAGATGCGATTTGTGATAACGCCGTCCGCCTATCCGGTAATAGGTTGGCTCGTAGAAGTTCAGCGACGCCGGATCTTGCACATTATCGACGGTCAGTTCGGGTGTCACCCATTGTGGGTCGATTTGTTTGATGCCCTTATACGAACCCGGGGGAATGCCATCAGGATTGAACGGGTTTTCGTAGAATTCCTTCGGATTAGGCGTTTCCACCACAAACAACGCAATCCTGCCCCCGTACACACGCCCGAAATGCACCAGCTCTTTCATGGCATTGTTGATACGGTATTTCTTATCGCGCTTCTTGAGACGGTCGATAACGGCGCTATCTTCACAGTCGATTTCATACCCCTGCCGGATAGCATCACGGGCGGGCATGTTACACGCCTTGTCCACCAGCCAGTGTTTGGCAATCACCGCACACAAATTGTTGCCGATAAACATCTGATTGGCGTACCACGCCGCTTGCGCTTCGGGAACACCGTAGACGCTCCCCGCTTTGAATTGAGGGACTGAGCCATCAATCGAATCCATCGCCACGCCGGAAATGGCAGGTTGGGGTAAATCCAGCCCCTTAAAGCCGTTCTCTTTTGCCAGTGCCGGATACAAATCAGTCGAGAATGCCGAGCGTTGAACAGGGGGTGCTGTAGGTTTTCGTTTTGAAAACGGCCACATAAACATTACCTCTTGGTTGTAAAGAAACTGCCTTTTTTCTGGTACAGGTCACGCAGTGCCTGTGTCATGGCATCCACCACGTCATCATGGGCACCGACAGGGAACGTAGTAATTTCACTCACGGTATCCGTGACCCACGGGGCAGTGTCTTTATGGGGTAGCCAAATATTACCCGCCTCCCATTCTGCTGTGACTGCGTGGGCGCGGGCGGCCTTGCTTCCATCAGGTTCAATTGGAATTAATCCCGATACGGTACTTTTGAGTGAATCAATTACCGCCGGGCCATTGGCTTTATCTTCCACCAGCTTACGGCGGCCTTGCGGAAATTTGTCCGCCAGCATCTTCACGGCTTTCAGGGTTTCGGTAAAACCCATGCGTTTGCGTATCTGATACAACAGATAGGCATTGGCCCCCTTTTTGCCCCAGACCTGACCGACCACGTAATCCGTGCCTTCACTGTCCTTAAAGGTCATATCCCAGCTATGGATAACCTTGTCGAATTTCTCAGGTAAGTCTTTCGGCAAATAGTAGTTGACCCAGTCTTCCTTGAAGATAGTGCCACCCGATGGCTTCGGTGACTGTTGGTACATCGCCGACCAGAAGTAATCACCAAAAAGCGCTTTTTTCTCCAGCAAGGCATCAATAGGATGCAGTGCCGGTACCAGTGCCTCGCCATGCTCATTAATGGCAGGAAAGGCCAGTACCCGTGCCTTACCACTGGCTTCAATCACCTTGCCGGATAGATCATCTGTCGCCCAGCGAGTCGCCATGATGATTTCGCCACTGTTTTTTGATAATCGCGTTTTGAAGGTCGAAACGTACCAGTTCCAGATGCCACTTTTAGTTGCCGGACTCAGGGCTTCTTTCGCATTTTTGATCGGGTCGTCAATAATGCCCAAATCCACTTTCTTGCCGGTTAAGGGACCGCCGCCCCCCTGACTGATATAAACCCCTTTACGCCCGACGATTTCGAACGTTTCAGAGTTACGCTTGGCTTCAACCTCAATCGTTATCACCCGACGTGAATTCAGTGCCGAGCCGGGGAACAGTTCCTTATATTCCTCCCCCATCATGATGCGCTGCACATCGCGGTTCATTTCCGAGGCCAGATCCTTACCGTACGATAGCCCCGCCACACGCATATCGGGATACCGGCCAAAGAAGTACGCAGGCAAATAACGAGAAACGATATCTGACTTACCGTGCTGAGGCGGTGCACCCAATATCAGGATAGGACGCTGACCCGCCATCATATCGAGCAGAAACGCATCCAGTGCCGCACAGACCTGTCGGGAAAAATCGGAAACAATGTAATCCGCGTTGATATAACGAATAAACGCATGGAGGTCGCTTCTTGCCTCCCGTCGTCTAAGCAGTTCCGCCGCGGCTGCTTCCACGCTTACCGGATATGATTGCTGCCAGTTCATCATCAGTCAGTTCCTCCGCCGTCATGTTAGCCACCTCGATTGGGCCGCCGTCTGCGCCGGTGTGTTCGTTCTTCACGTTGTCGCGGAATGCCTGCACGCTGACGTGTTTACCCAACAATTCGAGGTTCTTGACCTTGTCCGGCCATTTGATTTTTTTGAGAATGCCGACCATATCGCGTTCATCACCCCGGCCCTCGAACATCTCAGCCAAATTGAATCCACTGAGATAACGGCGCCATGATTCCGGCCATTGGCTCAGCGGCTTGATGCTCAGGTCTTCTTCCAGAATATCAGCCACGTCCATCTGGTCGATTTCAACGAGGCGCATGAGTACATAGTTGGCATCAATACCCAACTGTTTGTTGCGCGCCTGTTTCAGCTCATCGATCAGCGCAACAACATAGGGTTTTTGCATCAACTGATAGCCCAGTTCGCTGGCGCGTCGTGGACTATAACCGGCTCTAATTGCCGCCTGCGTTGCGTTTAAATCGACCAGATATTCACGACAAAACGTTTTTTGTTTTGTCGTCATTTTTTGTCTGGTCATTGGTATAGTTCCTTAAAAATAAAAAGCCCCTTAATTACTAGGGGCTTTGACACTGTATTTTGATATATTCCTGTAACCCCAGAATCATTTGTTCTGAGGTGGCAATCAGAATGTGGTTGGTTTAGCCACGGCACGAACCCAGCACATAATCCCTTTTTGTAGGTCAGTACGGCCTTCGAGCAACCAACGCATATCAACATCAGTATTGGGTTTTACAAGGTGCTCATAAAGCTGATCTATTTCCTCACCCAGTGCCTTAATCTTGTTCATACAATCAATTTCATCTTGGGTTAATTCACGGTAGCCCGTGATTTTACGGTGTTGGTTTTCCATTATTTCCTCTGCATTCAATATTCGCCCAATCCCTCAGCCCGAGGAACTGGGCTTCGAGTTCTTTTCGATTTCCCGTATCGCCCGTTTATCCAAATTGCATTGCTCAATGACTGTCAGTAACTGCTCATTCAATATGAGACTGTCACCCCATGTCATTGTGTCCGGTATCACCGGAGACAGACAGTCAGCGAGCAGATGCGCCGGAATGGGTATCGGTGGTACCGGAACGTATTCGGTTCGTGTGTTGCTGCAACCGGATAACAACCCCATCAGGCACAGTACGATTGGCACACTCATGATTGACAACCACCGTTTTGATGGCGGCCTGCGTTTTCTCAGAATCCACGGCTGACTGCTGTCGGTTTTCGCTATTAATTCGTGAGATGTCATTGAATAACCTGATAGAGTGGTAGGCGTTGTCGGTAATGGCGACCTGTCTGTCATACACTAGCTTTAACCTAGCGTATTCTTCGGCCTTGTCCTGATACTCACGGTAATAGAACCAGAGCAGGCCAGAGACAATCACCAAAGCTCCGAGGGTGAAATGCTGGCTGTTGAGTTTCATAGCATCTCAAATGCCCGTGTGAAAACATCATCGGAATAGGGCTGCTGGCCGTTCTCGTGCAGAATGATCGACTTAGCCAGCGCAATCAGCGTGGGTTTATCAATATCGAGCACGTGATGCGGGTTGACGTTCAGTGCCCCAGCAACCCCCTTGATGTAGATTGAGGTGTTGTTTTCCACATTTGGGGCCCAGCGGTCTATCATCCGGTACACCGTCTGGTAACCGTTTTTGTGGTAGTTGGACAGCAGCTTCATGAGTGCCCGAATGCCATACTCTGGTGACTCGAACCGACAGAACCGAGGTTTTTTTACCCCCGTTTCAATTCCAATTTGACCTTGCCATTTATTCTTTGGGTTGTAATCGATATTGCCCGGATTGTGGTTATCAATGCCTCTGGCCATTATTTATCTCCCAACCGTTTATTGATGGCACGGATAGCAAACTCGCGTATCTTTTCAACGCCAATAAAGCCAACAGCACCGCCGAGTGCGGGTGAAACACTGCTTGGAATGCCAAATAGTTCTAGTCCACTGGAGAACCCCCACGACAGCGCCCCGCACAGTAGCGGTTCGACCCAGCGGTTCTTGCGTTCCACGCCGTCATAAATCAGGCGACCGTAACAAATGGCTATTGCCAAAACCGAGCCGGATATCTGCGGCCACGAGTTCTTCAGGCCGTTTAATAGTTCAGCCCATAAATCAGGGTTTTCTTTCATCTTCATATTCCACCCCATCTGAACAATGGGCGTCCGTGGGGTGAAATAGGTTCGCCCCTGTGAGTCGGTTAAAAGTAATGGGTTAATAGTTAAGATAAGCTGTTAGGTCAGCCAAATATTAATCAACCCATAGAGGGATGGCTGATTACCTCTGAAAAGGATAAGAAATGTCACACTATTCAATATCGGGTATTCATGATTTGAGCTCTGCTTATACAGCCAACATGATACCAAATGTTATATATCAAGTTTCAGTTTATCTTCATGTTGATGGGCTTTCTATTATGATTCATATTGATGCTGCTAAACATGACTTAAGAAACATGACAATTAATCAAATAGCCGATTTAGCTTATGCAGAGTACAAAAAGAAATCATCTTGCTAGCGTAAGTCTGATTTCATCAATCGCTATTTGATGAATGGCGTGATAGTGACTAACAGCTCCTTGCTGTTCAGTGAGCTGTTTTTCCAAAACTTCAATTTTTTTCTCTAACTCTTCAATACGCTTTTCCATCATTCACCTCGCTAGTGAGTTAATAATTAATCATGATTTCATCACAAATAATGATTCAATTGATGTCGTTTTTGTTCCAGAAATACCGCTAGTAATTTCACGCGACCAGATGCAATCAAAATCATCCGGCGCGGTGTATTCGCTAACAAACACCGTGCAGCGGTTCGATAATTCACGCACCCAATCCCAGAACTCAGCCGTATTAAATGCATCACGGTATTGCCGGGTGTTCGCATAGGGTGGGTCGCAGTAGACGACTGCACCATCCGGCATGTTCAGTTCTTTATAATCAGTGCACAACAATTGCACCCCATCCAGATTAATTATCTGTCGCTGGATATTGTTGATAGCCTCCAATTGGTAATCACGAACGCGCCCGGATTTGACCCGCCCGGCTCCCACATACCCATCGAACCACTTACCCGCGTAACTACAGTTAAACCCCACCCAGCCTGTTAGATGTGGGATTTCATCCTGGTTGTTCTTTACCGCGTAGTACTGCTCTCGCGATATTTGCCCCGGAGGTTGCCAGCCAGATAACAACGCTCTCCACATTTCAATCAAATATTCGTGGCTGTCGGCAGCAATAATGGGGCCATTGTGTTTGGTATTAATGTAACTCACCATGTTCATACCACCTGCAAACGGCTCAACATAAACCGTCTCTGTCGTCATGCGTTCCAGAATGAATGGCGCAACATATTTTGCGATACGGGATTTACTTCCCATGTATTTCACTGCTCCGCCTCCCTCTCTGTTGGTGCAGCCAGAAAGCAAAAAGGCCGCCTGAGCGACCTTGTAGTTAATAGGGTGCCCTCAGAGTTGAGGGCGTAGATACGCAATATGCGTAGCTTGTAGCAGGTCTAGCCTGCCTGTTTTCAGATGTTAAATTGTGGTCCTGCCAATATGAGCGTTTGCGGTCGGCTGGAACATGTAAATCCGCAACGCACCCAACACTTTCTCGGTAGTTGGCGACCAAAAACAAAAAAGGCCACACCGAAGTGTGACCTATACTGTGTCATTTGCTGACCGCTCACCCCTGTTTGCGCCTCAATACACCCCCGTGTAGCAAGATTTTAACGTTTGTGAACGGTCAGCGAATGGCATAGATAATTGTCGAAAATAAAGCCCTATTTAACATAATGGATGTTACCCGACCCATCGTTTTTCAACTCAGCTAAAAACACATGCCTAAGCTCTAAAAGTAGCAATCTTCCTACTCATATTAGCCATATTTTTGATATAACATTTTGTTAACAAATCGCCACTATTGGAGTTCAGGCAAATCACGATGCCTACGCTCTGTTTTCCCCAGTTTTCGATTTTCGCCCAAAAAGAAAGGCGCTCAATTTAGAGCACCTTTTCTCAGGGTATAAAAAACCATTTTTAACACAATAGCATAGTTTTTGCGCTGCGCACTAGTTTTTAGCATCTGATTGTTTGTTTTTTAACCGAATTATCCATATCTAATTGAATTCCCAGCATATCTAGGCAACCAGCGATAAAACTCTCTGCGACCTGCATTCTATGCCGTACCAGGCTCTCTGATACCTGCGAGTCGCGGGCTATTTCCCGTTTAGAACGCCCGTACATGTAATGTTGTTGGAGGTATTCCAGCTCCTCGCCCTGCCCTATCGCCTGCAATCGTGCTACGCATAAATCGACGATCAGCCCGTCCTCGTCGCTGCATGTCAGCCGATTGTCACCGTTCGCTGGCAGTAGTCCACTAAAACCGGCAGCGATAGGTGACCAGCCAACAGACGTAGCATTGCTAGACCACCCACCCCATCGCACCAAAACTTGTTGAATATCACGCATGGAATTTTGTCCTGTAGTTTCGTGTAGCACAAAATTTTTTATTGGAAGCCGTCTCGCTTGCTTGCCGTTGTGCTCAATAACGCGCGAATGCTAATCACGTTGAGCCTCTTACTTCGCCTTTCTTGCCTTCGGGTTGCAGATAGGTTGCACGTAAATGTCTATCTGCAACCCCATCAAACCCGCATGTTTTCTGGTTAGTTGTGTTTTAGGTTGTAGGTTGCAGTTGTTTAAAACATATATATACGTGAGATATGTATATAGGTGTGTATTTATAGTTCTCTCGCGTATATATGTTATTTATATCTGCAACCTGCAACCTTTCGCACGTAACATTTTGTTTCATAATCATTTTAAAGGGTTGCAGTTCTCTTTTTATCTGCAACCTATCTGCAACCTTTTTACAGTTCAGTTAGTAATTTTTCACACACTTCCAATTCAGTACGAATTTCATCATTACTTTTGAGCTTGCGATTTTTTACCAATATCCAAGGCCGTTCGGTTTTACCATTAAACTTAATAGCCCCTGTCTGCCCTAACCCCTTACTTCGCAAAATGCCGCTTACTCGCTTTGGATTGATGTCAGTATCAAGGCCTAACTCAGCAACGATATAACTAACTATTTGTTGATAAGTCATAACGGCAACAGGAGGATCTGCCAGTAAATCGAATAACACCTTGTCAGCATCTGTTCGGCTACTGTCTATCATTAAGCACCGTTCTTCGGTCTCAGGCGCGCGCTGCCAGTCAAACTCATCTAAGTTTATACCCATCAAGTACCAATAAACTTGTGCAATAAACTCAGGGTCTTTCAGGGTCTGATACAACTGTTTGAAATAATTATCGTCCTGTAAAAAGTCAGGGCCACCAAACACGGCAATACGGCGGTCTTCTTCAGGTATAAAAATTGCGTCGATATGGTTAGAGAAAAACAAAAAGCTGGTGAAGATATCCATTGTCATTTTCTTACCGTACTTATTGTTAACCTCAAACCGGGGTTCAGTCAGCAAATCACGTAACTGATCGTTGACTGAATAGCGCTTTTCGATGTTCTCTTTCACCTCATCGACCGTACACAACAGCGAATGGTAAAGATAATCGTGATATTGGTTCTTACAGATCACATCCATCTTGGCGCGGGTACAATTCCAGTGACCCAATATCGCTTCCATTAGCTGGATAACCCAACCACGACCCGTACCATGAAGTACTGAGATATGAAGCACTGTGATTGGGCAACGACGTTCAGGCCGCTGTACTACCCACGCAAGGCGAGCGATAAAGAACAGACGTTGCGCCTTATTAGGTACCAGGTATTCCATATGCTTAAGGAAAATGCTTTCTGCTTTAGCAAAATTGGTTACTTTTTGATGTTCAGGTAGATAGAATTCATTGACCTCAAGCCAGTTATCCAACCCCTTAATTAGTCGCCCTTTGCCTGGGTGATATCCCGTACCTTCTGCAACCAGTTTTTTAGGGTGCTCTAACCAACGTCGAGTTGCGGGTGTAGGCTGGCCTTTACCTACAGCAGGGAACTGATAAGGAGCCATCAGGTTTTTAAAGGATTTCATATCCATAATGCTACGATACGGAGGCCGGGAAAGATCGTAGACCTGATCCCCTTTCACCACATAGATAAACCGCTCCAGAAAATGGCTGGTCATATCAGTATCGATATCAGTAAATTCAGGCTTATCTTCTTCTTGCGCGGTCAAATCTTCAAAATCATCCACCCCAAACCCAACAGCGATATTGAAATCGCCATCATCACGATGCGCACAGGAAGCGTGTTGACACTTGTAATGACCGAGCTGAAAACCCGATGTACCAGCCGGAAAATAAGTTGTACTGGTGATATCACTCTCGATACTGTGACCATCGGCAAATGGGCACTTTATATGCCGCTCACCATTCCGGCCCGCTGACAATGTCCAGCCGTTCGCGTCCAGATAGTCGGCAGTCTCATCAGTGGCATTAGGTGTAGATACACTGCGATCACGTACCTTACCCACGGCATCAGCTACAGTAGAACCCGCAACAGGCAGGTATTCCGCCAGAGCAGACCACAGCATTTCTAATTGTTCGGGGGTTATTTCGAGCGGATCATTGGGTAAACCGCCATCCCATTGAATACGGGCACCGCTGGGATGTGTACCCGCTGCTACGAATTGCTGACCATCAGCCAGCATTTCAATAATACCCAAATCCCCCTCTAGACGGTGTATGCGCTTACGGTATTCACCCTCGACAGACAGCAGGTACAAGCACTTATTGGAGTTATTGCGGTAACGGCGCGGTGGCAGTTTGCCGAACATTTTGGTTAATAGTGCTTGGATTTGAGCCTGAACTTCTTCGTCTTCACTGTCACAATCCAAAGCGATATCACCATAGCCGGTACGCATACAAATACCGTAGTCTGGTTCTTTCGCCCATGTGGTAATATCAGAATCAGAGGCTTTCTTCTCTGTCCATCTAGGGATACCCACCACCCGCCGTAAAAGGTTGTAACGGCTGGGGGTCTTACCAATGCTTTTCAATGATGAATCAGGGGAAACTTTGGCATCAGGATTACATACGACAGGCAATAATTTCTCAGTAAAGCCGCATATCAGATCAAGATGAAACCATTCATCAGCCGTTGCCCCCCAGTATTTTAGTTTTGGCATGTAGTCATGTCCTATTCTTTTTTGTCCGCAAATTCCATATAGAAACGTTCAACCGCACGGACATTCGATAGTCGGGGGTCACAAGTACCGTTTAATATTCGGCTCAATGAGGACTGACTAACACCAGTACGTTCGGCCAACTGTGCCTGCGTAAATCCTGATTCAATTAATTTTTTAACCAACTCTTGAGGTGAAAATTCGTGCATATATAGTTCCTCCTTAATAATATAAGAATAGGTTACCCAATAATGAATTAAACAACAACCCAACAATTGACTAAAAAAATGGCTAAAATATGCAAATATGAATAAAGTAGGCAATAACAAACTATTTTAGAGGTGAAAAAATGGCGTTGGATTTCGACATTCTTGTCAAAAATATCAGGTACTTAATGTACAAACACAACATTAGCAGTGTAACTGAGCTGTCTAAACGCTTAAAAATACCGCAATCAACACTACAACGGATATCAGTAGGAGATAATAAAGACCCAAAGTACGCAACCATGCGGCAACTGGCTGATTTTTTTGGGGTATCACCGATAGATTTGGTTGAATGTGATTTACAGCACCACGAATCCATAACAGTTGTTGAAGCTGCTGGCGAGTTTTCTACTCAGAATTTCACTAACATACCTGTACGCAACGATATAGCTATTAGCGATACCCCAGTTAGCCGTAGCGAGGGTAACCAATACTTACGCTGGCCGTCCTATGATACAGAGGCATACGCGGTAAAATGTACCAGCACTGCACTCATGCCACGCATAAAGGATGGGGAATTCGTAGTGATTGAGCCTAACCACGAGATATCATCAGGAGATGAAGTATTAATCACACCGACTGAGGGTAACCCTACAGTTAAAACATTCCTATTTGAACGCGATGGGTACTACCATTTGTTGCCGGTCAACGAGGATCACGCCCCTATACGCACCCTCAAAAACAAAATTGAATCCCTACACTACGTGGCAGGGGTTGCAAAACCCAACCTAATAAAGAAATAAATTCAAATAAATTATAAAGATAGAAAGGTCGCTAAGTGCGACTTTTCTTTTTGTTAAAAATAATTCATTTATGGGTTGACATAGCAATTCAATTTAGACTATAAATTCATTATTGAATTTTTAATTCATTTATTGGTTTTTAAGTGCCGCTCTTTAACAATTTGGAAAGTCGGAACAACATACTACCCCTGTTCAGTCCCCTACGCATCAATGCGGTGTATCAATGGGTACGATCTGCCTACTTGAGAAGACTAAGCCCCGCACGAGAGTGAGCACGGGCGCGAACGGGTAACACTGACAGCAGGGAGTGTGCGAGCGCAAAACTCAACCAAAAGGAGAAAAAATAATCATGCGTTAGCAACGCGGATAGACCGCAAGCGCATAGCTAATGCTGTGGTAATGACACAGCCCCCGAATCACATTGCGGTGAGCCTGTGTAGCAACGGGTTAGGGTTAATGATGAAAAGTAGCTCCGATAAGCCGCAAGAAAGCCAGTCTTGCATCGGTTATAACTGAAAGAAGGCACTCAAGGGCATGAGCGCGACCACTGCGAGAGTGTGGTTGATTGACTGTAGGTCATTCGATAAATGGCCTATGGTGAGTTAACTTAACAAAAACAAGGTGGAACATAAAAATGCTAATCAGAAATATATTTTATTTAATGAGTATACACGGGATAAAAAGCGTAGCTAAACTGGCTGAGAGGTTAGAAATAAACCAACCCACATTGCATCGGACTCTGTCTGGCGAAATCAAAGATCCTAAGTACTCTACTTTGAAAACTATTGCTGAGTTCTTTGGACGCACACCCGGCGAACTTATGGATTGTGATTTATCAGTAATCGACGGTGACAGCCCGCATATCTACCCCATCGATGGGCCAGAGCCGAAATATCAGAATTTCCCACCAGAAATAAAAACAGCAGTGATTAATGTTTATAAAGAAATAGTGACACGTGAGGCTAAATTATTTCCCGATCCAACAATGATATCGCACCAAACAACCAGACTGGAAAATCTGGCCGAAACTTTAGTGAGCGGTTTTTCGAAACTTATTGAGAGCTAATCGAATTAACAAACCGAGTCATAGTCTGATATATTCCGAGGATCTATAATAAGATTCATAAGGGAATATGTATGGAAGATATATTAACAGTAATAAAAACCATTCACTTGTTTTACGTTGTATTAGCTGGAAGTATATTAGGTTGGCCGTCCACTATTGTTGGGCTTATTTTAGTTATAGCAGCATGTACAGTAGTAAAAAAGATAGGTGGTAAAATATTGTGTCTAATATTAGCTGCATTTGTTTTATATCCACCAATAGTATGTATCTATGATGGGATTCCATTTTATAAATGAAAGCTAGCGCAACCAAATAACCGCCTCGCCAATGCGAGGTTTTTTATTAGTTAAGTATAAGAAAGATGATGATGTTATTTATTCATAACCGCTAAGAAATAACACCTCCTTAAAGGGCGTACTCCTTACGCCCATATCAAAAAGCACATCCGTTTTGTCTAACGCACCCGCCCGCTAATTTCAGTGGGTGTGCTTTTTGATATGAGCAATAAGGAGCTTGTGGCATGAAACCAAAAGTAGTTCCCGTTGATAAGTATCCAATAAGCAACACCGTTCGTCGCCTGCGCTGGCTACGGAAATGTGAAGAACTCAAGCGCAACCCCGCAACCCAATTCCCGATTACGCTGTACTCATAATAAAAGGCTAGGAAAATGAGCTTAGAAACATCTATAGATAAAAATAATGAGCTGTTAGAGCGGAAAACCGCACTGTTGGAGCAGCAAAACATACTGTATATCCAAAACAATTCGCTACTTGGGCAATTGTTATCAATATGGGCGGATAGAGGCTTCACCCACTCCGCCGAAATAGAATCAGCTATTACAGTATCGGCTGATCCCATCGAACAACCCGCTGAAAAGAAAAAATCCAGCACCAAAAAGAAAACCGATAACACACCTGTTGATATCGAAACGCTGGATTTGGAAACCGTCGTTGCCGTTACCGTATTGTTCAAAAATGACGCCTATAACCTGACCGCCGATAAACTGGCGCAGGCTCGCGCTGTGATTGAGGCGGTTGGTGCAGACCGTAACGGACAGGTAGACGCCCTAGACTGTGCGCTACAGGGTTTGCAGGAACTCAAGCCACTGACGAAAGCCGTTATTTTAGATTTGTGTCTGGAAATGTTAGAAAACTGGGACGATATCCCCGGTATCACCGAACGCCGCGAATTTGCTGTGTCACTATTAAATGAGGGTAAACAAACAGCCGATACCTCAGAGCCAGAGCCAGAGCCAGAGCCAGAGCCAGAGCCAGAGCTTGATTATGCAGTCCTTTATGATAAGGCCCAACAAGCACTTTTGCGGCTGGCAAAAGGCGGTTACCGCAGCGAGGCTGTAGGTATCGTGTCTAAATTCGGGGCTAAAAAGCTGGGTGATATTCCTCAAGAGAAATTAGCTGAGGTACTCAAATTGGCGGAAAATGCTTGGGTGGAGGAATAAACATGCCGGAGGCACATGCAAAACTATCACCCTCAGCAGCACATCGTTGGCTACGCTGTCACGGTAGCCTAGCAATGGAAGTGGGATTTCCAAACACCGAATCACCGTTCGCACTGGAGGGAACAGCCGCCCATGCCCTCGCTGAAAATGTCCTGCATAATCGCCAAGACCCAACACTGGCGGGCGAGCCATTCACTATGGGGCAAACTACCGCCGAATATTTGGGGCAAAACGTCCTGCTTAAACCTGACACACCGTGCGTTAATGAGGAAATGGTGGAGGCAGTTGGCGAATATGTCGAAACGGTGTGGTCACTGGCTCAGGGCAATGAATTGCTGATTGAACAGCGCGTCGATTTTTCCGAGGTGATCGGCGTCGAAAACTCTTTCGGTACTGCCGACGCTATCATTATCAAGGGTAGTGAGCTGCAAATTCACGACCTGAAATACGGTAAAGGTGTGAAAGTCTATTCCGAAGAAAACGAGCAGTTGATGTTATATGCGCTCGGTGCCCTGAATCAGTTCGATATGTTGTACGAATTCGACACAGTACGGCTGTTTATCCACCAGCCCCGACTGAACCACGTTTCAGAATGGTCGGTCAGTGTTGATGCGTTACGTCAATTTGGAGAACGCGCCAGAAACGCCGCCGCATCGGTTATTGTCACATTTAATATCGCCCAATGTGAAGGCGTAGACACGCCACCTCCTGATTCATTTACTCCGGGGGATAAACAGTGCCGTTTTTGCAAAGCCAAGGCGGATTGCCCAGCACTGGCAGCGCACGTATGGAGCACTATCGCTGAAGATTTTGTCGATCTGACGCAACCATTAGAGCCACAGATAGAGAACGCAACCGAACAAGTCCCAAAGTACGACAACCAGACACTAGCCGCCAAATACGCACAGGTGGACTTTGTTGAAAGCTGGTGCAAAGCGGTTCGAGTCCGTGTCAGTGATGAACTGAATGCCGGTCATCCCATCCCCGGATATAAACTGGTAGAGGGCAAGCTAGGTAACCGTTCGTGGGGTGCCGAAGCGGACGCCGAGGCGATGTTAAAAACGTTCAAGCTCAAGCAAGACCAGATGTATACCAAAAAAATCATTAGTCCCACCCAAGCGGAAAAGGTTTTGAAAAAAGAGTTTCCGAAGAAATGGGATAAATTGGAATCACTCATTGTTCGACCTGACGGTAAACCCACCGTCGTACCTGAATCCGATCCCCGTCCAGCACTGGACGTTAACCCTATCAACGATTTTGAAGACGTATCTGACGTATCTGACGATATGTTCGTTTAATTACATTTAACCAATAAAGAGACATAAACAATGAAAATTAAATTACCCAATGTACGTTTGGCATTCCCTGATTTATTTGAAGCAACCCAAGTTAATGGTCAGGGTGATTATAAGTTTCGCTCGACTTTCCTTATTTCAAAAGAACGCAAAGATTTAATTGCTGAAATAGAAGCAGCAATTTTAAAAGTGGCTACCGATAAATGGGGTGCTAAAGCTGAGGGTATTATTAAAAGTATCCGGGGTAATAATATGCGGTTTAATTTCCGCGATGGCGACGATAAACCCGATTATGATGGTTACGCAGGTTGTATGTTTATTTCTGCCAGTAATAAAGCGCGCCCTTTGGTTATTGACCGTGACCGCACTCCACTTACCGCACAAGATGGCCGCCCGTATTCCGGCTGTTACGTGAACGCGACTATCAGTATTTTCGCCTACGAAAACAACGGCAAAGGCATATCCGCTTCACTGTCTGGCGTTCAGTTCCTGAGAGACGGTGACGCATTCGCGGGCGGCGGTGTTGCCTCTGTAGATGATTTTGACGATATCAGCGAAGGGGCTGACGCTGAAGCGGACGTTTTTAGTTAAACCATGAGTTGGGCAGAAGTGACAGAATATCTTCGCCAGCAAGAAAGGCGTCGAAAAATTTGGCAAATAGCCACGCCCGAAGATTTCGAAGACCTAAGCGAAAACGACGGCTAATAACTATTGCCCCGTTATTATGCGGGGCTTTTCTTAAGGTAAAAAAAACCATGACACAGAAAACACTAACCAAAGATATAAAAAGTGAAATTGTTAAAAATGCACTGACAAAAGCAGGTATCTTCGAAAAAGAAGAGCAACTTTATAAAGACCGTGCGGATTGGGCTGAAAAAGTAAGAATAGAAGCCATCGGCGGCGCAAATATGGATTCGGGAATAAACGACATTATTTCTGAAATAAAAAAACTGGCTAATAAAATACCTGAGTCTATGCGATTAGACGAATTCCCAGTTCGTGAATACAGTTTTATAGAAATTAATTTAGCAGGTAGCCGTGTTATTGCGTACTTTAACGGGGACAGACAACGATATACTTTTAAAGAGCGCATCTATAAAATAACGCCCAGCACGACCACATTATTAGCCGATAATCCTTTGGTTAATGAATTCTATGATCTGGAAAAACGTCACGAAGAATTAAATAACCAGCGGGAAGATATCACCAATAATGTAGAATCTGCATTATTAAAAGTCCGCTCGGTGAAACGCCTATTAACAGAATGGCCGGAAGCCGCTGAGCTATTACCTAAAGACACGGCGAAAGCTGCACCTGTTCCCGCCGTTCGCCGTGAGGCACTTAATGAGATGATTGGCTTGCCATCTGAGGTAGCTTGAAAATGCATAGCCCCTTAAATACGGAGGGGCTATGCCAAATTTATAATCTAGTTTTTAAATTCGATTTAGAAGAATATTGATAGGTAACACCATATATTGATTTATAAATGAGCATGATATCCACGTCTAAATTTTTATCCAACAACACATTATGAAGTTGGAAATGCTCAACGGCGCAATCAAATTTATCACCCGACGCAGCCCATAAAGGCGACATATAATTAAGAATAACAGGATCACCTTTCCTTGGCATACCGTATTTAAAACAGCTATTAGTATTAAGAACTCTTAAACGCTTGGCTAAAGTATGAAATACCCCATGACCACTAGAGTTATCACTTATTATTTCGTTATTTATTTTTATCTTGACGCTTTCAATATATCCAGTTCCTAATCCCCCATTAAATAAATAAAAACCCTTATAACCGTTTTCAGGATCAACGGTGGGTACAACTGTGATATGTGGCTCTGTGGATTTCTCGTAGTTTAATTCTTGCATTCTTGTTTGTTCTTTAACTTGCCACCAAGCCATCCCTGAAACAACCACTGAAACAATAGAAATAATAACAGGGATATTTAATTTCCATGCACTATCACTCATGTATTCCTCACCAATTTAAAACTAACGACTATGAATAATACGATTCTCTGGCTCGACCTCGAAACCTATAGTGAAGTACCTATTAGAAACGGTACTCATATTTACGCCGAACATGCCGAAATTATGTTATTTGCATGGGCGATAAACAATAACCCTGTTCAGGTATGGGATGTGACAAGCGGCGCTCCCATGTCCGCCGAATTACGTAAAATTTTACTCGATCCAACCGTTATTTTATTCGCCCATAACAGCCACTTTGACCGCACTGTTTTACGCCATTACATGCCGAAGCTGCATCTGGATATTTCCCGTTGGCGCGACACGATGGTTCAGGCACTGGCACACGGTTTACCAGGTGCGTTAGGCGCACTATGTGAAGTGCTAGGTATTCCGTCAGATAAAGCAAAAGACAAGGAAGGCAAGGCATTGATCCAGCTATTCTGTAAGCCCCGCCCGAAAAACGTCGCCATTCGCCGTGCTACCAGTAAAACCCACCCCGAAGAATGGCGGCGTTTTGCGACGTACGCAGGACTGGATATTGAGGCCATGCGCGAAGTACATAAACGCCTGCCCAAATGGAATTATCAGGGTACTGAGCTGACACTCTGGCACCGTGACCAACAAATTAACGATCGTGGTGTGCGCATGGATATTGAATTAGCCAAATCCGCGATTGATGCGGTGGAGCAGGAACAAAAGTTATTGGCAAAACGCACGCAGGAAATGACCGACGGCGATGTACAGGCCGCGACGCAACGTGATGCCATGTTATGGCACATCACAACGGCGTTCGGGGTTGAATTGCCCGATATGCAAAAAAGCACATTGGAACGACGGATAGCAGACCCGGATCTTCCTATTGCGTTACGGGAATTACTGACCATCCGGTTACAAGCCAGTACCACCAGCACCAGTAAGTATAAGGCGTTGATGAACGGAATTAGTACCGATAACCGATTACGTGGCACTTTGCAATTTTGTGGTGCATCACGCACCGGACGTTGGGCAGGCCGCCTATTCCAGCCGCAAAATTTACCAAGACCTACACTGAAGCAGAACATTATTGATATTGGCATCGAGGCACTGAAAGCGGACTGTGCCGATCTGCTGTTCGATAACATCATGGAACTGACCAGCTCAGCGATACGCGGCGTTATTATTCCCCCGAACGGTAAAAAACTGGTCATTACTGACCTGTCCAATATCGAGGGGCGAATGCTGGCGTGGCTGGCAGGTGAAGAATGGAAGTTACAGGCATTTCGGGATAATGACAACGGCACAGGCGCAGACCTCTACAAACTGGCCTATGCCCGTGCATTCAACATTGAACCGGATGATGTCACAAAAGACCAGCGCCAGATAGGTAAAGTGATGGAGCTGGGGCTAGGGTACGGTGGTGGAGTCGCCGCTTTCGTCACATTCGCTCTGACCTATGCCCTTGACCTTGAAGAACTGGCGACCGCTGCACTGCCAAATATTCCGGTAAAAGTTCAGCGGGATGCAATGAGCTGGTACAAGAAATCAGTTGAACAGAACCAGACCTACGGCCTGAGCGAACGTGTCTTTATTACCTGCGACTCACTCAAGCGTATGTGGCGTAACGCCCACATCGCAACGGTACCGTTCTGGTACGAGCTGGAGGAGGCAGTCAAGCGCGCGATCAGTTCACCCAATGTCACTATCCCCTGCCGTAAGTTACGTGTCCGCCGTGACGGGGCGTGGCTCCGTGTGGTCTTACCGTCCGGGCGTGCGGTGTGCTATCCCTCACCCCGTCTCGACGACGGGCAGATCAGTTACATGGGTACTAATCCGTACAGCCGCAAATGGCAAAGACTCAAAACCTACGGCGGAAAACTGGTCGAAAACGTCACTCAGGCCGCCGCGCGTGATGTGTTGGCGGGTAACATGCCCCACATAGAGACCGCAGGCTATGACATCGTGCTGACCGTACACGACGAGGTACTGACGGAAGCCTCGGACACTCCCGATTACTCTCACGAACATCTCAGTACCCTACTCGCAACGAATCCCGATTGGGCACCGGATTTACCCCTGAGTGCTGGCGGATTTGAAGCATATCGATATCGTAAGGAATAAATTATGGAACGTTGTAAAGAATGCCACGGCTATTATGGCGAGCCGAAACCTGTCGCTGTTGGTGAAAAATGTTGTTTTACCATTATCACCAGCGATGGTCGCTCATTTAACCACCGCGCAGTAATTGGGAAATTGTTACTAATCAAAAATGACGGTTACTCCGTTATCTACCGTAAAAAAGTATATCACGCTGACCTCATCGCTCACCCCGATGATCCATCACCAATAACATTGGTATTTAGTGGCCGTTGTACCTGCCCCGCTGAATAAAGGAAGCTCTATGTCATATAAATACCGAGACAGTCCGTTATATTTTCGAACTGCACGCGAGGCTGCACAAATTGAACGCGAGGGCGATTATTTACGGGCTGCAAAAGTGTGGAATAAAGCGGCGCGCCATTCACGCAATGCGTTAAATATTGCATGGGCAGAAATCCGATCCGAATTTTGTTTAAAGCAATATCACAGGGATAAATTAAATGAAAATACGTGAGGGTGTAATCGAAAGGCATTTAGTTAATGAAGTGAAAAAAGCTGGAGGAATTGCCTATAAATTTGTTTCCCCCGGTCGCCGTTCTGTCCCTGACCGAATTTGTATATTACCCGGTGGCCGCGTGATTTTTGTCGAATGCAAAGCCCCTGGCGAAAAGCCCCGACCTGAGCAATTACGCGAGCATGAAAAATTACGCGCATTAAGTTGTGAGGTTGTGGTTTTGGATAGTAAGGATTTGGAGGGGATATTGTTATGATTATTGCATCGCATTTATTACGTGCAGCACAGATGTGTGTCGCTAAGAACCATATTAAGTATTGCCTGAATGGAATTCACATCACGCCTAAATATCTGGAAGCAACCAATGGACACGTAGCTTTAAGGTTGGAACACGGTATAAAAACGAAAAATAATATCATTGTCCAATTTAATGAAAAAATTCCGGCCAAAGCAGAAACTACAGAATTCGTACTTGCCAAAGACCCGTACACCATACACCGTGACAAATACGAACACCGTATCGGTATTACGACTCTGTCACTATTAAATGCGCAATTTCCTAACCTGAGCCGAATTATACCTACAGAAAACACCCAAGACATTCCCTACATTGATGCAAAATATTTGAGCTTACCCGACAAGATGTTTTCTGCTGAAAACATTGCTGTACAACTTGCTCCTGCGGGAATGACCTCAGCCTGCTGTTTCAAATTCAATAAAGAGGTGAATAAAAAATACGGTAATCCCGAATTTGTTGTGATGCCAGTTAGGGTTAAGGAGTAGCAACAATGATGCATTTCGGCTCTGTCTGTTCCGGTATTGAAGCAGCGAGTGTGGCATGGGAATCCCTCGGTATGTTTCCGACATGGTTTAGTGAAATCGACCAATTCCCCAGTGAAGTCCTGCGCTATCACTGGCCCCATGTACGAAACCTGGGGGATATGACCAAAATTCCTACTATGATTGCAGAGAATTTGGTGGATGCACCAGATATTTTGGTCGGCGGAACACCTTGTCAGGCGTTCAGTATTGCGGGTTTGCGTAATGGCCTGGGCGATGAGCGGGGACAATTAACACTATCATTTATGGAGTTAGCAAATGTCATTGACTCAGTCAGGGCAGCAAACGGCGAACAGCCATCAATTATCGTCTGGGAAAACGTCCCCGGTGTCCTGTCCAGCAAAGACAATGCATTTGGGTGTTTTCTTGCTGGACTTGCTGGAGAAGATGAGCCGTTGCAGCCGTCAGGGAAGAAATGGACAAACGCAGGTTATGTGTCTGGACCACAAAGAAACATCGCATGGCGAGTGCTCGACGCTCAATATTTCGGAGTGGCCCAGCGACGCCGTCGTGTGTTTGTTGTCGCAAGTGCTCGAAAAGACTTCTGTCCCGCAACGGTACTTTTTGAGCCAGACAGCCTGTCTCGGAATACTGAACCGCGCGGAACGACGGGGAAAGCAGCTACCGAAAACGCTGGAAGCCGCGCTGTTATCGGCAGTCACTGGGACTCAGGATTAAATCCGCACCCGACATTAAACCAGAGCCACAATGTCGGTGGTATCGGGATGAGTAATCAGGAAATATTTTCGCAGCGTGGTAGTGGGCTGGTATCAACTTATCGGCAAATTTCATTTAGTGAATATCGAACAGATGATATCTCATCAACTTTGAAAGCTCGTGACTGTAAAGGAGCTACTGATTTGGTGACGATTGCACTTGCCGGCAACACGATTAACCGGGCACCTGAAAATGGCGGTAATGGTAGAGGTTATCAACCTGAGATTTCTTACACACTAACAACATCAGATGTTCATTGTGTGAATTATGGCTATACCGTGCGCCGTTTAACGCCTGTGGAGTGCGAGAGACTACAGGGTTTTCCCGATAATCACACCCAAATACCGTGGAAGGGAAAGGCTGCGGCGGATTGTCCCGATGGTCATCGCTACCGGGCGATTGGGAATTCTATGGCCGTGCCAGTGATGGCATGGATAGGTGAAAGAATTTTAATACAAGTGGAGAAATAATATGAACAATGAATTTAACGAAGAATCATCATTTGCTGCATATCTTAATAACCGCTCACCACGACACACCGCAGAAATAGAATTAACCGATTTTGCGCAGAGTACGGATGGTAAAGCGGTCGCATTTGGAAAAATATTTAATGATAGTAAAAAACGTTTTAACAATGGCGATGAAATAATTACATCTCTGGTGCTAAATGCTGAAACCTATAAAACCGATGGGTATATAAAGACTCAAAATTCCATTTATAAAATAAAGGAACCAAGACAGATAGAGACAAAGGAAAGCGATATAAATAAAAGAACAATAGTAATAAATCTTATGAGGGTACTTAAAGAAACATGTAACTTAGTAAAAGAACACAATATAAATGAAATCCCCATTGAGGTAGATATCTTAGTGAAAATATTTACCGAAATAGAAACGCTCACCTCTAAGTTAGCTGAATATGAAAATAATAATTGAAGCGTCTAATGATGCCAACATTAGTGTTATTTTGGATGTAGTAAAAGGTTTCATAGAAAAGACTGATAAAACCAAAAACGATCTCTATTTCGTTCAGACGAACGAAATGGTAATAACACTCAAAGAAACGAGCGCTGGTAATATTAAAGCTCGTGCAAGTTAAGGGCAAAGTATGAAGCCATTCACCCCCCGCCCATATCAAAACCTCATTATCAACCACCAGCTCGATATCCCCCGCTCAAATATTTGGGCGGGGATGGGTATGGGCAAAACGGTAGCAACATTAACCACAATGGAAGATTTGTACATGGTGGGTATGGAAACCCAACCGACACTGGTATTAGCGCCGTTACGTGTTGCTCGGTCAACGTGGCCGGATGAGGCGGATAAGTGGAGTCACTTAAATAATATCGAAGTACAAGCGATTGTCGGTTCAGCCAAAGAACGGGCATTAGCCTTACAAAATACCAACGCCAGTGTCTTCACTACCAACTACGATAACCTCGTCTGGCTGGTGGAAACGTTAGGGGATAAATGGCCGTTCGCCACCGTCATTGCCGATGAGAGCACACGGCTCAAATCGTTCAGGTTACGCAAAGGCGGTAAGCGCGCAGCGGCATTAGCCAAGGTTGCTCACAAGCATATACACCGCTGGGTCAACTTAACCGGCACACCTGCCCCTAATGGCTTACTGGATTTATGGGGCCAAGCGTGGTTCGTCGATCAGGGTGAACGTCTAGGCCGGACGTACAGTGCCTTTACTTCGCGCTGGTTTAACAATTTCCAACGACCGGGGCAACACTGGCCCGATTTGAAACCGAAGGACTTCGCCCAGGAGCAAATTCAAACTGCACTTAACGATGTGACTATCTCACTCGATGCGGCGGACTGGTTCGATATTGAAGAACCCATTCACAACGTTATTCATATCGATCTGCCGTCCAAAGTCCATCAGCAGTATAAGGCGATGGAAAAGGAAATGTTCGTGGAGTTGGAGGGGGTTGGCATTGAAGCCCCGAACGCAGCAGCCAAGACCGTTAAATGTCTGCAAATTGCCAGCGGTGCTATCTATACCGACGAGAACGGCACTTGGCAGGAACTGCACGACGCCAAACTACAGGCATTAGACAGCATCATCTATGAATCTGCCGGAATGCCGGTACTCGTTGCCTACCATTGGAAACACGATTTAGCGCGGCTGTTAAAAGCATTCCCGAAAGGGAAGCACTTAGACGACAACCCACAAACTCTACGTGACTGGAACGCGGGAAAGATCCCTGTCATGTTCGCCCACCCCGCCAGCGCCGGACACGGGTTAAACCTGCAAGACGGCGGTAACATTCTGGTATTTTTCTCGCACTGGTGGGACTTGGAGCAGTACCAGCAAATTATTGAGCGTATCGGCCCTACCCGACAGATACAAGCCGGACACAACCGACCTGTGTTTGTTCACCATATTATCGCTGCCCGTACGATGGATGAATTGGTGATGGAGCGACGTAATTCTAAACGGGAAGTACAGGATATTTTACTGGAAGCTATGAAGAAGAGGTAAATATAGTAACAATCCGCAACAAAATTTCTGCAACACCGTTTACATAACGGTGATGTTCAATCCGAACGGTTAATAGATAATCGAGGTCAATATGGATATGAAAACCGGCATCATTAGCGATGCAGATATGGCTGAAATCACTGGCTACCAAATCCCATCTAAGCAGTGTGCAGCACTAAAAGAAGCCGGCATATTTTTTATTGTTCGCCGGGACGGGAAACCCCGAACCACATGGGAGCATTTTAATAACCCGATATCACAACGGATTAGAAATCATGCTCCTGCCCCTCAAGAACCAAACTTTGGAGCGTTAGACTAATGGGCAGAAAACGCAAAAACCCCGCAGATAACTGGATGCCCCCGCGCGTTCGACGGGGGCGATCAGCGTTTGAGTTTCAGACCTATGACAGCCGGACAATCCGCCTGTGTGAATTCTCTGCGACTCAGGCCGAAGTTTGGGTGGCATACGAAAAATTAATCGCCGATCAGAAAAATGACGAAACGCTGAACGGTCTGATTAAGGCGTTTTTCCTCTCGCCTGATTTTTCCGCACTGGCTACCGAAACCAAAAAAGATTATCGAAAATATGCAGGTAAGCTGTTACCTGTATTTGGGAACATGTTACCGGACAATATCAAACCAGAGCATATTCGCAAGTACATGGATAAGCGCGGATTAAAAGCCAAGACACAGCCTAATCGCGAGAAAAATTTTTTGTCCCGTGTATATGGCTGGGGATATGAAAGGGGAATTGTACGGAGTAACCCGTGTAAAGGTGTTCGACAATTCAAGGAAATTCCGAGGGATCGGTATATCACCGATGACGAGTACAACGCTATCTACTCCGTTGCCCCACCAGTAGTTCAGGTTGCAATGGAACTGGCCTATCTGTGTTGCGCCCGACAGGCTGACGTTCTGGCACTGACCTATGCACAGGTACGGGAAGACGGTATCTTCATTCGCCAGGGTAAAACGGGTGTTGCCCAAATCAAAGCCTGGACAGAACGGTTAGACAATGTCGTCGCGATGAGCAAAATGTTACCACTAGATAACGGGGTTAGCAGCATCTATGTACTCCACCAGCGCAAAGGCTCAAAATATACGCGTGATGGGTTTAACAGCCGCTGGAAAAAAGCCAGAGCCACCGCTATTGAAAAATTTCCAAAATTAGACTTTAACTTCACATTCCATGATCTGAAGGCGAAAGGGGTATCTGACCTTGAAGGCCCGTTGTCAGAAAAACAAAAAATCACTGGACATAAAAACATCACTCAAACGGCAAGGTACGATCGAAAAGTGAATGTTGTGCCTGTCGTTGGGGGGCAAAAAAAGTAAATGGAAGGTCAAAAAATATAGTGAAAGAATATAGTGAACGAATAGTGAAAGGTGATTTGCGTCATAAAAAAAGCCACCTGAAAAGGTGGCTTCTTCTTACCCTAACTTACTGTTTACCAGCAAGTTTTTATTTGGTGCAGGGCGGGACTAGCAAATAAATATAAGATATTGAATATATTTAATTTATTTTGATTATATTATTTTATGCCCCCTTTTATGCCCCGGATTGTTTTTGCTTCTTGAATCTGTATATTTAAATGACTTTACTTTTCTATGTATTTTTTTGCTCGCTTTAGGGCAAAAATATGCCATGATCTCAGGGCGTAATGTTTAGAGGAAGTAGTATCAACTCTAAATGAGTGTATTACAGTCAGGGACATGGGTTTTCAATTTATAACAGATTGTGGCTAATTTTGAACGCGCTTGCAAAGCACTATACGGATATTGATGTATCCGTATAGTGGAATAGTGAGACATTAAGTTTATTTTTGAAATTTTGATGCAAGGTCTATAGCTGCAAGAAGACTTGATAAGAGAGTTTCAGGATCGTCTGTTGTGCTGTTTAATTGTTCAATATACTCCAAGAATGCTGCATCAGCTTGGGGATAGTATTTTGTGTAATCAGCTTTAATAGACTTAAATATATCTTGTGCAGCGTGACCACTTGCTCCAACTGGAATTACAACAAGACCGAGATTATGTGCAATTTCAAATTCCTTGATGCATCCATCGGCTACAACGACCTTATCACCTTCGCTTTTGTTACCCATGAAGAAAATTGCAATACCAGCATAACCAATAACTTCTTGACGGTATTGTCTCCATATCCTTTGCCGTTCATCTACCTCTTTGATGTATTGCGGAAATGGTCTCATTATTAGATGATCAGCAATACTATCACCGTGATTTTGATATACCTTCTGAATAGCCCCTGTAATCAAAGCATTTCCAATGCCTAAACCGATTCCTGATGAAATACGATATCCTTTTTCAATCAGGATATGCCCTAATCTACACAAAAATCCTTCAACTTTAGTTCGTGTCCAAGGTTCAAATACATGAGCACTCCCGGACAGAAAAATGGTATTACATCGATAAGTCATTTCGATTCGCCTCAAGATCGTAGCTATCTGGTCGTAGCTGTCGATTAAGAGAACTTTGACTTGGAACCGCTTCAGATCGTTAATGACTAGTTGTTGTTTAATCTCTGCATGGTTAAAGTCTTCGTCATTGTCGTAGTCTGTTCGACTACATGTTTTAAATATGCAGTAATGCTGCCGTTGATGTTCATTAAAATGAATTCGAATTCGACTCATAACATAATCGAGATTCGGGTCAGTAAAACTAAAGCCAAGGAAAAGAAATGTTTTTGATATTAGATCACCACTTAATGCATTGATGAAAGGCCCAAATGACATTTGGTAACGTTCATAATCATCTTTCGTTATTACAGCTTTATCTGGATGGTCGATATCACCGTGCATTTTGTAGACAACTGCATCTCGCTTTTTTTTAGTTATCGCAAGTTGGTTGGTTGTGTATTTAACATCTGGGATTTTCCCTGCCTGCTCTAGTGCTTTTTCAATAAGCTTGTCATAATTAGTCGTCCAATATGTTGAAATCGGCAATCGAGCGAGAATGTTATGGTTGATTGTTGGTTCTCGGCTTACCCCTATTTCATCCATCAATTGCTGATTAAGTTTTCCCCTACCATTCGCATTATTGTGATATTGAGCAAGACTCACTAGGTCATGTTCGCGTTCAATATCGATTCCCAGTTCTTCAGCTAATGGGGTTAACAATCGCTTCCAGTTTACATAACCAGCAGGTACGGATAGACCTGCCCCAGCAAATATTGCGGTGTTATTCTCGTTAAGCTCTTTAACGAAGTCTCTTATAAAGAGATCTATAGGTTGGTTATTTAAACTTGCCATTAACCTTCCATCCAATCAGAGAAATTGTTGTAACCATCATTTTCCACCCAGTCGTATACAGCTTTAAGCTTAGATAGCTGAATGAATTTGCCTCGATATTCAACAGGTGCTAGATTTTCCAATCCGTAGCTTGCCGAACCATCAATTTGAGTATACGGATTCCATTTGCCATTTTTCAATTCAAACATTGTGACTATTTTACCTGACTCACTCCACTCCACAGCAAGATAATCAAAAGGGTTTTTTCCAAGCTCTTTAGTGGCACTGTCTTTGCCTTTGATGCTATTGATGTGAACGCCTAGTAGATGGTTTTCTCGTTTAAAGCTTTTAAATATTTCATAACGAACCCATGGGCGGAGGTAAGTCTGAGATCCAATCAAAACGCACGTGGTACTGGTATTTGTTAGCCCTCCATTGATAAGACGTTTTAATCCAATATCACCTTTTTTCCTTGCTTCTTCCCAGATAGATGCATCGAAGTAACCTGCTTGCTCTCTATTTGGTTTCATTCTCCAGTGGTTGCGCACGACATTTGCTCGAAAATCGATTACATCTTGGTAGTGAAAACTGAAAAATACTCGCTTCTCCATAGTTAGTCTCATGATTTTATTACACTTATATAAGCCATGTTAGGCTGTAAAGTCTTAAAAACAAGTATTAATGTTAGATTTATTTGAAGATTGAGACGTTGTATCCATTAACAAAACACGATGCGCTTATTGTTTCAGATAGACTTCATTAAGTAAGGCAGAAAGAAGTGAAAACCGCATGGTTACTGTTAGTATACAAAGCTAGTGGATAGCCTAACTGTATTAGGGAGGGTCATGCACCCAATAGTTAGATTTTCTTTGGAAAATAGTATTCACGTTCAATGAACGTCCCTATCACTTTGTCGTGCATTTCTTCGAATTTGGAATAGCCGATCATTTTCCGATTCAATCTTTTGATACGAGTATGTAGGATGAGATTGGTTCTTTCGATACGCTGGGTAAATTCTTTCCTCTAAGGTGTTTTTCCTCAGGAAGGCAGTCGTAAACAGCATAATCATCTGTGCAGTAAAATTGAATCTTGAAAGGGGCCAGAAGTGCCAGCAGCGTTTCTAGTGTTTTCCCGCTGCGGTCACCAAATACATGTGCCACGATCCGCTTCTCATTCGGTTCCCAGGCATACTAAAGCCAGCGCTGATTCTTCTTGTTACCGACAAATGACCCTTGTTGGTGAGTAGACCTACCCAGTCACCCGGGCAGATCCCTCCTCAGAACCGGACATGCAGAACTACCGCATCCGGCTCCCGACAGACCCCGGTCGTCACACCTATTCAGCAAGAATTGAACATTGAATGGACTTTCCAGCTTGAAGGATAACCCAGCACTTTCAGGATCAGAGTCAGCTTTTCCCACGTTAGCCCCCGACGTCCTCCCTTCCGGTTGAACCATCTGTAGAGTACCCGCTTGCTTTGGTAGATAAATTGCCCGACTCGTCTCGGGTTATCAGAAATACCGTGATAATTTATCCAGCCTTTGATAACCCTGATGACGATGGTCAGAACACGCCTTTTGTCAGGTGTATTCAGGTTCTTCCAGAGGAAGTCCCTGAGTCCCTTCAATTTGGCGGCAAAACGGTCTTTTCGACTGGTCAACTTCAGTCGCCAGAAACCCTTTCGCGATATCCCCCAATAGCAGGTAAATCCCAGAAAGTTAAACGTAGGTAAGCGTCCGCCAGACTGGTTAGCTCTCATTGCTGCAACGTGACCCGCCGGAATTAATTGCGATTTGTCACTGTGCAACGCCAGACCGTATTTACTCAGTCGTTTCGGTAATATCTTATAAAAGCGTTTTGCCTCACTCAGGAACTCAAAGGTAAACACCATATCATCAGCGTACCTTACCATTTCTGCCCGACCATGAATGTGTGAACGGCTGATTTCATCAAACCATTCATCTATCACATAGTGCAGGTAGATATTGGCAAGTACTGGCGATACGATTGACCCTTGGGGACATCCGCACACATTGTCGGATATCTGTTTACCCTCGATAACGGGTGCCGTTATTAAGACCTTAATGAGTCTGAGGAAACGGCGATCTGATATCTTCTTCCGCAGTAAATTCATCAACTCAATATGAGGTATCGTGTTAAAGGACTGTCGGATGTCAATTTCCACAACCGCCCCATTCCAGTTACGGTATGTTTGCTGTTGTAGTGCCTTCAATGCCGCATGACAATTTAATCCCGGCCGAAACCCGTATGAATACGGCAGAAACAGCGGCTCATAAATTCGGCTGAGAATATCACTGACCGCAAGTTGCACCAGTTTGTCCTCTATGCACGAAATCGCCAGTGGCCGTTTACTACCATCCTCTTTCGGGATCTGCGTGATTCTGGCGGCTTTCGGGCGATACGTCCCTCTGCGTATTCGCAGGATGAGATTGTGAATATTCCCATCAAGATGTTCACCGTAAGCGGATTTTGTCATGCGATCAATACCTACCGCTTTATTCCCGTCAAGCCGTAGGAATTGTCCTTTCAGCATGTCACTGTTCAGCAAATGCCCTAAGTTATTGAACACCTGCTGTTTGTTACAGGCTGATTTCTTGCCTATACGCTCAAGTTTTGTTAACCATGATTGTCCGTCGTTGCTGTGTACGGTCATTGTTTCCCTCTCACGTTCGATCTGTCTGCCAGCCCTTCGCTCCGCGATCATTACTCGTTTCATCACTACTATGGCTGACTCCGACTTCCTGATACCCATCTCTCAGGCCTTGTGTTTTGGCACTTGTGCCCGATATACTCATTCCCTTGAGAGGTGTCAGGATCTCCTGGGTTCCGCACTGTTCTCTACAAACTCGCCGACGCCTGAGACTCCGGTGTGTGCTTCTGACTGGAAAAAAAATCACCAGTGTGCCCATTCAGAAACTATTGCCTGCTGGTTCGACGATACCATCGGCACAACACAATCAGCGAATTTCGGAGTTATCACGTTCACCTATTGGTTTCGGCTCGAATGTTTCACTGTCTACGCTTCATCTCCTTTGTTACCGCCGGAGATGCAAGACTCGCTACGTAGTGATCTGGCTAATCTTCTACGACGGGGCTTTCACCCGCAAGAAACAGTGCAGCTTTTCCCAGCGCACCATCAATTTCACAGATAATTTGGCTTTCACTTCCCGCTAGAGGCCTTGTAGTCACTTGTTTTTGTTCAAATTTTTAACGTGAGGAGCACTGTGTTGATGCCCACCTTCAGGACACGAACGGTGTCTCTGATACCGCCGTTATTCACTGCCATACTTCAATCTGGTCTTTCATTCCGGGTTTGCAGGTTTGGTAGGTGTAGTTCAGTTGAAAGGTTTTACGGCAGGCATAACAGTGATAACGCTAGGCTGTGTCCCTTAATTATATGACCGCTTGTAAAAGAGTCGAATACAGCCTAATTTCACCATGGACAAATAGTTTCGTGCGGTTTTTTCGTAACGGGTTGCAATACGCCGATTTCCTTTCAGAAAACCGAAACAGCGTTCGACAACATTGTGATCACGATAAGCCTGTTCATCAAATTGCGTGCGACCATCGGTACTGCCTTTTTCATTGATTTTATACGGAATAATGCTCTTGATCCTCAATTTACGCAGATAACCGCGGAGTTTTCCGCCCGAATAACCTTTATCTGCCAGCACCGCTTTACCGCGCCGTTTCATGAAACCCTTTTTGCGCTGTATGCCAATGCCGTCGAGCAAAGGGATGGCGGATCGACTTTCGTGGGCTTGCCCCGCCGTCAAAAGCAGGTTGAGGGGAAAACCCCGTCTGTCGGTTGCCAGGTGGATTTTGGTGCCATAACCACCGCGTGAGCGACCCAGCGCATGATCGTCAGCGATATCGGGAGGTTTTTTTTCGCCCCTGCGGCATCTTTACTGGCGCGAATATTACTGCCATCCAGACAAATTTCAGACCAGTCAATCAAGCCTTTTTCATCAAGAATGAGCAGTAACCGGTTAAATATCTTGTTGATAATGCCTGACTTTGACCCGCGGTTAAATCGGTTATAAACGGTTTTCCAGGAACCGTAACGTTCAGGTAAATCGCGCCACGGAGCCCCTGAGCACAATACCCAGAACATCCCATTCATCACACGGCGGTGTTCAACATGTGGACGTCCTGCTCGCTCTGAATGGACCGGGGGCAAACAAGGTTCTATCAATATCCATGCATCATCAGGAATGTCGTAGCGTGCCATCATCTTTTTCCCGTATTGAAAACAGTTTAGATGAGAATACTATCAATTTACATTAAGGGACACAGCCTAGTACTACAGCCGTAATTGCTCTGTAAGCCGATGATCTCCCCGGCGGCGATAGTGACATAGTTGCGCCCGGTATTGATGCCGCCGTCTCCAGTCTGACCAATGTAAAATCTGTTCTATTG
>NZ_MUBJ01000027.1 GCF_002127535.1 Xenorhabdus vietnamensis
TCTTGTTCCCAGATTTTGGCAGGGGATGGCATGTGACACCGCCTTTTATTTAAGGAAGAAGAGCCCCATCATGGCACAATAGGGATTACGGCTGTAGTACTAGTCGATAACCAATTAACAGGCATACTCATGGAATATATTAGTATGCCTGTTTACACGATAATGAATGGTGACTGAGCGCCGGACAGTTAAGCATGACGCCAATATTCAACATGACAATAAGATTAAGTTCGCTCCCCGATAAGTGTCCTGATTTTGTGATCCACTACAAAAATATTATGTTACTAATCAGTTTGTTGCTCTAATTCACGAACAAGCGGAATCACTTTTCTACCAAAATACTCCAGCTCCTCTTGCATATGCAGAAATCCAAGTAACATTAGGTTTACACCAACCTTCTTATATTCAATGATTCGCTGAGCTATTTGTAACGGTGTGCCGATAAGGTTGGTTTTAAAGCCATCGTTATACTGTACAAGATCTTCGAAAGTTGATTTTGCCCAGTTACCCTCTTTTTCTGGCGAGGCATTTCCTGCATTTTGTACTTCATGATGGAAACTTTTCACCGCTTCAAAGTCACTGTTATCTAAAATATCCTGTAGTACTGCGCGAGCTTCTTGCTCATCATCACGGGCAATAGCAAAACCATTAACACCTATTTTTACCTGATGATTATTTGATAACGCTTTGGCTCTGATATCTTCGATTTGTGTCCGAATATATTCTACACTGCCACCATTAGTAAAATACCAATCAGAAACACGTGCCGCCATATCTCTGGCCGCTCTGGAACTCCCCCCTTGAAAAATCTCCGGCAGTGGTGCAAGAGGTTTAGGATTTAAGACATAATCATGAAAGCGATAAAAATCACCAGAAAAACTGAAAGCGGGTTGTGACCAGATTCCTTTCAAACAACGGATAAACTCTTCAGAACGCAAATAACGCTCTTCGTGATCCAACCACGGTTCACCAATCGCTTTGAATTCACCACGAAACCAACCACTAACAATATTAACAGCAATGCGGGACCCATAAAGCTGACTAATTGTTGCTATTTGTTTAGCAGCCAGTACAGGTTTCCACGCTCCCGGTAAAAGGGCTGCGATGACTTTCAGTTTATTTGTTACCGAAAGCAGATCTTGCGAAAAAGTCACCGATTCATGTTGGTTTTCAGCCCCATATCCAGCAGTAAATCTAATTTGGGTCAATGCATAATCAAAACCTACACTTTCGGCGATTTGAGCCAGACTACGATTATAAGTATGACCCCAGTGAGTACGTTGTTGGATTTTACTTATAACCAATCCACCTGAGACATTAGGCACCCAATAAGCAAATTGAATGGGTTGAGAATTGAGTCCAATCATAAGGCCTCCATTTGAAATCCGAATAATATATTCATCATGGGTCTACTGATGCTCTCCCGTCAGAATATTCACATCATGATCTGTTCCGACTTGCAGGTTATGCCCCGATGCCATCCACGTCCTGCATACAGGCGACATTATCTATATAGATGGAACGATATTGGTTATTACTTACTTGCTCCCTTAATATGTGATAGTAGCGATACTGCTTTTCCTCATATTCTATTGATTTATCAGCCTAAATTTAATCGCGCACCATATCCATCTGTATCTGCAAAGACAAGGTATCCTCTGATAATTTCCCCCCGTGATTATGGCTATTACTAGCCAGCATACGAGTATATTGTCCGATGATCCATATTTGATTGAGCAAGGCATCTCCTCCCTTCTATTTCCTCGCCTAATACTACAGCCGTAATTGCTTTTCTTAATGGATAACCTGCCTTGGATAAGGGCTTGAAATGATATCTCAATTTATTGATTATCAAATAACATATGAATTTTTCTAATAATTAAAACTGGCGAGTATTGCTTGTTATTCGAGAATAAAACTACCTACGGCGAAATTAGATTGTTTTAATACATTGGATGAATATTTAGAAAAATTCAGCTCTTAACAACGGGGTTTGAGGTTCAATGATGTAAAAAAACACGCCAAGAAGGTAATTTGTTGATTAGCCTGTATTCTCTGTGAAGATAACTGAGCCATCAGTTTTCTTCTGGGGTGATTTTCCAGACATTGTACAAAACCAAAGCGTTTGGCCGGAACATTAACAGAAAACGATTTTCCAACGATGACTTAGAAATGGTGTTTTTTATCATCTCGATTTCTGACATAGCCCCTATCAATGTCTATCGTCATCGGTTTTCCCGGTTTTGGCCGCTTCTCCCATTCTCGGGGAGCGCCGGAGAGAAAATCAGGCAGTCCTTCTAATTCAGCCTCTTTCTCGAAAAAGTTGTACTCATAAGTAAAACGATCACTGGCATCAAATTCAAAATCATCCAGCGTGATTTTGTCAGGGTTATCCGGAAACGCAATCCCGCCAGAATAGGAAATGCCGTAATTTTTGCCTTACATACGAAATTGATGAAGGTGATCATCCTGCCATCCCTGAGCAAACTGAATAATATAGTGAAAAGCCGCTAAAGAAGTCTCCCCAGACAGCCTAAAATGACGCCAGACCATAGGACTGATACCCCGAAGGGCTACTTTCTCGATATAAGTTTTCATGGTGAGGTGCCGGATAAAAGTATGCTGAGTGGCTCATATTATCGCTAACTGAACAAAGTGCCCTACGCTTTTTTATGCTCTCCAATATGACGCGTTTCCAGGGCATTGTTCAGTGCCCGACAGAACCTGGAAAAGTGACCGGCAATAGCAGCGGAAGCGAATGCCGAAGTGCAGAAAAAACCGTTTTTCGCATTAATTCCTTTAAGAAACGTCATCGTTTTAATCCGGGAAAAACGTTCAATCTGCGCAAGCAATTTCTCGGTCAGTGCAGCAGTGCCGACCCGGTGGCCGTCAGTCAAATTTTGACAAAATTTGGTAAAATCAGAGAGTAATGAAAATCAACGGATATCCTCTGTTGCGAAAGATAACGCCCTCATCACCCTGATAACTCAGGGCGTATCGTCAACATCACAATGAAAGAGAGGAATGTATTATGTAAAACAAATTCAGTTAAATTAAATTAATTTGTTTTTACATATCACTTTATGGTAAAAAATCCTAAATAGCATTTGAATATGGGATTCAATCATATTAAGTTTAACCTTATTTTTTGTAGCCTTTTAATTACATATATCAGTCTGTCCGACAACTGTTCAGGCGTATGACATACTATTTAGCATAGCGACGCCATTTTGATAGATAATTTATTCAAATCTAAAGGAATATAATATGAAAATTAAATTTTTAATTAGCATCTTTATTATTATGGTTATGCAGGGTCATGCCTTTGCAAGAAATTGTGATGCAAACGATAAAAAAACGGGATATGTTCAATCCATATATATTGGGGTAGATAATGAGAATGATGGCAGCGTTACTTTCAATTTTTTACCCAAAGGTTCAAAAGAAGCAATAACACTCTCTTTTTATAATTACATTAGCAGTAAACAAAATACAATATTTCCAGATGATATGGTGGCCGCCCAAAATGCACGGGCTGCCTATACTCTTTTATTAACAGCCTATTCCTCTGGGTCACCGATAAAAATTATGAGGTGTTATGGTAACGGTGTTGTGGCGCTTGGAATGGGACACGGCTCGTTATAGATCGGGTTTGTCGATTTAGCAAAAATGGATTTATAAGAAAGTTTTTATTATTCTCTTCTTTATTTGGGGCCATTTAATACGAATTAATTCAGTTGATTATTTTTTTAAAACTAATGATACATTATGGCGGTGTGGGACGGGGCTAATATCGGTTTAGCCATCCCTGCCCATACTGTTTGCAGCCACATAAACTCCTATCTAAATACCTTGAGGGTTAATAATCAAAAAAGAGCAAAAACATATCGGTAGAAACAATGAAATATTATGTAATGGAGTCTAAAATGAAATTTATTTGCATGATCTTATCATTAGCAACATTTAATTCTTTTGGCTATGATCCAGAGGCTTACTTAAATCCAAATAGGCACGTTTGCTCTATAGCTATTAGCAATCAAATCTATAATCCCGCTGATTTTTTTAATAATAATTTGAGATATAGAATAGATAAAAATATAGGGTCAGTGACAGTTTCCATTGATAATGGTGATGGAACAGAAAGAAACATTATTATTGATGTTGCACCATTAGTGAGAAATGCGGCATACATGTGGAATCAACGCTTTATAGCGAGGGGGAGTCCCATTCGCCTTACCGAAGTCCCTCAGGGATCACCCAGTGAAGCTGATTTTCAAATCTCTAGGCCAAATGATGCACAACAGGCTATTTTGCGTTCGCGTGAAAATTTAGCTCAGACAACGTTCGTTTTGCCGACTGACATCCTGGAGCATTATCCAGTGCCAGAGTTTAACAGACCGGGAATGTTTCTAACGAATACATTCTCTTATTCAAGAGACTTTTTCAATACCATTAGAAGAGCTCTAAATGAGCGTTATACAGAACATCAAGCTGCAAAAATAGTAGTTTATCAAACCATAGCTCATGAATTTGGACATGCTTTAGGTCTAACTCATCCTGGATTACTTAGTCTGGAAAATGAAAAAGAAAAACGAATAGTAATAGATACATCAAATCTTGGAAATTTTCTTGCTTTAGCAATTACAGCAGAACTTGAACAGGGACAATCAGATGCCAGAGTGCCATTAATGACAGAGGATGATAACTATTTTTTCCGGCTACGTCACCAATTGGGCAGACGATTAAACTATGATGATATTGAGCCATCAGAATTAGAATTAAACGCGATAGATATGGAGAATGCGTGTGGTGGTTTAACTTCATCTCGACCTAGAAGAAATGTTGTATTTTCGGCGAGTTGCAAAGAAAAACCTCGTATCTTTTATCCTATAACACAATCACTGATACCCATTTATCAAACACTGTTATTTTAATATGACCGTAGGAATCCTTAATGGGAATTTTAAAATTACTTACGTTACTATGCGTTTTACTTTTATACACAGCTATACACAGCACAATCCTATGCCTAGGAGCCAATTAATCATCGAGAGCATAAAAAACCGCGGGGCACTTATGCGGCAAAGCAGCTAAAGAAAACTGTCAAACCAGAGTATTGACATAGTGAAGAGTCACTTAACAGTATAAATATTTATGGACCAATAATGGGTAACTATCCGGTTAATTCACTAATTTTACAGCTAAATAACTCAAGTGCCCCACACTTTTTTATGCTCTCGAAGAAAAATCGCATCAAAATCCGGCAAAACAAATACCTGAATAATCTGATAGAGCAAGGTCACCGAAACATCAAACGACAGGTGCGAACGATGCTTGGGTTCGGCTCGTTCAGAACGAGCCCATACCCTGCTAGCAGCCTAAAAAATCAGCAAGCCGACTTTCTGATAACTTTCAAACCATAATGCAACACAACCCGTATTTCTCTGCTTATCTGTTCGCCCTCGAATTTGTTTTTTGAGAACATAAAAACAGCATCAGTAATTACTGTCGGTATATAAAACAGAAAACTATGCTCTTAGCGTAAGCCTACTCAACCCCTTATCAGGATAATTGCTCAAGTCTCAGATTTTGCAGGGTTTCATAATCTGTAGATTCTCCGGGGTAGAGGATCTGAATATCTAATTCAACATCCTGATTTGGAGCAATCACATGGCCAGAAATACTGTCCAGATAAATCTCACCATTTACAGATTTTTCTGTGTTAAGAGTGAGCCAACTACTCTGACTCGCCAGCCAATTAGGATCCGGTTCAGCGCCTTCAGGGAGAAGAAATGACAGTTCCCATGCAGATACTGGATCCTCAGCAGAACTTAAGATGAGTTTATAACTGTAGATATATTCTGGTTTATCCCACTCTTTTTTCCAGTGTGATATATACTCCTGTGTAACTTGCAAGTCTCTTTGCGCTGTCACCGTAATAGTGGTGTCCATTGTATTATCGCCACTGTTTATAATTCCTAATGGCGTATATAACCTGCAATTTAAAGCAGCCGACCCTTGGCCTTCACCGGTTAAAGGAATACGAAGAGAGGATGTTCCATTTGCAGGAATATCCACAGCAGGCGGGAATGAGTCAACGGTAAAAATATCCGGATTACCGGAACTTGCCTCAATGGTAGCACCTGTGACAGTCGTACTGCTGTTGTTCTTAATCTGGAGCAGAGCTGAGTATTCTTCTCCTGTCTGGATGCTGATACCACTTTCCAGAGTCATAGTCAGGTTTACCGTTGTGACATTAGCTGAAACAACAGAGTTGACTGCATCGTTCCATGTCCCTGATCCAAGGGGATAATTAACCAGGGACGAAATTTGTTTCCCCGCACTGACTGTCAAAGTTTCCCCGTCCAGATAAAGACCGGAAATCAGCGTGGCATTCTGGCTCATGTTGTTGACAACACTGGATACACCATCATGCCCACCGACAATGAAACCATAACCTTCTAATTGTTCCGTATCCAGTTGAATATTCGGGGATATAACTAATATATCTCCGATTTCAGTTTCATTAAAGTTTATGTTTGTATAAAGAGCCAGTTTTCCGGCAGGGCATTTATCTGCCCCTGAACTGTTATGAATAAGGTAAACATCATCTTCAGTCATAAAAACACTCTCTGTTATTATAAAGTGGTTATTGTTTTTCATTGAATGCAGAGCAATAAACAAAGCTCTCGTATATAGGGATTATAATGATATTTCCGAATAGAATGAGCCATTTTATTGAAGTGTTATTCATTAAATTTTGATGATTACATTTCTCTTTATAACTCCAGATATATATTATCTTTTTTTATTTCAGGTGAACTAATTCCGCGAAAATCTGGCGGAGTCTTGATTTATGATTTTCCACAAATCGATTGAATAATTACCCCAATAAAATGCGATATGATAAGAAATCGAATGAATTATTTAAATTATTAATCCGCTAATTTTTGTTTTTAGTTAATACAGGTGATCAGGTGACAACAAAAAGAAAATAACGATATAATATCACAAGTAATAAAATTCTTAGATAATATCATTTACATACAAAAGTAAATACTCTGGTACAGTTTACACTTGTTAGGAATATATAATGTCATGATATAAAATATATAATAAAACACCATTTTTATAAAGGACAAATAACTCTATTTTTAATGGTGAGGATCTGTATATTCTGAAAAAAATAAAATCCGTTAATTTTAATTTATACCTAATGAATTTGAAGATGCAAGTTTTAAAAATTGAGAACTGTCATTTAACCGACAGATGAGTTCACTGGCTTTTTCTTTTTCGTGTGGCCTTGAAAAAGTGATGAATCACCTCACAAAAAACGTTTATAACCTATTAGGAAGATCTATCATGTCAAGTTCCAAAAATACAAACCTGAATAACAACCCATTCGTTATCATCCCCGATCCCGGCACAGAAACCAAACCCGGTGAAATTTGGGGTGCCGGTGCTACAGAAAAAACCTATGAGGTTAATGAATTTGATCCCTCAACCGCAGACAGTGATTTAAGTTATACGCCGGGACGAATAGCTAAAAATTTATTTAACCACTATGAATCAGTCTCAGGTTTCGAAGTTTTCGGCTACTTATCTGACTGGGGAACTTATGATTCCCGTTATGGTAATGCCCCCGGTGATACCAATGTAGATTATGCAAAGGGCGGCCGTGGTACCGATATTATGCGACTACTGGACGAAGGCAGCCCCCTGCCTTATTTTGACCGTATTGTAGTCGGATTCGCGGGTATCATCGGTGATGAAGGACTGGAAGAAGCAACCATTAATCAAGCGGCTATCGATTTCAAAATTGCATCTGATAAAGACGATCTTCCGAATCATAAAGGTGAAGCCACTTTTACCGATTATTGGGGGGACACCGGTGCCTACCTTAACTGCGGTTTCCCCGGCTGGAAAGAGACCGATTTTACACCAGAGAACGCACAGGGTGTATTAGGTGCGCTGGTGAAATTACGCGAAAAATATCCAGATACGCCGATTGGCCTAAGTCTGGGGGGCTGGTCAATGAGCCAAGCTTTCCATTTTATTGCGAAAGAGTCCGAACTGCGCCAGCGTCTAGCTAAGTCACTGAAAAAAATCTTTGATCTCTTCCCCATGTTTACCGATTTGGATCTCGATTGGGAATACCCAAACTACAAGGGCGAAGAACACAATAGCTATGATGAGGAAGATCCAGATAACTTTGCCGAACTCATTAAAGAAATTCGTAAAGAACTGCCTGATATCACCATCAGTATCGCTACTATTGCCGTACCGGCAGGGCTGGAAGCCGCCAATATTCCGCTACTGCTGGAAGCGGGGGTCGATAAACTTAATGTTATGACCTACGATTTCTTCGGAACACCTTGGGCTGAAACATTAGGTCATCACACTGCCTTAAAACTTAACCCTGATAAAGAAGAAACTCAGAACTCAGTAGATAAAGCGGTCAATTACCTGGTGGATGAACTTCATATCGAACCGCAGAAAATTAATATCGGTTATGCCGGTTATACCCGAAACGCACAGCAAGCATCAATACTCAGCATTTCCCCAATCTACGGCCGCTATACGCCGAGAGGCAATATTGCATTAGGAAGCTTCGAATCAGGTAGCACCGAATGGCCGGATTTGTTACGTAATTACCTCGACAGCAATATGGATGGCATCAATGGCTTCACCGTACATACCGATGAAGTTGCCAAAGCCGAGTTCCTTTATAACGAAGAATCCCGCCTATTCATGTCACTGGATACCCCGTACAGCGTGAAAGAAAAAGCAAAATACGTCAAAGAAAAAGGACTTGGCGGCATGTTTATCTGGATGATTGACCACGATAACGGCCTGTTGACCAATGCCGCACGCGAAGGACTCGGTGCCGCGACGGTAGGTACACCGCGCATTGATATGGCGCCTTTGTGCCTGTCCGCAGCAGAAAAGGCAAAAAACAAGACAAAGTAATCTCTATTTATCCCAATAAGACAATACCTTAAATAGCGTATTGGATTAATTACCCAACCCAACCAATGCGCGGCGTTCACTGCTCAATAATCGGGCAGTGAACGCCGTGATTTATCTTAACGGGTGATAAAACATGAATACAACATCGACAGATGAGAAAACTGTAACGCCTCTGCTGGCGTCTGCATTTATGCAGGCCCAGCACTCCGTACAACGACTGCAATCAATAGAACAGAGTCATAATGAACTCAGTCGTTGGGGATATTTCTCGGTATTTGATATTGTCAAAGTCGGACCATCACGCTTCAGACGCCGCCACAGACATCATTTTAACGGTCAAGCAGAAACGCTTTATCAAAACGCGCTCAGCTACGCAACCCAGCTGATTCACAGCGCCCGTGAACGGGGATTACGTGATGCCGAAACCCTGCGTATGGCCCGTGTTGCTTCTGGACAACCGGAACTACCCAACTATGCGGATCTTTTCCCGGAACCTTGGGACAATTTTTGTAAACCCGGTGCACTTGAAGCACTGAATTCCCCCATTGCTTATCTGCTGGAGTTATATCAGTTCGCCCGCCAGCTTGAACTGGATGCAACCGAAGGTGCGATTGCTTTTGCCCAACGACGTCCAGATATTCCAGAACTGTTACTGGATCGCGATAACACGAATCAGGAACTTCCGGCGTTACAGATAGTCAATGAAATTCTCTCATTTATCGCCGCTGATTATATCGACCATAGTCAGGAAACTGGCAAACCCGTTAACCAAGTGCTGGGAGAAACGTACTACCCTTACACTCTGCCTTTCAGTCTCGCAACGCTACAGGTCACACTTGGCTTAGCCGATAAAAATACATCTCTGGCCAGAGTGATTCAGGCACTCCATCAGGAGCTGCCCGATTTTTGCACGGAAGTGCAACCTGGCGCCGCCAACAGCGTAATACTGGCAGCGACTCAGCTGAGTCAGGGACAAATGGAGCTGCTCACCGGAGAGACGCCTTTTCCTACTACCAGCCTGACACAACCGGAACTTGTTGCCCAATACCGAAGTGGCAGCACCACTGAAACCTTAACCGATATTGATCTTTCCCAGCATGGTTATATTGTTCCTCAGCAACAGGGGGCACAGGGTCCAGAATCACTGACCTTAACGCCGTTACCTGCATCACGGGAACCTTATGATGAAATTCACGTTGAATGCCAAAATAAAGACGGAAAATCAGCAACTATCACACTGCGGGGACAGTCTGTTCTTACCTGTCAACGCGCTAAACGCCGGTTACAACCGTTCAGTGACAATCCGCCCTACCCGCGTCAATTTCAACTGAGTTGGCACGACGAAGACAACAAAGATGTAGATCTCTCTCTCGGTCCATGGTTCGGTGATCTGACCATTCAGGCACAAAAAAAGGATGACAAACACTCTTTTCTGACCCTGAAATATCATCTGGTGTTATCTGACAAAGCATTATCTGCTGAACAACTTTACCCTAAGGCAGAAGATTTCTTCAGGAAGAACTATGGATTGGAACTCAGTGAGCGTAATAGACTGCCGGAAATTCTGTTTCTTATTGACCGGATCAAGGGGCAAGCAGAAGAGATCGAGCAGGCCATTGCCTGGGGCGATTTCAGTCCGGTTGTTTCCGCGAATATCAGCTTTACTAACCCGATATTTTCCAATAAACAAAGCACATTACGTTTTCCACTACCTTTCCAGGTGGGGGCCTGTTACCTCAATGTCGGTCAGCCAGAAGCCGTTGGTATTGATGTTCAACGCCCCCGCAGTCTGACTGCAACCACAAATCAGCGTTTCGATCGTCTGCAACGGTTAATTCGCTTACAACGCTGGTTAGAAATACCGCATCATGATTTGGATTGGTTATTAACCTGCGCAATGCGGGCAGAAGGTGAAAATAACCTAACACTGGAGATAAATTTTAATACGTTGCGTGCATTAGGTTTATTCCGTCATCTCAACACTCGTTATAAATTGTCGGCTTCTGCTTTCGCAACTGTCTTACATACACTTTCGCCTTTTGCTGTCAGCGGAAATCCCGCCTTTTTGGATCAGGTATTCAATCAACCCAAACTCTTTGATGAACCTTTCTTTGTTGATAATCGTACTTTTGATTACAACACGACTCGTGGTAACGATGCACGAACGATTAAACAACTGTGCGCCGGATTGAAAATCACTGTGGCCACCTTCCAATTGTTAGCTGAACAGGTAAACACCGCCTTTAATCTGCCATCCAGCAAGTTAATATGTTCACTGCCTGTTATTTCGGCTCTTTATCGTCTGGTTACCGTTCCTCGGCTATTCAATTTAACCCCTGAACAGGGCATGATGCTGATAAACGCATTAAGCGCCAGCGGGAAATTCTCATCTCATATTCTGGCTGGTGAACCCCGGTTAAGCCTGTTGACACCGGATGGTTCAGGTACCACAGAAGTTGACTTATTGGATATTATTCTGCTTTTGGAAGAAGTTGCTGCTTGGCTGCAACAGAGCAAACTGAAACCGGAAGAATTCTGCCTGATGCTACAAAGTGTTATGTTGCCAGTGGTTGCAACTGATAACAGTGTGACATTCTTCGACAATCTGCTGCAAGGCATTCCCAAAACCTTACTCACCGAGAATAACTTCAACGCAGGGGATATCCCCAGACTCCCTGAGGGAGAAACCTGGCTTGACAAACTTTCTATGCTGGTAACCAGCAATGGACTCGTCAATGTTTATCCACTCCGTTGGGGTCAGAGCGATGAAGATTATCTGAAATCAGTATTGACACCTATCGTTGAAAAAATCATTAACGATCCAGACAGTGTGGTTATCACCGTTTCCGCATTAACACAGGTCATTACTCAGGCGAAAACGGCGCAGGAAGATCTGGTTTCCACCAGCGTGACACGAGAGTACGGCACTGGACGCGATACCGTTCCTTGGTTATTACGCTGGATTGGCAGCAGTGTTCCCGATTTCCTGGGCAAAATTTATGTACAGGGAGCAACCAGAGGCGGACACTTGCGCACTCCGCTGGATATCAGCGATGAATTGCTGCATATCACCTATCATCTGGCGATAAATAACATGCTGATTAAGCAGTTACGACTCAAAGCTCAAATCGTTTCATTACGTATCATCATGCCTGAATGGCTCGGATTACCGCTGATAGATGACAGCCCGCTATCCGTGCATGAAATTTGGGCACTGAGCCGGTTCCGTAACTGGGCAACCAGTTCATTGTTTAGTGAAGATGAGTTAATCGAGTATTTCGCTTTTGCCAATCAGTCGGAGCGCGACGTCCGTAACGATGAAGATTTTGATCGAGACTGCGCTGAAAAGCTTGCCGACATACTTGAGTGGGATGCTGATGAAATTGAGCTGGCAACCCAACATTTTGATCCTGCCCCAACCCGTGCCAGAAATATGGAACAAATTGATTGGCTACGTCGTGTCATGGCGTTATCACGTCAGACTGGCTTGTCAGTGACACCATTAATGACAGCCGCAACGTTACCGCCTTTTCCGCCCTATGACCAGATAATCCATGTCGGTGAAGCGGTTATTGCGGCAACCCAGTACCCATCAGAGGAGTAAGGAACGATGAGTTCAGTTACCCAACCTATTGAAGAGCGCTTGCTGGAATCACAGCGCGATGCACTGCTGGATTTCTACCTTGGACAGGTCGTTGCCTATTCACCTGACATGACAAGTCAGCGCGATAAAATTAAGGATGTTGACGATGCCTGCGACTATCTCCTGCTGGATCTGCTGACCTCCGCCAAGGTCAAAGCAACACGACTTTCACTTGCGACCAATTCATTGCAGCAATTTGTTAACCGCGTGTCACTGAATATTGAACCCGGTTTATTTATGACGGCGGAAGAGAGCGAAAATTGGCAGGAATTTGCGAATCGTTATAATTACTGGTCTGCGGATCGTCTATTACGGACTTATCCGGAAAGCTATCTGGAACCATTGTTACGCCTGAATAAAACAGAATTCTTTTTCCAACTGGAAAGTGCCCTTAATCAGGGAAAAATTACCGAAGATTCCGTACAACAGGCTGTACTCGGTTATTTGAACAATTTTGAAGATGTCAGTAACCTGAAAGTTATCGCAGGTTATGAAGATGGTGTTAACATCAAACGCGATAAGTTCTTCTTTGTCGGGCGTACCCGTACACAACCATACCAATATTATTGGCGCTCACTGAATCTTTCGATACGCCACCCTGATACTGATGCATTATCCCCCAATGCCTGGAGTGAGTGGAAACCTATCGATCTGCCGCTGGGCAGCGTGGACCCCAATTTGATACGCCCCATTTTCCTGAACAACCGCCTGTATATTAGTTGGACGGAAATTGAAGAACAGTCTGAAAAAAAAGATACAACAGCGTTATTACTGCATAACCAAAATGCTGAGTCTCGTTATACTCCAGCCGCAGGTGATTGGGTTCCCCCTACGCCGTTCCTGACCCGGATCAAAATTGCTTATGCCAAGTATGATGGTAGCTGGAGTACACCTACCATTTTGCGCGAAGACAATCTGCAATACCGGATGACTCAGATGGTTGCTGTGATGGATATACAGCAGGACCCGCATAACCCGTTACTGGCTCTTGTACCCTTTGTCCGTCTTCAGGGAACGGATGAACACGGTGATTATGATTTTGACGAAGCCTTTGGTTATGTCTGTGACACGCTGCTGGTAGAAATTACCGATCTGCCGGACGATATGTATGAGGATGGACGAAAAGGGAAATATGTCGGCAGTTTGGTCTGGTATTACTCACGTGAACACAAGGATGCAGAAGACCACCCTATCGATTACCGTACCATGGTGCTCTATCCGGCAACCCGGGAAGAGCGTTCTCCGATTGCCGGAGAAGCCGAACAGAAAGGAGACACGGGTTTCGGCAAGGATAGCATCAAACTGATTGCCAATTTTGTTCATGGCACTGATGACACACTGGAGATCGTCGCTCAGTCTGACTTTAATTTTGGTGACATAGAAGATCATAAATATTACGACGGTTCTTTTTATCTGATGCACGGTGATAAGGTATTGGTTGAACAACCATTGGTATTGAACGAAAAAGTACCTGATTTAACGTATCCATCAATAAAGCTGGAGTCGAATAATCGAATCACACTGAAAGCCGAACTCCTCTTTAAACCCAACCAAGGTGGTATCGGTAATATGAGTGCCACCTGCACGCAAGAGTTCAGAATCGGTATGCATATTCGCGAACTGATTAAACTCAATGAACAGGATCAGGTACAATTCCTTTCTTTCCCAGCGGATGAAAATGGTAACGCGCCACAAAACATTCGTCTTAACACGTTGTTCGCAAAGAAACTGATCGCCATTGCCAGTCAGGGCATCCCGCAGGTACTGAGCTGGAATACACAGCTTATTACAGAACAACCCATGCCTGATTCATCCCCTACGCCAATTGATTTAAATGGCGCAAACGGGATCTATTTCTGGGAACTGTTTTTCCATATGCCATTCCTGGTCGCGTGGCGGCTGAATATCGAACAACGATTAAAAGAGGCCACCGAATGGCTGCACTATATTTTTAATCCGCTGGAGGATGAACTTGTTCAAGCCAGTAGTCAGGGAAAACCGCGTTACTGGAATTCACGGCCGATCATTGATCCGCCGCCCACCGTGTACCGGATGTTAATTGAGCCAACCGATCCGGACGCCATTGCTGCCAGTGAACCCATTCACTACCGGAAAGCAATATTCCGTTTCTATGTCAAAAATCTGTTAGATCAGGGGGACATGGAATACCGTAAGCTGACATCCAGTGCACGTATTGTGGCCCGGCAAATTTATGACTCCGTCAATATGTTACTGGGTACCAGCCCTGATATTCTGCTCGCGGCAAACTGGCAACCTAGCACACTACAAGATGTGGCTCAGTATGAAAGCAGTGAAGCTCGGGTACAGGAGCTAATGCTCTCTGCCGAGACCATGCCACTTCTGCCAGTGGCATACGATATATCCGTCTCTGCTGCACAGTCTGATTTATTTGTCAAACCTGTTGATACGGAATATCTCAAACTGTGGCAAATGCTGGATCAGCGTCTATACAATCTACGCCATAATCTGACGTTGGATGGTAAAGAGTTTCCGGCCGGATTATACGATGAACCCATCAGCCCACAAGATCTGCTCAAGCAGCGTTACCAACGTGTCGTGACTAATCGTATGGCGGGCATGAAACGCCGGGCAATCCCGAATTATCGTTTCATCCCGATTATGAACCGGGCAAAAGAGGCGGTAGAAACGCTGATCCAGTATGGAGCTACGCTACTCAGTTTGCTGGAGAAAAAAGACAATACTGACTTTGAACACTTCCGTATGCAACAACAACTGGGACTGTACAGTTTTACCCGCAATCTGCAACAGCAAGCGATTGATATGCAACAGGCCTCACTGGATGCGCTGACCATCAGCCGACGTGCCGCTCAGGAGCGCCAGCAACACTATAAATCGCTCTATGACGAAAACATCTCCACCACCGAGCAGGAAGTTATCGCATTGCAATCAAGTGCTGCTGATGGTGTGATAGCAGCCCAGTCAGCCGCCACTGCAGCGGCCGTGGCGGATATGGTTCCCAATATTTTCGGTCTTGCGGTCGGCGGGATGGTCTTTGGCGGTATGCTGCGGGCAATCGGTGAAGGGATACGCATTGACGTTGAAAGTAAAAATGCCAAAGCCACCAGTCTGAGCGTGTCAGAAAATTACCGTCGCCGTCAGCAAGAATGGGAGCTGCAATACAAACAGGCGGATATCAACATTGAGGAGATTGACGCACAGATTGCTGTTCAGCAACGCCAACTGAATATTAGCACAACCCAGCTGGCACAACTGGAAGCCCAGCATGAGCAGGATCAAGTTCTGCTGGAGTACTATTCAAACCGTTTTACCAATGATGCGTTATACATGTGGATGATCAGCCAAATCTCCGGGCTTTACCTGCAAGCCTATGATGCGGTTAATTCCCTCTGTTTACTGGCCGAAGCCTCCTGGCAGTACGAAACAGGCCAGTATGATATGAATTTCGTCCAAAGTGGTCTCTGGAATGATCTTTATCAGGGGCTGATGGTCGGAGAGCATCTGAAATTAGCCTTACAACGGATGGATCAGGCGTATTTACAACATAACACCAGACGTTTGGAAATAGTAAAAACCGTATCGGTAAAATCATTACTGACATCATCACAATGGGAAATTGGCAAGAGCACGGGTTCATTCACCTTCTCACTAAATGCCGATATGTTCCTGCGCGATTACCCGACCCACGCTGATCGGCGCATAAAAACGGTAGCGCTGTCATTGCCTGCATTGCTGGGGCCTTATGAGGATGTACGGGCTTCACTGGTACAACTCAGCAATATGCTTAACAGTACTGCCGATTTGAAAACTGTCGATTATCTGCTTAACCCTTTGGAACACACCAAACCCGAAAATGTTTTGCTGAACGTACAAGCCAATCAAAGTGTGGTGATTTCAACGGCCATGGAAGACAGTGGCATGTTCAGGCTCAATTTTGATGATGAACTTTTCCTGCCTTTTGAAGGAACAGGCGCCATTTCACAGTGGAAGCTTGAATTTGGCTCCGATCAGGATCAACTGCTGGAGTCACTGAGCGATATTATCCTCCATCTGCGTTATACCGCGCGCGATGTGAGTGGTGGAAGCAGTGAGTTCAGCCAGCAGGTTCGTAGCCGTCTGAATAAACATCAATTAAAACAAGACAATTCTAACTAATATCAGGAGCTGGCCCCGGAACATAACGGGGCCGGAAGTGAAATTATGTCTCAAAATGTTTATCGATACCCTTCAATTAAAGCGATGTCTGATGCTAACGGCGAAGTAGGTGAATCGCTGGTTGCCTGGCAGAATCAATCTGGTGGTCAAACTTGGTATGTCATTTACGATAGTGCAGTCTTTAAAAATATCGGCTGGGTTGAACGTTGGCATATTCCAGACCGCAATGTTTCACCTGATTTGCCGGTCTATGAGAATGCCTGGCGATATGTCCGTGATGCGACACCGGAAGAAATTGCCGATCACGGAAACCCGAGTACGCCTACCGTACCACCGGGAGAAAAAAACGAGATATTACAACATGATGAACTCACAGAAGAAACGTATCAGAAGGTGGGATATAAACCTGACGGCAGCGGAACTCATCTGAGTTACTCCTCGGCACGTGTTGCCAAGTCCATGTACAACGAATATGAAGTTGATCCGGAAAACACAGAACCGCTACCTAAAGTCTCAGCTTATATTACCGACTGGTGCCAGTATGATGCGCGTTTGTCTCCGGAAACACAGGGTAACACTGCACTGGCCAGCGACGATGCCCCCGGTCGTGGTTTTGATTTGGAAAAAATCCCGCCTACAGCCTACGACCGCTTGATTTTCAGTTTTATGGCCGTCAACGGTGATAAAGGCAAGTTATCCGAACGGATTAATGAGGTCGTTGACGGTTGGAATCTGCAAGCAGAAGCCAGCAGCGGTCAGATTGCCCCTATTACACCCGGCCATATTGTACCGGTCGATCCTTATGGTGATTTAGGCACCACACGCAATGTCGGTCTGGACGCTGATCAGCGCCGTGATGCCGGCCCGAAGAATTTCTTGCAATATTATAATCAGGATGCAGCCTCCGGTTTACTGGGGGGATTACGTAATCTGAAAGAGCGTGCAAAGCAGGCAGGGCACAAGCTGGAACTCGCATTCAGTATCGGCGGCTGGAGTATGTCAGGATACTTCTCTGAGATGGCCAAAGATCCCAATCAACGAACTACATTCGTGAATAGCATCGTTGACTTCTTCCGGCGTTTTCCCATGTTTACTGCGGTGGATATCGACTGGGAATACCCCGGAGCCTCAGGTGCAGAAGGCAATGAATTCGACCCGGAACATGATGGCCCAAACTATGTTCTGTTAGTGAAAGAGCTACGTGAAGCACTGGACATAACCTTTGGAACCCGGGCACGTAAAGAAATCACGATAGCCTGTAGTGCCGTCGTTGCCAAAATGGAGAAATCCAGCTTCAAAGAAATTTATCCTTATTTAGACAATATCTTTGTGATGACCTACGACTTCTTTGGTACCGGCTGGGCGGAATATATCGGTCATCATACCAACCTGTATCCACCCAAATATGAATATGACGGCGATACCCCTCCTCCACCCAATCCTGACCGAGAGATAGATTACTCGGCAGATGAAGCGATTCGTTTCTTATTGTCACAAGGTATAAAACCCTCACAAATTCACCTCGGTTTTGCTAACTACGGGCGTTCATGCCTGGGAGCTGATCTGGCAACACGCAGCTATAACAGAACAGGGGATCCACTGGGTACCATGGAAAAAGGTGCACCGGAATTCTTCTGTCTGTTGAATAACCAATACGATGCGGAATATGAAATTTCACGCGGGAAAAATCAGTTTGAGCTGGTGACAGACACAGAAACTGACGCTGACGCACTCTTTAATGCTGACGGTGGTCACTGGATTTCACTGGATACCCCCCGGACTGTGCTGCATAAGGGAATTTATGCAACCAAAATGAAATTGGGCGGGATCTTCTCTTGGTCAGGTGATCAGGATGATGGTCTATTGGCAAATGCCGCTCACGAAGGCTTGGGTTACTTACCTGTACCCGGAAAAGAGAAGATTGATATGGGACCTTTATATAACAAAGGACGTCTCATTCAACTTCCTAAGGTAACCCGTCGTAAGTCGTAGTAAGTGAAATTTTACGGTGTCCTCACAGAGGTCACCGTATCGTATCGCGGCAATATTCAATCGTTGCTCAGCCTGAATGTTTCGGAAGAGCAATCTGGAGCCTTTTATGAAAAATCCTGAACAACCGCTCTCAATAAATCAACCTTCCCATCCCAAAGACGGCGCTATCCAAGGTATGGGAGAGTTTTTAACATCCGGAGGTGCCAATGGTATGGCATCCCTCACCTTGCCTCTGAAAGTGACTTCCGGCAGCCGTACCGCACCCGCGCTCTCATTAATTTACAATAGCGGTAATGGCAACAGTGCTTTTGGTATGGGATGGCAGTGTACCCCCGATGCAATTCGATTACGGACAACCCACGGTATTCCCCGTTACAAAGACAGAGATACATTTCTGAATGCTGAAGGCGAGGTTCTGAATATCGCGCTTAATGATGAAGGACAACCTGACGTCCGTTCCACAGATCAATTAACGAATGTTCGTTTAGGTGCCAACTGGCGGGTTACCCGCTATCAGCCGCGTATTGTGTCTAATTTTAGCCGACTGGAATATTGGCAACCGGAACAAAACAATGATGATCGTCCTTTTTGGGTACAAATGGATGCCAACGGGCAAATTAACCTGTTTGGCAAAAACACACACGCCAGAATCGCTGATCCCACAAATGACAGACATATCGCGCAGTGGTTACTGGAGGAAACACTTACCCCAACCGGCGAACATATCTATTATCATTACCGGGCTGAGGATGAAAATTTCTGTGGGGAAGCGGAAATATCTCAACATCCTAATGCCAGCGCACAACGTTATCTGGTTCAGGTGAATTATGGCAATATCACGCCTCAAACTGGCCTATTTGCACTGGAAAAAAATCTGCCTGATGATGAACAATGGTTATTTCATCTGGTCTTTGATTACGGCGAACGATCATCATCACCCGTTATTTTGCCTGACTTTACACCGGACGGTGAAGGTTGGACTGTGCGTCCGGATTGCTTTTCCCAATTTAATTATGGCTTTGAGATACGAACCCGGCGGCTTTGCCAGCAAATATTGACTTATCACCGTTTACAGGCGTTGGCTGGCGCAGATACTACTGGTGAAGTTCCGGTACTGGTTTCCCGTACCATACTGGACATGCAGCACAATAAAACGCTCTCAACACTGACAACGATCCAGCAATCCGGCCTTCAGGAGAATGAAAAGCCGCTTCTATTACCGCCATTATCTCTGGCATATAACACGTTTCCCCTTCCTATCTCATCGAATTGGCAGGCTATGACCTCTCTGGGAAAATTTAACCATTTCCAGCCTTGGCAATTTATTGATTTATACGGAGAAGGCATTCCAGGAATTTTATACCAGGATCAGGGAGCCTGGTGGTATCGTGCCCCTCTGCGCGATACCACTCAGGATAATCCGGATGCCATTACTTACAGTCTGCCTGAACAATTACCCCTGATCCCCTCCCAGCAACAAAATGCAGCCCTGCTGGATATCAACGGTGATGGCAAACTGGACTGGCTGATAACATCCAACAACTTACACGGTTACCATACACTGGCACCGGATGGTCAGTGGTCACCGCTGATACCGATAACTGCACTGCCTTCTGAATTTTTTCACCCCAGAGCACAGCAAGCTGATATTACCGGTGCCGGATTACCAGATTTGGTCATGATTGGTCCACGCAGCGTTCGTCTGTTTGCCAACCAACGGACAGACTGGGCACCCGCAGAAGAAACGGTTTTACCGGACGGAATCACGCTACCGTATCCCGGTGCCGATGCGAAGAAATTAGTCGCTTTTGCAGATATGCTTGGTTCCGGCCAATCGCATTTGGTTGAAATTTCTGAGCAAAGCGTGCGTTGCTGGCCAAACCGTGGTTATGGTGATTTTGCTGCACCCATCACACTGGATGGATTCCGCCCACCTGCTGCCGATTTTAATCCCAACCGTATCTGGCTGGTGGATATCGACGGTTCAGGCACCACGGATATTATTTATGCAACCAGCACCAGCCTGCTGTTGTTCATTAATGAAAGCGGTAACCATTTTGCTGAACCAGTCACCATTCCGTTACCTGCCGGAGTCTTATTTGACCATACCTGTCAATTACATATTGCTGACACTCAGGGACTTGGTGTTTCCAGCATCATCCTTATTCTTCCCCATATGAAGCCTGCCCACTGGCGACTTGATCTGACCAACAATAAACCCTGGTTACTGAACACCATCAATAACAATATGGGCAGCATAACAACCCTGTCGTACCGTAGCTCAGCTCAGTTCTGGCTAGATGAAAAACAAACATATCCGTCATCCGAGCGCGCCGTAAGCCACCTTCCCTTCCCTTTGCATCTGCTGTGCCGCACAGAAACAATCGATGAAATCTCAGGTAACCATCTGACTGCGACCTACAGCTATGCACACGGTGGTTGGGACGGGGAAGAACGAGAAATCCGTAACTTCGGGCGAGTCACTCAAACTGACACTGACGAAAAAGCACGAGGAACCGCGACCACACATAACGGAACATTCCCTAAACGTACCATAAGCTGGTTTGCAACCGGCATTGATGCGATCGATAAACGTTTGCCCACAGAATATTGGCAGGGGGATAGCGCAGCCTGGGCGCCGTTTACACCACGCTTCAGCCGCTATGACAGCGAACAGCAAAAAGACATCGCCATAACACCGACAGACAAAGAACGCTACTGGCTGCAACGGGCATTAAAAGGGGCATTGCTGCATCAGGAAATCTATGGCGATGACGGAACACCTTACGCTTCATTGCCTTACCTGATGAGTGAGCATCGTCCGCAAGTGCGCAAAATCCTAAGTGCTGACGACCAGTTTCCCTGCGCTTGGGTCAGTGAAATTGAAACCCGTTCATATAACTATGAGCGTATTGCCGTTGATCCTCAGTGCGATCAGCAGATCATTCTGGCCTTCGACCACTGGGGAAGCCCGACAGACAGCATCACAATAGCTTATCCCCGTCGTCCACAGCCGCAAACATCCCCCTATCCAGATACATTGCCGGACACACTATTTGCCAGCAGCTATGACGAACAGCAGCAGATATTACATCTAACCCGACAGCGGCAACGCTGGCACCATCTTACAGGTGATGACTGCTTTTTACTCAAACTGCCAGATATCACCCGGAACGATATCTGGGAATACGAGGCCGACCAGACACCGGAACAAGGGATCACTCTGGAAGAACTAGAGAAAGCCAATAGCCTGATTGGCCCCGGAACGCCCTATCTTCGTCAAGGCTATCAGCGTATCGCTTGGGTTGGCGACGATACCCCGGATTGGCCGCCACTCAAAGCCTATACAGAAACAGCGGAACAGGATGAGCAAACACTGGCTGCATTTGATGAAATATTGACAGAACAGGAAATCACTGGGTATCTGAAAAAGACCGGTTATATTCAGGTCACACCACCATTGCCACTCAATGATAAAGAAACCAATTTCTGGGTTATACGCAACGGATATTCCGAATATGGTGATCATCAACAATTCTTTCGCCCGCTGTTACAGCAGGAAACGTTACTGGCCGCAGGGGCAAAAATCACATGGGATCCCCACTATGCTATGGTCGCAGAAATAGAGAATCCGGGTAATCTCCGTACTCAGGCAACATACGATTACCGCTTTATGCTCCCGACACATATCATTGACGAAAACGATAACCACCATCAGTTTATTTTCGACACATTGGGACGGTTAAGCCACAGCCGTTTTTGGGGCACGGAAGAAAATATACCGCAAGGGTATGACAAAGATATTCCGTTTACTGTACCAGACAGTATTGAAGCAGCATTAGCACTGAACACGCCGATCCCAGTAGCCCAGTTCATTATCTATAACCCGCTTAGTTGGATGGCAGACAGTGATGAACGCTTGCCACCGCACCTTCTGGTTATCACAACAGATCGCTATGACCATGATACTCAGCAACAACAACGTCAGACGATTACATTCAGTGATGGATTTGGCCGTCCCCTGCAAACCGGAACGCGTCAGGCACCGGGTGATGCTTGGCAACGTGGCGATGATGGCCGCTTGGCCACCGATAGTTCTGGCAATCTGATTATCGTACAGACCGATAACCGTTGGGCGATATCGGGACGTAATGAGTATGACAATAAAGGTCAGCCGGTACGTCGTTACCAACCCTATTTTCTGGATAACTGGCAGTATATTTGTGATGACAGTGCCCGTCAGGATCTGTGGGCTGATACTTACTACTATGATGCGATCAATCGTGAATATCAGGTTATTACCGCCAAAGGTTATCTACGTCGTCATCTGTATACCCCGTGGTTTACCGTTAATGAGGACGAAAATGATACAGCGGAATAAATGGGCGTTATATGTAGTGAATTAACGATTAAAACCAGAGGAGAGAATGACGATGTATTCAACAGAAATACATAAACGAACCCCATCGGTTACTGTCGTCAATAATCGGAAACTAACTATCCGGGATATCCAGTACCGACGCCGCCCTGATGTGCCACAAACCACAGAAGAGTTAATTACTCGTCATCAATATAATCACCTTGGTTTTCTGGCACAAAGTACCGATCCGCGCCTGTATGAACGGCAGCAAACAGACCGCACCAGTAAACCCAATCTCACTATCCTGACTTCACTGACGGGAAAAACACAACATACTGATAGTGTAGACGCCGGTATCACCATTAATTTACAGGATATCGCAGATCGTCCGGTATTGACGGTCTCTGCTGTCGGTACCCAGTATGCCCTTACCCAGACCCGGCAGTACGAAGAATCAACACTTCCCGGACGGCTCCTGAGCATTACCGAAAGCACCGCAGACAATAAAACCAAAATAACTGAACGTCTTGTCTGGGCCGATGGTACGAAAAACAATAAGGCATACAATCTGGCCGGCCTTTGCGTACGCCATTATGATACTGCCGGTGTAAACCGTACGGACAGCGTGGCTCTGAACGGTACACTGCTATCCGTGACACGGCAGCTTCTGCCCGATGATATACCCGCGGACTGGGAAGGTGACAATGTATCAGCGTGGGATGCCCAACTGGTCTCCACACGTTACACTACACAGACAATTGCGGATGCGACTGGTGCAGTACTGACCACCATTGATGCGTCGGGGAATCAGCAGCGCGTAGCCTATGATGTAGCCGGTCTGCTGAAAAGCAGCTGGCTGGCGCTGAAAGGAAAGCAGGAGCAGATTATCGTGAAATCTCTGACTTACTCCGCAGCCGGACAAAAGCTGCGTGAAGAGCACGGTAATGGTGTGGTAACCACCTACAGCTATGAGCCGCAGACACAGCGTCTGATCGGTATTAAAACCGAGCGGCCTGTCGGCCATGCTGCTGGCGCGAAAGTATTGCAGGATCTGCGCTATGAATATGATCCAGTAGGAAATATTGTAAAAATCATCAACGACGCAGAAGCCACACGTTTCTGGCGCAACCAAAAAGTGGTGCCGGAGAACACCTATACATACGATAGCCTGTACCAACTGGTCTCTGCCACCGGGCGTGAGATGGCGAACCTGCCCCAACAGAGCAGCACTTTACCTTCCGCCATGATCCCCCTTCCGTCAGACGATAGCACCTTTACTGCTTACACCCGTACTTACGCTTATGATACAGGTGGCAATCTGACACAAATACGCCATTCAGCTCCGGCCACGGGTAACAATTACACTACCCGTATCACGGTCTCGAACCGCAGTAATCGGGCGGTGCTGAGTTCGTTGACGGAAGATGCAACAAAAGTGGATGCCCTATTTACGGCAGGTGGACATCAGAATCAGCTTCAACCGGGACAGAACCTGCTCTGGACACCACGCGGCGAATTGCTGAAGGTGGCGTTGGTCACCCGTGAGGGACAGCCCTCTGATAATGAAATATACCGCTATGGTGCGGACAGCCAGCGCGTTATCAAAACAACCACGCAGCTAACGGGTGGCAACATACAGACACAGAACACACTATATCTGCCGGGACTTGAACTGCGCACAACGAAAAATGGTGAAACAGAAAAAGAGAAACTGCATGTTATTACGGTGGGAGAAGCTGGTCGATCGCAAGTGCGGGTACTGCACTGGGAGAACGGTAAACCGTCAGAAATCAACATTAATGATCAGGTGCGCTACAACTACGATAACCTTATCGGCAGCAGCGGTCTGGAGGTGGACGGCAGCGGTAACGTTATCAGTCAGGAAGAATACTATCCGTATGGAGGCACAGCAGTATGGACGGCCCGCAACCAGACAGAAGCGAATTACAAAACCCTCAGGTACTCAGGCAAGGAGCGGGATGTAACGGGGTTGTACTACTATGGTTATCGTTATTATCAATCGTGGGCAGGCCGATGGCTGAGTGCCGACCCAGCGGGAACAGTGGATGGTCTGAATTTATTCCGTATGGTGAGTAATAACCCGATATCATTTTTTGATACTGATGGTCGGGAGAAAAAATCAGCAGAGGAAGTTTTTGATGAATATAAAGCAGAACACTTACCAGAAGACAGAGAATTTCCTTTCAGGATGATGGCCGGAATTACTGACAATAAATTATCATTTTCATCACAACAAGCACCTCAGAAAAGCATGGAAAAGATACAAGATATGAAGTTCACATTACGCCATTATACCAGTACAAAAGAAAGTAAACCGCCTTTTGACGAACTATCCACTAATATGGATCTGGTAAAGAAAGGTGTGAAAACATTAAAGCGTTCAAGTGGATCGAATACAAATGACGACGACTGGAACCGATTGGGAAATACAGCCTTTACATTCTACCTTTTGGCTATAGATGGTGAAGTGAGTGATAGAAAATTTTTATCTAACACGACGCACTATACTGAATATGACTTATCTGATACCAAAGAAATTAATAAGCTATTTGGAGAAGGTACAGAGTTTTTTGCTTCACCAGATTTATTGCATCATAAAGACCTTTCTGTGGTAAAAGCAGTGAAGGGTAAATTGACAGACTTAAAGTCACTGCTTATTGCTGTATCGGGTATATCATCTGTACAACTTACTTCATTAAAAAGTAACCCAAAGGAATTGTTAAAGAAAATAGATGAAAAATTTGGAAACTCACTCGAAATAAAAATTCCTGGCAACGTTAAAGTCAAAAAATGGAATAGTAAAAAATAACCCGAACCCGTTTAAACCGTCACTAGGACACACTTTTCCGAATAGAAAATATTCAGTGACGGTTTATTCTTTTTGTTACAGGTCACTTCAAAGCATTAAGCAACAGTAAATGCGGGACTGGCGTAGTCCCACATTTGTTGGCGGTTATTGCAGCTACCCGTTCACTACCCTTATATTGTGAATTTTACAAAATTTTAACCGTCCAAAATATTATAAATTAACAGACGTGTGTTAGTTCAGACTTGCCACGATATTTACCGGTTATTTATACAGTTGTCCGTCAGATTAAATCCGGTTCAGATTTTTTTCTGCTCAGATCCGTTTGCCATCCTGTAACGTGTCCATGGGGGGACGTCCACAGCACATTTTGCCCTGATGGCTTCGTTCATTATTGTAATGCCACAGCCAGTATGATCATTCGGAAGCTGCTGCTCATTGATTTTAAAAAACGAATAAAGCCACTGCACATATCAATTGGTTAATGATTCAACTCTATTGAGAATCTATTTAGATACTATACCTTATAATTGATAATACCAAATTTATTAGCAATATTAATTATGAACTATAGGTGGTATCATGAAAAAAATGTATATGATTCTAGCCATATTTTTTGCTACATATATAGCACTGCCTCATGCTAATGCACAGGTTGACAGGGAAGTTCGTCATACTTATGAATTGTTCAAGCCAGCGTTTTGGAAAACAAAAACTCCCAAATCCATTCCTCTCCCTAAAAAAATTAATCTGACTAAAAGTGGGCTTAAACATGTTGAAGAGAGACATATAGGTTATACTCACCGAGATTGGAGACATAAAAGTAAATGGACAGTTAATAAAGCTGATATTAAAACAATAGCAAGAGACATATTCCGTCATCCAAATAGGATTATTCGTGATGGTCGTAATAATAATTTTATTTACGAAAAAGTGTTAAAAAAAATAGTCGGTATAGATTCAGAAGGTAATAAACTAAAGAAAGCAAGAGTTGTTATCAAAAAAAATGGTGATTTGGTTACAGCTTTTCCAGAGCTTGAATTTAAGAAAGTTGGCTCAAAAGATATAATCTTACGAGGATGAGAATAAATAGTATGGGTCTTGATATACATATTACGACAACTGACGATGAAGTTATTCATATTGTTATGAGTGAAGATTTGCATGGAAGTATTTTTTATACGCCTGAAACAAGATGGAGCAGTGCAAAAAATTTAAGAAAAATAAAAGATTATTACGAAGCTTATTGTGTATTTAAGGATGAAGCCGCTATTTCTTTTCTTGAAGAATTATCTGAAATGGAAAATAGGATTATAGATGGAAAAAATGAATTACGTGAAATACTTGAGAAAGTGAAAGGTAAAAAAATCAGTTCTATTAGAATAACTGGTGATTAATAACTAACTAAAGAACCGGAAGATTTTTTGTGATCTTCCGGCTATTGTTTATGGAGAGAACCTATCTATCGGCTAAGAGTGACAAAGGTTCTGTCGCATTAAGGGTCATCAGGGAGCAACAGACTCCCGCTTTTAGGCACTATAAGGCCGGAAATCTGAGAAGATCCACACCTCATCTCTCAATTCCAGCACAGTGCCAAAAGCTAAGTGGTTGGGATGCGTTCATTATATTCTCCTATTTTACCCATGCAGCATGTCCATTTAAAAAGTCTTGTGCTGACATCAGTTTTTTGCCTTGTGGTTGCAATTGGGTAATTTTAACCGCATTTTTTCCGGTAGCGATCACGATCCCAGTTTTATCCGCCGATAAAATTGTACCTGGCTCACCTTGTTGGGCGACAACTTCACCTTGGTGGATTTTAACTATGTTTCCTTTCATTTGGGTAAAGCACAGAGGCCAAGGATTAAAAGCGCGAATGTTGCGTGTAATTTGCTCAGCATCTAGTTGCCAGTTAATGTTGGCCTCTTCTTTAGAAAGTTTCTTTGCATATGTAGCGAGCGTATCATCTTGTTTTGTTGCAACGGCTTTTCCCTGAGCTAATTGCGCTAAGGTATCTAACATGGCTTGTATCCCAAGCTCAGCTAATTTGGCAAATAAACTGGCTGAGGTTTCATTACTAGCGATGGGACAAGTAGTAATATTGAGGATATCACCTGTGTCTAAACCTTCATCCATTTGCATTATGGTCACCCCAGACTTGTCATCACCAGCACAAATTGTACGTTGGATTGGAGCTGCTCCACGCCATTTTGGGAGGATAGAGCCATGGATATTAATGCATCCTAAACGTGGCGTTGCTAATACAGCTTTTGGCAGCAATAAACCATAGGCCACTACGACCATGATATCGGCATTTAATTCAGCTAAAATGGTTTGTTCATGCTCTGATTTTAGCGAGACAGGTTGGTAAACATCAATATTATGGTTGAGCGCTAATTCTTTTACTTCACTCGCTTTAAGTTTTTTGCCTCGTCCAGCGGGGCGGTCAGCTCGGGTATATACCGCAACAACCTCGTGCTCTGAATTGATGAGTGCTTCTAAGTGTTGCGCTGCAAAATATGGCGTGCCTGCAAATACGATACGTAAAGACTGTCTCATTTAAGCTTCCTAATTAGTTATAGTGCAAGCGATTTCTAAATTCGTATTAAATGGCGGCAATTTTATGTGCCGCCCAAGATTTGTTTTATTAAGGTTTGAGCCATAGGGGACTCTTGTGAATGAATGCGATAACGTTGAAATCAGGCATTTTTCTATTACGAAATCCTATCCGCAATCGCTTGTGCAACATCCATTGTTTTATAACTGGAGCCCGGAATAATATCAGGGGTGCCAATACCCAAGCCAATTGTTTCTGTAACCGCATTTTCTATTGTTCGGGCTGCTTCCTCCTGTTTCAAGGAGTATCGCAGCATCAGAGCTGTGCTTAAAATCTGGGCTACGGGATTGGCTATCCCTTGACCAGCAATATCTGGAGCAGAACCGCCTGCGGGTTCAAATAAACCAAATCCTGTTTGATTGATGCTCGCAGAAGGTAATAATCCCATAGATCCGGTGATCATGGCACATTCATCAGACAAAATATCGCCAAACAGATTGTCACAGAGCAGCACATCGAATTGATAGGGGTTTTTGACTAGCTGCATGGCTGCATTATCTATATAAATATGTTCTAGCTCAATATCTGGATAATCTCTCGCCACTTCAGTGACAACTTCACGCCACAAAATACTTGAAGCCAGAACATTTGCCTTATCAACGGAAGTGACTTTTTTACGCCTTATTTGCGCTGACTGGAAAGCTATCCGAGCTATTCGTGTAATTTCTTTTCGAGAATAGGTTTGGGTGTCAAATGCAAATTCGTTTTCACCTGTAGCTTTTCTTCCTCTTTCGCCAAAATATATTCCCCCGGTTAATTCCCTCACACACAATATATCAAATCCTTGTGCACTGATATCGGCTCGTAATGGAGAAGCTGAATGTAACGAAGGGAGTAGTTTTGCTGGGCGCAAATTACAAAATAGTTGAAAATGTTTTCTTAATATCAGTAAGGAGCCCCGTTCGGGCTGTTCAGCAGGAGGCAAATGCGCCCACTTCGGACCGCCGACTGAGCCAAACAAAATTGCATCTGATTGTTCACACGCTTGTAGTGTCTTTTTAGGCAATGCTGTACCAAATTGATCTATTGCTGCCCCACCAATAGCGTGATGCTGTTTTTTAATAGAAAAACCATATAATTGTGAAACATTTTCTAAAACGAGTTCTGCCGCTTGCATTACCTCAGGACCAATTCCATCTCCGGCTAATATAGCGATATTATAATTTTTGTCAGACATTTAATCTTCCTAACCAACTTTAAGTTTGAGAATACTTTTTATTTAAACGGAACTAATTACCTGTTCATTGTTCAACGCGTTCATTAAAAAATAGAATAGAAAAAGCATACATAGATAAATTAGTTGAAATTTTCTGCTATGTTAATGATTAGTGGGAAACAATTTGTTCATTGTTCATCTCGCAATATTTATCATACTCTAGCCCTATTTTTAATGATAAATGCGATAATATTGCATTTTCAATAGCAAAGAGTTCGGCTTTTTTTAAAGTATTAGAAATAGCTGCGGTATAGTGTTGAGTACCTTCACATAAGATTTTTAGATAGCATATATATTTATTTTCATGGTTTTTCCCAATATGATGAGAAAACATTGAGATTATCTCAAAGTCTTCATAGAATATTTCTTTAAACTTAGGCGTAATTTCATCGAGATGATTTAATTCATTGTCAGAATTCAAAGAGTCGTTCAGAGCTAATTGTAGTCTTTGATATCTGGTATCATATGAGGCGAAAAAGGCCTTAATTTCTTCACTCATTTTACTTTTTATGTATTGATCGTAAAATAAGGACCATATAAGCTCTTCTGAAATCTCAGCTTCTGTTTTCTCCGTATAATTCTGCACAATACGATAAAAATTAGCTTGAAGCCACTTAGGTAAAATTAGGCCATATTTTTCTTCAAGAATAAATTTTATACCACTTTTACCAGATTGGCTATTAATACGAATGACCTCATCATAAGAGCGTCCTAAATCTTGTGGGTCAATGGATAAATAAGGGCATTCCCAAATATCACCAAATTTATAGTCATTCAAATATTTTTGAATTGAGTATTGGTGTCCACCTGAAAAAGCAGAATATACTAATTCTCCTATATAAGGATGGCGAGGATGAGTTATATTTTCGGTGTGTTTTTCTACAAATTTTGTAGTATCCATTATATTCGATAAATCAAGATATGGATCTATTCCTTGGCTGTACAAATTCATAGCCATAGTAATAATATCCATATTTCCCGCTCTTTCACCAATTCCTAATAGAGTGCCTTCAACACGATCGGCTCCGGCTAAACAGGCGAGTTCTGCTGCAGCAACAGCTGTCCCTCTATCGTTATGTGTGTGTACAGAAATAATTACATTTTCACGTTTATTGATATTATTAATAAATATTTCAACTTGATCAGCGAAAACATTAGGCGTTGCCATTTCTAACGTTGTGGGTAAATTAATCATAACTTTCTGATTTGCATTTTGTAACCAAACTTCAGTTACAGCATTACAAATAGCTATCGAGACGTCAGTTTCCGTGGCACTAAAACTTTCCAATCCGTAAGCAAAAGTCCACTCCGTTTCCGGGTAATTTTTACTTAAATCTACTATTTTTTTCGCCGCATCTTTAGCTAAATTTATTAGGGTAGGAACAGAGTAATTATATACTTTCTCTCTTTGGATTTTTGAAGTGGAATGATATATCTGAATTATGGCTTTTTTAGCTCCTTTTAACGCAGAAAATGTACGTTCAATAAGTTCTTCCTTGGCTTGCGTGATGACTTGAATCACGACGTCATCAGGGATGTATTTTTTTTCAACGAGTGTTCTTGCGAAGTTATAATCGTCTTTTGATGCGGCTGGAAATCCTATTTCAATTTCCTTAAAACCAATTTTTAAAAGTAAATTAAAATATTCTAATTTTTGTTCGACATTCAGTGGATTTTTAAGCGCTTGATTACCATCTCGCAAATCAACACTTCCAAATATAGGAGGTTCTTTAATTGTTTTATTTGGCCATTTTCTGTTTGGGTTAGAGGGGGGAGTAAATGTTTTATATTTTTTATGATTAAATAATGCCATGATTAAGTTAAATCGAAGTGGTATTGTAAATGTTCGCCACTGTACTCATTCTAGAGAACAGAATCAAGTTTCATATGTCTTATTAGTGAAATCGACAGAACTTATTTATCAGTTTGTGATCAGCTCGGCTATTTATACGAGTGGCTGTCAGATTATCGAGCTTAATTCAAGGAGACCAGGTTTTTTCTATTAGCCCTGTATCTTTTACTAATTTCATCTGCTAGCATTATTTATCTATAGTGGCTGCTATATTTGCTTTACTATAAATATAGTTTTTTTGGTTTATCATTTCATTTAAAAAATATACTCTGATGTCATCACTTCTAGAAGTATTTAACTATAAACACTTCGTCCAATTATTTCTAATGAAGTTAGCACAAGGTTGCGTAACTACTAAGATTTCGCTTCGTAGTTGAATCCAAATTATAAATATGGAGAGTAATAAAATGGGGAAAACATTATATGACAAAATATGGAATTCGCACCTTATTGGATCAATCAATGATGAGATGGATTTAATATATATCGACCGCCATTTACTACATGAGGTGACTTCTCCACAAGCATTTAACGGTTTACATGAAAATAACAGAAAAGTACGCAGGCCGGATAAAACATTTGCTACGATGGATCACAATGTGTCAACCAAAGAACGCAAAATATCAGCAGCCAGTAAAGTTGCCCAAAATCAACTTTACACATTAATTAAAAATTGCAAAGACTCTGGGATCCTATTATATGATTTGGACTCGATCGAGCAAGGTATTGTCCATGTCGTAGGGCCGGAACAGGGGTTAACTTTACCAGGGCATACCATAGTCTGCGGTGATAGCCACACTTCAACCCACGGTGCTTTTGGTGCATTGGCGCATGGCATTGGGACTTCTGAAGTAGAACATGTACTCGCGACCCAAACACTACAGCAGAAAAAGGCCAAGTCACTAAAAATTCAAGTTAATGGGATTTTGAAACCAACAGTGACTTCAAAAGATTTAATCTTGGCGATTATCAGCAAGCTTGGTACGGCTGGAGGCACAGGGTATGTTGCTGAGTTTTGTGGTACAGCTATCAAAGCCTTGTCTATGGAAGCGCGCATGACCTTATGTAATATGAGCGTAGAAATGGGCGCCAAAGCAGGTTTAATTGCGCCAGATCAGACCACTTACGATTATCTTGAAGGGCGTCCCTTTGCTCCGAAAGGCGATGATTGGAATAAAGCGGTATCTTATTGGCAGACGTTGAAAACGGATGAAGGGGCAATATTTGATCGTGAGATTGTACTCAATGCCGATGATATAAAACCTCAAATCACTTGGGGGACCAGTCCTGAACAGGTCATCGGGGTAGATGAGGTTATTCCTGATCCGGATAAAGAACCTGATTTGATTAAAGCAGATGCAATTCGAAGAGCTTTAGCTTATATGGATCTTAAACCTAATCAAACCATTGTTGATGTAAAAGTGGATGCTGTATTTATTGGTTCGTGTACCAATAGCCGTATTGAAGATCTTAGAGCTGTAGCAAAAATCGTTGAAGGTAAACAAGTCACTGAAGGTGTTGAAGCTTTAATCGTACCAGGATCTGGCATTGTAAAAAAACAAGCTGAAGAAGAAGGGTTAGCTGATATTTTCAAAGCAGCTGGTTTTGAATGGCGTGAGCCCGGTTGTTCAATGTGTTTGGCCATGAATGACGATAAATTAGAAACAGGTAAACGATGTGCTTCCACCTCAAATCGTAATTTTGAGGGGCGACAAGGACGCGGTGTTCGGACCCATTTAGTGAGTCCAGTTATGGCAGCGGCTGCAGCTTTATATGGTAAATTTGTTGATATTCAAGGTGAGAGTATATGAAAGTTTATCATCATGGCTTATTAGTGCCACTAGATAAGAATAATGTGGATACAGATCAAATTATTCCAAAACAATTTTTAACATCAACCAGCCGCGATGGTTTTGGTAAAGCACTATTTTACGATTGGCGTTATTTAGATGATGATCGAGAAGATCCGGATTTTGTTTTGAATGCAAGTTGTTATCAAGGAGCTTCGATATTACTGGTCCGAGATAATTTTGGTTGTGGCTCTAGTCGTGAACATGCACCCTGGGCGTTAAAGCAATATGGTTTTACTGTAATCTTAGCTGAAAGTTTTGCCGATATATTTTTTAATAACTGCATGAATAATAAAATATTAGCAATCACATTGCCAGAGCGGACGATAGATTCGCTATTTAAGCTTGCGGGCCAATACGTAGATATTAAAATCGAAGTTGATCTTGTGGGGCAGAAATTGTTAAGTGATAAATTTTCGCCCATCAATTTTGATATTAGACCTGATATAAAGCAAAAGCTATTAAGCGGATTAGATTCTATTAGTATCACAGAAACCTATGAGGTTAAGATTAAAGAATTTGAAGATAATTTAGTTAAAACAAAATCTTGGATGTAAGTTTAGCTTCGTCCTTAATAACCCCCTAAGTTCAAATGTGCGGGCAAGGAATCAATATTCATTCTTTGCCCGATAAATCTATTAGTCTGTAGCTATATATTCTAGCCGTCTCCATGACTCTTTACCAAATTGAATGAAAATATTTGTCAGATATATTGCAAAGACGGGGTGAGATGATGGCTTGTGTATGCGGGCAAGAATTTTATTCTTGCCCTCTTCATGATTGAACGTATTAAAATTACATACAATCCATGTGGTGTATTAGCTCGAACTTTAACAGATAAAGTTTAAGCTAAGTTCTCTTATATTTGTTTAAATATCCAATAAAGTGTCTCCTATCAGATCGATTGCTTCTATAATATTATGATGGTTTTTACCTTTAACGGTTATCGTTCTAAGATCTGATTTAATATTTCTGGAAATATTATTATCACTCATATTGAATAGTGTAATAATTCCTGAGTCTTCATTTTCAGGGAAATACTGGCTCTTATCAGAAGCTTTAAATAAAATAACATTGGATTTATTTAAGCACCCACTTAGTGGACTGTTATTAATGCTATCTTCAAATGGAAGAGCTTTAATAACATTATCTATATAACAATTATCAAATCCCATTTCTTTTAAGTTAGTACATATTGTTGCATCGTCCAATCTGTAAGTCTTATTATCTAGTGAGTTATCGTATGTATCAAGTAAGTAAACATTAATATCATTTATTCCTCTTGCTTCAAGCAGATAAGCTATTTCTAAGGCAATATATCCCCCCATTGACCAGCCAAGTAAGTTAACCGGCTGAGAAATTAAGTTGTTTGCCACCATAGCGTCTAAATACAAAGAAGCCAAACTAGATAGTGAACCTATTTTGGTATCGTTAATTAAATTAAAATTATCAATTCCTATACAATTAAAAGCACCGTCAAGTCTAATAACTAATTCATTATAAACTTCACACCCGGCATTTGCTGGATGGATTAAAAAGAGGTTGCGTTTTATTTCTGAAGAAGGGGTAAGAAATCTAATAAAATCTTGATATTCATATTTTACTTGATTATCTATTAATTTTGATATTTGCTCAATAGTTCTTGAAATAAATAAATTTGAAAGAGAGATAGATACATCTGACAATAAATTCATACGATTAACTAATTGCAAAGCAAAAATCGAGTTACCACCAATTTGGAAAAAGTCATCCGCTATTCCGACACATTCAAGACCCAGTACATCCTGCCAAATTAAACACAATTGTTTTTCTAACTCATTGCGTGGTGCTACGTAGTTGTCACTATCCGTCCACTCCGGTTCAGGTAGCGCACGTCGGTCCAGCTTTCCGTTTGTGGTTAACGGTACTGACTCGATTTGAGTAAAAGTTGAAGGCATCATGTAATCGGGCAAACGCGCCGATAATTGCTCAATCAATTGGTCAAGATCAACACGATTACCCTCTGCGGGAACCACATACGCCGCCAGATATTGATGGCTTTGATGTTCACGGGCAATCACTATCGCTTGTTTCACTTGAGGCAACTCACTCAAGGCATTTTCGATCTCACCTAACTCAATACGAAAGCCCCGGATTTTAACCTGAAAATCGTTACGGCCAAGGTATTCCAGATTGCCATCAGACAACCAACGTACCAAGTCACCGGTTTTGTATAAACGGGTATAACCTTTGGCCTTATCGGCTTCAGTCGCAAATGGGTTGTCGATAAAGCGTTCGGCAGTCAAATCGGGACGATTAAGATAACCGCGTGCCAACCCGGCACCGCCAATGTACAGTTCACCCGAAACGCCCATTGGGGCCAGTTGTAGATGATCAGTCAGCACATAGAGTTTGCAATTCTTGATAGCACAACCTATCTCATTGAGATTTCTCTCAGATGTCAGCCGTCCTGCTGCATAAATAGTCGCTTCCGTTGGGCCATAATAGTTATACAACTGATAGTTTTGATTCCAATATAAACAAGACGATTGTTCACATTTTTCACCAGCAAATACGATTGCTTTTAACGAGTTGTGTTTGCGTTTAGGTAACGCAGCCAAAACGACGGGGGGGATAAACATGAAGTTAATTTCATGTTCATCAATATAATGACTCAACTGAACAGTATCTTTTCTACTGTGTTCATTTAACAGATGTAACTCGCCGCCAAAGAGTAAAGTGTTAAATATTTCAGAAACAAATACGTCAAACGTATAGTTACTAAAACATGACACCCTATTACATCCGGTCTGCAAATCGTAGGCTTGAATCATCGCGATGACAGTATTGACGACAGACATGTGCTCAATCAGCACTCCCTTAGGTTTACCCGTCGTTCCTGAAGTATAAATCACATACGCTAAGTCGGTGGAACCGCTAATTGAAGGAAGATTATCCGTTGGTATTCCTTTTGTGGCCTGAATATCATCTACCGTGATCAGCATTGGCTTTTGTGCCAACTCAGTTGTCACTGTTGACAGCGCTTCAACGTGCCGCTGTTGTGTCAACAACAAAGCTGCTTGGGTATCCTCAAGAATAAAACGAATACGTTCTTGCGGATATTCCGGAGAAATCGGCACATAAGCCCCACCGGCTTTGAGTACCGCCAGAATGCTGATAATCATTTCTACACTGCGGTCAAGATACAACGCAATTAACGTGTCCGGTTGCAGCGGTTGGCCTTGACGTTGTTTGTAATCCTGACCGATAGCACTGGCTAACTGATTCGCGCGCTCGTTCAGTTCACGGTAAGTAAGGGCTTCATTTTCAAATACCAACGCAATGTGATCCGGTGTTTTCTCTACTTGCGCTTCAAACAACTGATGCAGTGTCTGATCCTGAGGGTACGGTGCATCGGTCTGATTCCACGTGTGCAACAGCGTATGGCGCTCTTGTGCGGACAATACATCCAACTCCGTTAAGTGTTGATGTGTATCATTCACCCATGCTGTCAGAACACGTTGATACCGTTCAGCCATACGTTCAACACTGGCTTCGTCAAACAGACTGACGGCGAAGTTGAAGGTCCCTGTGATATAAGCCTGATCATCTGACAGAAATAAACTGAGATCATACTTTGCTGGGGTGTAAAGGTCATCGCCAAACGGCACCGGTGTCCATGGCAATGACCCCGCAGTCTCTGCATGATTACCAAAGCTTTGTACACTGAACATCACCTGAAAAATTGGGTGACGAGACATATCACGCTCAACATCCAGCAGATCCACCAATTGTTCAAATGGCATGTCCTGACGTGATTTCGCCTGCGTTACGACGTCATGGGTATGGGCAATTAATCCCTCAACGCTTAAGTCCGGGGTGACCTGAGCTCTCAACGCCAGTGAGTTCACAAACATGCCGAGCAGGGATTGGGTTTGGGCGTGATGACGGTTATCCGTTGGCGTCCCCAATACAATGTCTGTCTGGCCGGACAATTTTGACAGGGTGGCATAGAACGCCGCCAACAACACTGTGTATAACGTGGTTTCTTGTTTTTGCGCCAGCACCCTTAACTGGGCTGACAGTGTTTCGTCTAACGCAAAATTATAATTATTCCCGGTATAGTCTACGTGATTCGGGCGGGGTTTATCCGTGGGTAATAGCAGGAGCTCATAGCCGGACAAGGTATCTTGCCAATAACGACGCTGTTGTTCACCGACTTCGCTTTGCAAATAATCACGCTGCCAGCGTGCGTAATCTCCGTAGGTGATGTCCAACTCAGGTAACGACACCTCGCGCGATTCACCCAGTGACTGATAAACTGACGAAAGCTCTTGTATGAAAACATCAACCGACCAGCCGTCCATTGCGATGTGGTGCCACATTAAGAGCAGGTACGCCTGGTTTGCGATTTGATAGTGACACAAGCGCAAGCTCGGTTCAGCAGTGAGATCAAACGGGGTGGCAATCTCGGCTTTCACGGCTGACAGTAAGGCGTTTTCATCGGCTAAGTCGATGGTTTGGAGAGAAATATCAGTTTCTAATGCCCGCTGATAGCTGTTCCCTTCGGTGTCTGTCTGATACACCGATTTCATGACCGGATGGCGATTAACGACGGTATTGATTGCAGCCATTAAGACAGGCAGTGCCACATCGTCACTTAGCTGCACCAATTGAGGGATATGATACACACTGCTGCCTTGTTCAAAGCGTTCAATGAATAACATCCGCTCTTGCGCAAACGATAATGGATAGCTTTCTAAGTCTTGGTGTGGGATCACTACACAAGTCAACTGCCCCAATTGCACTGCCAGCCCTGCGATGGTTTTGTGGGCAAATAACAACGACAAGGGGACATCAATCTGACATTCACGGCGCATGGCGGCGGTTAATTTAATTGCGCTGATGGAGTCACCGCCAATGCGGAAAAAGTTGTCGTGAATACCCACGCGCTTGAGGCCAAGCACTTCTTGCCAGATTACACACAACTGTTTTTCCAGCGCATTACGGGGGGCTACGTAGTTGTCACTGCCTGTCCATTCCGGCTCTGGCAGGGCACGTCGGTCCAGTTTCCCATTAATGGTTAATGGCATCGATTCAATTTGAGTGAAAGTCGAAGGCACCATGTACTCAGGTAAACGTGCCGATAACCGCTCAATCAATTGGTCAGCATTAACCTGATTGCCATCAACGGGAACCACATACGCCGCCAGATATTGGTGACTTTCACGCTCTCGTTCAATCACCACCGCTTGTTTCACTTGAGGCAACGCATTCAAGGCGCTTTCGATCTCACCTAACTCAATGCGAAAGCCCCGGATTTTAACCTGAAAATCGTTACGGCCGAGGTATTCCAGATTGCCATCAGGCAACCAGCGCACCAAGTCACCGGTTTTATACAAACGAGTGTAGCCTTTGGCTTTATCGGCCTCAGTTGCAAATGGGTTATCAATAAAGCGTTCTGTGGTCAGCTCGGGGCGATTGAGATAACCGCGTGCCAATCCTGCACCACCGATGTATAACTCACCCGATGCACCTATGGGCATCAGTTGCTGGTATTCATCTAATATGTAGACCTTACGAGTATTAATCGGTTTACCCAATGGCACTGAATTTAGGAACCCTTTACTGCAATCGTATGTGGTCGTAAAGGTCGTACTTTCTGTTGGTCCATAACCATTTAGAATATGATTTGGTCTGTTCTCTTGTTGGACAAGGGTTCGTATGATGTCAGCTGTCAGCGCTTCGCCTCCAACCAACAAATAGTTAAGTGATGAGAATAGACCCGAGTCTTGAACATATAACGAGTCAAACAAGGCTCGTGTCAGCCATAAAACACTGACGTTATGAGTTGTTAATAACTTGGCAATCATATCAACGGAGAGATGCTCTTTCGGACTTGGTATGACAAGTTTCGCACCGTAAGTTAATGCCCCCCATAGCTCAAAAGTCGCTGCATCAAAGCAAGGATCGGATAAATGTAAAAATACATCTTGATCCGACAACATGACATAGGCATTACTTTGAATTAAAGAGATAACACCACGTTGCTCAGTCAGTACTCCTTTCGGTTTGCCCGTGGTTCCTGAAGTGTAAATCACATACGCTAAATCGGTTGAACCGCTCATCGCAGGAAGATTGCCCGTTGGCATCCCTGCGGTGACCTGAGTATTATCTGCTGCGATCAGTGTCGGCTTTTGCACCAATCCGGTTGTCACCGTTGACAGCACGTCTAGGTGTCGTTGCTGTGTCAGCAACAACGTTGCCTGGGTATCCTCAAGAATAAAACCGGTACGCTCCGCCGGGTATTCGGGAGAAATGGGCACATAAGCCCCACCGGCTTTTAACACCGCCAGAATGCTGATCACCATTTCTATACTGCGGTCAAAATACAACGCGATTAACGTGTCCGGTTGTAGCGGTTGGTCACTGTTTCGCTCATTGTTCTGACGGATGACGCTGGCCAGCTGATTTGCACGTTCGTTCAGTTCACGATAAGTCAGTGCTTCCCCTTCAAACACCAACGCAATGTGATCCGGGGTTTTCTCTGCCTGTTCTTCAAACAACTGATGCAGCGTCTTATCCCGGGGATACGGCGCATCGGTTTGGTTCCAGGTGTGTAATAAAGTCTGACGCTCCTGATCACTGAGGACACTCACAGACGTGTGGGCTTGTTGTGGGTCATTTGCCGCGCTGTGTAAAATGTGCTCAAGCTGATTGAGCAAACGCCGGGCTTGCGGGGGATTCAGCCAGTCTTCCCCGTAGCCCAGTTTAATCACCAGACTGTCCCCCTGTTCATGGGCCATGACAGAGAGTGGATAATCGACCTTTTCAACGGCTTGCCGGAATGAGACTGCCCCCTCAATACCGGCT
>NZ_MUBJ01000028.1 GCF_002127535.1 Xenorhabdus vietnamensis
GAGTGAAAAGGCGTCAGTATCCATGATATAGAAGAGGCTTAAAAAAGTGGGTATTGGGACACAATGATATTGATGAGTCAAATCCAGTTTTTAACAAAACTTTCACGCTCTTGACCTGACGTGTACGGGAGGGCGCTGTCGCGCAGAGTAAGATTCAGTTCCTTTGCCATGTGCATAATGTCTTTTGTGGTGTAATGTGTGATTTCCATTGTCTTCGTTTCCCTTAATGTGAAGAAAATCCTGCCTAACGGTAACAGTCCCGTAAGAAATAAAAATCATTCAGATTATATCTATCCGAAATTAGATGTCTGCTTACTCTTATAGCGAATTATTCTCATTATAAAAATCGTTATTATTTATTTCATTCATTCATTTCCCCCACTTTTAGGCGGAATTGACCTTCATTTTATAAGGTGACATAAGTAGGTTTATGTCACCTTATTCTGAAAAAAAAGGAGTAGGGCGTAACCGTCAAAAATGGGATTATCACTCATGATAATCATTACGACGGGTATCATGTCGGCAGGATGTTGATTGCGACCACCTGAAATGGTCACGACTAGTGATAAATCGCCAGCGATTTTTGTTAATAACTCAGGATGCGTGTACGTGAAATCTGACAAAAGGCGGGGGTTATTCGCCGTACTTTTCACGCAGCGCACCGAACGCAAAAAAGGAGATATTGATGGCCGGGGAAATGACAACGGGTAGCCGTAACGGGGCACTGATCGCGGAGAATCCGGATTTGAATGAGGAGATACTGCGTAACCTGAATGCCTTTATCAAAGACAAGGAAGCGTTTGCTGACAACACATGGAACCAGTTTATGATCACGGTGCGCAAGTGGGGCCAGTGGTGTCTTGCCAAGGGGCGGCCTTATCTGCCGGTGGAGGCGGATTATCTGCGCGATTACCTGTGGGAACAGCATGAAAACGGACTGTCACCGGCCACGATCAGCAGTTGTGCTGCCATGCTGAATCTGTTGCACCGGCAGGCGGGACTCATTCCCCCCGGTGACAGCCAGCAGGTCAAACGGGTACTGAAAAAAATTCACCGGCTGGCCGTGGTGAGGGGTGAGCAGACCGGGCAGGCGATCCCCTTTCGTATCGCGGACTTAAACCGGCTGGATACCGCGTGGCAGGACTCCCCCCGACTGAAAGATGTCCGTAATCTGGCGTTTTTATTTGTGGCTTACAATACCTTACTGCGCGTGTCCAATCTGGGTCGTCTGAAGGTCAGGGACGTGATGGGCCAGCGCGACGACAGTCTCCTGTTGAATGTCGGTTACACCAAAACACGGGTGGACGGACAGGGACTGGTGAAAGCGCTCAGCCCCCGTGCCGCGGCCCGCTTGCGGGCATGGCTTCAGGTGTCCGGCCTGAGCGATCACCCCGACGCCTATGTGTTCTGTCCGGTGCATCGCTCGAATCAGGCGGTGGTCACGACCACCAACCCACTGGACAGGCGCAAGTTGTCACCGATTTTTGCGGCGGCGTGGGACGTGGTACACGGGGAAGACAGACAGCCCCAAAACAAAGGCCGCTATGCGACATGGACAGGCCACAGCGCCCGTGTGGGCGCGGCGCAGGACATGACCGAATCGGGTTACAGCCTCGCCCAGATCATGCACGAAGGGACATGGACAAAACCGGAAACCGTGCTGGGTTATATCCGCAATCTGGACGCGAAAAAGAGCGTCATGAATGAGCTGGTGGAAGGGCAACCGGAGGCGTGACCCCCCGTCCGTAGCACCTTTGCCCAGCTGACGGTTCCCCGACCACGCTGGGCAAAGGCGGCGGATTTTGCTAATGCGTTGCTAATGCTTTATAGAAATTCGGATTTTCCTGTATCACAGCCAACACTTTTGCGGCCAGTCCGGTAGGATTCCGGCGTTTTTGTTCCCAGCTTTTGATGGTGTCAAGGCTGGTGCCTAACGCTTCTGCCATTTCTGCCTGTGAAATGTTCAGCTGAGCACGGATCGCCTTCACATCGGCAACGTCGTACCGAGTGACACGCGCAGCGGCTTTGTTACCTTGCTTAATTTCAACGGCTTCTTCGAGGGATGCTTTCAATTCGTCAAAAAAACTCATGTTACACCTCATCTTTTAGTAATTTTGTTAGTTTTTTCATTTCTGCTTTTTCGGCATCCGTTAAGCTGTCTTTTTTACTTTTCGGATAAGCCATCACCAAATAGATAATTTCTTCGGTTGCCAGAAAATAAATCACTCTGGCACTGCCGCTTTTTCCCTGTGAGCCTATAGCCATTCTTATTTTACGCAATCCCCCTGTACCACGTATCAGATCGCCTTTTTCCGGCGATTCGATCAGCTCTCGTTGAAGTTCTTTAAGCTCATCATCAGTGGCAATTTCTTTGATTTGTCGGGTAAAAAAACTGGTTTCAATGAATTCTATTGCATGACTCACGGGCAAATCTCCTTTTCATTAGAGTACATAGTACCCCTTTTGTGATAAAATTACCAGCCTGATTTGCAATTTTCAGTGTAATACGAATAACGAAATGTTATTTTTTCATCAAAATAGTGTTGGGTGAGCTGGAAACATAAAGAGTTAAGGAAGTTATAAAAATGACTAAACGTATGCCGCCCCATCCGGAGTGCTACATCTCTGAGGAGATGGTACATTTAAATATGAGCCTGAAAGAACTTGCGCAGGCGATGGATGTTTCCCCGTCAACGATTTGGCAGCTGGTGGAAGGTCGTGTAGCGGTCACGCCAGCAATGGCGGTGCGTTTGTCTATCGCGCTGGGCAGTACAGCGGAAATGTGGCTGAGACTTCAGGAAGCGTACACAGCAGCGATAGAAAAATAGCTTTATTTTTCCTTTTTACGACACTTAAATAAGTGTCGTGCTACCCACTTGGAGCACAATCACAGGTGACACCATCCCAAACAAGAAAAGCCGGTGTATCAACACCGGCCTTCTGAGCGCACAAATCCAAACAAAACAGGGTGTTTTTGCTGAATTATGGCATCAGGATATCAGGAACAAGGCACTTTGCACCAGCAATATACTTAATCTTCATCATATTGACCTCCCTTTCGAACTAGATTGATATGCTCCATAGTCTTTTTGAAGTCCTCCAAGGTATTTTTCAAATCATCGAAGGATTTTTCATATTCTTTGCTTTTCTTTGTCAATGTAGTGATGAGTTCTTTTTCTAATCCGCTACCAAATTTATTTCTATATAGCATTAAAACCTGCTCTGCGAAGATATCCTCGTCATCATCGATATAAAAATAACAGGTCGGCACATTTAAAATAGCAGCAAGTTGGCAAGCTACGTAGTATGGCGGTGATAAAACCCCTCTTTCATATTCGCTGATTTTTATCCTTGCACGGCCTTTACTCGTTCCCTCCAGTGCTTCCCTGTTATAACATCATATCGCCGGTACGGTGTTCGCTTTTTGCCGGATCGTACTTGTATCTGATGAAGGATATAGAAGAAGCTAAAAAAGCGCGCAATACCGTCTCTCAGCAAAATTTAAGAGAAAACAGAAGGAAAACCAGTGCCCTCCGCAGAAATCAAGACTGGCTGGAGCAACATCGTCTTCAACTGGAAGAACAGCACCGCATAATCTGAAATACCCTGCAAGAGAAAGGCACCCTTGCTTTCGTCAGTTTCCTGAACTGACGATGGGTACATATCTGGACGTATGTACGCAATGATCGTAACGCGGGTTTATCAGACCCGCCAGCAGCGTGGTTCTCTAGCGGCGGAGAGTTATTTGCAACAGGGCCCGCTCACTTATGAACACCATACTAAGAGAAGAATTAGCATCACTTTATGACCAAAGTCTAAGACAGCCGTCGTCGTCCAGCCCTATAAAGGAGGTCTGTGAAATACGACAACCCTGACCGTGTCCCATGATTTCATGGAAGTTCTGTGTGTTGAAAATGACCAGATCACCCACTTCGGGTTTCACCTTGCAATGGGTGGAGGACTCGAGCACATCGTATGGAAAGCAGTAATCGTTCTCTACCTTAAGGCGTTCATTTTCCTTTGAGTGTACCGTGTCATAAATGATCAGTTCGCCTCCGTTGCCTTGGTAGTTGGTGTAATAAATGTTCCAGCTTAACTGGCGCTTCAATTGTGTAACGGCCCAAGGTTGATGGATGTGGCTAGGTGCATGGTCGATGTGCAACTTTCCATGTCCTTTAAAGCTACGGAAAGCGCCAGCAAAATAGTCTCCATAGCCTTCCTCGTGATAGATCTCAACTCCGCGCTGGGTATCACGTCTGAGCGCCTCTATCACTTGCTCAACCGGATTGATGTTGAGATCGCGATAGATATCAGAGACCTCCTGTTCTGCGCGTTTCTTCTTGAAGAAATAGACCGACTTCTTCATATGGGAATAACGGTTGTGGCATATGGCCTGCTGGTTAACGGGAATGTCATTCATATGACCATACTTTGTTACCAGACGGTCGGCGACAGTCTGGCAGATTTCAGGGTCAATAAACCCCCTGACCAAGATACCTGGGATCTTGAAATCGAGCAGCAGATCCATGTTTTCTTTGGTTAACTCACACAAATCATTGGTGATCCAACGTGTCATAATATGTCCTTAATTAGTATTAGTGAGTGCGGCTATTGGCATGATTGGCGGCTGCGTTTACCAGCAAAATCGACCTTCAACTGATCCGTTTTTGTGTGCTCACCGACGACGACTTTTGCTCCCATCGAAACAGTGCCTTTTGCATGCTGTGCGCTACAGACATTGGCATCCACACCCATTGACAGTTCGACGTTGGCTGTATTGATGTGCAGAACCTGACTGGCTTGGTTGAAATCGGCTCCCATGTTGAGTGTAAGGTTCAACGTATCAACGGAGCCAGATACTGTGTAGGATGCCCCCATGGTGCCGTTGAGGTTTAATGTGTCGCTGGCGTAGCTGCATGCAGCCATATTGACCGCTACGCCAAACTGCGCGTCCACGGTAGTGATTGGTGTGGTGGTGGTGATCGTCACGTTCAGCTTCTCTGGGTTGAAATCGAAGCCATTCTCACGGTAGGCGGTGTTGTTTATCATTAGGATATCGTCGTTCACCTGCCAGGTGAGGTTATCGACAAGTTTCGCCTTTCCACTGATAGCTAGCGCATTACTATCCCCGCATTTAACGGTGACGTTCATGCCTCGGACGAGCGATAACACCGAAAATGACTGAGGTTGAAAATCTTGCTCTGCGGCCTGCACATGATCAGAACAAAGAAGCACAAGCGCAATGATTGGCTTGGTTTTCATGAATATTCCTCTTGGAATTGCCCCGTTTTGTCGGTGGTTGTGTGTAAGGAAATCGGGCCTCTTGGCCTCAGGTTAAGTTTGAATTCAGGTCGCAGCTGGAGTGGTGTTACGGTCTCGCTCAGAGACCAGTCATGATCGCGGCAGAGTGTCAGCAGGCACATAACCAGTTGATGGAGGGTTAAACTCATTCCAGCGCAAATCCTTGGACCGACCCCAAATGGGAAGTACTTGGCAGGGTTAAGGCGCTGACGTTGCATAAAGCGCTCGATGTCAAACTCCAGTGGCAGGGGCCAGCACTGCGGATCGCGATGGATCAGCCAGGAGCAGAATAGGACGTGCGTGCCTTTAGCGATGGTTACACCATCAAGGATAATGTTGCGCGACGTACAGCGCTCAACCAGAGGCTGAACGGGTGAGAGTCTTAAACACTCTTTGATGGCCGCTATGGTGACGGGGCTGCGCTGTATACTCCAACCCCGGTGTGCCATGTTATGGCTTTCCTGACGAATTTGAGCGATGACCTCGGGGTTACGGGCTAGATGGATCAGACACCACAGTAAGGTTGAGGCAGGATTGTCGACGCTGCCCAGCAGGTTGCCCATCAGAAAATCGGTGAGAAAGGCTTTTTGCGCTGGGTTGTGTTCGATATCTAGGTGTTTGGCGAGCTGTCCTAGCAGGGTGCTTTCATCGCGATCAGGGTGACAAAGCGCCGCGTCCAGAATCTGTGCTATTTCGGTGCGAAAAGCATGGACCCGTGGGTCGAGATACAGCGCGGCTTTATCATGGTGTTCCGCTTGTTGTACCAGATGAAAGAACACTTCCTGATGGTGTCTGATCAGTGCAATGGCGGTGTCTACAGAGGTCTGGTGCCCCAAATATGGGGCCAGGACGCACCGGGTGGCCCACTCCAGGCACAGGGACCATGCATCGTCGATAACGGGAATATCCGAAAAGCATTCGCTCAGCCATTGTGCAGCCTCTTGGTTAGCTTGCATGAGTCCTGGATGCTTTGGGTTAACGGTCGGCATGGCCAGTGTCCGCAACTGGCGCCATTCCTCACCGTCCTGAGCGAACGTCAGGCTCTGTCCGAACTGTATGCGGCCAAGGGCGGATGATGTCCGTGTATTGCGCATCTCTTTGGTAAAATGGTCGTCGTGCTCGAGCCAGTACTCAACGTGCCGATAATCGGCCAAAATCAGGATTTGGCTACCGTTGTCAAATTTGAGCGTGAACATAGGGCAGTCTGGTCGATACGCTTGTTCGATGGCTTTGAGTATTCCCTTTGCTTGAAGGGTACGATTGCTCACTCGGTGGCAGTGGAGTGTGGTTGACATAAAGATTCCTGCAATTAGTGGTCGGGTGTATAAGCGATCGAGCAGGCTCCGACATAGCCGCCGGAGCCGACAGAGAGTAGGGCCCATCGCTGCGACTGATCCGCTGGGTCTTGGAAATGGCGATTCATCAGTAAGAAGGGGTCAGCGGCACAACAATGGCCGATATCCGGCAACAGAGAGAGATCCAGCCGTTGCCCCGTTTCTGGAAAGGAGCGAGTGTAGTTGAACCAACTGACTCTGTTTATGTTATGCGGTAGAATGGCAGTATGTGGGCGCTGAGGGTCGTCAAGCGCTTCCAGAGCCTCATTCACCAGCGTATCGTGGGCACGGTAGAAGGCCTGATTCTGTTGTTCGTCACCAAACAGCCCCTGATGATATTGGCTGTCATGATGAGTATAGATACTCTCTATCTGCCAAGGGCCGGGTAACCGGTCGACCACCAGAGAGGCATAACCGTCGGCCATCATGGTGCAGCCAGCCACATACCGATGCTCGGGGTTCAGTGAATGGAAACTATCGCCAATCAGGATCACGATCCGCTCAGCAACGCCCTGCGCTAAAAGAGATTGCGCCATCGAAAGTCCCCAAAATCCACCCGCGCAATTGTGTTGATCCACTTCGTAACTGTGACGTACGGATTGGAGAGCAGGTATCGTGTCTATCAGTTCAGCTATTCTGCTTTGGTTGTCCGCACTCTGGACTGGAAACGCGTGCACGTAGATGAGGGTATCAATCGCCGGTGACCCTAAGTCTCGCAGAGACTCCTTGATGACCGTTTGCATGGCGTGCAATGGGGGCTCCCGATCGGAGTGGGCTGAGACGCTGTCGATACCAAACAGGCGACTGAACACCTTTGCTTCCATAGGGGAACAGCCCGATATTTCCGCCAGACTCTGGACAGAAATACGCGAACTCGGGATATGGGCCGATAGTGAGGCTACACGCATGGCACCTCCTGGTGGTGTAATCCTACCGCGTACAGTGTGTTCTGCTCATGGATCACGAGTAAGTAGTCGCGGTCAGTGTAACCATGCTCTTTCAAGGCGAAAAACGGCGCACTGCAGAGCAACTGAGGTTCTGTGGCCACGTGCTCGTTGCTGTTAGGCAGGGCGTCTAGGCAAGTGCGGGAGGCGATCACGGGGGTGCCTTCGGGGAGCCCGAGTTCGGCTTTGAGTTTGCAGACACTGTCGGCTAATTGCTCAGCGGAAATATTGGGCATTTTACGGTAACCTTGATAACGCCAGCCGGTGCCGTTGGTCTCGAGTTTGAGCACGCACGCGCTGTTAAGGGGCGACAGACAGGCCATCAGCTCGGATTTATACAGGAGATTCTTCTGATCAGCGACCAACAGCAGAGCAGAGTGGTTGGGGTCATCGAGATTGCGATGCAGGCATTCCAGCGCGAACAACGGGGCAGACAGCCCACGATCGCTGATCGCCAGACCAAAGCAGTTTGGTGACAAATTGAGACGATGCATCGCGTGATTGACCACAGACGTTCCGAGATGAAGATCAGGGGTCCAATGCGCCATGAGGACGGTGTTCACGTCCTTGACGCTGGTGATGTCGGTGATTTTCGGCAGCAACACGTCGATCATGCTCGAGAAGGCTGCTTTATCGTCGGCGTCAATACACGCCTGGACCCGACTGTCAAACTCACGGGTATACGTCAGACCATTGGATTCGAAGAAGGCCTGCATAAATCCTTCCCAGTGTTCGTGTTGTGTCAGCCATTGCGGTTCGAAGGTTTCTAGGTTGCCGAACGTGTCGCAGGCGATATGGGCGGGGTTGAGTGTCAATGTCATAATGGCACACCCTGACTGGCGGTGAACGAACGGTAGGCGTTCAGTCGGTGGATATTGCTGGTACCTTCCATGTATTCAAAAGCAAACGCATCACGATAGCGTTTTTGCAGGCGGTAATCGGTCAGCCAGATTTCGCGTGGCAAGCGTTCAGCTAACTGGTATGCGACGCTTTCAACCAGACGACAGGTACGCACTTTCAGCAAACTGGTGAGGTGGACTTTGGCGCTGCCGGCATGAAAATCATCGCCGATGCGCAGCATGAGTGTATATAAGGAGTGATATTGTCTCCAGTAGTGGTTAAGCCCTTTGATTCCGTGCCTGTCGAGGGCGTTAAGCAGCCCATATGCGGTGCCGAGTGCCATGGCCGCGACCAATGGACGGTGTTTTTCAAACACGTGACTGATGGTATTCATACCATGGCGGAGACCGTTCTGCGGGCCTCCGAGCAACTGGGCCTCAGTGACGGGAAGATCGTCAAACGTGAGCGCCGAAAGCTCGGTACCAAGTAACCCATACGGATGCAGTGCTTCAACATGAAAATGCACCGAGTACTGATCCGGTTCAATCATCACCAGGCGGGAATGATGACCATGTTTGGCAAACACGAGACCTGTGCTGGCTTTTTGAGCACCACCGATGAAGTACTTGTGTCCGTTGAGGATGAGTGCTCCAGTGTCGTCTTGGGTTAAGGCGGTGGAGATATGTTGGGCGTCAGAGCCAATATCAGGTTCGGAAACGGCGAAGAACGTCCAGACCGGGCCGGATAAGAAAGGATGGAAAAAGCGTTCCTTCTGGGCCTCGGTGCCCAGGACTTCGACGGCTCTGCACGAAAGTGAGTTACCTGGCATTGCCAGCATGGAGCTAGCGTCGAAACGTGAAATATATTCAACCAACTGCAAAAAGTCTGGGAACGCTTCGGGATCGAAGTGCTCGATTTTAAGCGCACCGTAATATGGATTGTAGGTTTTCGGCAGGCCAATATGTGATATGGCCATCAGCTGCTCATCTAGGAGTAACGCATCCATCGCATAGGGCTGGGTTTCTAATATAGGTCCGAATTCGGTGAACTTTAACAGGTGGTCATCTAAGTAACTGAAGTCGAGCACTTTTTTGCGGGCCATTGAACAATTCTCCATAATTACAACGGCAATTTCAACCGGCTCAGTAACTGGCCATAATTAATTTTTCGCTCAAGATATTATGACGAAAATAAAATGGTAAATTGATTGGGGTTGCTGAATTTGAAGATATTTTTAAATCGTTGTTTGATCAAGGACGTCACATAGTGATGTAAAATTATTTTATACATCAATTCATTATGTCGCCACACAGAATGAGCGCCGAACTGGCTGTAGCGCCCAACCCGACACTGACCAATAACAGTTCATCACCGGAAGACAATTTACCCTCCTTCCACAGGCTGTAAAGATTAATAAAAGGATCACAGCCAAAACAATGCCCGTATTTTTCAATATTATTAAGATAAATTTGATCGGTAGAAAAGTTTATTCTTTTTGCAACTTGTTGCCATGAAGGCTTATTCACATTATGGGGCAGCAGATATTGAATATCTTGGGCTATCCGTTGCATGTGGTGCAAGCTCCACTCGACATGCTGGGATAAAAATGTCGGGTAGATCTCCTGAAAAGCCTTTTGATTAGAAGTGTTAGTAACAAATCCATTATTGAGGGCAAACTGACCTGCTCGTTGACTGCGATTGTCGAGCACCTGAAAGTGCTGACCGGTTTTCGAGAGCAGTACGGCACAGGCAGCTTCCCCCATGATCGTAGTATCCGGTACCAGCCGGATCCACCTATGGAAGGCTTTCTCGGCAATGAGCAAAATGGCGTACTCGTCGTCGTTAAGCAGAGATGCGGTAAACTGCAATGCGGATAAGGCGGTAGAGCAGTGACTCATGGTGTAGCTGCAGAACTCGACATCTGGATGGCAGCGTGTCTGGATGTATTGAGCCAACGTAGCATGGTCAAATGGCGCGATGGCCGGAATGGTATGACAGTGGACGACGTAGGCGAGGTGTGTGTCGATTTCAGGATGAGAGTACAGCAGGCGCTCAATGGCTGGTTGAGCCAGATCAAGCAGCGAGCCCTCAGCATCATACGGCAGGTGTTTTAGACCATAGAAACGTTCATACATTTTCGCTTCTATAGGGAGTAGCCCCAGGGAGACAGCCGCTTCCGCTACGGACTGGGTGCACGAGGCAAAATGGACTGCGATGTCTTGAATGTTACATAGCATGTTCTGACTCCTGAGCATGGCCGATAAAAGTGTAAATAGCATGATGGATCTTTGCACTATAAAGGATCCCAAGGTGGCCGAGGTTATCGTAAATGATGAGCTGTTTTTGATCTGTGGGCAGCGGACATGACTGATGATTAATGTGGGCCTGACTGCTGTCAAAACGATGGTCTTTTCCGCCATGAATGAACAGGGCGTGCTGGGTGAATGAGCGGCCATGATCCGCCATACAAAAGCTCGGCAGAGCGTGCCTGGTGCAGTACCAACGAGCCAACTTTTCAGCCATGTCGGGTGGTGTCGGGAACTGAGTCTGGTCAACAAAATGCTGGAAAGCATGCGTCAGAGACTGGGGAGCGCCGAGCAGGGTGGCTGAACGAAAAGGAGACGATGGTGTAACGTGCAGTAGCGTGGCTAACACCCCCCCCAGTGAGTGACCAATCACATGTTGACATGGGCCTACTTCGGACAGGAGACGCTTAAGCCAGGTCAACTGTGCTCCAAAATGGCACACGCAGTCGGGTGAGGTATCACCGTGGCCGAGCAAGTCGGGCAGCACAACCCGGTAACCGCATGTTACTAAGTGGCTAGCCAGCGGGGCAAACATTCCGGTGTAACCGCCCCAGCCGTGGATGAGTAAGATCGCCGGTGCGCATTTGGGGCCTGATTCATACAGGCGGCCTCGTCCGACGGGGGTATCAAGGTGGTGCAAGTTCAGGGTCTCTAGCCAGCGTCGTTCACGGCTACGGATCGGCAGGTGGCGAGGTTGGTCAAAATAACCACATAATGCTTCTATAGCATGGGCTGGAAGCGCAGGATCAAGCAATTCACTCATGGAACACCTGACTTATAGACTGGGTGGCTTGGGCCTCGTCATATCCCGGTAAGAGTTGCAGTTCAGGGCATAGCGTGGAGCCGAGTAACGTGGGAGTAAAGCCCGTCATGGGGCAAGGTGTGGTACTAAGTAGGGCATACTGGATAAACGGTGTCGGTTGAGACTCTGAAGCGGCATCAATGACTTTAATGTGGTCAAAAATCACCAGCACATTGTCGCCTTCCTGAGCCCAAGCGCTGGCCAGATTGAGGTGTGCTGGTGAGAGCCGGGTGTCATTATGCCGTAAGCCGAGATTGCGAACGCTCCCGCCAATCTGGTGGATTAGCCACGGTAAAAATGGCGTTCTGCAGTCGAGCTTTGTATAGCGATGGACATACAGAATGGCCAACCTAGGCGATTGACTGGTACAGTGTCTCATCCAGTCTGGTAAGGTTGGGAAGGCGGATGAAGCTTTGAGCAGTTTATCTTGTGCCACTTCTCCGTTCAGCGTGCGCCAAGGGGAAATGAGATCGTACTCAGATGGGGTGAGGGAGGTCGTTTGTATCACCGGCACCAAATGTTCGAACGCGTTTAGCCATAAAGACTGAACGTCTTGGGGACGGCGGAGGGACGGCCGTGTCATCGTGTGGCCTCTTGAAACTGCTTGTGGGCATTAAGAAAGTGGATCTGGCGTGTGCCTTCGGCGTATTCAAAGCTTTTCAGATCGCGATAGAGCTTGGCCAATAGTGGATCGGAGGCCAGTGCGCCAGGCTCGAGGCGATGGAGCAGCGCATCGCACACGGATTCGGCTGTTTGCACGGCTTTTGCTTTGGCTAGGCCAACCGCTTGGGACACCTTCTGCCCCTGATCAAAACGTCTGGCGATATCCAAAAGTTGAGCCAGTGAAGAGGCAAGTTCACGCTGTGCTTGCTGGAGCCATTTGTGGTGGTAAGTTCGGGCAATCGCCCCTTGCTGTTCTGCATGTTCTACCAAGGCCCGAACGGTGCCCAAGGTCAGGCCCCCGACGCACGGGCGTAAGCTGTCGAAAGTTGTAATGGCTGCACCGGAAAAACGCTGGGTCGGTTTGAGGTGTGCTCCCAGTAAGGCATCGTCATCGACAAATACGTTGTCAAACTTCAGATGAGCAATCGCGCTGCCTGGAACGCCATAGGTGTTGAGGCGTGTTCGGTGCAAGCCTTCCAGACGATCCGGTTCGAACAGGAACACATCCGTGCCAATTGGGCCAGGGTTAGTGCGGGCAAACACGACCCCGATATCGGCGTGCGCACCATTGCCAATGAAGTACTTTTCTCCATTGATGAGATAGCCACCGTCGACCTTGGTCGCGGTGCTGGCAATATTGCCAGCGTCTGATCCGACGCCTGGCTCGCTCATGGCGTAGCAACTCCAACTCAGACGATCGCGAAAGCGGCCGAAAAAACGTTCCTGTTGCTCATCATTGCCCATTGCCTGCAAAACAAAGCCCGCCATGCCGGGAGTGGGGCAAGAAAAAATCAGATTGGGGTCGACATAGGCCAAGGCCTCATACAGGACGCAGCGCTGTTCCACGCTGAGTGTGTGCAGCACATCGCCGTTATCGAGCACTAACGGCGATGGGTTAAACTGCTCGGTCAGTCCAAGGCGGTTGATTTGTGGCGCAAGAGAAAACTCGGTGGTAGCCTGGTAGTGCAGGCTGTGTTGCTCGAGTTGCATGCCCAGAGTTCTGCCCTCTGAACAAGTGCCTGTGACGAGGTGGCGGATGGCCTCAAGTTGAGGTGATAGCATGATGGCGGATTCCATTTCAAGTTAAAGTACAGAGGGGGTTGGCTCGTGCCATAAGGTACTGAGCTGCCGACGATCAATCTTGCCGTGCAGATTTATGGGTATTTGAGACAAAAACTTACAGCACGACGGCACCATGTATTTAGGTAAATGGCAACGCAGATGGTTGGTAAACGCCGTTTGCTGCTCTGAGGAGCGATCGCGCAGTTGGGCGAACAGAATCAGCTCCGTGACGGTATTGTTTTCGTAGATGGGCAGAACCGCACAATGCGTCACGTTGGGATCACGGGCGGCGACGGTTTCAATCTCGCATAGCTCAATCCGGTTGCCTCGCCACTTGACCTGGCCGTCTTCGCGGCCTATAAGAAACAGGTGACCTGCCCGATCGAGGTAGCCCATATCTCCGGTGCGGTAGTACCGTTCACCCTGATGTTGGCCAAAGGCGATGTTTCTGGGGTGTGACTGGGGCACATAGCCATGTCCCACTTGGGGGCCATAGATCACAACTTCACCAATTTCATCGCTGGCCAGCGGCGTCCCTTCGGACGACTCAATCTGTATGCGGTTGTTGCCCATCGGTACCCCGAGTGACAGAATTGTCGAGAGATCGACCGAGCGGATTGGGTGGGCATGAGTGACGCAACTGGTCTCGGTCGGGCCGTAGGCATGACGCAGCGTGGCACGAGGGAAACGGGTGGCAAGGCTGTCAATCAGGGCGGGAGAGACAAATTCACCGCCGATGAAGAACAGCGTCAGCTCAGGCAGGGTTTGTCCGTTGAACTTGGGATCCAAACACATCATTTCCAGAAAGCTCGGTGTGGAAAACCAACTGGTCGCGTGAGCTTGCTCACACTGGGTCAGGAGTTTAAGATTCTGCCTCGGCATGGCATTAAACGCGTGCGGCAGCATGCAGACCGCCTGATGGGCAGCCAAACTCGACACCAGATCCAAAATGCCCATGTCAAACGATAGACACGCGTGGTTGACGTGCATTCCCTGTGGGGCATTGGCCTGCAACAAGGCACCGTACCAGTGATGGAAATGAGCGTAATTATCGTAGCTTATCTTTACACCCTTCGGCATCCCCGAGCTGCCTGAGGTGGTCAGAACATAGAAAGGGTCTGTCGCACTGCGTTCGGTACTGCGGTGTAGGGTAAAGGGCTGGCCTGCGAGACTGGTAATATCATGAATATTAGGGGAAGCCGAGCAATGCTGCTGATAGCCTGATGTACCTAACAGCAGGCAGTCACTCTGTTGAACCGCCTGAACCTGGAGTACGCGTTTATAGGGGTTAGCTGTGTCGACAACACTGAACGGCACGTTCGCGAACGTGCATGCCAGTATACTGGCAACTGTGTCGATTTCTTTGTGTCCGTAGATGACACAAAATGTCGGACGGAGCTGCCCCAGTAAGGTCAAGACGGCCTGCACACGTTGGCCCAGCGTGGCGAACGAAATCGAGTCCTCTTGGTGAACTAGTGCAATCGCCTCGGGTGTTGCATGGAAGCGATCAACAATTGACTGAATCATAGTGGAAAACAAAACACTCTCCTTGTTTTAAAGCGGTCTCGGCTACCGAACCACGGTCGAGCTTGCTGTTGAGACTTAAGTGATGGGTCTCCATGGAGTACCAGAATTTTGGCACCATATACGGAGGAATCTGGGCTGACAGCGCGTCGGCGTAATGGGTAAGCGGCATCTGTGGCGGCGCTTTGACAAAGGCTCTAAGTGCCTGAATTTGTCCTTTGCGAACCCAGGGCTCAACGAACGCCTCTTCAATACCCGGCAGAGTATGGAGTGCTTTTTCAATAACGTTCAGATCAACGCGGTGACCTTGCACTTTGATCTCACGATCGGTGCGCCCGAGAAAGTACAGGGTATCGCCATCGAGTTGGCCGAGATCTCCTGTGTGATAGCGACGGGTCGCCGGCGTCGCGAGGGAGACAAATTTTTGCGCCTGTTCGGTCCCTGCCTCTAAGTAGCCATTGCCTACTGAGGCGCCTTGAATCAGGATCTCCTGAGTATGGGGATCGACCAACACCTGGCTGTTCGGTCGCACTTGCCCAACAGGCAGAGGCCGTGTGTCGGCAAGGTGCTGTGCCTGGATTTCGATGCTGGTCACAGCCACAGTGCACTCTGTCGGCCCATAGGTGTTAATGATGGCGGCCTGAGGAAATTTGGCGCGCAAGGTGTTGACTAAAGATTTCGACAGCACTTCCCCGCAGAAGATAAAGCGTGAAAGATCCGGCAGTGCCTCGGCATCAAACTGATGATCCTTGAGGTAACAGGCCGTCATACTAGGGGTCGAAACCCACGTAGTCGTACCGTGTTGACGATGGCGCTGAATCGCTTTACGGGTGTTGATCATATCGCTGTGATCAAGTGACGAGATAGGCTGGCCGTGCAGCCAAGCCAACCATAGCTCGTACAAGGAAACATCGAAGCAGTAGCGGATATTGCCACTGATAGCCCCATGCAGCGGAAACGCGTGTTTGAGCCAGCCAATGAAATCGGCGGTGTTGCCATAGCTAACCAAGATCCCTTTCGGCGCTCCGGTGGTCCCGGAGGAAAACATCATATACATTGTGTCCTGGTCAGTGAACGTTGCGGTCTGAGTGCGCCAGAACTGAGCAATCTGTTCACGCTCCTGCGTGCTTAAAGTCGTTTCAAGGGACACGGGACGGACGGGGATGGTCACCACGCTGTTCAGTGGCGATGCGGTGGTATTGAGCACGAGAGTAGCGCCGGACTGAGTGGCGATGGCCGCCACTCTAGACTGATGATTGTCAGTTTCGACGGGAACGAAAGTACGCCCTGCAAGAATACACGCCCAGTATGCGACCAGGTAGGCACGGTTCTTATGACCATAAATGAGCACGGGCTCCCGACCAGATTCGCGCAGTGTGCTGGCCAACGTCGCTGCGTTGTCAAACAGCGCCTGATAGCTGAGATCCCCTTCAACATGATGGTAAGTGGGGGAGGCATTATGACGAAACGTGTTAAATATCGTCACCATGGAGGAGTACGCGACACTCATGCCACCACCGTTGATGAGGTGGCGTTAGCGATGAATTTGGCAATGCTACCAACGGATTCAAAGTTACTGATCTCAAGCGTCGCCGGGTCGATATGCAGGCCTTCGACGGTATCCTCAAGATACATAATCAGTTCAATGTACAGGCCACTGTCGAAGCCAAGGTCGCGTTCTATCCGCGTTCCAGAGTGGAGCTCAGAGACGTCGTCGTTATCGAGGACTAGGCTGATAGCGTGAATGACTTTTTGAACGTAGTCTTGCATAGGAGTTCCTTATGAGTGGTTAGGTTCGGAGGTTGAGGCCGTTTGGCTCCATTCTTGAAGTTGGGGCTTGTCAATTTTTCCGTTATTGTTACGTGGCAACGAACTACGCGCATACACACGATGTGGCACCATGTAAGATTCGAGTTTCGACTTACACCAATGCTTGATAGTAGTTTCCTCAAGTGGTCGATCGGTTTCAATCCAGGCGATGATTTCGTCCCCGTAGACCGGATGCGGAACGCCGATCACCACCACCTGTTGGATGCCGGGGTATTGATAAATGACGCTTTCAACTTCTTTTGGTGCCACTTTTTCGCCACAGGATTTGAGTATTTCGTCCTGGCGCCCGACAAAATAAAGATAGCCCTGATCGTCAAGACGGCAGATATCGCCAGTATACAGTACGTGTTCTGTCCCATAGCGGCCTGGTTTGAGCTTTTCTGCAGTTTTCTGGGGATTTTGCCAGTATCCCACCATCACGGTATCGCCTCGGATCACCAGTTCGCCGGTAGCATTGCGGGTATGCGCCTGGCCCTGTTCATCAACCACCCAGAGTTCGGTGTTGGGGATTGCGATCCCAACGCTGTCTTTGCGTAATGCCAATTGGTGTGGAGGCATGTAGGTGCAGCGATGGCATTCGGTGAGTCCATACATCGAAAACACGCGCGCGGATGGGAACAGCGAGTGCAATTGATCAATGGCCTCGGGGTGGAGGGCTGCGGCCGTGTTTGTGATGGTTTGAATACTCGACAAATCGAAGCGGCTGGCCAGCGGGGCGATCACGCTCAGCATCGTCGGGACGATGGGCAGTACGGTAGCTTGCTGCTTAACGAGGCGGTGCAACGAAAACAGCGGTTGTGCGAAGTTGCGTTCGACAATCAGGGTTGCGCTGACTAAGGCCGACATTGTGACCTGATGCAGACCATAGTCAAATGTCAGTGGCAGGGCACAGAAAATACGGTCGGTTGGATCGAGATCGAGGTACGCGGCCACTGAGTGTGAGGCTGCGACCATGTTTCTGTGGCTGAGCATGACCCCTTTGGGCTGCCCGGTGGATCCGGATGTGTAGATGATGGTCGAGAGGTCGGTGGAAATCGGCACGGACACAGACAGGGCGGTCTCAAGGCTCCTTTTCACATCTGGGACATCATTGATGTCGAGCAGATAAGGGGCGGGCTCGGTCATGCTGAGGGCCTGCTTGGCCGTTGGCTGCGAATCACCGTCGACGATAAGCAGGTTGACTGTGCTGTCCGCGATCAACCAAGCTATTTTTTCGGCTTTAGTGTCCGGATTGATGGGCACGGCAACGGCACCGATGTATTGTGCCGCCCAAAAGGCGCGGACAAACGCGATGGAGTTGGCAAGGTACAACATTACGCGGTCTCCTCTGGTGACACCGTACGCCTGGAAAGTGTGGGCTAGCTGTCGTGCGTCAGAGCGGAGCTGTTGGTAGGTGAGTTGTTGTTTCTCATCTATCACTGCTATCTGCGTACCAAACAGGGCGGCGCTGGCATCGAGGTAGTGACTGAGAACGAATTTGTTTGAATACATAAGATCCCTTTTGAACTAGGTAAGCACTAACGCACTAAAGGTGCCTGCCACGCCGGCGGCCATACACAGAATGGGGCCGCCGGTGCGTCGCTGTTTCTCCAGTCGCCAATAGTCGTGGAGGTTGATAAACGCATCACCACAAAAGCAGTGCCCGATGCAGTAAAGGTTTTTGCGGTAAATTCGCTCACGTGGAATGTTCAGCCGGTCGACCAAACGATCGAATGTCGGTGGACTCATGTGATAGGGCAACATGGCTTCAACCTGCTGTGGTTCGATTTGAGCGGCCTGGAGTGCCTGCTCTATGGTGTCGGTCATTATAGGAATGAAGGCACGGTCGTAAGCGTTGGCCTGTTCACGGCTGCTACTGACGGTACGGTGACTAATCGCACCAAGGGTGTTCCAAGCAAGACTCGTGATGGTCAGACCCAGAGCATTGTCGTCATTGGTCAGTAAGGTCGCACTGCATCCTTCGCCAAACAGGCCGTTTTGGTCGACATACTGAACAGTGTCGTGAAAGCACTTATCCCCGGTCAGCAGGATGGCGTATTGCGGTGCTTCGTGCGCGGATTTACGGTCGAGTACGCGTTGTAAAAATTCGATCCCCAACAAAGACGACGCACACGATCCTTGGGTCACTGATAAGGACTCCACGTGGGCGCCGATGTGTTGGTGGCACCACTGCTCAATGAGCCGCATTTCGAATGGGTATGTTGCGTGCAAAGAGTGCGCATAAATGACATACATGATCGCGGAGCGCTTCTCTTTGTGCCCGGCCAGCAAGCTCTGTAATGCGGTCTGCAGCAACTCAGGCAGAGTGTTATCGGGAAACAGGCAGCTTGATTCGAGCTTGAGAAATCGGCGGAAGATTTTTTGATTGCGCTCTCCCCACTGATAGCGCTCATTGAGGGCATCCAGACCCGTGAGTTCGGGGTTGATATAGGTAGCAACATCAATTATTTTCATGGCTGTTCTCCGAATAGAACCACAGTAGGTGCGTGGTGTCTCGGTATGTCCGGCAGAGTACCAAACCGCTTAGCGACACACTGGTGTCCGATAGTTCTGCCAGCCAGGGCTTCGCCAGATGAAAAGGCCACGCGCTCGGGGCACCATCATCGAACACAGTGGCAAGATGGCCTGCTGGCCAGTACGCCTGACTGCTGGTGTCGGTGACTATTCGCGCCTTGCTGAGATCAAAGGGGCAGACCGCCTGTAGGGTGGCAACCCATTCGCCGTGCGAGAAGCCGGCATTTGAAGCGACAGAGTAATAGCCACTGAAGAGTCCGTTTCCCTCAGCGCAAGACCACACCATTGCAGCTCCAACGTTGTCGGTCAGGTGATCGGACAACAGGACACTGTGATGTAAGTGGCTGGACTGATCGACCGTAACGACCAGAGCACGACCGGTCGTGAGTGACCACTGACGGATGAGAGCGTAGGCCACGAATGGAGCGACGGGGCCAGAATCACTGATGGCGAAGGCGAAGGCGCTCTGAGCTTTACATTGATCGACAATATAATTGCTGATTGAATGCCCAAACTCGCAATCGGTACTCCAATGGCAAAACAGCACCAATTCCAGGGATTCTCCGCAGGGCAGAGCCAGCTCAGCGAGCAGAGTTTGCGTTATGGTCAGAAACGAGGCCTGTTTCGGTTGATGTTGCCACTGTGCGACCAGTTGCTCGGGATCACCACTCCGTATTCCCAACGATCTGCTGCGTGTTCGAAGGAAAGCCGCGAGCTCGTCCTCGTCACACGTCACTCTCGGGTGGTGAACGGGCTGTGGTGTTGAGTGATGAGTAACGTAGTGTCGAGTGTCTAGACGTATTGGCATTTCGGGTTACTTCACCGCTGAGTGAGTGGCGCTGACCAGTTGCACCGGCATAGGAAGCTGCTGAGCGAGCACGTGCTTGAGATGCTCAGGTTGGCGGATTTGGATGGCGGTATCACCATCAATAAGGACTTCGGCCGGTTGACCAAAACTGAGAAAGTTGACGGGCGAGGCTGTGGGACCATATGCCCCGGAGTGAAACACGCCTATCAGATCGCCAACCTGTAATTGAGGTAAGGTCACAGCGTTACCAATTAAATCCGTTGGAGTACACAGTGGGCCGGTGATCATGTAGTCCTCACTGTGCTCGGCATCACTTGCGGCGCCCAGACGCTTGATGGGAAAATTTTTACGGATGGCTATTCCTGCGGCAGCGCCATGACAGTTGGAACCGCCATCACAGATGGCGAAGGTTTTGCCTTTGGACGACTTGATATCGCGCACCGTAGTGACAAATATCCCGGCGCGGGCGACGATGTAGCGGCCAAGCTCCATGATCAGACGCGTGTCGGGGTGGTTGGCCTGAAACTGAGTAATGAGTGGCGCCAATCCTTGGGCGGTGGCGTCGAGATCAAGAAACTGCTCTTTCGGATAATACGGGATCCCCAGCCCGCCTCCAATATCGACAAAAGACAGCGGATGAGACAGTTTGGCTTCGATGTGCTCAGCCAGCGAAAGGATATTGCGTGTATTATCAATGACGGCCTCAGCAAGGAGAATGCGGGTGCCTAAATACACATGAATTCCGGCCAGGGTGAGATGAGGGTAACGGTCTAAGTGGTTGAGGGCATTGATGACCACATCTTCGTCAATGCCAAATTGACGCGGTTTACCGCTCATCACCAGGCGTGCTTTTTCAGAGGTAAAGTTTGGGTTGATGCGAAAAGCAAAGGCTTGGGACTTACCGGTTTGCGCCGCCATCGTCTCAAGGCGTTGTAGCTCACCGAGTGACTCGACCACGACGGCCTTGATCCCCAGATCAACGCAGCGGGCCAGCTCGGAGTCTGACTTGCCCGGACCGACAAAAATGATGTCCCGGGCGGAAGCACCCGCGCAAAGAGCGGTTTCCAGTTCCGTCAGCGAACACACTTCACATCCCACTCCCTGCTGATGGATCACGTTGACGAGCGACATGTTGGGATTGGCTTTGAGCGAATATAAAAAATTCAGTTCCTCAGGCATGGTGCTCATCAGCTTCTGTAGGTCGTGTTTGAGCTGAGCACAGCTGTAAGCGTAAAAAGGGGTGCCTATCGACTTGGCCAACCGGAGGTAGGTGACCTCTTCGATTTGCTGAGCATGAAGAGCCGTCGTTTCAAAGTTAAATTGATGCATTGCTGATGTGCCCAGAAAGATAATTAGAAATAGAAGTAATATCTCGGAAATTATATAGAAACTGCGTGTCCATAAAGGAAAAAAGGTCGATATTTCCGTTGGTGTGTTCTTCGACCCATTCGCTCAATCCAGCAATAAACTGGACCAGAGAGGAGGAATCGAGCACACCGTTGTCGCCATAGATTTCATGGCCATTCGAAATATGATTAAGAGTTTCTTTTTTACAGCCGACTTTCTCGAGCTCTTTTAATATTAATCTTTGAAGGCTCTGTTCATTGATTACCATTTTGAACTCCCTTTGGGTTAACTATTGAATATATTAAATAGGATTGATGGCAATTTTTGACCAAGATTGTGGAATCTATTTAAATGTTATTTTTTGGTTACCTCCGTTCAACTGGAAGATGCAGATTTGAAATCTGTTTTTTTAGAAAAATAAAATGCCAATAATATTTGTGATGTAACTATTTTTGCTACCGCCACTTTCAGGCTTTAGTGTCTCAGGATGGATTTTTTAGGGATATATTTTGTCCATTCTCTTGTTATTTTCTATGTTTCATTGGCGTTGAGAAATAATTTTAGTAAAGACAAAGTGATTAATAACAATTTCAGTCAAATCTTTTTCCTTAAACACTTTTACATTTCTCCCCAGATTTTAATGACGTCATAGATCCCCGAGCATGAGTTACCCCCAAAAGGAGGCCGTGTGATGAGTTATATCGTAGATGTAACCTGTAATGAGAGATCCCCAGCCACCTTATATGCGCTGTCGTCCCTATCTGACAGCCATGCGTTATCGGATAAAGAAGTCAGAGTGCTGCAGCGTTTGTACTCTCAGCACTCAGTGGTGATGCAGCCTTATGCTCATAGTGACATGCTCAACGAGGCGCTGAATGCGCTGCTGATCAGGCACGCGGATTTGCGAGAGGCAGAAGGGCTGGTGATTTACACCAAAACTCAAACGCACAACACCTTGTTTGATCAGGACTGGTTGGGCACACTGCTGACGGAGGCAGGGTTGATTCGTTGGTCTGGTTTTACTCTCAGTATGAACCACTGTGCATCAGGTTTGAGTGCACTGCATCTGGCATCCCGATTACACGCTCATGGGGAGACCCGGCCCATTATTGTTCTGTGTGGTGAAAAAAGCCTGGCACCATTTAACAAAATGTCAGTTTCAGCGCTCGGAGAAATGGCCACCGCAACCTTCCTCCACCCGACACAGGGGCGTTGGCGTATCACCGCCAGTGAGGTTAAACACTTAGGCGCGTATTACGCTTCCCCTGAACACATGAAGCCCGAAACCAGGCGCTCTATGATGGAAACGTTTTACCCGTCACTGCGGGATTTTCTGCGGCGTCAAATGGTGTGTAAGGAAGCAACCATTTTACCCTACAACCTCAATCTTCCGATTTTAAAAAGGCTAGCCCTCGACTGTGGCTGGGGCGAGCGTCTGTATGTGGGCAACCTAAGTTCACTCGGCCACACGTTTTGCTCTGATGTGTTTATCAATTTTATCACCAGTCTTAAAGAGACTGATTCCAACAACGCTTTGATGTTTGCAGCTGGAATGGGCATGACTTTTTCAGCGGTACATCTCAAGCGAAATACATTGTAATTTTAATGGAGAATCCTATGACGACAATGCAACATATTCAATCGGCTCTAAAGCTTGTGCTGGAAACGGATCTGGTGACGATCACGTTGGATACCAATTTTGACGACGACCTGGATTTAGACTCGGTGCTATTTGTTCAATTTCTGCTGACGTTGGAGGATATGATTGATGGCTTGTTGTTTGACCCTGATCTGATAGGCCAGTCGGAGTTCAATAACGTCCATTCACTGATTGAATTCATTGAGTCACAGACCACAGCGGTGGAAGACTGATATGAATATCACGCAAGCAATGATCGAGCAGGTGTACCAGGATAGTCGCTATGCTCAGTTACACGAGGTACTACCCGCGCTTATCCAGAGTGCTATCGAGCCGTCGGCTCAGGGGCTGGCTTATCAGGGTTTCGCTCTTGCCCAGTCCAGCGCCTCGTCAGCACGTCGGGTGGTGGATGTACATGGCAATCCGGTTGAGGAATCACGTCTGACCTGGCTGGAGCAGGATCGGTTGCTGTCTTGGTTAACACTGCAGGTGGCGACCGTGGCGGATGACCATAAGGTCAGCCGCACCATGTCGACACTGATTGCGAGTGCCCGACTGGGGTTGGTAACTCGCACACTGGATATGGCGCATCAACACCTGCAGGGACGTAAAAGTTTTGGTCAGAAAACTACGCGACATCAGCTAATCAAAGCCAGCTTTTCGGATATTTACGGGGACGTTACACAGTTGAGGTATCAGCTACTCCATCGACTTGAAACGGAAAACCATCATGGTGTCGAGGCCGAACATCAGGCGATCACCCGTCTGGCGAATCAGGCCGAGAAGCTCATGGGGGGACACGGCTTTCTGATGGGGGCGACACATACGGTGAGTCATTTATCTATGTTGCTGTATTCATTGTTCGGCAAACAGCCATCGACAGAGGGAACGACATGAATACATCCAAGCAGGCCACTCTCAGCGCGTCTGTCGCGCCGAACTGGCGTTGGAAACCAATCTTGGTGATTGCGTGGCCGATGATCTTAGTTGCCGTGGTCGTGTCAGTGGCACAGAACGGACAAATCTGGATTCTGGGGCAAGGGCAAGGGGGACGGGCGCTGTATCAACTGTCTATGCTGCAGCCGTTTTATTTCCTGTTCATTGCCTTGCTGGAATGTTTGACTACCACCAATCAAATCTTCAGTGCGCGTTCGGTGCACGCTTGGTCGTCGCGGAAAGTGGTCAATAGCACGTTGCTGTTTGGTGTAATCGGCTCAGTGTTTATACTCGTCTTAGCGTTGCTCAGTTATGCGTTTGAATCGCAGCTACAACCGTTATTGGGTGGCGAGGCGGATGGTTTGTTTCGCGACACATTGCCGATATATTTGTTGTCGTTGCTCCCGTTATTGCTGTTAGAGCTGTGCAATGCGGGTTTGCGTGGGCAGGGAAAAACCGCTGCCAGTATGGTGATGATTTCCAGTTATATCCTGCTCAATCTGACTGTCTGTTACGCGGCGTTCATTCATTTCGATCTGGGTTTTGAGGCTATAATGTATGGCAACGCTATCTCGGCACTAGTAGTATTGCCTGTGGCATTTATGCTGCTGTACCATCAGGTGCAGAAAGGCGTCGATTATGATTCCGCCTTATTCTGGCCGAGATTGAAGGCGCTAACGCTGGATGCGGGCGTGCCTATTTTCCTGTCGATGCTGGTGGCATTTGTCAGCAGCGCTGTGATGTTCCCGATGTTGAGCGATCTGAGTGCAGACTATGCTCCGGGGTTTTTGATCGTGGTGAAACTGCGTAGTCTGTTTATCATTCCCGCAGTGGCACTGTCCAGTGCAGTGGCGATTTTCGTCAATCAGCACATGCAATCGGAGCCTAAGCCTGTGCTGGCCCTGTTACTGAAACAGGGGCTTGGCTATCTGGTGGCGCTGTATCTGCTACTCAGTGCCGGGGTGTATGTTGCTCAACAGCCTTTGGTCAATGTGTTAGCGAATACACCGAATGTTGAACAGGCTGGCTACTTTTTGATGGCACTATTATTGCCGACATTCTTCCTGACTTCTTTACTGGCAGCCTCTCAAACAGTACTGGAGCAGTTGGGACACGGACGTCAGGTCCTGCTGATCACCGTCGTGTGCGAATGTACGATGATTGCAACTTTGGTGACGAGTATGTACTGGCAGCGTAGTGAGGACACGCTGGTGGCGGTCATCATTGCCTTCAATGTGGTGTATCTGCTGTTGTTCTTACGCGAATACGGGCGAATGCTGAAACGAATCGGGGGCCTTGATGCTGTATAGCCTTTTCTACCCATTTATGGTCTTACTGGCCTATGGTCATCAAAAATACCACTGGTGCTTGGTGGTGACCAAACGCCGACCTAAGCTGTTACTGAAAACGGTGGTCCGGCCTGAGAGTCATTACCACCGACAGTGCATCTGGCTCAAGAAGGCCGACATTGAATTACTCAGCTTGTTTTCAGTGGCCCTGGCTGCGCGGTATACGTTACGGCTATTCGAGCGACCGACGCGTATGCCCTGTTTATCACAAGATTTAGCATTTGAGGAACAGAGCCCGTTTGATGAGTTCTGCTTTTTGGGGCGAAAGGTGCGCGTGTACCACCATGAGCCTGAGGTGAACAATGGGAAAACCCTGTTGTTGTTGCACGGATGGGAGGGGCGTAGCGTGATGTTTCGCCCGCTGATTGCCAAGCTGTTACGTCAGGGCTATCGTCTGATCTTGCCCGACTTACTGGCGCACGGTCATTCTGAAGGGAACCGCTGTTCGTTCTATGAGCTGTCTTTGCTTATCCTGGAGCTGGACAGGAAGTACGGTTCATTTGAAGCGGCTATTGGTCACTCCTTTGGCGGAATCGCGCTGGCTATTGCCTTGGATCAAGGGCTAGAACTCAATAAAATGGTGACCATTGGCAGTCCCAACGGCTTTGGTAATATGATCGATGCCTATATTGATTATTTTCGTTACCCGTCGTCGCTCAAAGCGCAGCTAAAGCGCATCTATACTCATCAGCAGGGTAAGAGTCCGGATGACATTGGCCCTCCGTTGTGGGGCCGACTAAATTTACCCACTCTGATTTGTCATGACAGTAACGATGTAGTGATCAATATCCAGGAAGCGCACGATATGCACGCCAGTTTCCCCAACAGTCAACTCTTCATTACGTCGGGTATGGGTCACCGTGGTGTGCTGAGAGACAATCAGCTGCATGCTGCCATACTGTCTTTCCTGTAATCCTCTGGTGCTAACCCTTCATTTACTTCTCTGGTTACTGACGCCAGGTCGTCTTCTGTATCATGCAAGGTGACATCCTGTCCAAAAAGACGATAGCATCAACGCTATCGTCTCAGATTGCTGACAAAGTCCTGGCACTGATACCGGGACTTTGATCTAATAAGGTCAGTATAAAAAACGGACTGACCGCCATGCTTAAAGAACCCGCCCCGCAGCAGTACTAGTTTGAAATGGTGACCCTCGATGAACGGGTTCCTGAAGATCACCTCGTCCGCAAAGTGGACGCCGCTATCTATTTTGAATTTATCCGCGATGCCGTGAAACATTTGTACTGTGCCGACAACAGCCGCCCGGCGGTTGATTAAAATGATTCTGCGCGGTTATCTGTTCGGTATCCCGTCCGAACGCTCTCTGGTAAAGAAAATCCAGGTCAAACTGCTGAGTACGATACTGTGGCGGAACGATTCACATTTATTGCCGTAGATGATTTGATAGCAGTCGTTCTGATGGCGGTGAGGCTTAATCGAGGCTTTGTATTTAAGGGGGGACACGCCGTGTACCTTACTGAAACTGCGAGAAAAATGCGCCAGTGAATTGAACCCACAGGCTTGGCTGATGTCGGTCAGCGACCAGTGCGGAGCAATGGCGATATACTCTTTGGCGAATTGGAGGCGGACATGCCACAGCCAGCGCATAGGGGAGCTTTCAAAGTACTCGTTAAATAGACGACAAATTTTGAATTTAGACGCATTAGCATCGGCAGCGATCTCATCGAGATTAATTTCCATTGAAATGTTCTCAACGATATAATTGATGGTGCTAAATAATATAACAAGTTTTCTCTTATTGCGAGTTAACCCTAGATTGGGTTTTAATTTCAGTAGTTCGGTAATTAAATCATCTTTGAGGTTTACAATTTCTTCACTATGTAGTTTATGAGTGTCATTTTTCACGATTCTATTCCCTGAGTTTAAGGTGATATTCTGTCTTTGAACTCCCGTTTTTAATGTTTAATTATCAATAATAGATAGTATTCGGTGTAATTTTCTCATTATTGTTTAAGCAAAAATAATCTATTGATGTTCCCTGAGGAATGCACACGGATAGTCCGTAGTGGTTGTCTAATTCGTGATACTGGCACCGCCAACGCTGACTGATATGAAGTTGTTCAGGCTCATATAAATCAACGTGATGGCGTGAGATCTCGAATCGAAAACTATTCAAAGGTTGTGCCAGTCCTTTACCGATGGCCTTAATGTATGCTTCCTTTAGGCACCAAAGCATATGCGAGCGACGTTGAGCACTGTGGGGGGCTAGCTGACTCAGGGACGATTTTTCCTCGGCATGAAAGAAGCGGTGAGCAATTTTCGCGTAATCTTTCTGGGCGGTACGACACTCAATATCCACACCGACGTCGCCGGCACATGACAACAGTAGTGCCATGGCGGAGCCGGAATGCGACAGATTAAACCAAATGTTTTCTCGATTGGTTAAATAAGGCTTTCCGTAGGCATTTTTTTCGATGGCTAACACTCCCCTAGATTCACCACAATATAACTCTATTATTTGACTCAATAACAAATTTGATGAGATGTTTATGCTGTTATCTTTCTCTGGATCAAACTTGATATTTTTATTAAATATCGGCTTTTTGAAATCCATCAAAAATACAGTGTTGGAGTTTAGATTGTAAGTAACCCTAGATTTCATTTGTATCACCTATGTTGGTTTGATTTTTTTAAAATCAAAATAATTAAAAGAAAAACTGGATGGTGCTATAGGTAATTATTCATTTTATTATTTATTCATATGACAACATTGATTTTGCGATACATCCTTTTTGTTCTATTCGGTCTTCTAACGTGAATTTAATTTGTATCACCTATGTTGGTTTGATTTTTTAAAAATCAAAATAATTAAAAGAAAAACTGGATGGTGCTATAGGTAATTATTCATTTTATTATTTATTCATATGGCAACATTAATTTTGCGATACATCCTTTTCGTTCTATTCGGTCTTCTAACGTGAATTTAATTTGTATCACCTATGTTGGCTTAATTTTTTTAAAAATCTAAATAATTAAAAGAACAATTGGATAGTGCTATAGGTAATTATTCATTTTATTATTTATTCATATGGCAACATTAATTTTGTGACACATCCTTTTTGTTCTATTCGGTCTTCTAACGTGAATTTAATTTGCATCACCTATGTTGGCTTAATTTTTTAAAAATCTAAATAATTAAAAGAACAATTGGATAGTGCTATAGGTAATTATTCATTTTATTCTTTATTCATATGGCAACATTAATTTTGCGACACATCCTTTTTGTTCTATTCGGTCTTCTAACGTGAAATAACCTCCATGATTTTCGGCGATTTTTCGGCATAAGGTGAGTCCTATTCCGCTGCCGGATGGTTTGGTGGTATAGAAAGGAACAAAGAGGTTGTCTTTGTTCATCAGCCCAGTGCCTTGATCAGCAATGTCCAGCGAGAACTGATGTTGTTCCTGTCGCCAGGAAATGTAGATTTGTCCCTGCGGATCCGACATCGCTTCATCGGCGTTTTTGAGGATGTTGATAACCGTTTGTTGAGTTTGCACCGGATCCAATGTAAGGGTGAGGTCTGTCTCCCCATCGAGTATGATGGTGCGATGGTCAAACAAAGGCAGGATCCCTTCAAGTAGCTCACGAAAGAGAACGCGACTTTTGAACGGCGGCGGCAGTTGGTTAAGCTTTCGATAACTGTCGATGAAACTTTTCAGGCTCTTAGAACGCTCTTCAATGATGCAAAGCCCCTCATGCACTTCGTTCAGTGACTGATCTTTATCTTTAGGAAGCAGTTGCTTGAGCACCTGGCTTAATGACGAGATGGGCGTGAGTGTGTTGTTGATTTCATGGCTCATAACTCTGAACAGGTTACCCCAAGCTTGAGTCTGTTCTTCCCGAAGAATGGCGCTGACATCGGTGATAAACAACAGGGTCTTTTTTTGCCCATCGTCAAAATAGTGATCGGTCTTGATTTGAAATCTCCCCTGTTTATTGGGGAAGCGCCACTCGATAATTTGGCCGCTGGTTGTGTGGAGAAATGGGGCGATGTTGAGTGATTGTACGGACTGATTGACCAACTGTGAGGCAGGTTGTTTCATCAGTTTTTCTGTGCCGGCATTGATGAACGACAGGTTGTGCTGCTCATCGAAGGCAATGATAGCGATGTCGACGTTGTTGATGATTTTGCCAATCAACACTTGTTGCTGTTTGATTTCGCGCTGTTGCTGACCAAGCGTCATCGACAGGCGATTAAGCATCTCTTCAATCAGATCATGGTGCCTGGTTGCATTGCTGCGGATGTTAAACTCGTTATTGACCATTGACTCAACAAGATTGGTGATGGTGGCAATACGGTAGTTTTGCAGTTGAATCACCTTGACCAGACAATAACTTAGTATCAGTGTAAGTACGAAGACGACAACCCCGATCAGGTAGCCAGAGACCCCTTCGTGATACATGAGGCCAAGTAACAGCAGGCTCTGGGGTAATGACGCCAGCATTAGCAAACACCCTTGTCTTTTCTGCAGCGAAATGTCAAACATGGGTATCCTTACTCTTTAGATTTGTTCAGCCGACGGTAGAACGCACTGCGGCTGAGCCCCAATGATTCTGCCGCTAGATTGGCGTTACCATCCCAATGTGCGAGGCGCTGCTGTAAGATAGTTTGCTCAAGTCGCTCCAACGTTTGGGACATGTCGCCGCTGATGAGTTCATTTGTAACAGGTATTGACCGGACAAGGTTATCACAAGGCGTTGTAAGGTTGGCTGGCTCGGGTAACACGCGCGTGGTCAGCGTGTGGTCGTACTCGCCGTTGCCCAGAAGCACCATGCGTTCAATCACGTGGCTGAGTTCTCTGACATTTCCAGGCCAATCATAAGCTTGAAGTAATTGCCTGGTCGCGGCAGAGAGATGGCCAAGTGGTTTACGGTATTTGTCGCTGTACCGCTGGATCAACAGCTCTGCCAGGGGAATGATATCCTCCAGGCGTTCTTTGAGGGCAGGCACACGAAATTCAAAGGTATTGAGCCGGTAAAAGACATCCAGGCGAAAGGTACGTGACTGAACCATTTCAGGCAGATCGGCGTTGGTCGCGGCGATCACGCGGACATCGACGTGTTGGGTTTTGGTGCCCCCGACTTTTTCAAACTGGTTGGATTCGAGTGCACGCAACAATTTAGCCTGCTGTGGTAGCGGCGTATTACCGATTTCATCGAGGAACAGGGTGCCCTGATTGGCCAGTTCAAAGCGGCCGATACGCGTTTGTTTGGCGTCGGTAAATGCACCTTTTACGTGACCAAACATTTCACTTTCAAACAGGTTTTCAGGAATACAGCTCATATCGACGGAGACGAACGGAGCTTCCTGACGGGCTGAATGTTGATGAATGTACTGAGCCAGCAGGCTTTTTCCGGTGCCATTTTCGCCGGTGAGGAGAATGTTGGCATCGCTTTGAGCGACCACTTTGAGTGTATCGAGCAAATCACGCATCGGAGGAGAATAAGCCACGAGATACTCGGGTTGCTGTTGACGTGCCTGGGCTTTGAGAAACTGGTTCTCCTGCTCCAGATGCTGTTGTTTTTTTTGGATGTCGCGCAGCTTCAGCTGAGTGCTCACCATTTGCAGCAGCCGTTCGTTATCCCAGGGCTTTTCAATAAAGTCTACTACGCCTTTTTGCATGGCCAGGACGGCGATGTCGATCGAGCCCCAGCCAGTCATAACAATCACGGGCAGGTCGCTGTCGAGCACCTTGATGGCATCGATCAAGTTCAGCCCTTCCTGCCCGGACGTGGTATCCAACTGGTAATTGAGGTCAACCAAGGCGAGATTCGGAGTGTACTGTTTGATGCTATCCAGAGCCTGGTTCGGTGTCTGTGCCGTGATCACATCAAACTGACGTACCTTAAGCATCAACTTTAGCGTGGACAGAATGTTGGTGTCGTCGTCAACAATGAGGATCGTATGGGTAGTCTTTAACATATCTAGATTCTTCTTTTTATACGGCCTTAGAGCCTTATTATGTACCTAAGGACACTGACGTTGTTCAAGTCGGACGCTTGGGGCATCCGACCAGGTTTTACTGTTCACGCAAGGCAAACATTGGGTTTTGCCTGATGGCTTTCTGGGCTGGTATTAAGATAGCGATGGATACAATCAGTGCAATCCCGGCAGCGATCAGAATGAATAATACCATTGGATTGATGGCGTTAGTACCGACGATATTGCCGACCAGAGGATAGGCAGCAAACACAATCGGAGCCGACAGTAGCAGGCCAATGGCCAGTTGTACCCACCCCTGAATCATCAGCATCCTAAGAATGTCGCCTTCGGTCGCACCCATCGCGCGGCGAATGCCCAGCTCCTGGCAACGTTGGCTGATAGTTTTGGCCATGACACCGTAGATACCACTACCAGCAAGTAACATAGCGACGATGCCAAAAAAGTTAAACAGGATCGCGATGTAGGTCAGGCCGGCGGTGTTGCGCTCCAGTAACTGCGTCATGGTTTTCGGGTGATAGACCGAGAGTCCAGCGTCAAGATTGGCAACTGCCTGCTCGATATTAAAACGCGTATTAGCCCGGATAGGATCGTAAGTCACGATGGCGATCTGGCTCTGAGGTTGCTGTAGTAACGACTGGTACACACTTGGCATGTGTTTGCTGTGCCCAAACGGACGTCCTTGGATGACATGAGAAACGACACCGACGACGGTCGACCACTCTAGGCTGTCTGCCAAGCGCAGTTTTTTACCCAGAACATTGCGCTCACCAGGCCAGTAACGCTGTGCGAAGCTGTCCGTGATGACGACCACATTGCGAGTATTGGCGTTGTCGCGGCTGTCGAGCAGACGTCCCTGTTGTAGTTGCACGCCCATCATTGCCAGCGTTCCTGGCAGCACAGAGATGGCGTTGGCTCTAGGCAGAAGGTTCTGTTCGTCGTTTAAGGCGGTCTGACCTTCCAGCACTACTTTACTAGTCAATGTATACTCACCAGGCAGTTTGGTCATGATGCCAACATTGAGGTCGAGTGAAACCGCTTGCAGTTCACTTTGTAGGGCTTGATAAAAATTGCTGATCTGCTGCGAATCGTAGTGGTCTGGCAGACTGACTTTGGCGGTATACAGGCCTTGCTCATTGATCCCATAGTGGATTTGTTTCGCTTCATAAACCACTGCGGTCAGGTAGGCACCGAGCGACAACACGGTGCAGGAAAGTAGCACTTCAAAGACAACCAATGCGCGGCTGAGTTTACCACTGCGACGGCTTTGCGCACCGCGAGTACCGTCTCGCAGGATTTCTGTAATGTTGCACTGTGTCATTCGCCAGGCTGGCAACGAACCCGTTAACAGGCTGACGAGCAAGATAAGACCAATAGTTTTGACCAGCACATCAGCGTCCAGTCCCAGTTGCCACCAGAACGGCGGTTTATCCGGTACTATTGCGGCGATCACGTGATTGGTCAATGACAAGCCCCAGCCGGCGAGAAGAATGCCGAGTATGCCGCCCAACAGACAGATCAGGATACTCTCTAGCATCATTTGGCCGATCAGGCGAAACGTAGGTGCGCCATGGGCCATGCGAATCGCACTTTCCTTCGAGCGTTCTGATGCGCGCGCCAGCAGTAGGTTGCCGACGTTGCTGCAGGCCAGGAGCAGAACAAACGCCACTCCAGACAGCATGACAACAAATATCGGTTTCGAATCTTCCCCGATGAAACTGTCCATGAAAGTGATAGCAAACGCGGAACGACCAGTGTTGGTGGTAGGATACATGGTTGCCAGAGACATCATGATACTACTAAGTTCCTTGTCGGCGTCGGCCACTGTCTTACCCTGGGCCAGTTTGGCAAACACGAAAACATCAGGCGCATTGTCACGGGTAATTTTGCTGTCGTTCAACTGAGTGGGTAACCACACTTGGTTATTCATCGGAAACTCGTAGCCCGCCGGCATCACACCGATGATTTCAGTGCTCACACCGTTAATATCGAGCTTCTGCCCCAGGATGTCGGTACGTCCACCCAGACCATTCTGCCACAGTTGGTGACCAATGATGACAACCGGATTGGCGCCTTCGACTATGTCGTACTGGTTGAAGCTTCGTCCTTGCTCTGGCTGGGTATCGGTGAACTCGAACAGATCCGACTGAGCACGGATGGCGACATAGCGCATTGCTTTGCTGTCAATGCTGACGTTAGCTATGTCACCGTAATAGTAGCCCATGTATTCCAGGGTACGGCTGGAAGATTCGATGGCCTGGTAATCAATATAGCTGAGCGGTGAATCGCCGAGACGCAGATCGTTGATACTTGGGCTGATCATGACCATACGCTCGCCATCTTTAAAGGGTAGCGGTTTGAACGCGAGGGTATTGATGAGCGAGTACATGTAAATACTCAACCCCAGACCACTGGCCATGATCAATAAGGTGAAGACCGTGAATCCCGGTCGTTTTAACATTATTCGAGTGACGTAATTAATATCCATTATCCAACTCATGGTTACCCCTTACGCCACCAGGCCACTGTTATTGAGGTAGTGATCGTCTATCAGTGTACCGTCGAAGATATCGATTTGGCGCAGAGAGCGGGCGGCCGAGCGTGGATCGTGGGTAACGATACAAATGGTGACACCATCGGTGTGCAGTTTGTCGAACAGCGCCATAACCGCTTCGGTATTTTTGGAATCCAGATTGCCCGTCGGTTCATCGGCCAGCAGTAGTGATGGCTGACCGACTATGGCGCGTGCAATGGCTACACGTTGTTGCTGACCGCCGGACAGTTGGGACGGGAAGTGTTTACCTCTGTGCTGCATATCAACTTTCTCCAGCGCCCCAATCGTCATACTCTGTGCCTGTTTACGAGAGATATTCTTGCGGTAGGTCAGTGGCAGCATCACGTTCTCTTCGACTGTTAAATCACTGATCAGATTAAATGATTGGAAAACAAAGCCAATTTCCTGATTACGGATTTCCGCCAGACGGTTCGATTTTAGAGTACTGACATCGATGCCATTGAGGTGGTACTGACCGTCGCTTGGGACATCCAATAAACCGAGGATCGAGAGCAGTGTCGATTTACCACAGCCAGAAGGCCCAGTGATAGAGACGTATTCGCCCTGATTAATACTAAAGCTGATATCACGGAGAGCGTGTGTTTCGATCTCATCGGTGTGAAAGACTTTACACATTTCGCGCAGTTTGACGATGGTGGACATAACTGTTCCTTGTGTTTTTGTTATTTAGTTTATGCTGATCTGATCCAAATGGGACCAGGCATTAGTGTTTGAGGTAATGATGCGATCTGCGGCGGTTAACCCCGATTTGATCTGAATATTGTCCGCGGACCCTAAGCCAAAGTTTACGGGGACACGAACCGCAGAAAGCCCATCTTGTGAGATCTTAAAGACACTGCCCGGTGCGTTACTTTGTGCGTAACTTGGACGGGCGACGAACAGGGTTTGGTTGACGCTTGATACTTCAATGGTGCCCTGGATACTCAAATCGGGACGCACCTCTGGTGGGAGAGACCCTGTCAGGGAAACATCGACTTGGACAGTGCCATTGATTACGGCTGGATCGATGCGCGTGACCTCACCATCGATAGTGGTGTTGTGGGTGTTGATCGTGACCTTTTGTCCTAGTGCGACGTCCCGAACCTGGCGTTCCGGGATATCCAGTTCGGCGATGAGATCGCCTTGTTGAGCCAGTTTGGCAATGTTATTCCCAACAGGAACGCGTTGGCCTACTTCGATGTTAACCGCCTGGATGACGCCGTTCTGGTTGGCGACGACCATGAGTGAGTCGAGCAAATATTCTGAGCGGGCAAGGCCTTTTTTAAGCCCGCTGAGCATCGCCTGACTGGCGGCAAACTCGGCCTCCTGAGTGGTTTTAAGGGTAGCCAGGCGTTGTTTTTCGATGTCCCAGCTTTGCCTAGCTCCCTCTGCGTCGAGTCGTGACCTATCAAAATCAATTTTTGGTATGAAACCATTGACTCTCTTATACAAGTTTTTTTCTGCTTCGTACTTTAGTTTGGCTTTGTCATAACTGTGTTTTGCTTTGGACACTTTGGACTGAGCATCCAGCAAGTTGTTAATATGACGCATCTTCAGCGCTTGCAGATTAGCCTGCGCAGCTTCCAGTTCCCAGCGAATTTCCTCGGTTTTCTGAGTCAGCTCAGGATTTACCATTTCAGCAATCACATCACCTTCAGCGACGACGGCGCCTGGTTTTACGAGGACTCTTTCAACGCGGCCATCGACGCTGCTGGAGATCCAGCGGATGTATTTCGGGGCAAGAATACCATTACCACGTACTTCAACGGTCATCGGACCAAAGTTCACCGTAGAAATGATGATGTTGTTTTTGTCCACCTGATAGCGCTGTGATGACATCACGGAGGAAAAATACACACCTGCCGCAATGAGTGCCAAGCCCAGGATAATAAGGTTCATTTTCTTGAGTGTGAATGACACTTTTTTTTGTTTTTTAATGTCCATGAGAATATAACTTTCTGTGTATGTTTTCATTTTTGATGCATTAAACGTGCCAATATCAAATAATGATAAAAAATAACAAAATATAAACAGTGTCGGAAATGTATTCCCAAAAATGCGTCTATTTGCATGAAAATTTTGGTATTGTCCCATAATTGGAATTGAACGGTTGCCCGCCAATGGCGGACAACCGTTCATCAAGCGCTTACGGCCAGAAATTAAACACGCCATTGATACCGGTTATTTGGATATGGAGCCTGATATCTTAGAGCATGGCGCTGAATATTATGTGGTGAAAGATATAGCAGAATCAACATAACCTGACATATTCAATATGTTCCGTAAACAACTCATCAATTGAACATCTTTTTTTGCCTCCTTACCACTTTTGCTCCGCCCCATTTGTGTTCTATAGGGTTCAAATCAGGACTATTAGCGGGAAGCCATTCCAGTTGGCATCCGCTGTCTGCTATCGCTTGTGTCGTGTCATTTCGTTTATGGAAAGGTGCATTGTCTATCACTGCTCCGTGTGGAAGCTTTGGTAGCAAATCTTGCGTCATCCACGCATAAAATGTAGTGGTCAAGAACTTTCGGACACATTTTTAGCCGCTTCCCACTGTCTTTCGTATTCAGCCGGAGAAATTCCCCCATTAAAGCTATGGGGACGGATGTCGTTGTAATATCCGCCAAAATAGTCAGTGATATCCCTCATTGCCTCATGAATGTCCTGATAGCCTTCTGGCGGGATCCATTCACTTTTCAAACTCCGGAATACCCGTTCCATGGGGGAATTATCGTAGCAGTTGCCCTTGCGGCTCATGCTTTGGATAATTTTATTTTGCCAGAGTAAGCGGCGAAACTTTTTACTCCTGTATTGACTGCCTTGGTCTGAATGAAAAACCAGCCGTCCTTCAAGATGGCGCGTTTCCAATGCGTTATTCAATACCCGGCAGACCAGCTCAGCATCCGGCGAAGAGCCGATGGCCATTCCCACCACCCGACGGGAAAATAAATCTGTCACCACCGCCAGATAGCTCCATCCCGCTTTGATACGGATGTACGTGATGTCTCCGCACCAGTGGGGATTCGGGCAGGCCGGGGCAAACTGCTGTCGCAAAAGATTAGGGGAGGCGACAGCCTCTTCTCCTGCCGGGCGATAACGCTGAACCCCCGCTTGACGGCTTTGCAGACCGCATTCCTGCATTAATCGCCTGGCCTTCCAGCGCCCCACTGGCCAGCCTTCATTGGTCAGCAGATGGCTCAAGGTGCGACTGCCTATCGCCCCCCGACTTTGGTTATACAGTTCACGAACCCGAATGCGCAACTGCAGACGTTCCGTGTCGACAGGGCGTTGTCGCCAGTCATAATAGGCACTGCGTGACACCTGAAGCATCTGACATAAGTCTGTCACCGGCCACCGGGTACTCAGCCGTGTGATCAACGTATAGCGCCACTGCGCATCTCGCTCATCAGCACGGCCGCCTGCTTTAGGATTTCTTTTTCCATTTCCAGGCGTTTCACCTGCTTTTCTAATGCCTGTATCTGGCGTTGTTCGGGCGTCAGTGCCTTACCCACAGGCGTTATTCCCTGCATTTCGGCCTGGTACTGGCGACCCCATTTCCCCAGCGTGCTGTTATCGATCGCCAATGAACGGGCGACATCGACAACCCGTTGTTGGTGGAGAACAACCTGTTGAACCGCTTCCAGCTTAAATTCAGCGGAATAGTGGCGTTTGGTGAGTTTCAATTTCATCGTTACACCTCATTGTCATGTGAATAACATTAGCAGGCTTTTGAGGTGTCCGAGATCCTTATACCACTACAGGTTATGCCCGGGTCAGTAGTGCCGGACAAAACCTGGACTCCCAGATTGATGCCTTAGAGAAAGCCGGCTGCAGCAAAATATTTACCGACAAAATGACAGGATCGCGCATGAACAGGCCCGGGTGGGAGCTATTGCTGGAGCATCTGCGTACAGGCGACAGTCTGGTGGTGACCGAACTGAGCCGAATGACACGATCATTGCTTGATATGCTGCAAACGAGCCAACAACTGGAAGCGCGGCAAATCAATCTGATCTCGCTGAGGGAAAATATCGATACCAGCACAGCAACAGGGCGCGGTTTTCTGTCCATGATGGGGGTAATTCACCAGATGGAACGGGAACTTAAAGCAGAGCGCGCAGCTGCCGGGAGAGCGGCGGCCAAAGCCAGAGGTAAAAGCGGTAGCCGTCCACGAACTGACCTCGATAAGTTAGAAAATGCCAGAATTTTGTATGAAAATTCAGATAAGACAGCGGCCGAAGTTTGTGGGTTGACGGGGGTTGGCCGGCGAACCTTCTTTTCGTATCTTCAGCAACAGAGGGAAGGTATTAATGGGCAAACGAAAGGCGACTCCTACTAACATGAAGAAACAAACGACCCGAGAGCTCCAGGGGCTCAATATTGATGAGTTGGTCGATGAAATGCCTGAGGCGGTGCTCAGAACGCTTCATGACCGTATTGTTAACCGTCTCAATATGTTACAACGCCAGCGGACAATGCAGAGTATGGCTGATTTCCGCCCAGGCGATGTGGTGAGTTTCCAGACTGATGGCGATGAAATTATCGGGATACTGGTGCGCCTGAACAAAAAGTCGGTCACAGTTCACACTGAGAACGGCAACCGCTGGAACGTCGCTCCGCAATTGTTGACACTGGTCAAACGGCCACTGACTCTGGAGGATGAAGTGGAAAAAACAATCAGTAAATCAATTCATTAAAACGACAGGTTACGTTACTCGTCATTTTCGAGGGTTCTTCCACTGGACCCCTTATAGAAGGCTCATATGACATATCATTATCTGAAATGCGTTTACTCTATATGGCATTAAATCAGGTTGAGCCGTTGAAGCCCATGCCTCAGAAAGAGTATGTTTTAAAAGCGCGAGATTATCAGAGCCAATATGGGTTGGATCTAACAAATTGCTATAAACAACTTCGTGACGCAGCTGATAGTTTGGCTAGAAAACCTATCATAACGTATGAATGGAACGAGAAAAAGAAACGAATTGATAAGGTACAAAGGTTTTGGTTTGAAAAATTAAGTTACAGCGCTAGTACTACAGCCGTATTTGTTTTTCTCAATCGGAAATATGCCCGTAGAACAGCTTGAAATGATACGGTTTCTCAGTTTATTGATTATCAGATAACACGTTAATTTTGGGATGATTACGGCTGTAGTACTAG
>NZ_MUBJ01000029.1 GCF_002127535.1 Xenorhabdus vietnamensis
GCAGAAAATAACCTGCAAACACAGAAGCCGAATGTACGAACGCAGTTATGACCGTCATTCAACGAACTTATCTTGCACATAAGCGGGAGTTCATGTACGGATATACGTAAGCTACCTTGTTCTTTTGTCTGAAAAGCTCTCTTGCAATACTGGGGAAGACCATATACGAAGCTCACGTTATCATAGCTCAATGTATTCGCTGGTACCTGTTCTACATGCTGAGCCTGTGTAATTTGGAAGAAGTGATGGCTTAGTGTAAATTACCATTGCTCATTCCATGCTCTCTCGTTGGGTTTACCATTTGGCTCCATTGATCGTTAAACGTTATCGATGGAGCAAACCTGAAGTTGGGCGTCGATGGCGAATAGATGAAACTTATATCAAAATCAAAGGGTAATGGTGTTACCTTTACTAGACCTGTGGATTCAGACGGTAATACGGTTGAATTTTTGCTGGCAACTCATCGGGATAAAAAGGCAGCATTGTGTTTCTTTAAGAAAGCGATGCGTCAGCATTGGTAGCTTGACGTGATGACTATTGATAAAAGTGGTGCCAATAAAACCGTCGTGGATGAGTTAAACAAAATTATAAACAAGGCCAAAGAAGTCATTGTTATCCGGCAGAATAAGTATCTCAATAACCTGATTGAACAAGATCATCGCAGTGTCAAACGGTGAATAAGTCCCATGTTGGGATTCAAAAATTTTAGGCAGACACAGACCGTGTTAGCGGGAATTGAATTAGCCAGCATGTTACGCAAAGGAGAATGTCTGCAAGGGTCGGAATGTCCAATTTTTAATGGCAGCCTTTTTCCTATCAATTGATTATATAAGCATTAATCAATTAGTTTTCACACAAACATTCTTTGTTAAGCGATAGAATCCTTTAAAGTGAGAATATAAATGGTATTTGATACATAGCTCTTCTGCCATGAAATTTTGGCGATTTCACACTGAAATTTTTCAAATAAACACAATCAATTCAGTTTGTTATAAGTAAAATTGGCTGGCTAATTATCCATTTGAATTGAAATGCTTTTGCATTAACATTTGGATTATTCTTTCCAATTCTTCCTGAAATTCTTTTGGTACGCGGTTAAATTCAAAGCTCACAGATCTGCCTTTAACTCGTTTACGGGCAAAGGAATCCTTATCTTTGAAGTTCCAAAGAGAACTTACTTGCTGCTTTTCTACTGTGTTTTTTTTTGCTTTGTTGCTGCAAAAATCTTTAAACAGCTTGATGATGTTCGATTTTATTTCGTCGGGAGCAACCAGCTTGGTTTTGTTCATATTCTGGATTTCATCACGCACACAGCTAACAACTTCATCAATCGAAAGTTTGTTTTTCTTAATATCTACGGTGATGTCCAAAAGCGCTGTATAGTCTGGGTAGCTCAGTTCTGCGATGACAGGGAACACGGCGACAATATCACTAGGTACCGAAGCACACTGGATTGCACGAGTTACCTTAGCTTGTGACATATTGTTAAACCCAGCTATTTCTTTTTGGGTCATACCCGATTCTCGCAATTGGATCAGTCGCAGACCGACTTCACGAATGTTGTGCTCCTTTGCAGTTTGGATATCTGCGGCAAGTTGCCTTGCGTCATTGATGCTTATGTTTGTGTTCGTGACTAAGGTATCTAAACCTACACCACAGAAAATAGCGGCGGCACGTCTGCGAGAACCATCCAGGATCTCTATCTTGCCATCAATACGACGACCGATTGTCGGGAAGAATTGTTGCAGACTGATCGTGCGTATGATGTCACTGACAGATTCTTTTGTCAGTGCGCTTTGATCCCGACCGTTAACCAAAAAATTAACGGTAGTTTCAGACTCCAGTTTATCGGCTGAGATGCGCTCTAGTTGAAATATGGCAGTTTGACCCGAGGCAAGTATAAAACTCTGTTCTGTAGTTTGGTTCCCCGGCAGCGTATTCAAGGATATTGAATTGAACGTTCTTCCGATAGTTGGACGTTTTTTATTTTGCATTGTTGCCTCTGTTAGCTCTGATGAACTCAATACGGTCAAAAACTGCTTTGGCAAAGTCTTCTGCTGCTCCTTTCGCATTCTTTAATGCTTCCCCACTGCCGATATATGTGGCAGGGTTTGCAGAAATAACGGTGTCAAAAGACTCACCGCAACGCTCGAACCCGTCCAGTCGAGGGATAGCAAAATCAAGCATATCTCCACCAAAAATTTCTTTTGCCAGGCTATGACACAGCTTGTGATCGGTCTTATTCGCTAATTTGGACATAAAACCGATGTTGCCGCTGAGGCGAGTCGATGCGCCTGTCGATTCGATTATATCTACCAGCTCCGGCAAGCGAGCCAGATATTTCAGCGTACTGTGGAAATCCACTTGTGCAGGTGGAATTGGCGTCATCAGAAAATCTGCGGCTGCGATCGCGTTAGAGAGGAAGGAGTCCAAGTGTGGCCCACTGTCAATAAAGATGAAGTCGTAATCGTGTTTCACTTTATCGATGATATTCTCGCGCAGAACGGTATAGATGTTCTGGTTTGGCAGGTGTTCTGCACAAAGTTCTTCCCAACGTGATGCAATGAATGCGTCTTCAATGGATGCTGGGATAATGTCTACGCCAGAAACAACTGAGGATGTGATAAATTCAGACAGTAACTCTTCGCGTGAAACGTTTTGCAGCATGGCTTGGGCTGATGTTGTATCAACAGAGCCGATCGACTGCTTATGATCGAGGAACATAGTTGCCGATGCCTGTGGGTCAAGGTCGATGACCAAGATCCTAAGGTCTTCGAAAATCAGGTGTGGGTGGGTACGTAATGCATGTGCCAGAGAAACTGTACTGACGGTTTTAGATACGCCACCCTTCAAGTTACCGATAAAGAAGGTCAATGCTTCGTGATAGCGATCCCGGTATTTGGGGACGCCTCTGTGATGGTACAGATCTATGATGTTCTCAATGGTCATTGCGTACTTGGATGAAGAGCCTGCCTGCTTCTTGCCAAATACATATCCCTGTCCTTCCATCTCGTTAACGGCATAATCCACGCTTGCACGCGTTAACTTTGGTAATTTTGCGAGGGCCGCTTTTGAATACGTTTGGTAATAGGTTGTTTTACTCAGCTCCTGCTTTTGGCTTTGGATTTGATCGCTGAGTGACTGGAGTAGACGAACTGACCTTTGCGCAACCTTGTCTAATTGTTTATAGGGTTCATTCATATCTTTACTCTATATGTAGGTTTTTTGATTTTATTTAAATATCCTACATAAAGTAATAAATGTAAATTTTTTTTAATTGAAAAACGCTTTATTTTGCTTATTTTTCTCCATAGGTATTTCATTTTTATCTTATTGTTTTAAATCATTTTTAATGAAAAATTTCAGGGTGAAATCGCCAGAATTTCGCATCAATTTCAGAGGGGGGATAGAATTTTGTGTTCTGGCTTAACCTGCTTATCAGGAGGGCTATTGAGAGATCATCAAACTCCACATGAAAAAGGTGAGCTGGTAAACATAGAAACGGGGATATGGTTTTAGATAGCACGCAAAGTCAAAGTAAACCAAAAAAGCCGTGGAGTTTAAAAATGGCTAAATCAGGCTGCCATTTAAATCTCACGGCTTCATATCAAAATTTATCATTTTCACAAACTGGCTAAAAAACAAAGGTGGGTTATTTCTGTGGTTTGTTGCGAATTTTACGCTCAATAAGTTGACCACGCTGATCAAAATAACGGCTAGGCCAAATCTCTGAGGGATGGATGCCGAGATAATTTGCGATGATCCATTCACCTTTAGGCCACGGTCTGCTGAATGCATTTGCGAGTGTTGATGAGCTGAGTCCCGTTTCTCGGGAGAGTGCTGCTAAGGTTGTACCGCGTTTACGTAATGCAGCAATAATGTCGGCCTGATGCCAGTCATTTCTAACATTGTTATTCATTCCTGCTACCCCTTTCCATTAATTAATATTGATGGTGGCGATCCAGACAGGGTTTGCAATACCGGGACACTCATCCGGCGAGGTCGAAACCTCCCCTGCCTGAATCCCCATAGAAAAGGCGAACGCAGGCACACTGGTAGAAATATCCTACCAGTGAAGTGTCCACAGGGTTGCAAATCCCTGACCATTGGTATTTGCCAATGGCGGGAATACTTTAACTGATTGTTTTAGCTTACTCAATAACTAAACCGCTAAGTTTAACGGCTATAATTCCTCTCAAAAGCGCACAAACTCAGGGGAGAAAACGGACGGCTAAATCAATCTTTGTTATTTATTCTCGTTCGTGATCACTTCGCTATCCGTATTTCCCCTTTGTTTTCAGACTCATTTTACTTATTTCGAAACATTTTCCCTGCGTGTCGGTTAGGTTCACCGTTCCGTGGTGCGTCAGATAATGTGTAGCAGAGACAGCATTGAGGTAAGTTATTGCAGGAGTTCGCTACGTGCATGCCAGGCACGGCGATGGTTTACTCCCCGTTCAGTGCCTGATTTAATCAGGATGAACGCCTCATTATCTTGACGTGGTGTGATACTCCTTTTTTACTGCATCGGCCTATTACAAGGCGGTGAGTGAAAGACAAACGAAATAAGTGAATTAAGGCAGAAAAATGCCAATGAAAAGTGGTGACACTGAGTAATACGGGTTCAAATTGGTCGTAAAGCCAGACCGGACGTGCTCTGGACGTTGATCGCCTGGCGGCGTCACTTGGTAATCGCTTCGCTTAAACGCAAGTGACGCCGCGAAGTTTTCGGGACGTTTATTGTGCGTGACTTAAAGCGTAGGTAAAAGTCGTATAAGGTAAAACGGTTATGGTGACCGTAGCAGGATATTGCTCAATGTATGTGATAAGCCTGTCTGGTGTATAAAGTGACAGGATAACTTTCATCGTCAGACGATATCTGCTTCCAAAAGTGTGCAGATGTACCGCTATTTTGCTCTCCCTTTCAGGCTACAGGAGTTTTATTTCGCCACCCGAAGGCGATCCTGATAGGCGATGGATCGTTTTTGTAGAAAAAATATTAACGGTTAGGTAAGAAGACGTCAAACTGTTGCTGTGACTTTTACCTCAATTTACCTGTGCATTGTTCGGGAATAACCCATATTAACTGGTTATGATATATACTAGTTTATTCGCCAATAAGTAGATTTTGAATTATATGCATGGGGGTTCTATGCCACAAACAAGTACTGCTACTTCTTCTTCAAAACGCCCATACAGAAAAGGTAACCGATTAACTGGGATTGAAAGACAGCAGGCTTTTATTGCTCGTCGTAAAGCTGCAAATGATAAATCTATTAGAGTATATGTATCTAATGAACTGAAGCTACAGTTACAAAAAATGTGCAAAGTAGAGGGAGTATCTCAAGGTGAGATGATTAGTCGCTTAATCGAAAGAGCCAGTGCGGATCACAGTACTAATGATGTTAAGTTATAACTTTCTTGAGAGTTTATTCTTCCGGTGCTAGTATGAATATTGTTTAATTTTTGTTTACTTATTTTATTTTTTTGATAATTTTAGATAGAGTATTGGTGAGAACAAAAGCAATTATAAAGGTTTATTGAATTTTTTGTTTCACAGTGCTAGCTTATCAGGGTTTTTCGTTGGTCAGTCACGCCGAAAGGTGACTAAGTGCGGGCAGTTAATAATGTGGTTAACTAACCGCTAAAAAGAAGAAACCCCACAATCTGTATCAAACTTGGCGGTAAGGTCAGATATATGGGGCCCACTTGCAGAAATCAATTTGTGTTTTCTGCATAGGAGTATAGAACGATGAGACTTCTATTGCAACTTTTTAATCCCCGCCATAAGTGCAGGGGATGTGTTTAAAAATCAACACACCCAATCAACATTTGATCCCTCAGTTCGTCGTAGCCGGCGTGGTGAATACAACGCTTTACGTCGGGGGCAGCCTAAAATCCATCGGCGCAATATCCCGAAACAGGACATCAAAATCCCAACAGGAACGCCTGCTCGGTTGTCTCGTACCCTAAAAAGTCATGACTGGCGGCGGGATAGGGCTCTTATCGCGCTTCGTCAAAAGGGCTATACGCCGTATTCCGAGCGAAAAAATCCGCACTATGTGCCAAAACCCATGCGTATCAGTACACGCTCTGAGAGCCGTGAAGCATTAACCTCGTTGTCGTTGGCATTCGTGGCGAATGCGGATTTTTTCCCCGGTCATGATTATCTGTTTGAAGTGATGGTGCCCTTTGAATTTATTGCTAAAGCAATGGGAGTACTGCATGAATATGATAACGGCCGTAAATCGTATGATGTGGCACTTCATGCTTTGTCTGTCCTTGAGCAACTGGAGCAAATCGTCGTCCATCGGGATAAAGACCGGGATGCCGGCCAAAATAAGCCCATGCGCATTTGGTTGAAACCGGAATTTTTTATGTCTAAAGGTATTCCGTGTGACGAAATCCGGCGCAGCCTGATTGACTTCCAAAACTGGGCAATTAAAAGTGGTCAGCTTGAAAATCTGGAAAAAAAATACCAGCGTCATTTATTGAATATGGTGCGATTAGGCATTGATATAGAAAGCAAACACGCGCTGCGTCAGCTACTGAAAAAGATTAAACGCTCAGTGGTTGCTCCGGATTTACAGGAACAGAAAGCTGAAGCACTCAAACAAATTGAAGATAGTATTGAGTTGTTAGATCGTAAAAAATCAAAAAATCCGGAAGCCGAACTAGATAGAACGCAACGTTCGGTCGATAGTTTGCGAAAGAAAGATAAATCAGATTCAATTTACTGGCGTATGTTTGTTGAATGGCAAAAAACAACAACACCGGTTGCTGTCTATTATGCAAAAACTAAATTAAAGGCACAGTATCCTCACGTAAACGAATATTCGGAGCAATTTTATCGATTGTTACTTGAACAAGAAGGGATCATCCTGACTTAACTAAAGATTTCTTTGATTAATAATCAAAATAACCGTGCCTAGCACGGTTTTGGTGTTTTTTTTGTGGCAACCATAAGTCATTTTTCACTTATTCCACACATGATTTTCCCGTATTTTTCTGCTGTTTTGTATTTAAAATAGATTACTAGAACTGAAATCTACAAAAAAGAGTGAAAAATAAGCTATAAACTTCGAACAAATTCTTTTACATGTAATTAATTTCGAAGTTTATTCCTGAACAAAACAAGCCTTATAAATAAGGAATCACAAATCGAGTTGAGCCTAAAGGCTACAACTCTCGATGTTAGTTCCTTTCACTTCGTTCAAGGAAAAAATAAATTTGATTACGTCCCGTAAGCGGTCGTAAACGCCCGCTAACGCGCAGATACGCCCCGCCTTACGGCGTGACCACTGCGTGCCCTTGGCAGAACTTATTAAGCTCAAACCACTTGATAAATTTTTTAGCTTAGTAGGGACGAGGGATTTCGAGATCCCATTGATCCTCTATGGCTTCGGCGGTTCAGCTCCCTCATTCCCATTAATTTATGAGAGCCGCCTTTTACTCGCTTCGCTCATAAAATCCACAAAAAAAAGTAAAAACACTTTGCGCTTAATTATTGCATTAAAAGCAGTACCTGTTACTATAGTACTCATTACCACTCGGAGGCATTTGTGGCGTTCTATAAAATATCGTCGTTTAAAAAAAGCACAAAGAAAATTAACATTTCCGATCAACAGTTATTAAATGCTGCAGAAGAAGTTAAGAATGGGATGTTTGAAGCTGATCTGGGTGGTGGAGTGATTAAAAAGCGAATAGCGATTGATGGAAAAGGTAAAAGTGGTGGCGTAAGAGTTATCATCTTCTTTAAGATTAATAACCATCTATTTTTTGCTGATGGCTGGACAAAGAATACCGTTAGCTCTAGAGGAGCAAAAGAAATTGAGGATGATGAATTGGAAGCCTATAAACAGCTTTCCAAACTTTTCCTTAGCTACACTGATCAGAAGATCAATGAGTTAATAGCCCATGGTATCTTGGAGGAAATCATCTGTGAGTAATAAATTAAACAATATGCTTGAATTAGCTAAAGAACTACACGCAGTCGATGCTGCACCAAAAAGCTTGATTAACGATCTAAAAAAAGCCGTCAATGCACGTAAAATCAACGACCAGATTAAAACTGTTACTATGATGACAGGGGCTGAGATAAAGCAACTTCGTGCACAGTATGGAATGTCCCAGTCTGTACTGGCAATGGCATTAGGAATGTCAAAAGAAAGCATTTCTAAATGGGAGAGAGAAGAAAAAAAACCAAGTGGTCCAGCACTTAGAATGCTCCGTATTCTTGAACGATGTGGGCCTAAAGTTTTACTGGTTTAATGGAGATACAGTGTTGGAGTTGAGAAGAGTGTTCATCGTGAGATGAAATCCAAAGGAAGCGGTTGAGGCATGGCTGTGGGGTAAGGTGGCTATTATCACTCAAGCTCAATACTTAGTACTACAGCCGTAATTGCTCTGTCACCATAGGGTTATGAGAGCATAAAAATGTGTGGGGCACTTATGCCGCAATAGCTTCAGCTTCTGTCAAATAGCGCTCCATTTCTTCACCTAACTTTATTCCCGGATACCAATACTCAAATCGGGCTTTTAAATCATTATTAAGTACCGCTGTGCGTGTCGGGAGTAAATAATGTGCGCCTTGTTGGCTCCATTGCATTTGCTGCTTTTTCACCATACGTTTAGCGATAACTTCATTGATTGCCGATTCAACAAATGACGAGGAGATCGGTTCACCATATCGGTACATTTCACCATAATTCGGGATCATCATGCTGTTATTTTCAATATAGGTATACATTTCATCAAGATGTTTTAACAGCGATTTATGGTTTTCATAATGCAATGTATCGTCATCACATATCAAGGCACAATGATCCAAATATTCTAATGCCTTATTGACATTCCCATGCCAGATAGACCATTTTGTGCTGGTTAAAACGTCTAATAATTCTGCACCGAGTTCAGGGGCGTTTTTTGATACCCCTTTGGCATATTGTTTTAAGACGGTCAGGCGCATTGTGATATGAAACCAGTCGAGCACGTGCTGGGATTCAGGGTACAAATTAAATTGCAGATCCCTGAGGTTATCAGCGCCATCTGATAAGAAAGTAATCTGTTGATTCGCCTGCATTCCCTGTGAAGATAACTGGGCAATGAGTTTTCTTCGGGGATGATTTTCCAGACACTGCACAAAACCAAAACGTTTGGTCGGAACATTAGTTGCGAATGATTTTCCGGCGATGACTTCGAAATGATGTTTTCTGTCGTCCCGGTTTCTGACGTACCCCCCATCAATACCCACCGCCATCGGTTTTCCCGGTTTGGGTAATTTTTCCCATTCTCTGGGATCGCCGGGGAGAAAATCAGGCAACCCATCTAATTCGGCCTCTTGTCTTTTAGCGGTCTGGCAGAGGTGGTTTCTGACTGTGGCGGCATTACAGCGTTCACCCACCGGCAGAATATCTTTGAGAAGATTGGCGGTCAATCCATAAGACATCAATGAAGCCCACCGGGTTTCTATATACCTGAGTTCCGGGTGAGTATGCGTATCACACCAGTGATTGAGCAAGCTAACGGTGTGGGTTGAATGTTTTTCACAAGCACACCGGTAAACCCGAAATCCCTCCACGGGAATAATGCCAAACAAGGTTCGATACTGGATTGTCTGTTTGCCTTTTATTCGCCGGTTTCGCTGACAGCAAGGACAAGTGCGATGTTCATCCAAATATTCCGCCGCCTGTTTCTGGATCACTGATTGCTGGATAGCGTTCAAAAGTAATTTAGATTCAGACAGGGAAAGTCCAATGTCATTGGGGGCGTCGGACTGTTTTTCTATCGTGAATAACTTCTCAGTATGGCGATGCCCCGATTTATCGACCATCGCGATTTGGATTGTGAATTGCATGGTGCTGTCCTCCCGGGGGTGTGGCTACTGTATTCCCCCGTTTTTTAGCTGGTGACGCAATTTATAATACGTAGAAACACCTAACCCCACGTTATCGCAAGCCAGCTTTAACTTGATGCCTTTTGCTCTTAACGCGTCTATTTGAGGTAATTTACTGATATCCGCAGGCGGCCTGCCCGTTCGTTCCCCGCGCTGTTTTTTTGCGGCGATCCCTTCGTTTTGCCTCTCCCGAATGAGTGCCCGTTCAAACTGACTGAAGGCCGACATCATATGCAGTTGCAGCTCTTGCATGGGCGTGCTCTCGTGAGCACTAAACGTAAGCTGCTCTTTCAGGAATATCAGTGTAATACCTTGCTGACGTAAACGCAGGGTCAGGCTACACATATCCATCATATTGCGGCATAACCGATCGATGGAGTGAACAACAATCGTGTCACCGGTTCTGACCTGTTGAAGCATAGCCTGAAGTTGTGGCCGATTGATGTTTTTCGCACTGGCCTGTTCGACATACATTTTATCAATTTTAATACCGGATGAAGACAGCGCCTCTTTCTGGCGCTCAACATGTTGGTCAACCGAACTCACCCGAATATAGGCATAGAGCATACTAACCTCAAAAGTCTTTAAACCTGATAAAGATTTGTAGAATACTCTATAAAATTAACTTTTTCGAGGTTTATAGAGTGTTATGGTCTTGTTTTCAGCACGGATGAAAAGGTATACCTTTATGGATACCGATCACCCTATCCGCTACAGCCCTATCACGATGGGTTCCAGTTCGGGTGAATCAAGATTGAGCCGACTTAATTGGCGATTAATCTTTCGGCGGTTGAATCTGACGGCATCAAGTGCCTCAACCAATGGACGGATCTCTCCGACTGTGGTCGTTTCATTAGCGTGAATAATCGCGTTGAACAGTGCCAGTGTTTCATCGGCTAACGTCGCCCCGGGCATTCGGTTTCCGGCCAGACAAAAGGGAGACGTTAGATTAGAATTTTCGAGAATAGTTTCAATACGGATATCGTGAAGCCAGTGCTCAAAAAAATTGTATTCATAAGTAAAGCGATCACCGGCATCAAATTCAAAGTCATCCAGCGCGATTTTGTAAGGGTTATCAGAAAATGCAATCCCGCCGGAGTACGAAATGCCGTAATTTTTACCATAAATACGGAATTGATGCAGGTGATCATCCTGCCATCCTTGCGCGATCTGAATGATATAGTGAAAAGCCGCTAAAGAAGTCCTGCCTGACAGCCTGAATCGACGCCAGAGCATAGGACTGATTCCCCGAAGGGCAATTTTCACGATATAATTTTTCATGGTGAGGTGTCTGATAAAATGATGTTCCTTTGCTCATTCTATCGTCGATTTAACACAGTGCCCCAAGGTTTTTTATGGTCTCCAGCTCCCAAGCATTACGTTGGATTTTACCCTCTTTTCCTTTCAGAGAACGCCGAAGTTCCCGGGGGATAAAATCGGTGGGTACATCTTGAGGCAGTTTTTTCAATTCGCCGGCGTCAAGCTGGCGAATCACTTGAATCGCTTTCAGAAGTAACTCCGTTCCCGGTTTAGCCTGAAATGGCAGATGCAGGAACGCTGGGAAATATTTTCTCAAACTGGGATAACGAGCCAGCAGAATATCGCCATATCCACGTTTTGGTTTTGCGTGATATTTTTCATTAGCATAAGTAATATTAAGGTGATAAGTTAATAGCAACACTTCAGGTTGAAATATTCATACATACTTTTGATATGTCATTATCTGGGATGAGGTATAGGGATGTTATCGCTGAAAGAATGCACAAGAAGTGAGATCGAGACATATCGTACCACCTTTGTTAATGAATATGTGATTGATCTAATTAGAAACCATCAACTCAGTCAGTCAGAAGCGCATAAAAAAGCCAATGTTACATTTAACATCTCTTTTCCTGACAACCAGCCAACAAAAAATAACTCCCTGCTCCGTATTACTAAAATACTCAATGATGTTCCCTGTCATGTCGGCTACCTATGGCTGTTTTACTCTCCTGAAGAGCAGTCGGTATTTATAATGGATTTTTATATCTCCCCAGAATATCGTAATAAAAAAATTGGCCATGAGGCGATGAATAAATTGATAGCGATGCTTGAAAACAGACAGGTGACTACACTGAAATTACGTGTTGAGCCTGATAATCAAGCAGCTATCGGACTATATAAAAAAACAGGGTTTGATATCACAGGGATAAACATGACTCACAGGATAATTCCAAAGGTAGTGTAAAATGATACATCAAACGGCAGAATGCATTAATGATGGAAAGATTTTTCTCAAAATTGATGAGTTCATAAAAAATAATAGTGTCCATATTAAAATAGAAAACATGAACCCTGGAGGATCAATAAAAATAAAAACTGCTATAGCATTAGTTGATGCGGCAGAAAAAAACTTCGGATTAAAAGAGAAAAAACATGTTATCGAATCCAGTTCGGGTAATTTGGGGATAGCATTAAGTATCATCTGTGCGGCAAGGAAATATAAGTTCACTTGCGTTGCCGATAAAAATACGTTGCCTCACACCATCAAAGTAATGAAAGCCTACGGGGCGGAAGTTATTGTCATCGAAAAACCCGATCCTGAAAGAGGCTATCTCGGTGGAAGACTCGATTATATAAAAAAAAGACTGATATCTGATAATAGCCTGGTGTGGACTAATCAGTATGAAAGTTCTGCGAATAGAGAAGTCCATGCGAGACTGACGGCCAGAGAATTATTGAGTGAATTTCCTGTTATTGACTATCTGTTTATTGCAGCAGGTACGACAGGCACATTAATGGGGTGCGTGCAAACTGTTACGGAGGAATCTCCGGCAACAAAAATTATTGCAGTTGATACTAAAGGATCGGTTATTTTTGGTACGCCGTCGGCACCTCGTTATATCCCGGGTATGGGTGCCAGCGTTCCTCCGCCATTATTCGATAGTAAAAATTTGTTTGATATGGTGCAGGTGTCAGAGATGGAAACCGTGCAGACCTGCCGCCTGTTCGCACGGCGTTACGGCTTTCTTGTGGGAGGATCGACAGGAACCGTACTGACCGCCATTCGAGACTATAGCCATAAAATCCCCGCGGGCTCGGTGGTCGTTATGATTAGTCCTGATGGTGGCGAACGCTATATTGATACTATTTATTCCGATGAATGGTGCAGGAAAAAAGGTTTCTTACAACTCTATACGTCATCCAGTCGTGATGCTTTATCAGGAGCAGTTGCAGAATGAATAATATGAAGTTTGATGTGGTTTCTGGAGAAACAATCACCGAAATTCTGGCTGATTCTTACAATGAGATTATGAGGATCGTTCGGGAAACGTATTTGCTCCATGAGGAAGGCATAACCAATAACCCTGATAGTTATTTCCTCCGGTTTGATGATAAACCGGAAGCCAGAATTATTGCATTGCCGGCTGCAATAAAAGGTATTGGCGCCGTAGCGGGAATAAAATGGATTGCGAGCTACCCTAAAAATTTAGAAAAGAACATACAGCGCGCTTCCGCCGTCATTGCTTTGAATGATTATGAGACCGGATATCCTTTTGCTTTACTAGAAGCATCGCAAATCAGCGCCTGTCGCACCGCGGCATCGGCTGTCCTCGCCGCTAATACGCTAACAAACGATCGAAAAATTGCCAAAAAGATTGCATTCATTGGTACTGGCGTCATTGCCCGTAAGATCGCCGACTTCTTCCGCGCTGAGAATTGGGATATCGATCGGGTTGTAGCTTACGATATAACATCACAGGATGCCGAAAAATTTTCACAGTATGTCAATAGTACCCATGGGTATCAGTCAACCGTGGCAGAAAACCTGACAGCCGCTATAGATGAAGCTGATATTATTGTGTTTGCTACCAACGCTGGTACGCCATATATCACCGCACCGGATGCAATAAAGAATAATCAGGTCGTATTGAATATCTCGCTTCGGGATATCGGCCCTGATATTGTTTTACGTTCAGCCAATATTTTCGATGATGTAGAACATTGCATGAAGGCAAATACTTCACCACATCTGGCTGAACAAGTCAGTGGTGGGAGAAATTTTGTTGATGGTTCTCTAGCTGAATTAATCAATGGCAAAATACAATTGCGAAAAAATTGTCCGATAATTTTCTCTCCTTTTGGTCTTGGTGTTTTGGATTTGGCCGTTGGCGCCTATTTGTATCAGCGCGCAGAAAAAGACGGTCTGTGTCATTCAATTCCAGGCTTTTTCCCTGATATAACGAGATAAATGTGATTGCCCACTGAACGTTTAGTTGGAAAGTAGCAATATCATCATTATTTGAGAGAGATATGAAGAGTCGTCCTTTATTACTACGCATCGTGGTATGCCTGCTATTGCCCGCTATTGCCGTTTGTCTTTTTGGCTATATTTATTTTCTGCGCAGCCTCCCAGTCGCCGAAAATTTCACGCTAACAGGGCAGGGTTATAATGATGTCGAAGTGAAAAGAGATCGTAATGGCGCGGTATATCTCTCATCTAACGATGACAATAGTATCTATTTTGCTATGGGATATGTGCAGGCGCAGGATCGGTTGTGGCAACTAACATTACAACAGCGCATTGTTCAGGGAAGATTAAGCGAGATGCTCGGCGAGAAGGGGATGAAAAGCGATATTTTCATCAGAACGCTGGGTATTTATCGTGCGGCACAGCAGGCATGGACACAGCTGGATCGACCGGCTCAGGATTCGCTGGTCGCGTATGCGGCTGGCGTCAATCAGGCGATTAAACAACAGCGCACCTTGCCTCCGGAATTTATTTTGCTGGGCGTTAAGCCTGAAGACTGGACGCCAATTGATTCTCTGGCGTGGGTCAAAATGTTCGCCCTTGATCTGGGGGGCAACATGTTCAAGGAAATCCAGTATGACGTTGCCGCGGAAAGCTTGAATCACGAGCAGATCAAGCTGCTTTTCCCCACTTATATCTCTGCACTGCCAGACCGCGCTGCCGACTTGAGCCCTTCGGGAAGCATCGTGATGCGGGATGTTAACAGCATTAGGGAGCAATTGTCGTATTTTGGCACGGGGGGGACCGGGGTGGGTAGTAACGCCTGGGTTGTATCGGGAACGCATACCCAGACAGGGTATCCGATACTGGCGAACGATCCGCATCTGGGATTGCAGCAGCCTTCACCGTGGTACGTTGTGTCGCAGAATGGTGCCCGGTTGCACGCTCAGGGAATGAGTCTGACGGGGCTCCCACTCGTTATCTTCGGCAGTAATGAACACATCGCATGGGGCGGCACGGCCCTGACCGCCGATGTGGAAGATTTGTATGCTGAAACTGTCAAGCCGGATGATCCCTCTCGCTACAAGGCAGATAACCAGTGGCTGCCGTTTAGTCAGAGGACGGAGACTATTCGGGTCCGCAGTGGTATTCCCGATATGCTCTATCCGCCCCTTAAAAACGTTACGCTCAACGTGAAGGAGACGCGCCACGGCCCTGTCGTGAGCACTCTGTTTCCCACTATTCGCCAGACGCTGTCACTAAGATGGACAGCACTGGATCCAGACGATACCAGCTATATGGCGTTCATGAGGATAAATTACGCCCACGACTGGCCGTCGTTTCAGTCGGCGGTTCGGCTGCTGGCGGCACCCGCGCTCAACCTCCTTTATGCCGATACGAAAAACAATATTGGCATGATAAGCGCCGGGGCCATTCCGGTTCGCGGATATGGCAGCGGTGAACTACCATTGCCGGGCGAAAACCTTCGTAATGACTGGAAAGGCTATATTCCGTTTGACGAACTTCCGGTGAGCTGGAATCCGGCGTCGGGATTCATTGTTTCTGCCAATAATGAGGTCAGTAATCAGGCATATCCGCATTTCATTTCCCACGACTGGGCATCGCCTGCGCGTGCGCAACGCATTACTTGGCTGCTGGGCGACAGAATGGCTGTATCGAGAAACCGGATAACGCACGAAGACATGATAGCCATTCAACGAGATACGCATGATGTGAATATTGCTGCATTTCGCCACGCGGCGGTGAATAAAATTCATCCGGCAGGCCGGCGTCAGCAGATGGCAATAGACAGATTGGCTACCTGGGATGGTGATATGAGCCGGGAGAGCGTTGCCGCCACCCTGATTATCAGCTGGTCGCGGCATATGCGGATCAACATGGTTGTGGATTCACTACCCAAATCCTGGGGCGAAGATGAAAAAAATACGCTGATGAGCGAGCTGGGTACTTATATTCCACTCTCCTCGCTGGTGAAAATCCTCGAGGACGATACTAACGACTGCCAGACATTCGGCCGTCAGACGTCATGGCATAACTGTCAGGATGTGCTGGTGAAATCTCTCGATCAGGCGCTCGACGAATTGAGCAGAATGCGTGGCGATAATATGGATAGCTGGAAATGGGGAAACCTGCACTCCAGCTATTACGAACATCGCCTGTTTAGCGGGATACGGTTTCTCGACAATATTTTCAGTACACGAATAGCAAATGGCGGCTCACCTGATGCAATAAATGTGGCCGATATGCATTTTGACTTGTCGAAAGGCTATGACCAGAAATTAGGCGCAAGCTTCAGAATGATTATCGATGTTCAATCGGGAAAAATCAGGACACGCTATATCAACTCAACGGGGCAATCCGGAAATATTATGAGCGAACATTACCGGGATATGGTGAAGCCGTTTAATACATTCATATTCTCTGAAATAACAAATGATTTCGATACTCGTCCGAGTCAATAAGGAGCCGTCTGTGGGGTTATTCCGGAGTTTCAGCCATAGCGCGCCGAATCGGGTATTACTTTCGATATTTTTTGGAGCGTTGGCGGGGGCGATATATGCATTGTTGATTCCATTGACGTTGAGCGGGTTGCAGTCATTGCCGCCGTCAGTCAGTATTCTCGATGAAAAGACGATCTCCGTATTAGGCGTTACTGTTTCTAACTATCGCCTTGCATTGCTGTTCTTAATTGCGATTGTGCTGATTCTTTTCTTTACCTCGATATCGGAAATTCTTCTTATTAATGTTGGTATCGATTTCGCCAGAAAGTTGCGCAAGAATATTTATCACAAAATAAGCCTGTTAAGTATTGTCGAGCTTGAGCGGCTTGGGTTGGCAAGAATTACTACCATTTTAACGACCGATGTTATGCAGGTTATTCAGGGTGCCAAGACAATTCCAACGATCGTTATCAGCATGGTGACGGTGACGGGCATGATGCTGTATCTGTATGTTGTCAACGATGAAATCGTTTTTTTCATTCTAAAGGCAATAGCCTTTGGCGTATTGACTTATCAGATACCCATTTATTTTTCCCGGCATTATCTGATGAAGACACGCAATAAGGTTGATGAACTGCGTAATTTGAATATTGCTTTGGTTCGTGGCGCAAAAGAGCTGAAGCTAGACCGCGCCAAGCGCGACTACTTTCATCAAAATATACTCAATGCCGTTGAAGATAATATTGCCAGTAATGAAAAAAAGGGACAAACCATACTGGCTATTGCAGTGAACTATGGCGATTTGCTCAGTTTTTTCGTCATCGGTTTCACCATGTTTATATTTGGTAATTATCATGCCGTTACTGCTCAGGAACTGATCGCCGTAATCATGACGTTGCTCTACATCACCGCTCCTATCAGCGTCATTATAAATAACGTCCACAACATAACGCTGGCTGCTATTTCCATGAAGAAAATCAGGGAGATTGTCAGCATTATGCCTGCCGAATCCACGATCGGCGGGGATGGAACGCTGATGCCCTGGCGGGAAATGACCTTCAATGATGTGGTGTATGAACATGTGGTGCATGATCAGGATACGGCATTTAGCATCGGCCCGGTCAATTTCACGCTCCGACAGGGAGACCTGATTTATATCGTCGGCGGCAATGGGTGCGGCAAGTCTACGCTGGCGAAGTTGATCACCCAGCATTATTTACCCAGTCGGGGGCTAATAAAGGTAGACGATCAGGAGATTGATGATCGAAATCGTGACGCGGTCAGGCAGCATATCGGTTGTATTTACTCCGACTATCATCTTTTTGATTCGCTACTGATTGCTGCTGATACAAGCGATTTGGAAATTGAAGAGTATTTAAAGAGTCTAGGGCTTTCTCACAAAGTCAGCATTAAGTCAGGTGTATTTTCCACAACATCGCTTTCAGACGGCCAGAGAAAGAGACTGGCATTACTCACGGTGCTGCTCGATAACAAGAATATATATCTTTTTGATGAGTGGGCAGCCGATCAAGATCCGGAGTTTAAGCGTATATTTTATGAGAAAATTCTGCCGGAGATGAAGCAGCGTGGAAAAACGGTCGTCGTTATTACCCATGACGACCACTATTTCCATCTGGCGGACCGTGTTTTCAGAATGGATTCAGGAATGATGACGATATTGAAGCAGTGACTTCGTTAATAACATCATTGGACTGCACTGGTATTGCTTTATTACGGGGTGTTTAGATGGAATGTAATAATGATTTATTTGAACTGACATTGTCCCAGATGGATATCTATCTGGATCAAATTAAAACGATTGCCAGCCCTAAATTTAATATCGGCGGATATATAAAACTACGCAACATTGATAGCGACAATTTGGTTATAGCGCATAGGACACTTATTGAGCGCTATGATTCTTTCGGCATCCGAATATTTAGCGATGCCCGGCAGCCGATGCAATCGATCTCCTCTAAGCGGAATACTCAGTTGCCGATCGTTGATTTCTCCACCGATCCTGCGGGCAAAGAAAAAGCGCTGGATTGGGTTAATCATGCGTTTTCCAAACCCTTTGATTTGGAGAATAGCGAATTATTTACATCTTGGCTTATAAGAGTGGACGCATCTGAAAGCTGGTATGTAGGGATTGCCCACCACATCATCAACGATGGTTTCGGTTTTATTAACTGGACTAAGCGCCTCGCCGAAATTTATAACCGCGAACATTCACCGACCGGTCTGAGCTGGCGCGATATTGCCAACAGTGATAATAACTATTTACACGGCGAAAAATATTTGAGGGATCAACAATACTGGTCCGAACGCTTGCACGGCGCGGCGGCAATGAGCCTGAAGCCGGTTCACTCCGTGGCTGAACATGAAAGCCGTGATAAAACCAGCGGCCGTAAAATCCGCCATATGAGCCGTCAGGATTACAAGCAATGGGTTTTTGCAGCAAAAGAGCACGGACTCACGTTCTATCATCTGATCGCCGCGGCTATCGCCATCGCTTTCTTTCGTAGTGAAAGTGAAAATGCCGATCAGGTCGCTATCGGTATTCCGGTACACAACCGCCGCGGTAGAGAGCAAAAAAATGTTATCGGCGTATTCACTAATATCACGCCGTTGTACTTGGACATCACGGCAGATATGCGCGTTCTCGACGTTGCCATGCAGGTTAAAGCGCGGCAGAAACAAGGCATCAACCATAATCGCTTCCCACTCGGACACATTTCACAGCTGGCGGCCGGGGCGACCCGGCAACGCAATGTCTTCGATGTCAGTTTCAATTATCTCAAAGTCAGCGGCGGCGTGGTTTTTGGCGAACGGCCATCCGAATTGTTTTACTTGAGCCACTATCACGACGACACGCCATTGAATATCACGCTGTGGGAGTCAGGAAGCGAACAGGAAATAGAATTTCATTTCGATTACAACTTCAGGTATTTCAACTCCGTCGAGTCGGAACGGCTGGCGGACCGAATGATGTTCCTCTTCGACACTTGCTGCCGCGCTATTACAGAGAATGTTTGCCGGATCTCGGTGTTGCCCGAATCCGAACTGCGGTTGATTCAGCAGTACGCCGCCAATCAACCAACAGCGCTTTCGCCTGAGGCTCCGGCCGCTTTCCTGCATCAGTTGGTGGAACGTCAGGCGGCACTGACGCCCGATAACGTGGCGCTGGCTGAATCTTCAGGACAAAGCCTGAACTATCGCCAGCTTAACCGGCAGGCTAATCGGTTAGCCCGTTATCTGCGGCAACAAGGCGTAAGTACAGGCGATCCGGTTGTGCTTTGCGCGTATGCGGGATGCGATGCCACGGTAGGGATTCTGGCGATACTGAAATCAGGCGCCGTTTGCGTTCCTGTCGACCTGCGTTATCCCGCGGAACGCATTCAGTATGCGATCGCTCAGTCAGGCAGCCGCTTTTTGCTGGTGGATACCCAGGCGGCTGGATATGAACGTCTAAACGAAGTTCGCCACGGCTGTCGTGAGTTTGCGCTTTGCCGCCCGCCGTTCGATGAAGATGAAGAACAATATCAGGATCTTCATCCTGATACCGCGGCATTAGTACCGGACGCCGCTGCGTACGTCATCTACACCTCTGGTTCGACGGGGAAGCCGAAAGGCGTCGAAGTGGACCATGGTGCGTTTGCTCGGCATATTCTCGATATCAACCGCTGCTATCGCATTGACGCCGCCGATCGCTGTTTACAAACGGCGTCGATCAGTTTTGATGCGGCGCTGGAACAGCTGTTTGTCCCCTTAACCTGCGGTGCGTCGGTGTATTTTGCCGATTTGCGGATGAGCGATGTCGATAGTCTGGTCTCATTTATTGAACAGCGCCGTATCACCGTCGCAGATCTGACGGCGTCTTACGTGAATGAATTTCTGAATCTTTATTCAGTCACCAGATCCCATGCGCTGCTCAGATTATTGGTCGTCGGCAACGAGTGTTTTTACAGTGCGGTATTGCGTCGATGTCTGGCCGCCAACCTTGCGGACAGAGTGATTAATGCTTACGGACCGACTGAAGCGGTGATTACCAGCACACTTTATGAAGTGAAACGGGATGCGCCGCCGACCGGCGTAACAGTTCCCATTGGGCGCGCCGTTCCCGGAAATCGAACGTATATTGTTGGCCGGCATGGGCAACTGAACCCGATCGGCAGTATCGGCGAATTATTGATTGCCGGAGAGAGTTTGGCACGGCGTTATATTAATGACGACGAGCTTACCGCCAGTAAATTTATCGACAAACAGTTTATGCCTGACGTTAATGAGCGATGCTATGCCACGGGAGATCTGGTCCGTTTACGTGACGATGGAAATATAGAATATATTGGCAGAAAGGATAGTCAGCTGAAAATAAGAGGGCATCGCGTTGAGTTGCTAGAAATAGAGTCGGCTCTGCTGGAAACTAACGAAGTAAAGAATGCTCTGGTCAATTATCAGAATCATGAGCAAGAGCAAGGCCGGCTGGTCGCTTATATCGTCCCCAAGGCGCAACAAAGCCCGCCGGCGACAGTGATTAAAACGATCAAGAATAGTCTTCGCTCAACCTTACCGGATTATATGATCCCGGCGCAATTCATTGTTAAGCCGGAATTTCCTCTGCTTCCCAATGGGAAGACTGATGTCAACCGTATTATCAATACACCGGTGAATTATGATGACGTTATTTTCAAACCGGTAACCCCGGTTGAAATCAAACTGGAAAAAATGTGGTGTGAAATATTGTCGATGGAAGAAGTGGATATTCACACCAGTTTCTTTAGCCTGGGTGGCGATTCGCTTCTGGCCATCCGGCTTAACACCGTCATTAAAGATATCTTTGGCGTTTCTATTCCCGTGGAGTTGATTTTTAACTATCCCACCGTTCATGAGATGGCGATGAATATCGACCTGATCCGCGACCGCGTTACCTGTCACGAAAACCCTATTCCGTCTCAATTTAATACCGAGGGATTCCTATGAGTGCTATGAACATTATCAATAAAGCGAAAGAGTCAGGAGTGTTTCTTTATTTAAATGAGGGGCGTCTGGCTTTTAAAAGTCAGGGCGAATTAAGCTCTGCGCTGAAGGCTGAGATAGTAGAATATCGTGATGAAATTATCGCTCTGCTTGTCAATTACGAACGCTCGGTATTGGTGAGGGAGTCCGACGCGCCTGCGGCGAAGGGCCGTACGGCGGAGGAAAGAAGACCGGTTACATTTGAGCAGCAAAGGATGCTGGTGCTGGATACGATTTTCGCCCATAAGCAAAGCTACAATATGACCGCATTGATTACGCTGTCGGGGCGACTGGACATTGCCGCGTTGATACGCGCTATCAATACGTTGGTGGAATCTCATGAGGTGTTGCGTACCAGCTATCGGTTTGACGAGCAGGGCTACTATGGCGTGCTTCATGCAGATGCGGATATCGTGCTGGCGATAGAAGACCTGGCCGTGCTTTCTGCCTCGCAACGAGAAGCGCGTCTGTCCGCACTGGCGCAGGAAAGCGCTGAACTGGAGTTCGATCTGGCTTGCGATATTCCGCTGCGGGTAAAGTTGGCCAGTGTCGCGGAAAGGGAACATCGCCTGTTTATCACGCTACACCACATCGCCTTCGACAATGTGTCGATGGCAATTTTTTGCCGGCAACTGAGTACCGCCTATAACCATGCCGTCAATGCCGGTGAGGCGCCGTTATCGGTTTTGCCGCTACAGTATGCTGACTATGCGGATTTCCAACGCGTCCAGATGAATACGCACCGCGACAGGCTGGAAGATTTCTGGCATGAGCGCCTGCGCGGTCTACCCACGCTGCACGATCTGCCGCTGGACTACATACGGCCGGCGACGTTGTCAGCCGCGGGTAAACTGCATCACGACCGTTTGCCAGCGGGGTTGAGCCAGCGGGTGAGTGAGCTCGCGGAGAAAAACCAGACGACGATCTTTGCCGTGCTACAGTCGATGTTTGCCGTTTTCCTGCACCGCTATAGCGGCGCGGTAGATATTGTCGTTGGTACGCCGGTCAATAACCGAACGAGTAGCGAACTGAATGCACTCATCGGCCTGTTTGTGAATACTCTTGTTATCCGCTCGGAAATTCGTTCGCACGATACGTTCGATCAATTCTTGATCGATAACAGCTCAATGATTCAGCAGAGTATCGCCCACTCTCTGTACCCGTTCGAACAGTTGGTCGACGCGATGAAGGTTGAGCGCAGCCTGAGTTACAATCCACTGTTTCAGATAGTTTTTGTCTATCAGGATGAGCGGGACGAACTGCTTCATCTGAACGAGTTGCAGTGCCAGATTGAGGAGATTCATACCAATACGGCCAAATTTGATATCGTCCTGACCCTCAGCCATCATCACGACGGCCTGTCGCTCAAATGGGAATACGCGACCGATCTTTTCGACCCTGCGTCGATAGCAAATATGTCCCGCAGTTTTATCCGGGTGCTGGAAAGTCTCTGCCGCAATTCTGCACAGAACATCGGTGCCATCGCGCTGCTCGATGCTGACGAGGCTGTGGCGAATATTGCCGCCACCAGCGCCGCTCGCCAGTGTTATCCCCCCGAACTGACGTTGGATCGTCTATTCGATCGTCAGGCTGAAAAATATCCGCAGAAGACGGCGCTGGAGCTGGGTGAGCATTCTCTTGGCTATGCGCAACTGAAAGCGGCGGCGGAGCATCTGGCAGGGCGTATTACAGACGCAGGCATTCAGCCTCAGTCTCGGATCGCCATCGTGGCGGAGCCTTCGTTTGAGATGATTATCGGCATTCTGGCGGTGCTGAAGGCGGGTTGCGCCTATATTCCAATCGATCCTGCCAGCCCTGAAGCCCGTACTCGCTACATTGCGCAGGATGCCTGCGCCGATGCTTGTCTGGTCACGGAGCAGACCCGAGAACTGGCGCCGGCCGAATGTACACATCACCTGCTCATCACACTCGACGAACAGATACCGCCGGCGACATTTACGCCGGCGGCTATCAGACCGGACGATCTGGCCTATGTTATTTACACATCGGGATCGACCGGTAAACCGAAAGGTGTGGAAATCACGCATGGTAATGTCGCGAGACTGTTTTCCGCCACGGAGCGGCAGTTCGGTTTCCATCAACAGGATATCTGGACGCTGTTCCACTCTTTCGCCTTTGATTTTTCCGTATGGGAAATCTGGGGTGCGCTGCTATTTGGCGGAAAACTGGTACTGGTCAGCCGGGAACAGAGCAGAGATCCGGATGCGTTTTACGAACTGGCGGCTAGCAAGGGAGTGACCGTACTTAACCAAACGCCAACCGCTTTTAATCAGTTCATCGCAGCCGACCGAAGGCAGCCGCGCAATCTGGCGTTACGCTATGTCATCTTTGGCGGCGAAGCGCTGAATCTGATGAGTTTGCGTCCCTGGTTGCAGCGTCATGGCGATCGGCAACCTCAGTTAATTAACATGTACGGCATTACGGAAACCACCGTGCACGTAACCTGCAAGCCCCTGACCTGTGAAGAGATAGTGTCCGGCCGCGGCAGCCTGATTGGTAAGCCGCTGGACGATCTTTCTCTCTACCTGCTCGATGCTTCATTACAGCCGGTGCCGGATGGCGTGGTCGCTGAACTGTTCGTCGCCGGCGGAGGTCTTGCTAAGGGATACTTGAACCGGCCGGAAATCACTGCCGAACGGTTTATTCTCAACCCGTTCAACCCACAGGAGCGGCTCTATCGTACTGGCGATTTGGCCTGCCGCTTGCCTTCGGGTGAGTTCCGTTATCATGGCCGCTGCGATCAACAGGTAAAAATCCGCGGTTTCCGGATCGAAACCGGCGAAATCGAATTTGCTTTGCTACAGCATCCGCAGGTGCGCGAAGCCGTAGTCATCGTCTATGAGCCGGAAGAACACGGACCGCAGTTGGTGGCGTATGTGGTGGTGGAGAGCGGGCAGAGCAACAGCCAGCTACAGCAGGTGCTGAGACAGCATCTGAGCACGACACTGGCCGAATACATGATCCCATCGTTGTTCATCGGCACACAAAGCATTCCTCTGACGATCAACGGTAAGGTAGACCGTCACTTGCTGGCAAAACCGGATTTCAGCGTGCTCTTCGAGAACAGTTTTGTTGCGCCGAACACCGCGCTGCAACGGCAGATGTGTGAAATCTGGCAGCGCGCTCTGAACGTATCTCGGGTAGGTGTTGACGATAATTTCTTTGCCCTCGGCGGCGACTCGATTCTCGTTATTGGCATGGTGGCTGAGGCTAAAGACGCCGGTATCGCACTTTCCGCCAAAGATGTGTTTGTGCACCAGACGATTGCCCGGCTGTCGGAGTATATGGAACAGCAACGGGGTACGCTGGTGGACGACGAGCGGCCTGCGCCGTTTACGCTGCTCAGTGAACGGGAAAAAGCGGTGCTGGACGGACTGCATGGCTCCGGGTTCTTGCAGGATGCCTATCCGTTGACTCAGTTGCAGAAAGGCATGGTTTTCCACAATCAGCGTGACGGTGATAAAGCGACCTATCACGATGTGATGGGGCTGCAACTGGCCATCGCATGGCACCAGCCCACCTTTCTCGCGGCATTGAGCATGCTGGTCGGACAGCACGATATTCTGCGTACCCGATTTGTGCTGAACGGCGACGCTATGTTGCAAGTGGTGGAGGCGGAAGTAGAGCCGGAACTGGAGTATTTTGATTTGCGTAACGTGCCGGCAGAACAGGCGCAACTGGCGATTGACGCATGGATGGAAGAGGAAAAATACCGCGCGTTCGATTACGACTCCCGCTTGTGGAAAGTCACTGTTCATGTTCTGAGTGATGAAGCGATCAATTACACCCTGACTTGCCACCATGCGATTATGGATGGCTGGAGCGTCGCATCGTTCAATAGTGAACTGTTTAAACTGTATCGTGGAGCATTGCTGCATAAACCCGGCGCGGTGGCCAAAGGGTTGCCTTACAGCCGCTATGTCGCGGGTGAAATGGCCGCTGCGCAATCCGTGGTGGCAAAAGATTACTGGCGGCGGACGCTGGATGGCGCTACGCCACCCTGGTGGCACCATAGCGAACGGGGGAAAATTCTGCTGCAACCGGTGGAGATAGATGATGACGTCGGCGGTGCGCTCGTTCAGCTTGCGCGCCGGTTACAGGTGCCTGAATCTACTCTGTTTCTGACAGCGCATCTTTTTATGCTGGCATTTCTAAACGGTAAAAAAGATGTCGTGACGTCGATAGTAACTCATCAGCGGCCAGCTATCGCGGGGGGCGATAGCGCGCTGGGGCTGTTCCTCAATTCGGTGCCACTGCGCATGACACTGGATGCCGACATACCATGGAGCCAATTGATTGACAACGTGCGGCGGCAACTGGCGGCAATGGCGGATTATTGCCATTACCCGCTGGCGAATATTCAGAAGGACACATCGCTGGATTTTTCGTCATCGCTGTTCAACTTTACCCACTTTCATACTTACAGAGAGCTGGCTGACTCGGTAAAACTCATCAAGGAACAGTCGTTTACAGAAACCAACTATGCGTTTGCCTCGCAATTTTCTAGGAACGTCGCCACCCGGCGCTATGAGTTGCTGCTTGAGCTGGATAGTGCGGTGTTTGATCCCGCATTTTCACAGCGTATCGCGCAGTACTACTCTATCCTGTTGCGGCAGTTGGTTCTCCAGCCGGAGCTGGCCGCCGATTACTACGCCATTCTGGGGGATGACGAATATTTACGCCTGCGGCAGCATATGCAACGCCCGCCTGAATGGTTTCATCCCGGTCTGTGTATTCACGAACTGTTTGAAGCGCACGTAAACAATCATCCGGAGAAAGTGGCGCTGACATTCGCTGATGAAACGCTGACTTACCGGCAGCTTAATCAGCGCGCTAATCGGCTGGCCTGCTGGTTGGTGGAGCAAGGCATCGGAGCGGATAATCTGGTCGGGCTGTGCCTTGAGCGTTCGCTGGACATGGTCGTCGCTATTTACGGCGCTCTTAAAGCCGGGGCTGCATATGTGCCGCTGGATCCGGAAGCGCCGGCTCAACGTTTGCAGGCGATGATCGCCTCGGCTGAGATATCCCTGGTTATTACCTCGGCTGAAGTCGCGCCGAAACTTAATCTGGCGGATAGCGGGCAATTTATTATAGATGATGCCGACAGGGTTCTGATGTTGCGGGGCTATTGCGCCGAAAATATCGATAAGGCCAGTCTGGGCCTGACGCCGCGGCATCTGGCCTATGTTATCCACACGTCGGGGTCTACCGGTGCGCCCAAGGGCGTGATGGTGGAACATGCCGCGCTGGTCAACCGTATCGGCTGGATGAACAAAGCCTATCCGCTTACTGGCGATGATGTGGTTCTGCAAAAAACGCCATACAGCTTTGACGTCTCGGTGTGGGAATTCATCTGGCCGTTGACGCATGGCGCGTCGTTGGTTATCGCTAAACCGCACGGCCACAAAGACCCGGACTATCTGGTGGATCTGATCGTCTCGCGAAGTGTAACCATTATACATTTCGTGCCTTCTATGCTGCGGGCATTTCTAAGTATCGGCGAATGCCGTCGTTGTAGCACACTACGGCATGTGATATGCAGCGGCGAAGCGCTCTCGGTGGATATGGTCGAGGCATTTCACCAGATGCTGCCTGAAACGCGGTTGCACAACCTGTATGGCCCGACGGAGGCGGCGATCGACGTCACCTATTGGGATACGCGAAATATTACCCAAGCCAGGACGGTGCCGATTGGCTACCCGATCGATAACCTCCGGATCTATATTCTTAATGACGAGAGAAAGCCGATGCCGCAGGGCTGCCCTGGTGAACTATATATCTCCGGGGTAGGGCTGGCGCGTGGCTATCGCAATCGTGACGATCTTACCCGCGAGAAATTCTTCCTGATTTCCGATCCGCTGTTTAACGAAGAACGTGTTTATCAGAGCGGCGATCTCGCGGTGTATCACCCGCAGGGGGAAATCGAATATCTGGGCCGTATCGACGATCAGGTCAAGATTAAGGGATTCCGCATTGAGCTTCAGGAAATAGAACATCAGATCGCCGAGTTCCAGCCCGGAGCACACGGCGTTGTACTGGTTAAGTCGCAACACCACGCCAGGCAACTGGTGGCGTTTGTCGCTGGCGTCGGCGATGTCGACGCGCTGCGTGCATTTCTGCGCATGCGGCTTAACGAATACATGATCCCTGCCTATTTTGTTGAACTGGACAGCATTCCGCTGTCGCTAAACGGCAAAGCGGATCGCAAGGCGCTGGCGGCGATAGCCATTGACGATATCCCGGCTGCCGCCGAGTTTGTCAGCGCGTCGACACCTATGGAACGGGCGCTGGTGCAGATTTTTGCCCGCGTGCTCGAGGCGCAGAGAATTAGCGTGCGGGATAATTTCTTTGCGCTGGGCGGCGATTCCATCCGCAGTATCGCGCTGGTGGCCGAATGTCGGGCCAGAGGTATGCGCATTAGCATTCAGGATGTTTACAAATATCCCCAGGTAGATCGGTTGGCGGAATATCTGGAGTCTCAGCAGCAGGCGCAGGGCGACGCGATATTGGTCGGCCCGACGGCGCTGTTGAGCGATGAAGATCGGCAGCGGCTACCTGAAGATATTCAGGAGGCCTACCCGCTAACGATGCTGCAAAAAGGATTGGTGCTGGAAAGCCAGCTCGCGTCAGGCAGTGCGATGTATCACGATATCGTGATTTATACTGTGAGCGATTCCTTTGATTATCCCGCGTTTTCGCAGGCGTTGAGTGAAGTGCAGCAGCGGCATTCGATACTGCGTACCTGTTTTGACTGGTCGACGTTCAGTGAACCGTTGCAGATTGTACGCGCAGGGCAGTGCAACGGACTGGAACGGGTGGATTTGAGCGCGCTGTCGCCGTCACAGCAGCAGCGAGCGCTGGATGATTTTCTGGCCCAGGAAAAACGGCACGAATTTGACTGGACGGCACCGTTAATCCGTTACTTTATTCATCAGCTCTCGAAGGACCGCTATCAGTTCATGCTCAGTTTTCATGATTCCATGCTGGACGGCTGGAGCATCAACGCCTTGTCTTCCGAGATCTTCGAACGCTATTTCGCTCTCCAGCAGGGGCAGCCTCTGGCTGAGAAATATCGATTGCCGGTACTGCCATTCCGGCAGTATGTCGCATTGGAAATGGCCGCTCTGTCGCGTCAGCAAGATCGTGACTACTGGCGCGATAAACTGGCTGATTTTACCTTCACGCCACTGCCGTTTTGCGGTGCGGATTCAGACAATACGATTTGTTATGCGGATGTTGAACTTGCTCCCAGCGTCTCTGACGGAGTGCTGGGTCTGGCGGCGCAAATGGGCGTCCCGGTTAAAGTCGTCCTGCTGGCGGCCCATATGCGCGTACTCGCCTTTATCGGCGGCCAATACCATGTGGTCTCCGGGCTGGAGCAGAACGGCCGGCCGGAAATGTCCGATTCTGAGCGTACGCTGGGGCTGTTTTTAAACACGCTGCCATTCCGACTGGCGCTGTTGCCGGGCACCTGGAAAGATCTGGTGCGTCAGGTGTTTGATGAGGAAATCGCGCTGATGCCCTATCGCCATTATCCCATGGCGCAAATGCGGCTGGACAACGGTATCGGCGAGTTGTTCGACGTGGTCTTCAACTATGTGCATTTCCACGTTAGTCAGGACACGATGGCCCGGCACGGTCAGGCGCTGGCGCATTTGGATTCGGTATTGGAAACGGAGTACCCGTTGCGCGCCGAGTTCAGCCGGGATACGCAGCAAGGGCAGGTGGCGCTTAGCCTGCATTATAATTCGAGTCGCATCGGCCGCGACGAGGTGGACATTATCCGTCATTACTATCAGCAGGTGCTGAACGCGATGGCCACCGACAGCGATGCCAACTGGCTGGATTTGTCGCTGCTGACCGCAGAGCAGCATCACAATATCATGCATCGCTGGAACGATACCCGCTACGCGTTGCCGTGCGCTATGGGCATTCATCAACTGCTCGACCAGCAAGCGGCGACGACGCCGGATCGCATCGCCGTTATTGATGGTTCGCAGCGGCGTAGCTATCGGCAGCTGTCGGAAGAGGCGAACCGGATCGCCAGCGCGTTGCAACAGCAGGGGGTGAACCGCGGCGACGTCATCGCGCTCTATGCCGATCGCAGCATCAATTTCCTGACTGTCATGTTGGGGATCTTCAAAGCCGGTGCCGTCTACCTGCCGCTGGACGTAAATCACCCCGGCGATCGTGTCAGAACCATTTTGGCGCAGTGCGACAGCCGCATGGTGGTCACGGAATCGAACCATTTGGTCTCGCTGCGTGTGATAGCCGACGGGGCGCCGTCTTTCCCCGGGATTCTTCTGATCGACGATCTTCAATCGCATGAATCGACGCAACTACAGTCCGGCGTCAGTTACGATCTCAATGATTTGGCCTACATCATTTTTACCTCGGGCTCCACGGGTACGCCGAAAGGAGCAATGGTGGAGCATATCGGGCTCATCAACCATATCTACGCCAAGATGCGCGATTTATCGCTGACGGCGGAGGATATCGTGGCCCAGAATGCTTCCCAGTGCTTCGATATTTCTATCTGGCAGTTCCTGTCTCCGCTGGCGTTCGGCGGCTGCGTTTGCCTCTGTCCGGATGACATTTCGCTGGATGCGGGCCGCCTGATTGCCACCGTGGCCGAGCAGGGCATCACGATTCTGGAGCTGGTGCCTTCGCTGCTGAAAGAGGTGATCAATCAACTGGAGGAGACGCCGAAAATCCGCCATCAGCTGGCCCGGTTGCGCTGGCTGGTGCCGACCGGCGAAGCCTTGCCGCCACAGCTGACAAGGCAGTGGCTGACCCTGTTCCCGCAGGTGCCGATCCTGAACGCCTACGGTCCGACGGAATGTTCCGACGATATTACGCACTATCCGATCGTGACGCCGCCGGCGCAGGGCGTCGTGAATATGCCGATTGGCAGGCCGGTGGTTAACATGCGGATGTATATCCTCGACTGCCGGAGAAAAATGGTGCCGTTGGGAACCATGGGTGAACTTTACGTTTCCGGTATCGGCGTAGGTCCCGGCTATATCAACAACCCGCAAAAAACGGCGGATGCGTTTATCGACAACCCGTTCGACGATGGCTATTCCCGCATGTATCGCACAGGCGATCTGGCCCGCTATCAGAAAGATGGAAATATTGAATTTCTGGGTCGCGTTGACCATCAGGTGAAGATTCGCGGATTCCGCATCGAGCTGGGTGAAATCGAAGCCATTCTGCGGCGCTATCCTGACCTCAATGAGGTTGTGATTGCCGTGGTGGACAACGGCCAGGATGACAAGCAACTGATAGCCTATATCAGTCTGAAGAATAGCAGCGAAGCCGAACTCGCCGCGCAGTACGGTGCTATCGTCGATGCGTTGACCTCGCTGCTGATGGCGAATCTGCCGCAATACATGGTGCCTGCGCATTTTGTCCTGCTGGCCGCGCTGCCGCACTTGTCGAACGGCAAGATCGATCGCAAATCGTTGCCGGATTATCGGCTGCATATTCCCGTTGCCGTGCAAACCGCTCCACCAGTAACGCCGCTGGATCATCAGGTCGCTGCGCTGTGGCAGGAGCACCTCAATATCGACGCCATCAGCATGGACGACAATTTTTTCAACGTCGGCGGTCATTCGCTCATGGCGATGCGTCTGGTAAACGACATGAATAAAACGCTGGGTATGCAAGCTGGCGTTAAAGAACTGTTCATACACCCGACCCCTGACTACTGGGCGCGTAAGGCCGAATTGTTTCGGGCGCTAGCCGGCAACGCTGAGGCTGTCGCGGACGATGGCGATGACGCCGGCATTGAGATGGAGTTTTAATGTGATGGATATCATTGAGATATTGCATTTTTGCAATACGCATCGAATCAAAATCTCGGTAGAGAACGATCGTTTGAAGCTGAAGTCGTCGGAAAAGATCGCCGATGCGCAGTTTATCGCCAGCGTCAAAGAGCACAAATCAGCGCTGATCGCGCTGCTATCGGAGCAGCGCGACGGGCGCGACGATGAGTCGGTTCCCGTTATGGATGAGGAGCGGTCAGTACTGTCCTATGCGCAGCAACGCCTATTTCTGCTGCATCAAATGGATCCGCAGTCCAGCGCTTACAACATGCCAAACCAGATTGATATTAAAGGGAAATGGGACCGTCGGGCTTTTGAAGGCGCAATCCGGGCGCTGGTTGAACGCCATGAGGTATTAAGAACCACCTTTCAGGCCGAAAATGAGCGGATCCGGGCGCATGTTCATCGCGATCGTTACCCGGAGATAGCTTATCAGGATCTGAGCGATTACTCCGGCCATGAGCTGGAGGAACAGGTTTGGCTGCGGAGCCGGGCGGAAGCGCTGCGTGCCTTTGATTTGCAGCGGGACATCCCGCTACGAACCACCTTGCTGCAACGGGAGCCGGAACATGCCGTCCTGTTGTTTACCCTGCCGCATATTGTCTCCGACGGTTGGTCGATGGGTGTGCTGGTCAGAGATTTTTGCCTATTATACCGCTGTCTGGCCGGCGGGAATGCGCAGCTGCCCGCGCCGTTACGGTATCAGTATGCGGACTACACAAGCTGGCAGAGGCGCTATTTTTCCTCGCATGACATGCGGCGATCCATGAATTATTGGCGCGAAAAATTGGCCGCTTTGCCGTTGTGCCATAGCCTGCCGGCTATTCTGGGAGGCAGAGATAAAAAAGCGTCGTTGGGGGAGAAACTGACGTTAAGGCTCGAACCGCTGCTGTGCGACGGCATCGCGGCGTTCTGCCAGCGTCATAACGTCACGCTGTTCATCTTTTTGCAGACCGTCTTTGCTCTGCTGGTTTCACGATATAGCAACGATCGCGATGTCATCGTCGGCTTTCCTATTTCCGGCCGTGAAGACAAACGCTTTTTCGATAATATAGGCTGTTTCGTCAATACGCTGCTGGTCAGAACGCGGATCGCTCCCGATGCGTCGTTTCTGACCCTGCTCAAGCACAATAAACTGAATATCATCGAGGCATATGAACATCAGCGCGTGCCGTTCGATATGCTGGTGGAGCAGCTCAATCCGCTACGGGCTTACCAGTGCAACCCGCTGTTTCAAATCCTGTTCACCTTGCAGAACAATGAGGAGGAGGCGGCCGTTCTTCCCGACGTTACATTAACGCGGCTGGAAAATCAGACTGCGTTGCTCAAGATGGATCTGGACGTCAGCGCGACGGAAACCGAGTGCGGTCTTCAGATCGATTGGCTGTATAACCCGAATCTGTTCGAACGCTACGTTATGGAAGGGATGCTGGATAGCTATCAGACGTTGATCCGTGCGGTTTTGACTGAGCCAGATTGCGGTGTCGAAGCGTTGCCGCTGCTGTCTTCGCAGGCGGCCGCCGATATATTGCGAATCGGCCGGTCCGGTCCGGACGAACCGCTCGATGTTTGCCTGCACCAACTGTTCGAGGCGCAATGCCTGCGTTCGCCGGACGCGGTGGCGGCGGTTTTCGATAATCGGCGCATCAGCTACCGGCAGTTGAATGCATCAGCCAATTTCTTGGCACGCCAGCTACAGCAACAGCACACCATCACCCCTGATACGGTCATCGGTTTGTACTGCCGGCGCAGCGCCGATATGCTGGTGTGTCTGCTGGGGATTCTGAAGGCGGGAGCGGCCTATTTGCCGCTTGATCCCGGCTATCCGGAGCAGCGTATCGCCTATATGCTGTCTCATTCCGGCATCAGACTGGTGCTTACCACGCCGCCGCTTGCCGCGCGTTTGCCGGCCGGCCCGGAGAATGAGGTGCTGATACTGGATGAATCATTGCTCATCGCAGAATCTGAAGCCGATCGTTATCCGAATCCGGCCCCGTGTTCTCCCGGCAATCTGGCTTACATCATCTATACCTCTGGCTCTACCGGCACCCCGAAAGGGGTCATGATCGAGCATCGTTCGGTCGTCAATTTCCTCCGCTCGATGGCGCGGTCACCGGGATTCAGCCATCAGGATCGCCTGCTGGCGGTGACGCCGATAAGCTTTGATATTTCCGTATTGGAACTCTTTTTGCCCTTGAGCTACGGTGGACAGGTCGTTATCTGTCCGGAACAGGATAGCCGTAACGCTGATATTCTGAGTGAAATGTTGTTAAAACATCAGATTACCGTCATGCAGGCGACGCCGGCCACCTGGAAGCTGTTGCAGCAAAGCCCTTTCTGGCGGAAACATCGGTATCTCAAAGTGTTATGCGGCGGCGAAGCCATTAGCCGTGAGCTGGCTGGGGCGCTGTGTGACAATATGGGGGCATTCTGGAATATGTATGGGCCAACGGAAACAACGATCTGGTCGACAGCGGGACAAATCCGTGCTGCAGACCGCGAGATCGTTATCGGTCAGCCGGTCGCCAATACGGCCTTGTATATACTGAACGAACAGCAACAGCTGTCGCCAGCCGGTGTCGCCGGCGAGTTGTACATCGGCGGCGATGGCCTGTCGCGCGGTTATTACAAACGCCCCGATCTGACGGCTGAGCGTTTTACATCCGATCCGTTTGTGCCGGAGGGGGAGGCCCGTATCTATCGGACTGGCGATATCGCCAAATGGAATGTACAAGGGGAAATTACGGTACTTGGGCGCAGCGACAGTCAGGTAAAAATCCGTGGATACCGCGTCGAGCTGGGGGAAATCGAAAGTGCTTTGCTTTTGCAGGAATGGGTCAGCGATACGGTGGTCAGGCTCAGCGCACGTTATGATGGGATGCTGATCGCCTGCGTCGTATTGACGCTAGAGGCGCGTCAGCGCGCCGACCTTGACGAGGAGTGGCTGATCCAATCGCTCAGAGAAGGCATATCGCAACGGCTTCCTGATTATATGGTACCGCATCAGTACCTATTTCTCGATGCGCTGCCGCTGACACCTAACGGTAAGGTGGATCGTAACACGCTTCCTGATATCACGCAGGTGATGACTTCCCATACGCATTACGTCGCTGGGCGAAGCGATCGGGAAAGACAGCTCTGTAAAATCTGGGAAAATATATTGGATATCAAGCAGGTTGGCATCTATGATAATTTTTTCAGCTTGGGCGGAAATTCCCTGACGATGTTCAGGTTGTTTAATGAGATGAAAAGCGGCGGTTTCACGTTCACACTTGAAGATCTCTTTCGGCATCAGAGCATTAATGAACTGGAGATCCATGCCCGTCAGCCGCTTGATTTACGGGCGATAAGCGTTCCCGAATCCTCCGTCCTCGTGAAGCTCAATCACTCATCAAGCCCGCGCAAGGTATTCTGCGTGCACCCTGAAGGCGGTATTGCTACCTGCTATTCCGCCCTGGCGGGGCAGTTGTCGGATTATGCACAGTGTTATGGTCTACAGGCTCCAGCTATCTTCGGCGACGTCGAGCCCAGCACCATCGACAACCTGGCGAACCACTATGTCGACGTCATACTGCGTCAGCAGCCGACGGGGAGCTACCGTATTCTGGGATGGTCGCTCGGTGGCAGTATCGCCTGGCAGATGGCCGTCCACCTGCATTGTCGAGGCTATCAGGTGGATTATCTGGGTGTTTTTGACTCGGAACTGCCTATCATCGCTTCAGAAGATGAAAGGGAATGTCTTGCCTGGGAGGCGCTGGTCAACGATTTCAGCGCTGACGGGTTATCGCTGGATAGCGCATTGCTGGCGTCGTTAACGCCAGCCAGCCGCAAGACTTACCTGCTGGAGCAGATCGCGATCGGCAAGATTCGGCCCGAAGGCATTACGGATGAAATGGCTGGCCGTTATCTGGATTATCTTATCGATATTAAACACTCCAAGTATGACACCCGCTTGACGGCCGCCGATATCGACATCGACTATTATGCAATCAAGAATAGTATCTATTCCGCGCAAGGGAAATACCGCGGCTGGGACGACGTCTCGTCGGGCACTGTGACGCTGCTTCCTGCACAGGGCAGTCATCTGACCATGCTGCAACCTCCGTTTGTAGATGAACTATCCACCACATTGCGCCGACGGCTGGGGAAATAAACCGATGAAGAGTATCCGACAAAGTTATCAGACAAGAGATTCACTGGCGCGCTCGCCGTCCCCGGCAAACCCGTGGTTTAAACGGTTAAACGTCTGCTCTAGGCCACGGCTGCGATTATTTTGGGGTTGTAAGCCGGAACCGCCGAAAATTCCGTCAGCCGAAATTCAGCCCTGCGATAAGCGCATCAAGGTCAATAATTTTACCTTCGTTTTGGAAGGTATAATGCCCATTCAGCAAAATATGCTGCCAGGCGACAGGGGACATTTGAGTTATCAATGCCCGTGTCTTGATGCTGTCTGATACCTCTGGTTTATTCAGTAACCGGGATAAAATCGCGGAGTTATAGTAGATGATTACGTTAGCAACCAATCGCCCACACTGATTACTGATTTCCGTTTCAATGTCGGTTCGTCCGGTGAGTTCCTTTTTGCCGCCGACCTGTGCGATAGCTGAACGGAGTTGATGATAAGATTCAAGCCGGTTCTGTGAGCGGTGTACGTTCCGTTCTAACTGCGGATCACGCAGGTAACGCAATGTGTAGAGGCTGCGTATCAACCGATCATACTCAAAGATAGCGCGTCGCGTTGGATTGGGTGCCGTATAAGTACACAGCTTACGAATAAGCAGACCTTGGGTCATTTCTTTCAACCCTAACGTGGCAACAATCTGGTCAATATTGGCTTTTTCGCGGATAATAAGTTGTCGGTCAATTTGGCCAATGGGTTGAATCAGGCATTTTTTGTACATTCCCGGATCGTCAGCACAATACAACATCTGGAGTTGCGCATTCAGACTGGTGAAACGAGGTTCAAAACGCAGGCCGAACCAGTGAAGGATCGCGAAGTTAGCCTTATTAACACTGTGCATATCACCGGTGATAGCGGTTGGCACGATATTCGAGGTGTTGCGATACCAGATATCAAAGACATGGTAAGCCTCATATTCGTTTGTGCCTATCAGATAGCCGTTGAGAGGGATATGGTTACACAACAGGGTGTAAGCGACCACACCTTTGCCTCGTCCAAAATATTTACGTGAGTGGCGGGCTTTCACAGTCGGATGATCAATCCCGAGTTTCTGTCCATCGACCGCACCGTACAAGACGTCAAGATCAAACGAATAATGCGGAAAGATCGGCAGTGTGGCAATCGCATTGCTGATACAATCATTGGCGGCCTGTAATGTCGCCTGACGCAGATACTGCTGATAAGTATTTTCCAGAATGTGGTAGGGAATATCACTGGTTCGTGCCATCACCTGATTACCGTGGTTCATGGCCTGAGCAATGATGACCGCCATCAAACTGTCAGTTTCGGCCTGTTTTTTCGCATAACGTGGCTGTAAAGGTTTCATCACCGACAGAAAATGACACTGTTCATTCACGAAGCTGAGTACATCGGCAATATCGCAGAACGGCAGCCGGGCATAAAATGTTTGCTCCTGGGGTTTTCGATTATCCGCCTTGGGTTTGCGCCAATGTAATTTCTGTGTGTCCTTGTCGTATTCCAGATGTTTAAGCTGGCCTTGTTTCAGTTCGCGATTGAAAACCTGCCATTGCTGATGTAATTCAGATGACAGGGTATCCAGCAAAACATCAATAGGTTGCTGTAGGAAAGGGATCTCCATTTGCGCCAGAACATCGCGCTTTTCTTCATTTGAAACCAGCTCGTCGGAAAGATGGCGGTGTTGCAGGCTGTCATCAAGGTAAAATTCGCCTGACTGAAACCGTTTTCTTATCTGACGGTATAGCCAGAATTCATAGCGGTCGGCGTGCAAATGAGCCGGATTGCCGTCCTCGTCAAATATCAGCAGGTACGGGCGTAGTCGCTTTGGTAATGTTGCCAGCGGACATTCAGCCAGCTGCCGCTGTGAAAAACGCTGTTTTTTGCTGAAGATATCTTTAGCCCAGATGAGCGCTTTAAGCCATGGACTGGCAGGATCAATACAGGCAAAATCCAGACCGGTATACAGCGGACGCAAATGGCGGCGAACACGCACAGCCAATTTGTCTACTGATTGCCAGTGCAGTGCCAGTTTTTTCAGTGGTTTATCGCGCATACGCCGTGCCGTATTTTGCACCGCGTCTCTTGGCATAATTGCCCAAGCTTGCTGACGTACTTCACCAAACGGTGTCAGATCAGATACCCGATCATCGACGTACAAGGGGTTCTGTGGTCATTTCTGCAATGACACACGCTAAGCCTTTTCCCTATGACGGAAATCACTTGTTTTCCGTCATATCCTGCCGCTGGAGAAAATTGAGGTATAAACTCCTTATTTTTTACGTGACAAACACTGTCGGAATGAGACA
>NZ_MUBJ01000003.1:0-36100 GCF_002127535.1 Xenorhabdus vietnamensis
CAGTACTCGCTTTCGAAAATCTAAGCTGTAGCCCATCTCATTTTATGCCTTGTCATCTTAGATTTAGATATTATGTCATATTAATATGATTTAGCTATAGATCAAAAAGTCAGCAAAAATGAAATAAAAGTCAGACAGCCACAAAGTGTGGGAGAAATATTAAAGAATGTTCCTGGAGTACAAGCAGGTCACCCTAGCGCTATAGGACAACGTTTTAAAATTCGTGGCATGGATGATCAATTCATCAATGTGACCATTGATGGCGCAAGACAAGAAGGATATCACTTCCATCATTCGGGGAACTACGGCATAGATCCTGAAATGTTAAAGCAGATTGATATCAAGGTTGGTAGTAACAGTATTACCTACGATACAGGTGCGATTGCTGGTGCGTTAAAATTTGAAACAGTCGATGCTGACGATTTATTAGAGCCAGGCCAATTATTCGGCGCCAAAGGAAAATTAAACTACTCAAGCAATGGTGATGAATTCCAACAATCTTTGGCGACCTATGGCAGATTGGGCGCTGTTGATTTATTAGGTTACTTTACCCATCGCAATATGCACGACTCTAAATCTGGCAGAGATAATATAGGGAGAGATTCAATCCCGACAGATGGAAGGTTATTCAACTATTTATTAAAAGCTAAATTTAATCTGACTGATGAGCAATATATTAATGTATCGAAAGAACATTATAAAAATGATGCAGTAACCAATCATAGATTAAATTTTGGTAATGATGTCGGCCCTAAAATAAATAATGGGAATAAAGCGAAGTATGTTATCGATCGCGATACCCATAATATCACTTACGGGTATGCGCCCGTTGATAACGATCTTATTGATTTAAAAATATCCGCTTATCATACGGAACAAACCTCTACCCATATGAAATCTGTAAGCGGAAATGGGAAAGGGTTCGATAGTATTGTTGAAACTCAAGGTATTAAAGTTCGTAATACCTCTAGTTTTGACACTCAGAAGCTATCCCATGCTTTAACTTATGGGTATGAATATTTTGATACCAGAATGAGATTCACTGATGTCAAAGAGAATGCTAATAATAAAGAGGTAGAAAAAGGAAATTCATCTTCTGTTTATTTAGAGGATGATATTCGACTTGCTGATTTCCATGTTATACCTGGTATCAGATGGGATCACTATAAGTACCATACGATTAATGAACAGAATGAGCCTTTTGAAAGAACTTATTCTCATTTCTCAAAAGCACTCGGATTGAAATACGAGCTTGGGGCGTCCACAACATTATTTGCCAACTATACCGAACTCTTTAGAGGCCCATCAGGAAAAGAATTGGGTATGGGATTAAGCAACCATAATAATAACCTGACAGCCACTACCGGTTACAACTTAGAAACAGGTTTGGCGGGTTCTTATTCTAGTGTTTTTGCTGACAATGACTCGCTGGCTGTATCAGGTAAAGTATTCCAGACGAATTTTAAAAACCTGTCTACAACTTTAGCTAAGAGTGAATTGAATAATCTCTCAAAAGCCAGACTGGAAGGATTTGAATTAGCGACCGGCTATAAACTGGGTAATTTGTCCTTAAAAACGACTTACGCTAAGGTCGATAACAAGATTATTCAAGGTAATGAACTTATTAACAAAGCATTTACCAACGGGTTAGAGTTCACGCCATCAATCGGTGATTCTATTTCTGTAGGTGGTAGTTACCTATTTGACAAAACTGACGTTGAACTTGGTTGGAATACTCGCTTTGTTCTGTCAAAAAATTCAAAAGGTAAGAAACAAAACGATAAGAAAGAAGACATTATTGCAGATGTACATAAATCTGGATATGGCGTAAGTAATATGTATATCTCTTGGGCACCAAAATCAGGTGTATTTAAAAATGCAGAACTCCAGTTTGGTATCGATAATGTCTTCGACAAACGTTACAACGAACACTCTTACTATTTGAATACTACACGAGGACAAGAAGAGAAAGGCCGCACATATAAAGCGACAATTTCTTATAAATTCTGATAAAAATGCTTTAAATACCTTTCGTAACAAGTCTGCGGATAAACCGCAGACTTTTCCCAAGATTGTTTGCCGATTATCGCAATTACAGTTATTACAATTACAGAGTAAAAACCCCAATCAAGGCAACAACACTCAAAATCGCGGCAGTACCATAAAATACCCACTTACTGGCAGGAACATGAATTTGCAGATCGTGCATTCCGTGGTGGATACGGTGCATTCCGCACCACAAAGGCAGGCAGATCATCAGTAGCAAAAAAATACGACCAATAAAACTTTGGCAAAATGTCAGGATACGCTCATAAGAAAGCGCTTCTGACGCCAAACCGAATGGTATCAGAATGCCCAGCAGCAAAATAATTGCAGGGCCAACAATAGCGCTCCACATCCCGCCGGCACCGAACAGGCCCCAAAAAATTGGTTCATCGGAACGCTTAGGTACTTGATTCATCAGATCCTCCTTGGGGTTAGAGAAACAATGCAACGCCGAGAATCACGACGGTAGCAATAATGGTGGTTGCCCATAGCAGCTTGATAATCGGACCGGGGGGAATTTTCTCATTTTTGACGATGATATTGAGAGCCTTCGGAGCCAGCTCAAACCATGTTTTTGTATGCAGCAAGGTTGCCAGCAGGGTGATGATATTAATCAACAGCACAGCAGGGTGCTGCAAGAAAGAGACAAATCCCGCCCAGCTTTCCGGGCCATCTTTCAGGGCAAACACACCGTAAAGCACCAGTAAGCTGAACCAAACAGTAGGGACAGATGTGCCTTCGCGTAGCATATAAAAGCGATAAACCCCCAGTTTCTGCCACCAATTATCTTCCATGCCACGTACATAAGGTTTGCGTTTTGTCGTCATTACTCTTCCCTCCCTTATTGTGGTTTCAGTATGGAGATAATGAAATCTTTGGCACTTTCTGCTTTGCTTTGCTGAATGGCCCCCGCTGGATCAACATGCTTCGGGCACACTTCAGAGCAGTAACCAACGAAAGTACAAGACCAGACTCCATTGTCACTGTTGATTTGCGGCATACGTTCTTTTTTGCCGTGGTCGCGGTTATCAAGGTTATAGCGGTGTGCCAATGTGACAGCAGCAGGCCCAATAAACTCAGGATTCAAGCCAAATTGAGGACAGGCGGCGTAGCAAAGGCCACAGTTGATACAACCGGAAAATTGGTGGTATTTTGCCATCTGGGCTGGCGTCTGCACATTCGGGCCATCGGCCGGTTTGCGATCATTGCCGATAATATAGGGCTTGATGGCTTCCAGACTCTCAATAAAGTGAGTCATATCCACCACTAAATCCCGCTCGATTGGAAAATTGCCCAGTGCTTCGACTTTCATTCCTTGGGCATAATCACGTAGAAATATCTTACATGCCAGTTTCGGTACTCGGTTTACCATCATGCCGCAAGAACCACAGATTGCCATGCGGCAAGACCAGCGGTAGGAAAGGTCTGGCGCCAGATTGTCCTTGATGTAACCTAATGCGTCCAGTAGTGAAGTCTGCTCGTCATAAGGCACTTCATAAGTGACGAAGTGGGGTTCACTGTCAATTTCCGGGTTATAGCGCATGACTTCCATTTTCAGGTTTTTCATCTCAGCCATTCGCTTGCTCCTTCTGTTGTTTCTCTTGTGCAGCCGCTTCGCCCCCATATACCCGCTTCGCTGGTTGAGATTTGGTGATCTTCACGTCACTGTATTCCAGTTGTGGGGCACCTTCAGAATTATAGAAGGCCAGCGTATGCTTCAAGAAATTCTCATCGTCACGTTCGGTACAACCCTCATCAAGACGCTGATGGGCACCACGTGACTCTTTGCGGTTAATCGCAGAGTGCGCCATACATTCAGCGACATCCAAACCAAAGCCTAATTCAATGGTGTAAAGCAGATCAGTATTGAATACGCTGGAATGGTCGCTGATTCCGATGTGCTTGAAACGCTCTTTCAATTCGGCAATTTTGTCGGTGGTTTTCTGCATCAATTCTGATGTACGGTAAATACCGCAGCCTTCTTCCATTGAAGTTCCCAGTTCATCACGAATTTTCGCCCAGCTTTCACCACCTTTCTGGTTCAGCAGCTGATTGAGTTTATCTTCGACATCACGGGCTTGGGCATCCAGTGCGTTATTATTGGCGGGTTTCACTTCCTTAATCTGTTTGACCGCTTCTTCACCAGCCAGACGACCAAACACAACCAGCTCAGCCAGAGAGTTAGAACCGAGGCGGTTTGCACCATGCAGGCCGATAGAAGAACATTCCCCAATCGCAAACAGCCCTTTGATGCGGGTCTCACATTGCTGATTAGTTTCGATGCCGCCCATGGTGTAATGTGCAGTTGGGCGAACAGGAATTGGCTCTTTGACCGGATCAACACCGACATAGGCTTTTGCCAGCTCACAGATAAACGGCAGACGTTCGAGCAATTTTTTCTCACCCAAATGGCGTAAATCCAGATGTACCACATCACCGCGCGGAGTTGCGATAGTGCGTCCTGCACGCCATTCATGCCAGAATGCTTGAGACACTTTGTCGCGCGGACCTAATTCCATATATTTGTTTTCAGGATGTCCGAGAGGCGTTTCTGGCCCCAACCCATAATCCTGTAGATAACGATAGCCATCCTTGTTCACCAGAATCCCGCCTTCACCGCGGCAGCCTTCAGTCATCAAAATGCCGGAACCGGGCAGGCCTGTCGGGTGATACTGCACAAATTCCATATCGCGCAATGGGACTCCGTGACGGAATGCGATTCCCATGCCATCACCAGTGACAATGCCGCCATTGGTATTGTAACGGTATACGCGACCGGCTCCGCCTGTTGCCATAATGATTACATTGGCGCGGATCTGAACTTTCGTTCCTTCCATCATATTCAGCGCCACCAATCCACGTGCTTCTCCTTCATCTACCAAAATATCGAGGACAAAATGCTCATCAAAGCGCTGGATTTGCGGGTACTTGAGGGATGTTTGAAATAGCGTATGGAGCATATGAAAGCCGGTTTTATCGGCGGCAAACCACGTGCGTTCAATTTTCATACCGCCAAAACGACGTACATTCACAGAACCATCTTCTTTGCGGCTCCATGGACAGCCCCATTGTTCCAGTTGGATCATTTCCGTCGGGCAATGTTTGACGAAATACTCAACCACATCTTGTTCGCACAGCCAGTCACCACCGGATACCGTGTCATTGAAGTGAAAGTCATAGGAATCGTGCGATTGAGTGACTGCGGCTGATCCACCTTCTGCGGCTACAGTATGGCTACGCATAGGATAAACTTTTGAGAGCAAGGCGATTTTAAGTTGAGGATTGGCTTCCGCAGCAGCGATGGCAGCTCGTAGCCCTGCTCCACCAGCTCCGATAATCGCGAGGTCGACATTGAAGGTTTGCACTGCTCTTCTCCATTGTTCAAGTGTGGGTTCAAACGAAATAACTCAAAAAAACAGTTACAGGAACAGTTGTGCGTTATCACTCATCAGTTTCTTTATCTTTGCCATATCGAAGTGATGTTTCTTATTATTTATCATGGTGTTATTCATAGTGACGTTTTGGATTGCTTTCTATACTTTAACAATAGAAGTTCACTATCTGTTACTTTTTGTATGGTTTAATTATAGCGAATAGTATCGGGGATAATTTTGATGTGAATGCGTATTTTGTGGGATTTTCTCTGTAAAACATGATCTGAGACATGTTTTTACTGATTAGCATGATGTATGCCATGGTGAAAAAATAATTTATTAATAAAAGTAAGATATAAACACATTGTTGTGATTAATAAACGGTTTTTTTGGAAAAATAACCAGTTTAAATGTAATTTAAATGAAAAATATTTATTAAATGAATTAGTTAATGATTTTATGAGATTTTATTATATATCTAAATCAAGTTTTATATATGAGATTTTTTAATAAAATTATGAATCAAAATAAAATGTTTTTTATTTTATTAATGTAATTATGTAGTTTAGTCATTAAACATGGGTTTTGAATATTTTTGACATATACAAGATCATAAACTAACGTATATATACTTTGCTTGTGATTTGTTTTACCGTGATTGCAATTTATTTTACCGATGTGTTGAGTGTTAAATAAATATTGTGTTTTTATTACCAGCTTCGGTTGGAGATATAATAATTTTCTTAAATAATAGCAAGAAAATTCTTGTGTAATCAGAGAATAATATTTTATATGTACTCTACATGAGGAATGACCACCCACTGTAGTAGGTGAAATTTATTTTCACTTAATTGATGTTTATATCATCAATGGTATTTTTATTATAAATAGTGTTTTTATTATCAATTGAGAGTTAAATGTCTGCTGGATTTTATTTTTTATATAAATAATTATTTTAAGGAATAATCATATGAATATCAAAGAGAAATCAGCTTTAGCAAATACATCAAAAAGTGATGTATATTACAACGTGAAAATTCTTAGGTTGCAGATTTTCAGTCGGGAAGATAGAAGTAGTGGTGTTAAAGTGACAGTGCATCATGAAGATTATAATTATCTTTTTTATGAACTAGCACATCCTGATCAGGAAATAGGCGGAATTGCAACATACGCAGGGTTACTGGAATCTTTACTCAAAGGGCATAAAGTAAAAATAAAAGCTACTGGATATCATGGTGATCAAGTCGTTGGTTACATTTCAGGTATTGTAGTTGATAAAAATAATTTTTGACTAATTCACTTCTAAAAAAATCATTATTAAATAAAAATTAGTTAAAGGAGTAATCATATGAGCAGCAATGATAAATCAGTATCAGATAAAGTACGACAAGACAATGATACAACTATTTATAACGCAAAAATTACTGGGTTGGAGACTGATGTTGTATCTAGTAATGTTGAAGTAAAATTTATGGACTCACACGGACAGCATTATGAAAAATTTTATCTCGCATATCCTGAAAAGCAGATAGGTGGAGGAGGAATATATATCACATTACTATTAGCTTTAGATAATTCATTTCCTGTATCATTAGAACTCACCAAATATCTTTCACCTGAAGGAATTCGTTATATTTCAGGTGCTATGCTTGAAACTTCGGATGCACCACCTGATCCGCATCCTGCTTGGGGTTAAGGTTAAAACCATTTTTCCACTTTCCATTGTTTTTGGATCCAAATAGAATATTCTGGCATTTGGACATGGATGTCCATCTTATTCCACAGAACCACAACAAGAATTAAAAATTCTTTTATAGAAATCAAATTAATCTGATTTTTTGATTTTCTTGCTGATGCTTTCATTGTTATGTTGCCATTTATCTCCGACAAAATTAGATAAAATGTTTACCAAAACTTTATTTTTATGTCTTATTATTTTTCATAAATATTTCATACATAGATGAGGAGATTCCAGTCGCTTGTATTGCAGAGAATAGTCGTTCACCAATATAATATTGAAAATTTGTCTGGCAGGCTTGATGCAGGTAAACTGCGCGTTTTGTTTTATTTTGGAGTCATAGCAACATGAACGAGGTCGCGAATTGGCAGCCAAGTGCCCCTATCGCCAATTTATTGAAAAGGGCGGAGATTCTAATAGAAATACGGCGCTTTTTCGCAGAACGTGGGGTGTTGGAAGTTGAAACGCCTGCCATGAGTCAAGCAACTGTCACCGACGTTCATCTGGTACCTTTCCAGACGCAGTACGTTGGGCCGGGAGCGGCAGATGGCTTGACTCTGTACCTGATGACTAGCCCTGAATACCACATGAAGCGTTTGCTGGCAGCCGGAAGTGGTTCCATTTATCAGATAGGGAAAAGTTTCCGTAATGAGGAAGCTGGTCGTCATCATAATCCAGAGTTTACCATGCTGGAATGGTATCGACCGCACTACGACATGTATCGCTTAATGAATGAAGTGGATGATCTGTTACAACAGATCCTGGATTGTGAAAGTGCTGAATCACTTTCTTACCAACAGGCTTTCATGCGCTATCTGGATGTTGATCCGCTTACTGCAAGCAAAGAAAAATTGCGTGAAGTGGCGGCGAAACTCGATCTCAGTAATATAGCTGATCAGGAAGAAGATCGGGATACTTTATTGCAACTGCTTTTCGTCATGGGCGTAGAAACTCATATCGGCATTGAAAAACCGACATTTATCTATCATTTTCCGACTTCTCAAGCTGCATTGGCAGAAATCAGTAAGGAAGATCACCGAGTTGCGGAGCGTTTTGAAGTTTATTTCAAGGGCATGGAGCTGGCGAATGGTTTTCGTGAACTGACGGACAGCGATGAACAGCGTCTTCGTTTTGAACAAGATAACCGTAAACGGGAAGCGATGGGGCTGCCTGTTCAGCCTATTGATGAATACCTGCTTGCTGCTCTTGCTCATGGTATGCCTGAATGCGCTGGCGTGGCATTGGGGGTGGATCGTCTGATTATGCTGGCATTGGGTGCTGATCGGATTAGTGAAGTTATTTCTTTTCCTGTGGGGATTTCGTGACAACATTATTTGTGTCATATATCCAGCTACGTTAGTCTCGATTGGGGCAGTCCAAGACTGCCCCTTTGTTTTTACATTATTTGGCTTTTACATTATCTGCATTAATTATTTATGTTCGTGATGTTTTTTCAGAAACTTCACTGCCAAATCAGGGAAATCTGTGAATGCGCCATCGACATTAGCTTTGTTGAAAATAATATCGAATAATTGGTCACCGCTGGTGGCATATTTCGGTAATTGATCGACACGGATGGTGTACGGGTGTACCACCAAATGGCTGGCGTGAGCCTCTTTCACCATGCTGGTCAACTTAATGTTGTTTGGCTTAGAGTCATTGCTGATAAGCATATGATAATCAGGGCCAATCCCATCAGCATATTTTGCCACTTCTTTCATTGCATCAGGTTTAAACATCCAGTCATAGCTATAATTTTGCCATGTACCATCTGGTTTTTGTTCATAAGTTTCCTTCCAGTCGGTATAAGCAATAAGCTGAACCAGTTTCAGATCCATTCCCAGTTTTGGTTCTAGCTCATTTTTGATGCGTTTGAGTTCATTGGCATCAAAGCATTGCAGGTAAACTTTATCGCTCTTTTTGGTGTAGCCATATTGTTTCAGGACTTCCAGCACCTTACTTGTGATATCTTTGCCTTCCTGACGATGGAACCACGGTGCTTTGATTTCAGGATAGATACCAATGTTTTTACCCGTAGATTTATTCAGACCCTGAATAAATTCAAGTTCTTCCTGAAAGGTGTGAATGTGGAAATCTGATTTTCCCATCGGGAAACGCCCAGGATAGCTTTGGATTTTTTTACCATCCTTGATATCAAAACCTTCAGTAAATTTCAGTGATTTAATTTCTGGCAGGGTAAAGTCGATGGCATAATAGCGACCGTCAGTACGGGCGCGGTTTGGAAAACGTTCTGCGACATCCGTTACGCGATCAAGATAATGATCGTGTAATACAATGAGCTGGTCATCTTTAGTCATTACCAGATCTTGCTCGAGATAATCAGCACCTTGTGCATAGGCCATTGCTTTGGCGGGTAATGTATGTTCAGGCAAGTAACCGCTGGCGCCACGATGGGCGATAACTATCTTATCGTTATCAGCAGTAGCATACGCAATGCCTGACATTGATGATGCTAACAGAATACCTGCCATGATTGCCTTGTTGGGGGTCTGCATTGGGATTCTCCATATATTCTAATAAAAATCTTAAACAAGAAATTATACTACTTATCGTTTCACTGATTTTTTGCCATCAGCCAGAAGAATAGGGTGATTATTCAGATTGCTTTTTATATAAAATAATAACGTAATACAATCATGAATATTGATTTTACCAGCAGTATGTCACAGTTTTATGACATAAAAATTTTTCTTTAGATTCTGTTTATGATTAGCCTGATCCTATCTGTTATTAAATGAACAAAATTATAAGATAGAATCGCTTTTTTTATATTTAAATAATAGTCAAATAGTCACTAATGGATAGGGAGGAAGTTAATTATATTCACGATACAAACAGTGCTGCTTTGTCAGGTGTTTTTCGGTTTGGTGCCGTTACTATCAATGAAAGATTTAAGGAGTACAAATATGTTTACTTCCAGATTAACAATGTCGTACTTATTTATGTGAATCCGTGAGGCGAAAGAAAGCAATATATTTGTCAATGTATAATATGCTTAACTATTTTTATTTCAAACGTTCAGTATTACTAATGAAATCGCAGTGCAATAATCTTACACTGCGATTGATATAGTTATTAATTAGTGTCTTTTTGTTATGTCATTGACCTTGACGGGCAATTTCCTGTTTGTGTTTATTTTCACTTAACATGACAAACAAAAGCAGGATAACAGAGAGGGCGCTACCACCGATCATGACCATAAAGCCGCCGTCCCAGCCAAAGAAATCAACGGTGTAACCAACAATGATACTGGCTGCAACTGAGCCACCCAGATAGCCGAATAAACCGGTAAAACCTGCTGCTGTCCCTGCCGCTTTTTTCGGTGCCAGTTCCAGAGCGTGCAGTCCGATCAGCATGACTGGGCCGTAAATCAGGAAGCCGATAACCAGCATACAGAGCATATCGATGTTCGGGTTACCTGCAGGGTTCATCCAGAATACAATAGTCGCGATAGTAACGAGTACCATGAAGAACACGCCAGTTGCACCACGGTTACCTTTGAACACTTTGTCAGACATCCAGCCACACAATAACGTACCTGGAATACCCGCATACTCATACAAGAAGTAAGCCCAGGAAGATTTATCCATGGCAAAGTGTTTTACTTCCTTCAAGTAAGTTGGTGACCAATCAAGAATACCGTAGCGCAGCAAGTATACGAATACGTTGGCAATTGCGATCATCCACAGTAATTTGTTTGGCAAAATGTACTGCATGAAAATTTCTTTTGCTGTCAGTTCTTTTTCGTTTTTGTCTGTGTAGTCTGGTGGATAGTCGTTTTTGTATTCTTCGATTGGCGGTAAGCCACAGGATTGTGGTGTATCGCGCATTAAGGCGAAAACGATTATTGCCACGAGAATCGCTGCAAATGCTGGCATATAAAACGCGGCTTTCCAGTCATTGAACCAAGCCATACCCAGCATGAACAGTAATGGTGGAATGCCTCCGCCAACGTTATGAGCACAGTTCCAGACTGAAACAATGCCGCCACGCTCTTTCTGTGACCACCAATGAACCATGGTGCGCCCACAAGGAGGCCAGCCCATACCTTGGAACCAACCGCAGAGGAACAGTAGGACGAACATGATGGCAATACTGGACGTCGCCCATGGTACAAAGCCCATAAACAACATAACTGCTGCTGCCAATATCAAACCAGCAGGTAAGAAAATACGCGGATTCGAGCGGTCGGAAACAGAACCCATGATGAATTTTGAGAATCCGTATGCAATTGAAATACCTGATAGTGCGAAGCCAAGATCTCCTTTAGAAAAACCTTGTTCGGCTAAAGCAGGCATGGCTAGAGCAAAGTTTTTTCTTACTAAGTAGTAAGCCGCATACCCAAAGAATATTCCTATAAAAATTTGCCAGCGCAAGCGACGATAGAGTGGATCTATTTCTTGTGCAGGCAGTCGGGCTTTATGAGATGCCGGCTTGAAAATACTTAACATATTTGTCTCCACATGACTTCTGTATGAGCGAATCACCACCATTGAGCAGTGATGGTGTTAAACGAAAAATTTTAACTGTTTATTTTCTATATCGAAGGAAATATTAGCTAAAACGACCTTTTATAACTGTGAGTTATCGCCAACATATAAATTTAATTCTGTAAAGTTAACTATTTTGAGTGACTTAGTACTTTTTTAAAATGTAATTTATATTACATTATCGTGATAATCATCACAATAAATAGCTTTACTTATTTTTTTGTACGTTTAAAGTTCGTTTTTATTCTCTATCAAACAAAATCTCAATCAAATAAAAGCTTATTTTTATTAGGGGATTTTACTGATGTAGGTACCATAAAATCATATAAATGTAACCCACATAAATATTACTTTTATAACTGTAATCTAATTAATGGATGGACAGCATTTTTCTATCTGTTGTTTTTAACAGATCGTACTATTTATCTTATGGTGTTATTTAAATAATATTTTCATTTATTCATGTGATTTACTTTTTATTTACATGTCTTGCGTTTTTTATAACGCGGTTACAAATAAAATGTTTGAAATTGAAATTCAAAATAATGGATATTACTACAAATAGTTATTCATGCTCATCACAGCAGTTTTTAAGCAGGGTTGAATGACTATTTTCGCAGTAAACAACAATAATATCAATTGGTTAAGGTCAATGGTTACGGATTGTATAGGCGTAATACACTCTGTCTTCCAATTAATGACTAGCTTTATATAAGTTGATTATTTAATTAATAAAATATTACAAATTAATACTAATTAATATATTTAGTAAATTTGCAAGAAACTTTTGCAATTTATTTTTCTGATTCAGTTAATGTCAACGTAAGGTATTTGAAAATACTGCATGTAGGCAACGGCTGAAAGATAACGACTACCAGCATTGATGCCTCCATTCATCATAAAAAGTGATGAAATCAATGGGGCTCAGAATGAGAGCATCATTATGAATACTTACACACACAAGGCAATATTACACACAGCATTTACTACTGGGCAAAAAAATTCTTCTGCTGTTGAAACTGAATTTAATAGTAATATCAGTCAGATAACAGCAGAGCTAGAACCGTGGTTTCAAAACGTTCCTTCTCGATTGGCTGAGCTGGCAAAGAGTATACCAAATGACATAGCTGTTTCTGATCCACATGAAACGTTGACATTTGGTGAATTAGATCAGCGAATTGAGAGTGTGGCACATGTTTTGCGTCACCACGGTGCCAAAATGGGTAGCAATGTTGCCATTGCGGCCCAGCGGGGTATTTCATGGTTTGTGACCATGCAGGCAATTTGGCGAATTGGGGCGGTGTATATCCCCCTGAATACCATGATGCCGGAAAAGCGCCTGAATGATATTCTCGCCAGTCTGCCGGAAAGTATTCTGGTATCAGATGATACTGTGTCGGCGGGGCTTAAGGCGTCAATATTAATTCCTATGGACACTATCTTAAATAGCAGTACTCCAGCCAAAGCAGCAGAGAATAGCGATATCCCTGCGCTGGGTGATCATCCTGCTTATGTGATGTTCACTTCTGGCTCTACAGGATTGCCAAAAGCGGTACAAGTACAGCATGACAATTTGGCTGCTTGCCTATGCGGATTCGGCAAGTTGTTGTCAATCAGTCAGCGTGACCATATGTTGGCGTTGACAACGTTCTCTTTTGATATCTCCGTTCTGGAACTACTGCTGACTGTAGTTCATGGTGGCAGTATCTATATCGCTTCGATTGATACTCAACGTGATGCAATGGCGTTGTCTAAGATACTGTCGAATCCAAAATTCACTTTTGCCCAAGCAACACCAGTGACTTGGTCAATGGCCCTGAATGCCGGCTGGAAGCCTCGCCCGAAAATGGGCATGCTGTGCGGAGGAGAAGCGTTGTCACAAGATCTGGCAGATCAACTGACAGCGACCGGAGGTACATTATGGAACGTCTACGGCCCTACGGAAACAACCATCTGGTCAACCGCATACCGCATGAAAAAAGGCGATAAAGTTCAATTGGGTGGCCCTATTCCGGGCACCAGTATTACGATTGTGGATAAACACCTGAGACCGGTTCCAAAAGGAACTGTGGGAGAAATTCTCATCGGTGGATTGGGTGTGACCGCAGGTTATCGCAATAATCCAACTGAAACGGCCAAAAGATATGTCCCCGATATGGCACAAGAAGGTAAAAGGGCCTATTTGACGGGAGATATGGCACGTATGCTTGAAGATGGCTCCCTCATCTATATGGGGAGACAAGATGATCAAGTGAAAGTACGAGGATATCGAATCGAATTAGGTGAGATAGAAATTGCATTGAGAAAACAAAATGGCGTACAGGATGCCATTATCCGAGTCGCTGGCAGTGGTGATTTTGCCAAGATCCAAGCGTTTATATTGTTCAATCCCAATATGGTCTTACCGGAGGACTGGGTACGTGAGACTCAAGTTTCTCTCAGAGAAGTACTGCATGAAGCCTGGACACCTGCTGAATATTACCGTATCCCTTATATTCCTCTGACAAGCAGTGGCAAAAGAGATAAAAAGCGGTTGGAAGAAGTTGCGGAACGACTAAATGCCAGTCATAACATAGTACAACCACAAACTGAAACTGAAAAACATGTTTATAGTATTTGGAGTAGCTTACTGGCGACGGATTTATTTGGTATTACTGACGATTTCTTCCAAATCGGGGGGCATTCTATCCTTGTCGCCCGCATGGTAGAACACATTGAAAAAGCGTTTTCAATGAGGATTCCGATTTCCGGTATCTATGTTGAGCCGACAGTTGCCAGAATAGCATCTATTTTGGATGAAATGATGGCTGCACGTCAGGCAAACCCTGCTCAGCTCGCAGGAGCATACCATAGTGAAGCGTTAATTCAGCAGCATGCTGAGACACTCAAGAATGACGTTTACCTGAAAGAAGGGGTTCGTCCTGATGGGCTGGTTCATGCCAATTGGTATCAGCCCGCCAAAGTATTACTGACAGGAGCGACCGGATATCTTGGGCTGCATTTGCTGGAGCAAATACTGAAACAAACTTCGGCCAGAGTGATTTGTTTGTGCCGTGCATCTGATGCGGAACATGCTCGTGAAAGAGTCAAGGCCGGATTCAAAAATTACCACATTGATGTAGGTAACAGGCTTAACCGTGTAGATTTTGTTATCGGTGATTTGGGACAACCTCGTTTTGGTTTATTGCCGGAATCATGGACACAATTGGCAGAAGAGGTTGATGTTATTTACCACAACGGAGCACTGGTTAATTTCATCTATCCTTATAGTGCCTTGAAAAGCATTAACGTTGATGGTACCAGAACAGCACTGGAACTGGCCTGTACTGCACGCTTGAAACATTTTCACTATGTTTCTTCTGTAAACGCACTGTTTGCCACAGAATCACCTCGCCCTTATATGGAAGATGATCGTGCCATGAGTGAGTCAGTTCGTGATCCTTCCGGTTATTCGGGAAGTAAATGGGTATCTGAGGGGATCATCAATATTGCCCGTCAAAGAGGTGTTCCCGTCAGTATTTACCGGCCGGGGTTGATCCTCGGGCATACCCGTACAGGTGCAGCACAGGGGAATGATTATCTGATTGCATCCTTGAAAGGCTATCTGGCAATGGGTTTTTATCCTGACCATGCTCTGTTGTTGGATATCGTGCCGGTGGATTATGTGGCGGCTTCATTGATACATATCTCAAGACAGCCGGAATCCAATGGCAAATTCTTTAACCTGTTTAACCCGGAACAGGTGTCTATCCGGCAATTTTTCGACTGGGTGCAGGATTTTGGTTATATCCTCAACCCTGTACCATTTAATGAGGGTAAAGATAAGATCCTTGCACTAGATGATACTCACCCATTGTATCCCTTGATTCCGTTGATCAGAGATATGACAGAAAGACCTTATCGTGCGTTAGATCCGGATTATATTGATGAAATCCATCCTGAATTGGAGCTAAAAAATACACTGGCAGGGTTGGCGGGAAGTGATATCCGTTGCCCAATAATTACTTCGGAGTATGTGCATCAGGTATTACGTTACCTGATTGGCATTGGATTCTTGCCGGCTGCTCTTTCAGAAAGTTTCAAAAAGGAGGCAATAGCATGGAACGGTTAACCGGAAATGATGCCATGAATTGGATGGTTGTCATTAATGATAAAAAGCAATATTCAGTCTGGCCTGTTGAGTATGAGATCCCGATGGGATGGATAGCAATCAGCAGGACAGGAACAAAAGAAGAATGCTTGAGCCATATCGTTAAAATTTGGCCGGAGCCAACAAAATAGATATCGCTGATTGACATAGTTAAGCAAATTATGGGCATATCCTTACGGGATATGCCCATTTTCTATTTGCACCTGCCAGCAATTTTTCACGGTTGGCACCGTGTTGATCAAAGCCAATTGAGTCAGGAGCAAATACAGGAGCAAATAAAAGTATTGAATAGCATGTTGGATGGTGATTTTCAGCAAGGTATCAATAATAGCCAGTATCAGAAAATTGCTAAAGTTAGTCGTGCAACTGCGAGCCGACATTTAAAACATCTAATAGGCTCCGTATAAAAAAGTGGAAGATTAATTGAGATAAATCTTTAGGGCGAGAATTTCCCGCCCTGCAACCGCTGAATGATTTTCACAATCACATATTTTCACAATAACTTAATACAGCCAATCTTTGCCCATTCGGTCTGTGGCCAGTATCGCGGCGTAAACCTGATCTGGTGTCACAGCAAATGGCATATTGTGAATGGTTTCACCTTCGGCACAGCTTGCGATGGCGACTTGCATGATTTTCTGATTCAGTTTTTCATTATCACGTAAGCCCAATTGTTCCAGTGTGACTGGCAGGCCTACTTGTACACAGAAATCGAGTACTGTTTCCAACTCTTCACTTGGGCTATTTTCCAATATCAATTGTGTCAGAGTACCAAACGCGACCTTTTCGCCGTGATAGAGATGATGACATTCTTCCAGCACGGTGAAACCATTGTGGATGGCGTGAGCTGCTGCCAGACCTGCACTTTCAAAACCAATGCCGCTGAGATAAGTATTCGCCTCAACAATGTTTTCAACCGCGGGTGTACTAACACCTGCTTCGACTGCCAATTTTGCTTTGTAACCTTCTGCCAGTAAGGTGTCATAACACAGTTTTGCCAACGCCAGACCAGTGGTGGAGGTTGCCCCGCCAGCCATGGTCGGTTTGTGGGCTGCACTGCTGGCTCTCGCTTCAAAGTAGGTAGCGAGTGCATCTCCCATGCCTGCAACAAGTAGGCGAACTGGCGCCTTGGCGATGATATTGGTATCCATCAGTACGATATTTGGATTTTGTGGATATAACCGATAACTGTCGAATTCACCGAGTTCAGTGTAGAGGACAGAAAGGGCACTGGTCGGTGCATCCGTTGAAGCAAGGGTTGGAGAAATAATCACAGGTATTTTGGATTCGTATGCAACAGCTTTGGCAGTATCAAGCGTTTTTCCTCCCCCGATCCCGATGACAGCCTGACATTGATGCTTCAACAAAATGGCAGACAATCTATGGATCTCGCTGCGGCTGCATTCACCGTTGAAAAGCTCGAAATGGCTGGTGATTTCGTGCTCTTCTAGGCTTTTGCTGACGGTATCCCCAATAAGGTTCATGACGAAATTATCAGCAATCACGAAGACATGGTCAGCAAGCATTTTGGTGTATCGACCAATGTGGGATAACGCACCTGGCCCTTGGATATATTTGGATGGAGACTGGATCACTTTCAGCATAAGAAATATTCCTTCTTCACTGGAAATTAGGCATGGAGTGTCACAATACTGGCATGGAGCAGGCTACGAACAGTTTCATACCAAAGTCTGTGTTTACCTGTCCATCAACACTATACGGCAAAATGTATAGATAAGTTATGAGTAAAAGCAGGGAATGGGTGATTTACGAGGAAAAACGGAAGACTCCCCCGATTAGGGGGAATCGTCATTATTAGGCTTTGGCTGGGGTTTTATCTGCCGTTTGGGCGAAAAAGAATTTCAGTATTAAATTCAACATAATGCCATAAGCAGGCAGGAAGAAAAGCATGCAGATAAACAGCTTGAAAGCGTAATCCACCAAAGCAATTTCTACCCAATGCGTTGCCATAAATGCATCAGTACTGTGGTAAAACGCGATAAAGAAAAAGGCCAGTGTATCGAGCATATTACCGAAAAACATGGCAGCAGCCGGAGCTATCCACCAGCGACTTTTTTGGCGCAGACGATTGAAGACACCAACATCCAATATTTGGCCGAGCACATAAGCCATAAAGCTAGCTGTTGCAATGCGGGCAACAAACAAATTAAAGGTTCCCAATGTTTCAAATCCCTGCCATGTTCCCTGGAAAAACAAAGCGGAAATCAAATAAGAGATCAGCAATGCCGGTAGCATGACGGAAATGATTATCCGGCGTGCCAGAGGGGCCCCATAAATACGTACAGTCAGGTCAGTCGCTAAAAAGATAAAGGGAAATGTAAATGCTCCCCAAGTGGTATGGAAACTAAAAATGGAGATGGGTAATTGCACCAGATAGTTACTGGAAGTGATGATCAGAATGTGGAAAAGCGACAGCCAGATCAATGCCGCAGCCCGCTGTTGCGCAGTCAGTTGGAACATCATATTGTACCTTTTTGGTGGCTGGGGTGAGGGAACCCAAAAAATCAATGCACCTGAAGATCAGGTGGCCGGATCATACGCGCGTCGCGCAATAAAAGTAAAGTACGGTAGTTGACGATATTTTGTAATATAATCGATTGTCATAGATTGTTTGAACCTACAGAGATTGTTATGTCCGATGCTTTCGCCAACCCCGACAAAACGCTTGATACGTTGGGATTACGTTGCCCAGAGCCAGTAATGATGGTGCGCAAGGCAGTCCGCCATATGGCTGCTGGTCAGACGTTGTTGATCATTGCGGATGATCCTGCGACAACCCGTGATATTCCGGGGTTTTGTCGCTTTATGGATCATGCCCTGATCGCTCAGGAGACAGGACAAACTCCTTATCGTTACCTGCTCAGGAAAAGCGAAAATTCTGTTTAACCAAGAAAATATTATGTAATTGACTGGCAGAAAAAAGAAGCCGTGCTAGGCTTCCAATATGGCATTTAGTCAATTATCACCTCACTGGATGCCATATTTCTTTTTTCCTTAATAGCATTCTTTATGTATTTGTAATTTTGAAAAGGTGCGGAGCATTAGCAGCACCTTTTCAGTTTATTAATTTTTTCTTGTTAATTACCTTCGTTACTTTTCCGTTTGCCTGCTTATGGCGATGCAGATTGAAACTCCGTTTACTATTTCTGTGATTTGGCTCTCAACAGCCGAACTGCGTTCGCTGTTACTAGCGCAGTAGCTCCAGAATCAGCCAGAACTGCCATCCATAGTCCCGTAATACCCAATAGACTAGTGATAAGAAATACTGCCTTTAGGCCCAATGCAATAGTGATATTTTGACGAATGTTATAATGAGTTGTTCGGGACAGAGCGATAATTTCAGATAAACCCGTCAGTCGGTTATGTGTTAGGGCTGCATCGGCCGTTTCCAATGCAACATCGGTGCCGCTGCCCATAGCAACCCCTATGCTGGCGGCTTTCATGGCTGGAGCATCGTTGATGCCATCGCCGACCATCATAGTGCGATGCTTTTTATTCAGCTCAGTAACTGCTTTCACTTTATCTTCAGGTAACAATCCGGCGCGATAATCAATACCCAGCCGGTTAGCGATGGCTGCCGCAGCGCGGGAATTATCACCAGTCAGCATTACAGCTTCTATGCCTTGTTTTTTCAGAAGGCGGATAGCATCTATGGCATCTTGTCGCAAGGTATCTTGCATTGCTATCAATCCCATAAATTGCTTATCACGAGTGACTGCAACCGCTGTTTTTCCACTGTTTTCCAGCTCAGTAACTCTTTGTTTCCATTCCTCGGACAGTGTATTTTCCGGTAATCTACCCGGGGCTGCGACGAGAATTTTTTGCCCCGACAATTGCCCTTCAACTCCTATCCCAGCCAGTGCTTTACGATGTTCAGCTTCAACAATTGACACTTTTCTATTTTCTGCAGCATTCAGGATAGCTTTTGCTAATGGGTGATGGGAGCCGCTTTCTACAGCACCAGCCAGTGCCAGCAAGGTTTCTGCACTGATATTTTCTACGGGTTCAATTTCAGTAACCTGTGGTTTTCCTTCGGTCAACGTACCGGTCTTATCCAGAGCAATTGTGCTTACGGCACCAAGCTGTTCCAATGCTGCTCCACCTTTGATGAGGGAACCACGACGAGTTGCTGCGGCCAGTGCGGAAGTAATTGCGGCAGGCGTTGAGATGACCAAGGCGCAAGGGCAACCAATCAAAAGGAGGGTCAGGCCACGGTAGATCCAAGTTTCCCATGAGCCGGCAAAGAACAACGGTGGGATCAATACTACCAGTGCTGAGAACAATATAATCAAAGGAGTATAGACGCGACTGAATCGGTCGATAAAACGCTCAATCGGCGCACGACGCTCTTCAGCTTCTTCAATCAGTTGAAGGATGCGATCAATGGCGTTGTGACCGGGTTCAGAGATTACCCTCATCTGCACAGCACTGTCGACAGAAAGGCAGCCAGCAGCAACTTTTTCTCCCTGCTGTCGTTCAACCGGAACAGATTCACCGGTCAGGGCACTTTCATCGAAACTGGCAAATGGGCTGAGCAGTTCAGCATCGGTAGGCAAGCGGGCACCGGGTGCTATTTCAATGATATCGCCCGGGCGCAGATCAGGCGCTGATATAGTTTTCTTTTTCCCATCCTTAACCAGCAAGGCTTGATCAGGAACCAACGCCATCAAGGCACTAACGCCACGCCGGGCACGTCCGGCGGCGTAGGATTCCAATATTTCCCCTAATTTGAACAGGAGAATAACCATCGCAGCTTCTGCTGTGGCATTAATGAACAAGGCACCAATGGCAGCAACACTCATTAAAGTTTCAATGGCGAAGGGAGTACCGGAACGAATCAGTTTGATGGCTTTGGCAGCTACCGGATATAACCCAATTAGCGTAGTGATGATAAAAGCGATCTGCCCTGCGGGAGCATTGACCTTTGATATTCCCCAACTGGCAAACATCAGGGCAGCCAGAATGAGGATTGGGGAGAACGTTTTCCAGTGATTGACCGCTGGAGGCAGTTTAGATGCCGAATCCGTTTCCTTGATTTCAAAGCCAGCTTGTTTTACCGCTTGCTCGACGATGGTGCGAATATCAATATCAGCGTCAACCACCAGTTTCTCTGTTGTAAACAGAACCTTGACTTGCTTAGCTTCAGGTATTTTTTTCACGGCATTTTCGATCTTTCCTGCACAGCTTGGGCAATCCATGCCTTGAATAGTCCAATTAAAACGCTGTCTCGCCGTTAATTCGGAGGGAGCGTTATCCTGTACGGTATGTGCATGATCGTGTGAACAGTGTGCACTGCTATGTTCGTGAGAATGGTCATGTGAATGCTTACTCACATCATTGGCGACCCCCTGATATTCTTGCTTTTGGGAAGATAAAGAACTGTGCTGTGATTGCTTATGTTTTTGGGAAGCGGGTAACATAGGCGACCTCTCAAATAGAGTTAATGAAAATTAGTTTAGATTAACTCTACACTCTGGAGTGAACTCCAGAGTCAAATTCAATAAGAGGAATTCTTTTGATGATGTGTGCTATTGAATTTTGCGCTATTTAAGATGGATTCTCATCACCAACGCCCTTCCTCTTTATGTTCTTTGCTATCAATCTTTTGCCTGATAAGAGTAATCAATCACAAGAACAGTGAACGAATAATCAAAAAATGTCCGATAAAACCGCAGGCAGCGACAATCGCTTTTGACAGTTTAAAAGGGAAGCGATACTTATCAATGATGTTGATACTATGTGCAAGGAGTAGCAGGATAGTGCCAGCTATGATGGAAAACCGGCTTGCATTGCTGAGTGAAAAATATTGTTCTCCGGCAACCCAAACCATCAACAGTGCCATAATGAAGCTATCTACCACCCGCCAACGCATATTATCCAGACGAGTCCAGACTGTTAACATGACCACAATGCCTACGAACAGCAAGATCAACGGAAGTGGGAAAAAGAAATTGAAGCCCATATGTAAGGCAAAACTGACGGTGTATAACAAGTAACTCAGGAACAGTGTGATGAATGAGAAGAGTAAATACTTACTGGGGAGCATGCGGAGTGAATCAGAGATCAGTGCAGTAAGTAGGCCAGCAATAATGAAATAACCTGAAACTTCAAGATTGGGTGCCTGCCAAGCCCATAACAACAGAAGCAGCATGGTGACGGGGCGAAAAATCCATTGCTGCCAGTAGGTGCCACGATAGGCAGCATCAATATATAGCCACCCAGAGAAAAACACAGCAAGAAATGGCCAACTCATATTTTTCCTTTCCTTAATGTTGAATGCCCGTTTTATCAGGCAATTTTATTTATGCTAGGGTTGGTACGGAGAGTATCTTGATTGACATTAATTCGTTATTAACGAATTAATAAAGTTTTATTATCAAAAGTAAAGAACGTCAATGAGTAATTATGCGAATTACTCATTAACGATATTTGGTTTATCTCCAACAGGAAGAAAACAGCATGGGACACTGGGTACGGGAAGCTACTTTTCCTTCCGTTGTTTCTCTTTTTGTTGTTTTTTCTGCCAAGCCAGTAGTTCAAAAACTCCGAAAAAGAAGATCTTGGTCTGGAGAAAACCAGACAGTTTTTGATCTTTGGGTTGGGAGTTTTTCAGTAGAAGCAACTGAAAAGCATGCATAATGAGCGTAAAGACCATTGCAATATCCATAAAGTATTTCAATGGCTTAGGGAATGGATGCAATAAATTGAAGATCATGATACCCCAAACTAAGATCATGATCCCTTTTCCTAATTGAATAAACATCATCGACTCCGAAATCGTATTTAAGCAGTTCAGGCATCATATTACTGGTGGCGAATATACAGTCGGTAAGCAACTTGCCCTGCGATTTTTTCCCGATGCAGCTTCCAGTTTGAAGGAACTTCTGTTGCAGCAGATTCTGCCTCTGCTTCAACATAAATCCAACTTTCTTCTGCCAGCCAGCCATTGGGTTCCAATAAATTGATTGTTTCAGCCAACATACCTTTACGGAATGGGGGATCGAGGAAAACCACATCAAATGGTGTCCCTGTGTCGTTGAGGGATTCGTTGAGGTATTGTAGTGCATTACCTTGTACCACATCAGCATTTTCAGCTTTCAGTAGGGCCAGATTAGCTGATAGCTGTTTCGCCACATTGCGGTCATATTCAATTAAGGTCGCGTGGCTTGCATAACGTGACAAAGCCTCAAATCCAAGTGCTCCGCTACCTGAAAAACAATCCAGACAACGAGCTTCCTGAATTTTTGGCATCAGCCAGTTAAAAAGTGTCTCGCGAACCCGATCTGTTGTTGGGCGCAGGCCGTCACTATCAGGAACCGGCAATTTTCTCCCGCGCCATTTTCCGCCAATAATGCGGATTTGTCCTAAAGACGCGCGCTGTGGTTTTTTAGTCATAATTTACATAGCTTAAATATTTGTCATCCGATGCTATTAAATAATACCTGGCGGAGACAAAAAGTGAGTGGAAATAAAGAAACCCGTTGATTAATTTACCATGAAATCCGCTATAGATATGTGTTGTGGTGTGATGAAAATGTTAGACTGGATTTTATTACCGTTAGAACCTATCCCAGTAGATAAAACAGCACATATCTAATAGATTTCTGGTTGCCATGAAGCCAGCAGCGCTGTGGTTTGAAAGATAAAATGTATCATGGGATAGGCTGTTATAACGCCATAATTAACCGCGAGGAGTGTAGTGGCCGATGGCAAAAGAGAAAAAAAAAGGTTTCTTCTCTTGGTTCGGACTTGGTCGTCAAGATAAGAAGCAGCAAGAGGAACAAGCTGAACAAGAAAGAATAGCAGCGGAAGAAGCTGAACAGCAGCGTTTAGCGGAAGAAGTGGCTCTCCGTACAGCCGAAGAAGCCGAGCAGCAGCGTTTGGCGGAAGAAGCAACCCGTCGCGCCGCCGAGGAAGCCGAGCAGCAACGTTTGGCGGAAGAAGCAACCCGCCACGCCGCCGAAGAAGCCGAACAGCAGCGTTTGGAGGAAGAGGCAATCCGTCGCGCCGCCGAAGAAGCCGAGCAGCAACGTTTAGCGGAAGAAGCAACCCGTCGTGCCGCCGAAGAAGCGGAGCAGCAGCGTTTGGCGGAAGAAGAGTTCCGTCGCACCGCCGAAGAAGCCGAACAGCAGCGTTTAGCGGAAGAAGCAGCCCGTCATGCCGCCGAAGAAGCCGAGCAGCAACGTTTAGCGGAAGAAGCAACCCGTCGTGCCGCCGAAGAAGCGGAGCAGCAGCGTTTAGCGGAAGAATCAGCCCGTCATGCCGCCGAAGAAGCTGAACCGCAGCGTTTAGAGGAAGAAGCAACCCTTCAGGCAGAAAAACAAACAGCATTACCGAAGGAACAAGAACGGCCAACCAAAGAAGGGTTTTTTGCTCGTCTGAAACGTAGCTTAGTTAAAACCCGTCAAAATCTTGGCTCAGGTTTTTTAGGGCTATTCCGTGGTAAGAAAATTGATGATGATCTGTTTGAAGAGCTGGAAGAGCAGTTACTGATTGCAGATGTGGGTGTCGAAACTACCCGCAAAATCATTACTAGCCTGACAGCTCACGCCAGCCGCAAGGAGTTGAAAGATGCGGAAGCGCTTTACTCTAAACTGAAAGAAGAGATGTCGGATATTTTGGTGAAAGTTGATAAGCCGCTGGAAATTGAAGGCAAATCACCTTATGTCATTTTGATGGTGGGAGTAAATGGTGTTGGCAAAACGACCACTATTGGTAAATTGGCGCGCCAATATCAGTCTCAGGGCAAATCAGTCATATTAGCAGCCGGGGATACCTTCCGCGCAGCAGCGGTAGAGCAGTTACAGGTTTGGGGCGATCGCAACAAAATTCCTGTGGTTGCCCAACATACGGGGGCGGATCCAGCCTCAGTGATTTTTGATGCCATCCAGTCAGCCAAGGCCAAAGGTGTTGATATCCTGATTGCGGATACAGCAGGGCGCTTGCAGAACAAATCCCATCTGATGGAAGAATTGAAAAAAATCGTTCGAGTGATGAAAAAACTGGACGTAGAAGCACCTCATGAAATTATGCTGATTCTGGATGCGAGTACAGGTCAAAATGCAGTAAGTCAGGCTAAACTATTCCATGAAGCTGTAGGGTTGACGGGTATTTCACTCACCAAACTGGATGGTACTGCGAAAGGGGGGGTTATCTTCGCTATTGCCGACCAATTTGAGATTCCAATCCGCTACATTGGTGTGGGTGAAGGAATTGAAGATCTCCGTCCATTTAAGGCAGACGATTTTATTGAGGCTCTTTTTGCCCGAGAGGATTAACTATTAATGATTCGCTTTGAACAGGTCAGTAAAGCCTATCTTGGAGGGCGGCAGGCGCTGCAAGGGGTGGATTTTCATCTGCTTCCAGGAGAAATGGCGTTTTTAACCGGTCACTCAGGGGCCGGTAAAAGTACACTTTTGAAACTTATCTGTGGTATCGAACGCCCTAGCGCAGGCCATGTCTGGTTTTCCGGTCATGACATCAGCCGACTAAAATCCCGGGAGATCCCTTTTCTGCGTCGTCAGATCGGCATGATTTTTCAGGATCACCACCTGCTTTTGGATCGTACCGTATATGAGAACGTCGCTATGCCTCTGATTATTTCAGGGGCAAGTGCTGAAGACATTCGTCGACGGGTATCTGCGGCGTTGGATAAGGTCGGCTTACTGGACAAAGCGAAAAATTTTCCCATCCAGCTTTCTGGAGGAGAACAACAGCGTATAGGGATCGCCCGCGCTGTGGTGAACAAGCCAACCGTACTGCTGGCGGATGAACCGACAGGAAATTTGGATGGGGAATTATCAGAGGGAATTATGCGTCTGTTTGAAGAATTTAACCGGGTTGGTGTGACGGTTCTGATGGCTACCCATGATATCGCCCTGATTGAACGAAGAAGTTACCGCATCTTGACCCTGAATCAGGGACGCATGCAAGGAGGACAGCATGACTAAGCATGTCCGTCATTCAGCGAAAAAAATACAGTCACCGAAACCCAAATCCAAATCATTGAAAGGAGGGTGGCGTGTGCAGTGGCGTTATGCGTGGAAAAGCACTTTGTCCGATATGTTTGGCCAACCGTTGGCAACGTTGTTGACCATTATGGTGATAGCCATTTCGCTGACCTTGCCGAGTGTGTTTTTTATCGTTTGGAAAAACGTCAATCAAGCAGTGATACAGTGGTATCCGGTTCCACAACTCACAGTTTATTTGGACAAATCACTGAATGACAATAGCGCCAAGCAGGTGATTGATCAGTTGAAAGGTATGGATGGAGTAAAATCTGTGAATTACCTTTCCCGTGAAGAAGCCGTAAATGAATTCCGTGCATGGTCGGGGTTTGCCAGCGCATTGGATCTGCTGGAGGAAAACCCTCTTCCGGCGGTCGCTATAGTTTCTCCCAAATTGAATTTTCAAAATACTCAGGCATTAACTACATTGCGGGATCAGGTTGCGCAGATTAAAGGCATTGAAGAGGTCAGGATGGATGATAGCTGGTTCGCTCGCTTGACTGCTTTGGCCATCCTTATCGGCAGAATTGCCGTTGTGATAGGTATCTTGATGGTGGTTGCATTGCTCTTGGTCATTGGTAACAGTGTCCGGCTGAGTATCTTTAGCCGCCGTGAGACGATTAACGTCATGAAGCTGATTGGAGCGACAGATGGTTTTATCCTGCGCCCTTTCCTTAATGGCGGAGCCTTATTGGGCGTTTTGGGGGCAATATTTTCCCTGATCCTTTCTTCTTTGTTAGTGTGGAAGCTTTCCGATGTGGTGACGGAAGTGGCGGGTGTTTTTGGAACAAGCTTTAGGTTGTATGGTTTGGGTTGGGATGAATCACTTTTGTTAGTGCTTATTTCGGGTATGATTGGTTGGATTGCTGCGTGGTTTGCGACAATTCAGCATTTGCGTCGTTTCAGGCCGGAATAAAGGTGTTTACCGGGGCTGCAAGTGAACTTCTGGGCTTAATTGCTGTCCAATTCACAGTTATGACTTTGTGCTGATATTTATACAATTGAGACGATTTGAATATGATTTTTACGGTGATAAAATAGACACACCTTTGGCTTGAATAAACCCTATTGGTTATTCAGGCGAACTTAAAAGCCATCAATTTGGATCTAACTTTGAGAGAATTTGAATGACAAAAGAAATGCAAACTTTGGCATTAGTTCCACAAGGTAGTTTGGAAGGATATATCCGTGCCTCCAATGCTTATCCTATGCTTTCTGCAGAGGAAGAGAGGGAACTGGCAGAAAGGCTGCATTACCAGGGAGATCTGGATGCAGCGAAAAAGCTGATCCTTTCTCACCTGCGCTTCGTTGTTCATGTTGCCCGCAGTTATGCCGGTTATGGTCTGCCGCAGGCGGATTTAATTCAGGAAGGCAATATTGGCCTGATGAAAGCAGTTCGTCGATTTAATCCAGAAGTAGGCGTGCGTCTGGTTTCTTTTGCTGTTCACTGGATTAAGGCAGAAATCCATGAATATGTATTGCGTAATTGGCGTATTGTGAAAGTCGCAACAACAAAAGCTCAGCGCAAGCTGTTCTTTAATTTGCGTAAGGCTAAACAACGTCTGGGATGGTTCAATCAGGATGAAGTTGATCTGGTCGCCAAAGAATTGGGTGTGACCAGCAAAGATGTCCGGGAAATGGAATCTCGCATGTCAGCGCAGGATATGGCATTCGATATGTCCTCTGATGATGACAATCATGATAGCCAACCTGTGGCTCCGGTTCTGTATTTGCAGGACAAGGCTTCTGACTTTGCCGATGGCATTGAAGAAGATAACTGGGAAAACCACGCTGCGGATAAACTTTCTGTGGCGATGGAAGGGCTGGATGACCGTAGCCAAGACATCATTCGTTCCCGCTGGTTGGATGATGACAACAAAACCACCTTGCAAGAATTGGCAGACAAATATGGTGTATCTGCTGAACGTGTTCGACAGCTAGAAAAAAATGCAATGAAGAAGTTGCGACTGGCTATTGAAGCGTAAACGCTTAGGCTTATTAGTTATGCGTCATTTAGTGGCATATAGTTAGCTGAGTAAAACTTGCTCGATTAAAAAGCGATAATTTGTTTTGTCGCTTTTTTTATGCCTACAAAATGGGTAGTAATAAGCAGTAAAAAGATGATTGGTGTATTGGATTTACTGGTAAAGAATACCAGTAAATATGCATCAGAGAGCCGAGGAAATTCATTATGAAAATTGTGATTGCCCCTGACTCATTCAAGGAAAGCCTAAGTGCCTTGCAGGTGGCACAGGCGATAGAGCGAGGATTTAAGGAGGTTTATCCACAAGCAGACTATATTAAGTTGCCCATGGCAGATGGCGGAGAAGGGACAGTAGAGTCACTGGTCGCTGCCACCGGAGGAAAACGTATCGTATGTACTGTTACCGATCCCTTAGGACAGCCTGTTGAGGCATTTTTTGGTCTGCTTGGAGATGGTAAAACCGCAGTAATTGAAATGGCGGCGGCCTCGGGTTTGCACTTGGTGCCGATAGCGCAGCGTAACCCGATGATAACAACGAGTTATGGGACGGGAGAGCTGATTCTGGCTGCGTTGGAACACGGTGCACACAAACTGATTTTAGGAATTGGAGGCAGTGCAACCAACGACGGGGGTGCAGGTATGATGCAGGCACTGGGTGCGAATTTATCGGATGGTAACGGTCATGCTCTGCCGTTTGGTGGCGCAGCATTAACCCGGCTGGAAAGTATCGACTTGTCGAATCTGGACCCACGTCTCAGGCAAATTGAACTCACAGTGGCTTGCGATGTGAATAACCCATTATGTGGTGAACAGGGTGCATCAGCGGTGTTTGGTCCACAAAAAGGAGCGACACCAGAGATGGTTAAATCGCTGGATTCTGCATTGCATCACTACGGAGCGAAAATGGAATCCCTGACGGGGAAAAGCGTGATTGATGCTATTGGTACAGGTGCGGCGGGAGGAATGGGCGCTTCTTTATTAGGATGTTTGGGGGCGAGATTGCAGTCAGGCATTGAAATTGTTATCGATACCTTGAAGCTAGAAGAAGCTATTCAGGGCGCGGATCTGGTGATTACGGGGGAAGGTCGCATAGATAGCCAGACCATACAAGGTAAAACCCCGATTGGTGTTGCCCGTGTTGCGAAAAAATTTGCTATTCCCACCATTGCGTTAGTTGGGGGAATGAGTCGGGATTATCATGTTGTGCATCAACATGGGTTGGATGCGGTTTTTTCCATCATACCTGAGGTCTGCTCCCTGTCAGATGCTCTTGCCAATGGTGCTGATAACTTGCAGATAACAGCGCGTAATATTGCAGCGCTTTGGGCTCTTTCTCATTGAATGGCATAGTATTTACCTTCGCCGAAATGCCTATTTTGGGGTAATTACTGCCAGTATTTTCAATGGTATCGCTTAAAACGCCCCGTTTAAAGGAGCAATCACATTCTATGATGCCGTTTAGTCATAATGACAGTAAAACCGATAGATACAGCAAATAACAGTGCTCCTGTTAAGAATACCCATTCATAGCGATTATTGAATAGCAAGAAGCTACCGACCATTGGACCAACAGCCATTCCCATGTATCTGATGAAATTATAAATCCCAATTACAGTTGCCCGTTCCTCCACAAATTTTGCTAACAGTAAAGAGGCATGTATAGGTGTCGATAGTCCTAAAGTGAAACCGTATAAAGCTGTGACAACAGCCAACGTGGGAATGCCGAATCTATATGTAATGGAAAACAGCAAGATTAAACTCAAATTTAGCAAGCTACTGACAATCAAACCATTTATCTCAGATAATCGATGATGAATTAAACGATAACTATAACTGCCAATAATCATTGCCAATGACATGGGCATATACATCCAACCAATCTCAGCAGGGCTGAAACCATATTTATTGTTTAAAATAATGGGTAAAAAAGTCAAAAAACAGAAGTAACAATAGAACAGCATAAAGCCAATACAGAAAACTGATTGCGCGATACGGTCTGACAAAATTTCACGGAAATGAAAAGACATTCTTTGGGAGCTTTCTGACTGTTCTGGTTTGGTTTCTGGCAGCCAAAGTAAGTTGCTGATAAGCATTAACCCGCCAATAACAGCAATAAACTGGAAAATTGCAACATAGCCATTTAATTCGGCTAAATAACCGCCGAGCAATGGTCCCAAAGCAGGAGCCAGTGTTAGCAGCATCTGATAAGTACTGATGGCTTTCGCACGATCCTGACCTTCATACAGATCGCCAATAATTGTTGCTGCAATGACAGGGATGGCTGCAATTCCAATGGCCTGAACGATTCGAAAGACAATCAGCCAATAAATATTGGAAGTCATCGCACAACCAATAGATCCAATAACAGAGATAGCAAGGGCAGGCAGTAAAATAGCTTTTCGGCCTTTACTGTCAGCTAATGAACCGTACACGATTTGCATAACAGCTAAAATAAACATGAATGCTGATACAGTCAGGTTTACCAAAGATAAGGATGTATTGAGTAGCTCTTTTATGGTAGGAATTACGGGAGTATAGATATTTTGAGCGAGAGAGCCTAATAGAGCACTAAAGCATACTAGGTAGAAGATCACTTTTATATTACGAATTGAGTTATATCTATTCATCTTTTTTCTCCATTTTATTTCCAAGGAAACTATGTTGAGATTAATAAATCTCTGGATTTTGTAAAGATCTTTTTTCTCTTTTTATTGTATGATGTCAAAAATATTTTCCTTGGAAATCATCGTAAATGAATAACCGAACAGCTTATCAACGTGAGATTCTTACTGCAGTTAACCAATTGATACACTTAAGAGACAGCACTAAGAGAGGGAATAATGAAGAGACACTCCGCGAGTATGGGCTTACTGGCTATTCGTTGTCTGAATTGCATGTGATTCAGAGTATTGGCGTATCGGGATTATTAAATATTACAAGTATCAGTCAAGCGGTGGGGATGACTAAGGGCGCTATCTCAAAAATCTGTGCAAAACTTCTTCAGCGTTCTATCGTTGAAAAACTGAAAATGGTAGATAATCAGAAAGAGACTTATTTCAGCTTAACCAACGATGGAAAGCAGATCTTTGTTGCTCATGAAAAACTACATCAGCAAGCAGAAGACAGATGGTTGCAAATATTGGAAAACTACTCGTCGGAAGAACTGATGATCATTCAGCGATTTATTGTCGATATTGTTGGTATCATGGGCAACACCCGATAATGAAATGCACAACTTTAACGTAACATTACCTGACAAGAGTCAGAAGCCTGAATTGGATAATAGAAATCAGTGGCACAATAGGCTTCTGACGAATTTATCTTGTCCCATTTAACAACCATTCTTACCTATAATTGTTTCAGCAATGGGAATATATTGATCCGTGAGTTTGTTAACAGTACCATCCCCTTTATTTTTGCTTTCTTTGCAATCTTCGAAAAACCAATCAATTGGGGTATCTAATATCTTAGCAATAACAACAAGATGGGCTAGATTGATTCGGTTTGTCCCCCTTTCATAACGTGAAAGTTGTTGTTGACTAATGCCAATTTGCTTCGCTAATGCTGTTGCAGTGATACCCAGCTCTTTCCTTTTGGTTTGAATGCGTTGCCCGACTAATAAATTTACTTTTTCCATATCTTATCCTTTTTTAATTAGTAAGTTATGGCTTCATCAAGGAGGCTTTCCGGGGCTTAAAATTAGTTGGATTTTTGCTCCGTCAGTTCCTTGTAAAATAGAGCCTACCTTGACGGATTTATTACCGTTCACAGTATGCCTATTGTTACCACTTGATTTGCCGTTTTGTTTTCTGACATGGGCCTTTTTTGGTAATGACATGATTTTTTTATTAACTTTTTGAAAAAAACAGTCCCCCACCGGAGCAAGGAGTGCTCTTCCATGATATGAATGACATCTCTTTGTCTTATCTCTATCTCTACATATGTTTTCGGATGCGTTACCGATACAACTTAAACAGAATTTCTGTTCTCCTTGCATGAGAGATAACCAATATTCTCCTAACTTTTACTTTATGGAATTTTATATAATTCAAAAAAGTTAATTTATTGATTTTTAATAATATTTAAGTCAATAAATAATATAACCATATGAAATGTAATAAATTACTGTCTAATTCCATATTAATTAATATCTTACATTCTTATTGTTAGTTTTTTTAGATTATAAACTGGACAAAATATACCAAACTGTAAACATAATCCTACATAATGTAACCTAAGTCAAATTTCATTACATACTACAAATCATTCCACTTAAGCAATTATAATATATGAATTTTTTTTGTTATTCATATATTTTATTGTATTGCAATAATATTGATGGTGAAAAAATGTTACTTGATGTAGCCAAGTGACATCATATCAATAGCATCAATATTTAAAAATCTTTACATAAACGAAATTTAATTCTATTTATAATAAATAAGTAGATTATAAATCCAAACTAGACAGTTTGGTATAAAATGTCTTGTTATTTATTAATATTTTATTGATTTGACTTATATAAAGACATCTAAGTATTTTAGTTGATTATTTTGGTTATTTTTATAAGTTTTCATTAAAAATATTATTTATTTCTACCTTTTCCACTAAATGGTCCTCCAATTTATCTAAAATTAAAGTTCAATCGCGCTCTTGTGTTTTTTCTAAACACTAATAAACATCCTTACACGACATTTAGTATTAATTATTTTTTATTATAAAAATCAATATGTTATTGTTTTTAGCTTGGTGGTGATATTTTCTCTATAATTATTATTTCTTCATGTGATTATTTATCTGTGGAAGATCTTGGTATTGAGGTTTTTATTTGATATATCACATTAAAACTGAAAAAAACGGTTGTTATTGTGTAAGATTTCCAGCAATACCATTATCGTTGGGATTGGAATTTTAATGTCAGGGTGATAGGTATGAGATAGGTGTGAAATATGCCTATGTATAATACCAAAGCGAATTCAAGCTGATACAGAGCCACTTTGTGTCCAAAGCAGCAACGTGGAAAAGGAAAGAGATGTGAGTTGATTGAATATCACATAATGCATGCAGTCAGGCTACAGGAAGTTTCTACCAGTATGTCTGCTATCGCCTTCCGCTGATATTATCGCCGCTTTACGTGCGTGGTACGACCTTGGCGGAAGTCTCCCGTGAAGCGGGACTGAGTTCTTCTACAAGTCGCTATTTTGAGCGGAATGGTCAGCTTATTGAAAGAACGGTCAGAAAGCGGTTAGCATCGTAGAATCGTTCTTAATCAGACAAAAAAGTCACGATCTGAAATTTTAAACCTTAAGATAACAAAGAAGCTGTTTTTGTTCTCATGGCTTTTTCCTTGTTTTCAAGTTTTCCCACTGCCTACTTGCTCATATCTAGCGGATATAAACATTTTTCTGTATATAAACATTTGTATAAACAAAAAAAGCACTCCCTCAAAAAGAGAAAGTGCTTTTATAACAACATGATCTAAGACTAGGATCAGTTCATGCCGTATCAGAAGAATTTATGTTTACGTGTTTTTCTATGATTTTATTAAATTAATATAAATCAATAAATTACACGATCATTGTACTGTATATTGTTCCAGTGCTTATTGACGTTTATCCACTCTTACATCAAACTGTGGGGTAATCGGTGGGGTAATCCGAGACAGCGTGAACTCATTCTTTATGGATATATACATGGCTGAGCTAAATAAATTAACTGATAAAAAACTCAGAGCGTTACATGGAACGGAAAGAGATAAATTAGTAAAACTTGCTGATGGTGCAGGGTTAATGATTTGTGTTACTAAAAAAGGCGCTATCAGTTGGTTTTTTAAGTATAGAACTGGAGGGCGTGATACAGAAGCCGATATCATCACATTTGGGCGCTATCCTGATATGAGCCTTAAAGAAGCCCGTGCAATTCGTGATAAGTGTAGGAACTGGCTCTCATTGGGTAAAGATCCAAAGCTCCAACTGAATCTGACCATGCAGGAATCTTTGAATCCAGTGACTGTAAAGCAAGCTATAGAATATTGGATTGATAATTATGCTAAAGATAATAGGAAAAATATAGACAAACATATATCTCAATTGGAGAGGCATATATACCCTTATATTGGAAATATGGCATTAACAGATTGTGAAACTCGTTATTGGCTGCAATGTTTTGATCGAATTAAAAAGAAAGCACCAGTGGCTGCTGGTTATATATTCCAAATGTGTAAACAAGCGTTAAAATTCTGCCGAGTAAGAAGATATGTGATCAGTAATGTATTGGATGATTTGACCATTATTGATGTCGGAAAAAAGCAAAATAAAGGGCAAAGATATTTAAAAGATAATGAAATTGGTCAACTTTGGCAGTCTCTTAATACAAATATTTATTTACCTTACTATAGTAATTTGTTGAGGATTTTAATTGTTTTTGGTTGCCGTTCACAGGAAGCCAGATTATCTAAATGGTCAGAATGGGATTTTGATTCGATGTTGTGGATTGTCCCAAAGGAAAATAGTAAAACAGGTTCGGAAATCATTCGCCCAATACCAGCATACATGAAGCCATTTTTAGATGAACTTAAGCGCCAGAATCATAGCGGTGATTATTTGTTAGGCGAAATTAAAAATCCTGAAACAGTTTCACAGTGCGGCAGAAATATATGGAAAAGATTAGGGCATGATAGAGAGTGGTCTTTGCATGATTTAAGGCGAACCTTTTCAACTAAACTTAATAACTTAGGGGTTGCCCCACATGTAGTGGAGCAGCTTATAGGCCATGCTTTGCCGGGTGTTATGGCGATATATAATAAGAGCCAATACCTACCAGAGAAATTAGACGCTTTAAACAAGTGGTGTGAGCGATTGGATGTATTAGCGGGTAATTATGAGAATGTGGTTATATTAAAAGTAGCACAATTGTAATATATACACAACAAAGTTGCTTTCTTTCGTAATAATTTCCATTAAGTAAAATACCCTCACAAAAACAATGAAATAGTGAGGGTAGCATGACCATTCAATATAACACTCCTACGTCTGAAGAACGCCGTATTATCCTTTCCGAATATGGCGAACCTTATGATCGTCTTATTCGTGAAAAAGAACGCCAACACATTACCTCTATTTCCAGAACATCAGCATGGAAACTGGAAAATGAAGGCCGCTTCCCTGCCCGTAAGCCATTGGGTCGTAATTCCTGTGCTTGGTTACTCAGTGATCTACTTCATTGGGTACGAAATCCTCCAATCGTAGAAAATATAAATAATCCATATAGCCGTAAACCTGCCAATTAAATAATAACGTAATGGAAAAATTAACTGCCTTAATTGGCAGTGGACAAACTCACTCTAAAAATAATCTGATTTTTTCGGATAAGGGATGTGATGGCGGTTATTAACTATAAAGACTCCTTTTATTTAAGAAGTCACCAATTTGAGATAGTTACTTTTTTGAGAGGATTAATTAATAACTGGGTTTATTGCCGGGCGGCTCAACCTTTGGGTTCAATTCCCTGTGATTGTAATTCCTTACGGGCTAATTCCTTAAACCAATTTCCCAGACTCATGCCTTCATTTTTGGCTAATTCTGATAATTGTTTCTTAAATTCAGGCTGCATCCGTATTTGGAAAGCTGGCGCTTTGCCTTCACCTTTAGGGCTTTTGTCTCTTTTGGTTGTTGACATGTGTGTACCTATTGGAATAGCATCATATTTATTAGGTACACACCTTATCACGACAGAGCCTAATACTACAGCCGTAATCATCCCAAAATTAACGTGTTATCTGATAATCAATAAACTGAGAAACCGTATCATTTCAAGCTGTTCTACGGGCATATTTCCGATTGAGAAAAACAAATACGGCTGTAGTACTAATAGAACAACGCCCCACAGTGATCGCAACACATGTAGGGCGTCTGACCACAACATTATCGGAGCTAATGCTATGGCTGATACACAGTCTAACCAAACTCGCCTTAAATTTACATTCCTTATTATATCCGGTACTCAGCGGCTTACTGATATGTTTTCTCTGATCTTCGTATCAAGTCAGGGGGCACGCCATGAGTAATAAACCTATCTCACTAAAACAGGCGCTATATCGTGCAGGTCTGGGTATTTCACTTTTCACGTTCATTAGCAAAAAAGCCAAAAATGAATGCGAAACCAATTTAAATAACCTGAACTTCGTTTAAGAAAGGAAGAAAAGAAGGGAACTAAGAGCCTGAGGCACGATCAAAGTTTTTGCTTAGAAAACAAAATCGTGGAGATCCTC
>NZ_MUBJ01000003.1:36200-205908 GCF_002127535.1 Xenorhabdus vietnamensis
AGGCACGTTTGCTTGATGGGAGCGGTATGAGTCGAGAGGCTCACGTACCGTTCTGCGAGAGGCTGCGGGGGCAGTTCCCGCGGTCTACTCAACCAGTGAATGACCAATTGAAAAATATTTCTCAGATAGAACATTCAAGACATCGGAGTGTAGTCGGTTTTTTACTGGAGGTTGTATCAGGGCTAATTGCTTATACATTCCAACCCAAAAAGCCGAGCTTAGGTTTACGTGACTATGAAATTGCAATGCTTAAACAAAGCTGAGGTTAAATAATCTGATTGCATTGGCGCACGGCATTCATCAGGAGGTTCACCGCGCCCTGTTGAAATATGCTCCGCAGCCACCGATGAATAAATTATTAAATTGCATTGTATACAGGAAATCCGATCCATTAGGTCAGGCTTCATTTCGGGCGGGTTTATGTACCTCTTTATATGAGGTCATTCTTGAACAGGCCAGCCAACACTGTTCGGAAGAATTACATGATTTGCTTTCTCTGGCCTGTGATATCAATCAGGAAGTCTACTATTCGCTTTATGCAGCAGTTAATGGCGAGGATGAGTGATCATGAGTCAAGGAAAGAATAACCAGAACAGCCGCCCATTAGATGTGATTCGAACAGTGAAAACATCAGCCATCAATCACTGGCAAAGCCTGTTGCCTGCTTGTGGTGTTGATGTTCCGGCAAAAGGCAAACACGGCGCTTGCCCGATTTGCGGCGGTACTGACCGCTTTCACTTTATCGATGATAACCATCATGGCGACTGGCATTGTCGCCAGTGCGATAAGCCGAATCATGGTGATGGGCTGGATTTAGTGGCAAGAACCAAAGGGATCACGGTCTTTGCTGCCGCTAAGTTGGTAGCCGATGCGCTGGCACTTCCCTTGCCTGAACCCAAACCCGCTAAAGAGCAGCCCCGAACAGTAAAACCGATTACAGAACGCATCGCTGCGCTGGTTGCAACTTCTGTCATGGGTGAATCTCAGTATCTGACTAAAAAGGGGCTGCAATGCCCCAATCAGCGGTTACTGAAAGATGGCTCTTTATTGCTGGTGATTCAGACTCTGGACGGCAAAATCACGGGCGCGCAGACCATCAAGCCGAACGGTGAAAAACGCCTTGTATCAGGAACTCAGAAGAAAGGTGGTTTTATTCCCGTCTCAGAGATTACCGGAACGCCGGACACTTTCATCATTACCGAGGGTTACGCTACGGCGTTAACGGTCAGACAGTTACATAAAGGCGTAGTACTGGCAGCCATTGATGAAAGTAATTTACCCACTATTGCCGAGCTGGTCAGAACCCAATGGCCTAACGCAAAAATTATCCTTGCTGCTGATAACGATTGGCACAAACCGGAAGAGCGGGACAAAAACGGCAGGTTAAAAAAGAATGTCGGCAAGATAGCGGCAGAAAAAGCCTCTATAGCGATTAACGGCTGGGTAACGTTACCGCCTACGGAATTAAAATCTGATTGGGACGATTATCGCCAGCATCACGGCATTGAGGCAGCAAAGCAGGCATTCAGCAACGGGTTATATCAGGTAGGCGAGAAAAAACAAATGGAAACAGAAGCGGTTGTGCTCCAAGAAGCGAAGCCCAAAAAGGCCAATAACAATCTAGCACAAATGGCAGCCAGTCAGCGCGGCGCGTTGTTGGTGGAACGCTACGGCAAGGTTGCAGTAAACCCTGATAGTGAAATGGTATACCACTATAACAGTACGATATGGGAACCCGTATCGGATAACGTATTGCGCCGGGCAATGGTGGCCATCTTTGACCAGCACGAAACCCCTTACAGCCCGAACGGGATCAATAACGCTATCTATGCCATGAAATTACAAGTGCCAGTTATCGGCGAACAACGGCAGGATTTAATCGGGTTCCGTAATGGTGTGTATGATTTATCGGCTCAACAGTTTACCCCGCACCAGCCGGAACACTGGTTAATGAACTATAACGGCATTGAATTCACCCCGCCTGCTGCCGGTGAAAATTTACCAGACCATGCCCCAGATTTTTATCGCTGGTTATCCCATGCGGCGGGAAGCAATGAAAACAAGATGAATCGTATTAAAGCCGCCCTGTTTATGATTTTGGCAAACCGTTATGACTGGCAGCTATTTATTGAAGTCACAGGCGAAGGGGGCAGCGGCAAAAGTATCTTTACGTATATCGCCACTTTATTAGCGGGAGAACACAATACGGCCAGTGGCAACATGCGAGCACTGGATGAAGCGAGAGGCCGTTATCAGTTTGTCGGGAAAAGCCTGATTACGCTGCCCGATCAGGTTAAATATGTCGGTGAAGGCGCGGGCATTAAGGCGATTACTGGCGGTGATTTAATCGAAGTTGACGGGAAATATGAGAAGCAATTTTCTACGGTCATTAAGGCCGTGGTATTAGCCACCAATAACGAACCAATGAGCTTTACAGAACGTAATGGCGGTATTGCACGGCGGCGGGTGATATTCCCGTTTAACATTCCGGTCAAAGAGTCAGAGAAAGATCCACACTTGCCGGAGAAAATCAGTCGGGAACTGCCCGTTATTATTCGCCATTTATTAAACGAATTTGCCGACCAGAACAAAGCTAAAAAGCTGCTACAGGCACAACGCGATTCTAACGAAGCATTAACGGTGAAAAGCAATTCCGATCCATTGTATCGCTTTTGCGGTTATCTGGTCTCTGTCCATGATGCAACTGGGATGAAGATGGGCACTAAGAATATCAGCCCACGGGCACCGAGAATGTATTTATATCATGCTTATCTTTCTTTTATGGAAGCGCACGGTTTTGAACGCCCGCTAACACTGACCAAGTTCGGCGAATCGCTCCCCAAAATTATGCTGGAGTACAAAAAGGAGTATCGGAAAGTGAGAACCAAAAAAGGTTACTCTTATAATGTTGAGTTGTCGGGAGAAGCCGAAGAATGGTTACCGTCATTGCCTGAGTGCCGGGATTTTAAATCCCCACTGTAAACTTTTTAGGTTTAAGTCTGCATTCCATACATCATTTTAAATATCTATCTGTATTTAAAAGAAAATAATAGATGTATAGTTATTTCTTAGCTATACATCAAATATACATTCTCTTCATGAGGATAAAAAAAGGGTGAACAGGGGATACAGTCAGTGAATATCATATTAATTACTGCAAACCCAGATGTGGCAAGGCTTTGAGAAGAATGTGCAGAGGGTGCATAACTGAGAGGGTGAAAAAGATTTATAGGGGCTATCTCTGGCAGGTAAATAAAAGTCGGATGATAGGAGACAGTAAAATAAGGTATCAGCCTGATTTGGTATTACCAGAAATTTAAACGATGTAATATTCTGATTTTATTTAAGAACAGAGATTAATCACAAATTTACTGCTGAATTTTTCTTCATGCTAGAATAGATAAATATTCCTGCTGTATCCTGTGTCATTCATTCGATTTTATCGAAAGTCAGATCACAGGAGACAAGATGTCACACGTTATCTACTTATCACTAAAAGGCAAGAAGCAGGGATTAATTTCAGCGGGCTGTTCAACGCCAGAATCCATCGGAAACCGCTATCAGATAGGCCGGGAAGACGAAATACAGGTACTGAGTGTCAGCCATTCAGTGAGCCGCGACCAGAACGCGCATCATCACCCAGTCAGCTTTACCAAACCCATTGATAAATCCTCACCTTTGTTAGCAATGGCAATCGATGGAAACGAATTGCTGGAAGCGCGCTTTATGCACTACCGGACAAGCCCGATGGGACAACTGGAACTCTTTTACGAAATTAAACTGACAGGCGCGACAATCGTTGATCTTGCCTATAATTATCCCCATTCCATTAATGATAACGGCGCAATCCCCCATGAAGTGGTGATGCTCGATTACAAATCTATCGCGTGTAACCACATTGCAGCGGGGACTTCGGGCTACAGCATTACACAATTAGCCGGGCGTGAAGAAGGCAAGCCGTTGTTGTCTGGATTCTCGAATGTGAAGACACTTAAGAAGCCGCTGGTTGAAGAAACTCCGGTAAAACCCGCTAAACATCATGCCCGCTATCGTTGTGTGGATGATGACGGCAATCTTTTAACCGAATGCAAGTATCGGGTTTGCCTGCCGGATGGACAGATAAAAGAAGGAAAGACGGATAAACAAGGTTATACCCAATGGCATCTCACGGATGACAAAAAGAACCTGAGTTTTCATATTTTAAAGGATTAATACCATGCCGACCTATACCGTTTACACCAAAATAGAATCGAATGTACCTGCCGAAAACTTGCTGTATGATTTAATTATTTATCGCAAAGACGCAAAAGGAAATCATCATATATTGCTTGATGTTTTTCAGGCACAATTACAGAGCAATTATGAAACTCAACAGCATGTCACTGAAGAAACAGACGATGAACTTTCCGTGACGTATATTATGCAAATCATGCTTTACCGCAAACATGGTTCAAATACAATTCAGGCATTGCAAGCCCCTTTTAAAAAAATGTATACACTGGGGGAATTCGTAGAAGGTAAAGCCTGCTCGGATAAAAAACGAGAAAATGCCTGTTATTTTGAAAGTACGATTGAAACAAAACCTGTTAGCGATGGGGATAATACCGTTGAATTAAAACTTACTGTTCCTGAAAGGGTATTTATTGCGGAAGAATATCCAATTGGTCATCCTGATGATCCATTTGAGAAGAATAAAGTCGAATCACAAATTCAGGATAGGTTATCGAAAAGAACTTACCCGGATCAAAATGGAGCAAGTTTATGTGGTCCTGCGGCATTTTTTTATTGCTTACAAATGGACAGACCAGATATTTATGAACAAGCTGCTCGTGAGTTATGGGAACATGGCAGAACTAAAATTGGTCAATTAGAGATTAAGCCGGGTGATGGTTGTCGCCATCCGAAAGGAGCTTTTTATAATCAGTATGGTGAAAGAATCTCAGGATTAGATTGGTTGACATTAGCCAGTTTAAGAGATTCAGAAAATACGATTATGAACTACGATGAAATTTCAGATCAAGTGGCTGGTATTACCATGTGGGAAAAATTAACAGAGTGGTTTGAAAAAGCTGGATATGAAAAGGTTTTTGACAACATAAGTGTATTCTCACATAGTAATGTGAACGATATAATAAATTTAAATCAATATATAAAAAAAGGATATAGAGTTGTAAGTTTAATATCAGCCGGAATGCTAGATAGTATCACTGGTGATACTTCAATGAAAAATCATTGGGTTGTATGGGAAGGCGAAGTTAGTTCAAAAGGGATGCCAATAAATTTAAATGATATAAATAATGACAATATGGTTAATTTAAATATGTTTTCTTGGGGTAAGATTTATCAACAAGTTAAAGGGGGTAATAATTTGAATTATTTTCTTAAACATACATTTGGAGGGTTGGTTTTCAAGCCAATAAAATAAGCATGAGTAGATTTATTTTAATTATATCTTTTTTGTTTATTTCTGCTTGTTCAAAACAAGCTGTTCATATCTATCCTGATGGAAATTATCTAACAGATGCTAAGATTGGTACACCATATAATGAATTAATAAGAATACCTGGTGTTATAGATAAGAGTTTTGGTGCAGAAATAACACCTGAAAACTCGGGTTTAACATGGAGTCCTAGTGATTATACTGTCCCTGTAAAACCAGTAACAGCAAAGGATTACAGCCGTATAAAAATACAAGGCACTCCTACACATGCTGGAGAAATACGAATAAAGGTAGCAGGGGCAATTTACGGGACAATGCTAAATGGAGCAGATGATTTTGAAAAAATATACATTATAAAAGTGAGTAAATAGGTATTAATGAAAAATGGCGAGTGAAATCGCCATTTAAAATTATTTTTTTTGTAAATATTTTGTCTTCATGTTTTCTCTTGTTTAGACTCTGAATTCCAGAGGATTCTTTATTATTTTTCATCGTGTTAAATAGTATTTAAATAAACAAATAACGCAAAATCACCATGAAAAAACTACTCGAATTACGCCAGCAAAAAGCCGATTTAACTCATCAAATGCGTTCGTTGCTTACTAAAGCCGAAGACGAAAAACGTTCACTGAATCTCGAAGAAGCCAAACAGTTCGACGAGCTGCGCAGTCAGTCTGATTCTTTGAATACCGAAATTGCCCGTTATGAGGCTTTATCTGATGAAGAACGCAATCAGGCCAAGAAGCAGCTAACCAGTGAAAAACTCAATAATGATGAACTACGCCACTATATTCTGACTGGCGAAGCCCGTTCCTTGTCTACAAGCATCCCCTCAGATGGCGGCCATACCGTTATCCCTGAGCTGAACAAACAGATCATGCAGCAACTGGCTGATGAATCAGTCATGCGCCGAATCTGTACCATCAAGACCACCCGCACCAACGAGTATAAACAGCTTGCTTCGGTCGGTGGCGCAGCCGTAGTCCACGGGGAAGAAGGTAAGGCACGCGGTGAGACTGCCACGCCAAAAATGGAAGAAGTCAGCATCAAGCTATTTCCTATCTATGCTTATCCCAAAACCACACAAGAAATCATCGATTTTAGTGATGTCGATATTCTGGGCTGGCTGACCTCAGAAATCGCTGACACCTTCGTGGATACCGAAGAAACGGATCTCGTGAGCGGTGACGGTAGCAAAAAAGCGAAAGGCTTCCTGTCTTATTCCCGTGACACCCAAGCCGATAAAGCCCGCGCATTCGGTACGTTACAAAAGCTGGAAGCTGCCAAACTGGAAGCAGATATCCTGATTGACCTGAAATTCCTGCTTAAGAACAAATACCGTAAAAATGCGGTGTGGGTAATGAACTCCACGACGGCCGCCCAAGTGCAGAAGCTGAAAAACGGTAACGGGGATTATATCTGGCGCGAACGTCTGCAAGCGGGTGATCCTGATATGTTGCTGGGCTTGCCTGTTTATTACCTTGAATTTATACCGGATAACACCATTGCTCTGGGGGACTTCAAGCGCGGTTACTTCATCGTTGACCATCAAACAGGCATCCGTACTCGTCCTGACAATATCACCGAACCGGGATTTTATAAGGTTCACACTGATAAGTATTTAGGCGGTGGGCTGGTGGACTCCAACGCGATCAAAGTGCTGGAAATCAAAGGCACGAAAGCGGGTTAACGATAAGGGGCGCGATGCCTCTTAAAGTCATGGAGTCTATCGAATGAAGAATGATTTTGAAATCCGTACTGCCTCGCTATCTGCCAGTGATAAGAAACTGACAGGCTATGTTATTAAGTGGAACAGCCGATCACAAGTTCTGTGGGATGAGTTTGTCGAACAGTTCGCCCCGAATGCGTTCAGTGCCAACTTAACAGCGGGTGCAGATATCAGAGCACTGTATGAACATGATCACATGAACCTGTTAGGCCGCACTACGTCCGGTACATTGCAACTTAGCGAAGATACCACCGGATTACGTTTCGAACTCACCCCGCCTGATACGCAGCTAGGACGCGATGTGCTGACACTGGTTGAGCGGGGTGATATTGCCGGAATGAGTTTTGGATTCAGAGCAATAAAAGATCAATGGGATACAAGTCAAACACCGTATATCAGAACTGTTTTAGAAGTTGAACTGCGGGAAATTACTATCACCAGTTTACCCGCTTATCCTGAAAGTGGTGTTGAGATTGCCAAACGCTCCCTGAATCTGGTTAAGCCTTGTTATGTGGATTTGCGCCATTACTGGCTGCAACTGTCCGAGGTGTGATTATGTGGCCTTTTAAGCGTAAAGCCGCTGAGACTCGTAGTATCAGTATTGATGAGTTTCTTTCTCTGGCAGGCATTCCCAATACGAAATCCGGTGAGCATGTTTCACCCTCAACCGCTGAAAGTCTGCCTGCTGTGATGAATGCTGTTACCGTCATTAGTGAAGCAGTAGCAACAATGCCCTGTTATCTCTATCGAGTGAAAAATAGTCACGGCACAGAGTCCCGTGAGTGGTTAAGTGATCATCCAGTTGATTACCTGCTCAATGAATGCCCGAACGACTGCCAGACACCGTTTCAGTTTAAGCGAACGCTGATGCGTCATTGCCTGTTAAATGGCAATGCGTATGCAGTCATAGTCTGGGGAAAAGACGGACAGCCACGATCATTACATCCTTACCCGCCGTCAGCCGTGGTAGCGCAACGATTATCCGATCATCGATTTGCTTACACCATCACCGAACCCTATAGCGGCAAGGTCAAAACCTATCTGCAAGAAGAAGTGTTGCATTTGCGCTATGCCACGGAAGACGGCTTTCTTGGTCGCTCACCAGTCACGATTTGCCGTGAAACGCTGGGTTTGGGGCTGGCACAGCAGCGCCACGGGGCAAGCATTATGAAAGAGGGCATGATGGCAGCGGGTGTGATTAAAGCCGCTGACTGGCTGGATGGCATCAAGGGCAATAAGGCGCTGGAAGCCCTCGAACGCTACAAGGGTGCACGTAATGCCGGAAAAACACCGATCCTTGAAGGTGGAATGGAGTACCAGCAATTAGGCATGAGCAATCAGGATGCGGAGTGGCTGGCCTCCCGCCGTTTCACCATTGAAGATATCGCCCGGATGTTCAACGTTAGTCCGATCTTTCTGCAAGAATATTCGAACAGCACCTACAGTAACTTTAGCGAAGCGTCACGCGCTTTTCTGACTATTACCATGCGTCCGTGGCTGGCCAATTTTGAGCAGCAAATCAAATCCGCCTTGCTGATGAATTCACCCAAACGGGGCATTCGTTATCAGGTGGAGTTTGATACCGCCGACCTGCTTCGCGCCAATCCGAAAGAACGTTTCCAGAGTTATGAAACAGCGATTAAATCCGGCGTGATGTGTCCGAATGAAGCCCGCGAACGCGAGGGATTATCACCCCGTGCCGGTGGCGATGAATTCAGTCAGGCATGGAAACAAACCGTGGAAATCAAACAACAGTCGGAGGCCAAAAAATGAGAGCAGGCAGATTACGGCATCGGGTGACTATTCGAAAAAATGAAGCCAGTCGGGGTAAATTTGGTGAAGTACTCAACAACTGGGTAGATTTAGCCACTGTCTGGGCAGAAGTCAAAGCGATTAGCGGGCGGGAACTGGTGGCATCCGGCGCAGTGTTCTCAGAAGCCATCGTGCGTATCTGGCTGCGTTATCGTGCTGATGTGACTACAGCTAACAGCATTACCTATCACGGAGCGAACACGACGGGCACAGCTTTTAGCATTATGGCAGTCATTCCCGATGCGAAATACACCCGCCTAGAGCTACTTTGCAAGGGAGGGATATTCCGATGAGCCGGATTGGAATTCCCCTGAATGAAATTAAACAGCATTGCCGACTGGAAGAAGATCACACCCTTGATGATGCCCTATTAACGGGTTATGCCGCCGCAGCGCTGGAAGTCTGCCAGCAACATATTGGTAAGCGGTTCGGTGATGGTCTGGATTTTACCCCGGCGATTAAAGTCGGTTGCCTGCTCTATATCGGCTTGCTGTATGAAAATCGGGAAATGGCAACGGATGTTGAACTGAAAGAAGTGCCTTTCACCATCAAATCATTGTGGTCTGTCTATCGTGATGTGGGGATCTACTGATGCCGTGGCAACCGTTAAGACGTTGTAGCTATCCGAGTTGTAAGCAACGGGTGAAGTCCGGTCGATGTGAGGCACATCGGCGGGAACAGAACAGGCAGCGCGGTACACGTACCGAACGTGGCTACAGTAACCGATGGAGCAGATACAGATTGATGTATCTCAAAACGCATCCCTTATGTGTGCATTGCCTCAAGCAGAACAGTTACACACCCGCCACCATTGTAGATCACATTATCCCAATCAATAGTGATAGTGATAGTGATGTGCTGTTTTGGCCTATATCCAATCATCAAGCACTATGCCATGCCTGCCACAACCGTAAGACGGTACAGACAGACCCACTCACCAAAGCCAAGCGCAAACAAGGTGCTTATCGGGAGCAGGAGGCAGAAGTGGCACGATTGTTAAAATTCGGAATAATAACAAACTGAAATAACGGGTGGGGGTATCAAAAATGACAAATCCCCCTCTGAGCAGAACCGCCCCTCCTTCAATTTTTACGCACGGCAATTTTTTTGAAAATAAATCACAAGGAACAGAGAACATTATGGCAAGAGCACCCAAACCGCCTGCTTATTTAAACGAGATTGCCGCCAGTCAATGGAAAGCCAAAGGTAAAATCTTAAACGAGAGGGAAGACCTGAACGCCGCCGACTGGAACAACTTAGAGCTGTATTGCGTCAACTATGCCATTTACCGAAAAGCCGTGGCAGACCTTGATATCCGAGGCTTTAGCATTGTGAACAGCCAAGGCAGTGAAAGCCGTAATCCGTCATTGAGTGCCAAAGCTGATGCCGAAAAAATCATGATAAAAATGTCGGCGTTACTGGGCTTTGATCCGGTATCACGGCGGAAAAATCCGGTAGAAACGGAAGAAGAGGACGAGCTAGACCGACTATGAACGCATGGGAGCAGTACGCTTTTGATATCGAAAATGGCACAATTCCGGCCTGTAAGCGGGTAAAACAGGCGGTGAAACGCTATTTTAACGACCTGAATAACCCACTTTATGTGTTTGATTCGGAAGTGGTGGAGCGGTTTATTGTATTTTCCCGTCACTGTCCGCACGTCAAAGGCCATTTGCGCGGTAAACCGATTATGCTGGAGTCGTGGCAACAGTTCGCCTTTGCGAATCTGTTCGGCTTCAAAGTGAAGGCAACCGGACGACGGAAATACCGCAGTGCTTACATTCAAGTACCACGCAAAAATGCCAAATCTACCGTTGCTGCAATACTGGCTAACTGGTTTCTAGTGATGGAATCAGGCCAGCAGGATATCTACACCGCCGCCGTGAGTCGCGATCAGGCACGTATTGTATTCGATGATGCCCGCCAGATGTGCTTGTTATCAAAACCGCTGAAAAAACGGGTATCTATTCAGCAACACAAAATAACCTACCCGAAGAGTAACAGTCTGCTAAAACCACTGGCAGCCAAAGCTGCTACCATCGAAGGTACTAACCCCAGTCTGGCGATTGTCGATGAGTACCATTTACACCCGGATAATGCAGTCTACTCTGCCCTTGAATTAGGTATGGGCGCACGTCCCGAAGGCATTCTGTTTGCCATCACGACAGCAGGTAGTAACGTTATTTCAGCCTGTAAACAGCACTATGATTATTGCTGTCAGATTCTGGATGGCGAAGAGTATAACGCATCGTTGTTTGCCCTGATTTACGAGCTGGACGACGAGCACGAGATTGATAATGAAGCTCTTTGGATTAAAGCCAATCCCAATCTGAATATCTCCGTGGATAGCGCAGCTTTGCATGACACTATCCAGAAATCACGGGGCATTCCGTCACAATGGACGGAAATGCTCACCAAACGCTTTAATATCTGGTGTCAGGGTGAAACACTGTGGATGGGGGAAGGCGCATGGAAAGCCTGCCAACTCGACTATGACGAAAACGACCTGAAAGGACTGGAGTGTTACGCCGGATTAGATTTATCCTCAACAGGCGATATCACCAGTATTTGTTACACGTTCCCCGTGGACAACGAGCTGTTGTTACTGACCCGTCATTATCTGCCCGAAGCCCAGCTACAGAACCCCGCCAACAAGAATCGGGCTGTTTATCGTCAATGGGTACAGGCAGGCTGGATACGCACCACCGTAGGCGATTGCATTGATTATGATCGTATCCGTGATGATATTCTCAAAGACAGCCAGCACTTTGATATCAAGCTGGTGGGTTTTGACACATGGAGCGCCACACACTTACGCACCCAGTTACAAGGCGCGGGGCTGGATGTGTTGAACCCTTCCCGCAAACCTATATGCGCTTTAGCCCGGTGTCCAAATCTGCCGAGGTGTTCGTTAATCGCAAGGTCATTCGTCACAACGACGATCCGGTGCTGGCATGGGCGATGTCCAATGTAGTGATGGAAACCGATGCGAATGCCAATATCAAGCCGAACAAGAAGAAATCAGCGAACAAAATCGACCCTGCAATTGCGTTCCTGATGAGATTTGGCACATGGCAAGTAGAACATGAAGATTTTGCGTTTACGCTCAGTGAGGAGCAGCAACAGAGGCTGGTTAACTTTGATGGAATATAGGTAACTAATTGATTTTTTTAATTATTGTGATTGAAATCGAATTCTCAGAAGGTTAGATATTACACTTTTTTAGATTGGTCGCTATTTTATCTGGCGATGTTCTTTAGCAAAGTGCGACTCAACCTGACAGTCAGCTATGAACGAAAGCGGACGTTATCGCCGATTAAAAAATGAGTGGCACAATGTCAAAACCTCAGCATTGCTGAGGTAATTACTACACACAATTAACCCGAATAGTAGTATCTTAATTTTTAAATTTTCAAGTCAGTCATATAACGTTTGATAATTTTTCTAAATCACGATGCAGTACCCATTACCTGAATGTGGACATTAATGAAATATAACATTACGAATCAATGTCGTTTACAATGGTTAATGCATCGGGCCATGTGGTATTTGCTTCGATGTGTTTCTTAATTAGTATACGATTTGAGGCAATTATTGATGACCAGCGATTTTTCCAAGATCTATATGCATGCCAAGAATAGCCAATGTAATACTCTTTTTTCATAGTATTCATCGAACTCAGAACCGCATCAAGATACTTTTTTTCTATTGATGTTCTACTAACCTCAAAAATAGCTCCGAGATAAACAAGCCATCTAGCTAGATGCTCATATTGTTCCCAGGCATTATGCTCATACGTTAACATCGTCTTTGACTCAATAACATTACCGATCATTTTCACTACTCTACGGTCATTCCAGCTCAAACCTTCGGCGGAAATTGAAGAAATGATTTGATAGAAGGAATCCTCTAATTTTAAATATTCTTTATTGAACGAATGTTGTTCATATACTACTTTTCTAATTGATTCCAAAGATCTTTCAGCAATCTTTTCTGCTTCCGGAATTTTTTCATTAAGGATCTTGAAAAATCCCTCAATATTAAGAGAGTCTAAAACTCTTATTCCATAACAATAAAAATAGTAGTCTTTTATGCTTTGGTCGATTGAGGATCTCGAAACCAGAAATATATTAGACCCTACCACATGGCTTTTTGAGAATCCTTTGTAGTCACTAATAATTGCTTTTAGATTTGTGTCTCCAAGAGAATATCCTAGGATTACTATAGTATTTTCATGTAGAATGGTACTTAATTTACGAGAAAAATATGAATCGCTATTTATAAACCGAAAATAATCTTCTGATGTAATAACCATATTCATTGGTGAATCCACAGAACCATGCACATGGTAAATTTTCACATTCGCAGAAGATTTTGGAATAGGCAATCCAGGTGTAATTGATTGAAAGCTATTACTAGTCGTTAATTTTTCAGCAAGTTTATCGTAGTTTGTTGTTACAATCCGAAAAGAACGTTTAGAAAAAAATTTCTCGACTTCCTCATTATCATCACCAAGCTTAATTTCAGAAATAATTTTTGCAGTTTCTTCATGAATACTTTTATCTTGAGCCGCAAGCTTTATAGAAATTATTTGTGCTGCTTCCTCTAGGCTCAGAAGTTGCGGTTTATCTTTCGGGAAAAGTGACACTTTTAATTTTTCTGCATCATTAGGTAAAAAGTCACACAGTTTTTCAAGAAGACCTTGCCAAGTAGGTGCATCACCATCAGAAATCGCTTTTGAAAAACCGGTTCCAGTAAATAAGCAAAGCCTATTTGTGGCTGCTGCATATGCAATTTCAAACATTTCACTCACCTCACTCTCCTTTTAAATTATTTCTGTGAATACCAAAATACTGCTGACACACCGTCATTTCAATATTTAACCGTCTGCTCTTGGCGCTAAGCCTGACTGTTACATTTGCTTGAATTCAGAGTAGTAAGGATGTCAGTTAGCATGGGCTATTTAATAGCATATAACGCAAAAAGTTAAGCGTTTATACTGATTCGCTTATTGAGTCCGATAAACCAATCAGTTAAAGTAGCCCCGCCATTAGCAAAATCTAGTGGTCAAGGATTCTCACCCTTGTAAAGAACTATCCACTGGTAGGAAGTTTCTGCCAGTGTGTCTGCGATCGCCCTTTCAATGGCGGTTCAGACGGGGGAGGCTTCGGCCTCGCTGGAAGATAGTTCCCAGTTGTGAGAACCCTGTCTTGAATCGCCACCATCAATATTAATTAATGGAAGGGGTAGCAGGAATGTTCAAAACAAAAAACGACTGGCATCAGGCTGATATTATTGCTGCATTACGTAAGCGTGGCACTACCTTAGCGGCTGTTTCTCGTGAATCTGGTCTCAGCTCATCTACACTGGCAAATACTCTCAGTAGACCGTGGCCGAAAGGCGAATGGATTATTGCTAACTATCTCGAAATACATCCCTCTGAAATCTGGCCCAGCCGCTATTTTGATTCGTATGGTGAATTGATTGAGCGCAAGGTTCGGGATAAATCATAAAAATAATTAGTTCCATTTGAAAATCATCGGGAAGATAGCCGTAACGGGGTATCTTCTCACTGGTAGAAACATCTGTAACTTTCATCTCAATGCTTCCAGACGAAATACGTCGTAACTTTTCACAAGGTTGGAACGTTTGGTGTACTGACCTCTATAACACATCTAATTCTTATTTTTCTTTGGTACTCATGTTGTTCTGTGAGTTTTTGTGCTGAGGATTTTTCGGTGGGGTAATCGGTGGGGTAATTCTAAGTAAAAAGGCACTTTCTACATAGTAAAAAGTGCCGATTTAACAACATGTTACTAGACTAGGATCAGTTCATGCCGTATTTTTTCAGTTTCTTACGCAGAGTACCACGGTTGATTCCCATCATCAGTGCTGCGCGGGTCTGGTTGCCACGGGTGTATTGCATCACCATGTCCAACAGTGGCTGTTCTACTTCAGCCAATACCAGCTCATACAGGTCATTAACGTCTTGACCGTTCAGTTGAGCAAAATAGTTCTTCAGTGCTTGTTTAACCGAATCACGCAGAGGTTTTTGAGTTACCTGATCTTGTGAATTTACAGTAGCAACGGTTAGTACATCAGAATTTACGCGTTGTTCGAACATAGTTCTGTTAGCTCTTTATTTATAGTTTACTCAAAAATTTTCGAAGTATGCCTCCAACGCCTCCAGCTGTTCGCTGGCATCCTCAATGGCGTTGAATGTGCGCCGAAACTGGTCAGCAGGGGCATGTTCCTTGAGATACCAAGACACATGCTTGCGTGCAATACGAACTCCTTTGCCTTGACCGTAAAAGTCATGCAGCTCTCGTACATGTTCGCTTATTAAGTGCTGCACGTCGCCAAGAGGCATCGGTGGCAACACTTTCCCTGTTTCCAGATAATGCTGGATTTCCCGAAAGATCCAAGGTCTTCCCTGAGCAGCGCGGCCTATCATCAGGGCATCAGCCCCAGTGTATTCAAGCACTGCTCTGGCTTTTAGCGGGTCAGTAATGTCGCCATTAGCAATAATTGGAATGGCAACAGTCTGCTTAACTGTCCGAATATTGTCGTACTCGGCTTCACCGTTAAACAGGCAGGCTCGTGTCCTGCCATGTATCGTAAGAGCCTGAATACCACAACGCTCAGCCAATTGGGCAATTTCTACACAGTTACGTTCTTCCGGTGACCACCCTGTGCGGATCTTCAAAGTGACAGGTACATCAACCGCATTGACTACCGCAGAAAGGATTTTCTCAACCAATTCTGGATAACGCAGTAATGCAGAGCCTGCCAGCTTACGATTCACCTTTTTAGCTGGGCACCCCATATTGATATCGATGATTTGAGCGCCATTAGCGACGTTAATTTTCGCTGCTGCTGCCATTTCATCGGGATCACTACCGGCAATTTGTACAGAACGTACTCCGGGTTCGTCGCTATGAACCATACGCAGCCGGGATTTATCTGTCTTCCAAACCTGTGGATTGGAAGAAAGCATTTCTGAGACTGCCATTCCAGCTCCCATGTGGTAGCAAAGAGATCGAAACGGGCGATCTGTTATGCCTGCCATAGGGGCCGCAATCAGACAGTTTTTCAACTGGTATTGTCCGATACGCATAAACGAAGAAAGAGTGGCAAACTGTGACTAAGGGCGCGTATATTACGCATTTTTCACAAGATATGAAAGGCCAAACTTTGAGCGAATAGGCATTTATAACGGATTTTTGCAGTTTATTTTTTTAAACTTGGTTAATTATTCTTAAATAACATATGGTTACATTCTATTGATGGAATTTGTTAATATTTACATTTCTGATCATAAAGAGAATGGATTAAAACCAATTGACCCCCTAGGGAATCATTTTAGTGGATAATCTCGCTTTTCAATAGGTATTAAATGATTATTTTTTAATCCCTGTGATGCGGCACCATTCTTCTTGTTCAGCTATAGGATCGATAATGAATTCACTGTCATAGGCTTGAGCAACTCCTTCAGCCTGACTTGCCAGAACACCGGACAAGCCTAATAATCCACCAGATCTAGGTAATGAGCCAATAACAGGTGCCAATTCGCGTAGTGGGCCAGCCAAGATATTGGCAATCACGATATCGCATTCAAGGTCTTTAGGTTGATCTTTAGATAGATAAAGAGTTAATTGGTCAGATACACCGTTGCGTTCAGCGTTATCTCGACTGGCTTGAATTGCTTGTGGGTCGATATCAATGCCGATAGCATGTTTCGCTCCCAGTTTTAGGGCTGCGATAGCCAATATGCCTGAGCCGCAACCGAAGTCGATCACAGTTTTACCTGTTATATCAATACCATCTAACCATTGCAGGCAAAGGGATGTGGTTGGGTGAGTACCGGTGCCAAAGGCAAGACCGGGATCAAGCATAACATTAACGGCTTCTGGCTCTGGCACTTCGCGCCAGCTAGGGCAAATCCACAGACGTTTGCCAAAGCGCATTGGGTGGAAGTTGTCCATCCACTCACGCTCCCAATCCTTATCTTCCAGCTGCTCAATTTTGTGGATAAAACCCTTACCCAGTTGTGGAACTTGTTCCAGTTGGCTGACAACCGCTTTCATATCCATTTCAGCATCGTACAGGCCGATAACATCGGTATCGCCCCATAAACGGGTTTCTCCCGGCAGAGGCTCAAAAATGGGGGTATCGTGGCTATCCTGAAAGGTAACAGATACTGCTCCACTTTCCATAAGCTCATCGCCCAAGGCCTCAGCTTGTTGTCCTGTGGTGTTTAATCTTAATTGTATCCAAGGCATAAAAAATTCTCTTTTTGTGAATAACGCTGTAATTATTGAGGTGCAGCGGTTTGTTGTGTGTGTTTATTACCCATCATATTTCCTATCCCAAATGCCAGTAAACTCAACAATAGGGATGGTACGATAGGATGGAAACCAAGAAGCTGGATATTGAAGGTTGCCAGCAAAGTATAACTTGCAGCACCTGTCAGCATTGAGCTGATTGCTCCGCAGGCATTGGCTTTTTCCCAGTATAACCCCAAAACCAGAGGCCAGAGGAAAACGGCTTGAAGCCCACCAAATGCCAGCAGATTCAGCCAGATAATCATCTCAGGTGGGCGCCATGCAGCCAGCAGTAATAATGCGCCTAAAAACAGGGTGGAATAGCTGGAGATGCGCGATAGCTTTTTCTCTTGCTTGATTTGTTGTGGGAACAAATTTAAATAGAGGTCTTTGACGATAGTAGCCGAAGATTGCAGCAGTTGGGCATTAATGGTGGACATAATCGCAGCCATTGGTGCTGCCAGAAAAATCCCGGCGGCAATGGGAGGCAGTACGGTGATCATCAAGGTTGGGATCACTTGATCAGGGATAGTCAGATCAGGAATGATGGCCCGGCCAAGAGCACCAGCAAGATGCATACCGAACATCAGGATTGCCATTACGATTGTGCCAAGAATAATACCGTGATGAACCGCCTTGCTGTCTTTATAAGAGATACAGCGCACAGCGGTGTGTGGCAATCCAATGACACCAAAACAGACCAATATCCAGAAAGACGCCATAAATGGCCCGGTGAGGATATTATCAGCACCGTGAGGCGAAACCAGATTCGGGTCAATGGCGCGCAGTGTCGTAACTGCTGCTGATAACCCACCGGCTTTGTAGATAATTCCTGCCAGCAATAACACTGTACCTAGCAGCATCACCAGACCCTGTAAAGCATCATTGAGGACACTGGCCCTGAATCCGCCAAATGCAGTGTAAAGGGCAATCGAGATTCCAAAAATCAGCAATCCGGTATCATAAGGAATACCTGCTGCTGTCTCCAGCAAACGCGCCCCGCCAATGAACTGTACTGTCATTGCGCCGATAAAGGCGACCAACAGGCTTATACTGGCAAACCAGACCAAAAATCGGCTCTGGTAGCGCGCGTAAAGCATATCATTGAGTGTGACCGCGTTGTAACGACGGGCAAGGATGGCAAATTTTTTACCCAGTACGCTAAGGGAAAGCCATATTGCGGGGAGCTGGATCAGTGATAGCAACACCCAACCGATACCGTATTTATACGCTGCACCAGGGCCGCCAATAAATGAACTGGCACTGATATAGGTTGCTGTAATGGTCATTGCCAGTACAAAACCACCCATTGAGCGGTTGCCGAGAAAATATTCATTCAAGAATTCGCCTGTTTGCCGACGACGATAGGCATAGATTGACAGTAGAAAAACCAATGCCAGATATCCTACGAGAGGCAGAATCACTTCACTTTGCATTATCATCCTCCAGCGGAATGTCCTTGAATATACACTTCACCATCAACCAGCAGAGGATGATAAATAAGGCGGGTAGCAGCAGGCAAGCCAGTTCAAACCAGCGTGGCAATCCAGTTAATCCGCTGTCATCACTGGGTAAATAGGCACACAGCAGCCAACCAACAAGATAAGCCAACGTCAGGAATACTGCCCAGCCTGCTTCTTTGTGGGATTGAACAAATCGTCCGTCCATCCGTTCTCCGGGTAACTTACATGAAACAATATGCGGGGAATTGTACGGTAATGTATTGATTTGTTCAGGGGAAAATGTGCTGTGTAAATTAGAATAAAATCAAAATACTGGCTAAATTTTCAAAAAAATAATATCTGATAGAAGACTGAATGTATTTTGTCTTTTTGTTAATAATGGGTAATTAAATTTAATTGCAGTTGGTTTTTGGTGTTTTTATAATTTTTTTCATTCTCCATTTTTTCTGTATATTTAAACAAGATCAAGATTACATTTAGATACTAAATGTTAATTGTGAATCCCTGTATTAATATGGATTGTGAAAATTATCCTTTGTTTGTATTTTTTCATATCACATTGATTATTAATGGTTAATTTTATTTTTATTTATATTATTGAAATGGGTTTTATTATTTTTTAATCCGTGGCTTGATTTTTATTGTATTTTTAATTAAATGTTATTGTGTGAATGAAAGCGTTTTTTATATTTATTTGACTTTTTGTCATCTAATTAAATAGCTTTTATTTTTTAGAGTGCTTAATGAATTTTTTCCTTGCGTAGTAAATGACTTGGCCTCATAGATGGAAAATTATCTGATTCATTTACCTTCATTTGAACTCTATTCTATATAGAAGGTAGGCATGAATGTTATCAACCAAATATATCGCTTGAGGTCAATAGTGTTAATCATACAGGTTGGTAAACATGCTAAAAGAACAAAGTAGACAGTGGACAGATAAACAACGCCATTGGATTAAATTGGTGACTTGGGCGAATATTTTTGCCCAGATTGCTTTTCCGATAGCGGGTGCTTTTACTCCTTTATTGGTAATTGCTCAAACATTCACTGTTGCACAGGAAGCGCCCTCCCTTGACCAACCTTTTATACAACAAGAAAAGAAGAATCTAACTGACGACCCAAAGTCTCTTTCTGGTCAACTGCTGGCAGAAAATCTGAGACAATCCTCTGCCATTGAATCCTCTGAAAAAAATACCGAACGCTGGCTGGCAAGTACAGCTTCTCGTGCGGTGGGGATGCTGAAAAATGGCAATATTATAGACAATGTCAAAAGCCAGTTACATGGCATGGCGGTCAGTGAAGCCAATAAGACTTTGCAAAACTGGTTACAACGGTACGGTACGGTCAAATTGCAGGCTAATGTGGATAAACATGGACGCTTAGAAGGTAGCCAGTTTGATATGCTGTTGCCGTTCTATGACCACGAAAAACAGATAGCCTTTACCCAGTTTGGCTTGCGTCGTATTGACAGTCGGACCACTGCCAATTTTGGTTTGGGGCAGCGGCATTTCTACGATACCGGCATGTTTGGCTATAACGCTTTCCTTGACCACGACATTACCCGTGACCATACCCGTTTTGGTATTGGAGCCGAGTACGCCCGTGATTTTATGAAATTCGGGATGAATGGTTATTTTCGTGCCAGTGGCTGGAAAGATGGCAAGAAACTGAACGATTACGAAGAACGCCCGGCCAATGGCTTTGATCTGCGGGCGGAAGGTTATATTCCCGATTATCCGCAGTTGGGTGGCAAGCTGATCTATGAACAATACTTTGGTAATGAAGTCGGCTTGTTGAGTGAGGAACGCCGTCAGAAAAATCCATCAGTTTTTACTATGGGTGCTAATTATACTCCGATCCCATTGGTGACGTTGGGTATTGATCGCAAGCAGAGTGCGCAGGGACACGGCGAAACTCAGTTTAATTTCGGCCTGAACTATGAACTGGGGATGCCGTGGTCAAAACAAATTGACCCTGATGAAGTGGCCTTTAAACGCAGCCTACAAGGTGGACGTTATGATTTGGTCGAGCGTAATAATCAAATCGTACTGGAATATCGCAAAAAAGAGCTGATACGCCTGATGATGGAAAATCGAATCAGCGGATATGGTGGTGAGGTTATTCCGTTGAATGCCAGAGTCAGTAGCAAATATAGTCTGAAGGAAATTGTCTGGGACACGGCAAATTTGGAAGCTGGCGGTGGTACGTTGAAGAAACGGGATACGCCGACAGAAAACATAATTTCCTATTCGGTTCGTGAGGGAACCCATTATTTGCTGGTGTTGCCACCATACCATGCAAAAGGTCACAACGTTTATACCCTGTCCGGTATCGCCTATGATAATAAAGGCAATGCTTCTGAACGGGCTGAAACACAGATACAGGTGATTGCTTTGGCGATCGACCTGAAAGGCTCCGGTTTTGAACCTGCCAAACAGTCGATGCTGGCAGATGGAAAAACCCAAACCGTGCTCCGGTTGAAATTGATTGGTAAGGATGGTAAGCCAATCCGTGGAGCGGTGAGTCATATTACATTTACGTCTGACCTTAGCGGACTAAAAGACGCAGGCCAAGATCCAGAGTTGTCTAAAGAAATCAATGAAGTTTCAGGAGAGGATGGTGTTTATGAAGTGCTTGCTACGGCTGGTACTAAATACGGCAATTGGAAAATCAAAGTAGCAGTGGATGGTCAGGAGTTGCCTTCTGCTATGGTTGATTTTTATCCATCATTGTCGGAAATAATGGATACGGATAAATCCCTGTTTAAGGTATCGAAGGAAGGTAAGGTTGAACCGAATGAGTCAGGTTTCTTTCAATTGGATTTGCGTGATAAGGATGGTCATATTATTGCGGGAGTAAGCGATTACCTTACTTTGGAGCTAGATGGGAGCGAGCTATATGGTAATGGTCAGAAGCCGACTTTAGGGAAAGTGAAAGAGATGCCATTCGGTAGCGGTCGTTATGAATGGCATTTTAAAGGGGAAGAGACCGAAGGCAGATTATCTGTTACATCGAAAATAAATGGGCAGAAGATAAAAACTATCAATGTCATCTTTGGCAATCTATTAACCGATATCATTAGTGAAACTCACTCCACATTCAATGCCAGTCCTAATACGCTGGAAGCCGATAACCAGCAGCAGGCGACACTGACGCTGGTGCTGAAGGACAGCCAGAACCAGCCAATTGCCAATGTGCAGCCGCGCCTCCGGTTTGATGGCAACACCCTGTCCGGCAGCGGGGATGATCCGAAGATAGGGACGATTCAGGAAACACCGACAGGCAGTGGCATTTATACCACCACCGTGACCGCGGGCACGAAGACCGGCGACTGGACGGTGACGCCACAGGTTGGCGATCAGGCGTTGAGTCAAATCGCTACCAGAATAATGTTTAATCCGCCTTTGGCTGATGTGGTGAGTGAAACTCACTCCGCATTCAATGCCAGCCCTAAGACGCTGGAAGCCGATAACCAGCAGCAGGCGACACTGACGCTGGTGCTGAAGGACAGCCAGAATCAGCCAATCGCCAATGTGCAGCCGCGCCTCCGGTTTGATGGCAACGCCCTGTCCGGCAGCGGGGATGAGCCGAAGATAGGGATGATTCAGGAAACACCGACAGGCAGTGGCATTTATACCGCCACCGTGACCGCGGGCACGAAAGTCGGTGACTGGACGGTAACGCCACAGGTTGGCGGTCAGGCGTTGAGTCAAATCGCCACCAAGATAATGTTTAATCCATCGCTGGCTGACGTGGTGAGTGAAACTCACTCCGCATTCAATGCCAGCCCTAATACGCTGGAAGCTGATAACCAGCAACAGGCGACACTGACGCTGGTGCTGAAGGACAGCCAGAACCAGCCAATCACCAATGTGCAGCCGCGCCTCCGGTTTGATGGCAGTGCCCTGTCCGGCAGCGGGGATGAGCCGAAGATAGGGATGATTCAGGAAACGCCGGCAGGCAGTGGCATTTATACCGCCACTGTGACCGCAGGCATGAAAATTGGTGACTGGATGGTGACGCTGCAAGTTGATGGCAAGCCACTCACTCAAATAGCCACTAAGGTAACGTTTAATTCACCAGTGCCAACTATCAAAGATCTGGAATTGAAAGTAGACAATCCAGATATGTTTTTGGTGGTTGGTAGAACACTGCAAGTTAATTATAAATATGAACACAATGGCGGAAATAAGGAAGATAACTCTTTTTACGCTTGGGGTGAACAAGGGCAAACAGTAGCCGCCGTGAAAGATTTAGCTAATTCAGAAGACAGCAAGGCAGATTCTAGTTCGCAGAGCAATAGTGGAGGGGTGTTAAAAGGCGTTGTAAATAATGGTAAACCGCAGGGCTACCTTATTGTGGAAGAGCATGCTGGTAAAGTACTTGAATTCTCAATACTGGCAAGAAATGGGCTGGATGCTCGTACAAAAGATATTTTAACGCTCACGACCAACGATCCTCAAGATAAGGGCAATAACACAAAGAGTAAAATTGGCGAGGGTAGGGTGGCAAATGTTGCCGATGCTGTTGAAGTTAAGCTGGCTGATAAGGGGAAGGATACAGTAAGCGTAAATGGAAAACCTGTTGTTAAGCTTCAAGCGAGAAAAAATAATCTTCCAAATTCTGGTGGTGACTCTATTAACATGATGATTAAAATTACAAAGTTTGGTAAACCCGTAGCTTGGGTGCCTTTTGAGATTAAGATGAGTGGTTTTGATCGACGAAATTGGTCATTATCCCCAGACGATTTCAAAACAATGTTGGATACTAAGGAGGGAGATTATATTGGTTATACAGACCAGACTGGTGAGCTGGTTAAGACGATTTCTGATCCGAATGGAATAGGTGCAAGAACAACGTTAAAAGTTGTTGTAGATGGTGTCACAGGGCCTATAGAGAAAAAAAGTGATGTTATCTTTACGGTGATTACTAGCCCTGATGTGTCTGTTGCGGACTATTGGGGGCATATGAAAGATGTAGTCCGTCTTAATGGGATAAATTACTATCGGCCTTTATTACATAAAGAGTGGTTAGGTGCAGCAAATTATGGTTGGAGTAATAACGAAGCTTGGTCTGCCACACTGGTAAGTCAAGCACAACAACGTTGTAAGAATAAATTGCCGACTGTAAGTGAACTACAAGAGCTAAGTAAATTGCCGCTATACAATGAGTATGGCTGGCCAGTCAATGAGCGTTTCACTGTATGGTCTGATGAACCCGTAAGTGGTGTTACAGATAGATGGTTTGGCGTTAATTTGCATAATGGAAGGAAAGATCGTCACGAAACATCGATAGATAAATACTCTTCCCTATGTAAAGAATAGAATAACGTAAAGTATTTACTTGCATGTGGAATCAAAAGTGGGTTCTGTAGGGTCTGAAATCCCATCTTAAAAAGATGGGATTTTATTCACTCAAATCAGCAAACTCTGAATAAGAGACAAAGAAACTTTACTTCTCCTGCAAGCCCAGTTTCTTCTCCAGATAGTGGATATTGGTTCCGCCTTTCTGGAAGTTCTCGTCATTCATGATCGCCAGTTGCAAATCGATGTTGGTCTTGATGCCATCAATGATCAACTCGGCCAGCGCATTCTTCATACGCGCAATTGCCACTTCACGGGTTTCGCCATAAGTGATCAATTTACCGATCATGGAATCATAGTAAGGTGGTACGGTATATCCCGCATAGATATGGGATTCCCAACGCACACCAAACCCACCCGGTGAGTGGAAATGGGTGATCTTGCCTGGGCTTGGCAGGAAGGTTTTCGGATCTTCCGCATTGATACGGCATTCGATCGCATGACCTTTGATTTCTACATCTTCCTGCTTGATGGACAGCGGCATACCCGCTGCAATTCGCAGCTGCTCTTTGATCAGGTCAACGCCAGTGATCATTTCTGTCACTGGATGCTCAACCTGAATACGGGTATTCATTTCGATAAAATAGAATTCACCGTTTTCGTACAGGAATTCAAACGTACCCGCTCCGCGATAGCCGATTTCAATACAGGCAGTGGCACAACGTTCACCGATACTGCGGCGCAGTTCAGGTGAGATGCCCGGTGCAGGTGCTTCTTCCACCACTTTCTGGTGACGGCGCTGCATGGAGCAGTCACGTTCAGCCAGATAGAGTGCGTTGCCCTGACCATCAGCCAAAACCTGAATTTCAATATGACGTGGGTTTTCAAGGAATTTCTCCATGTACACCATGTCGTTGTTGAAAGCTGCTTTAGCTTCTGCACGGGTCATGGCGATGGATTGTTCCAGATCTTTATCGCTGCGTACAACGCGCATACCACGACCACCGCCGCCGCCCGATGCCTTAATGATCACCGGATAGCCGATACGGTTTGCAACTGTTCTGTTTTTCTCCGCATCATCACCCAATGGGCCATCAGAGCCGGGAACACAAGGAACACCCGCTTTTTTCATCGCACTGATAGCAGAAACTTTATCCCCCATCAAACGGATGGTGTCCGCTTTAGGGCCAATGAAAATAAAGCCGGAGCGCTCGACCTGCTCGGCAAAGTCAGCGTTTTCAGACAAAAAGCCATAACCCGGATGGATCGCCTGTGCGCAGGTGATTTCGGCCGCAGAGATAATGGCTGGAATATTCAGGTAACTTTTTGCCGAAGCCGCAGGGCCGATGCAGACGGTTTCATCCGCCAGCAGGACGTGTTTCAGGTCACGGTCAGCCGCAGAATGCACAGCAACCGTTTTGATCCCAAGCTCCTTACAGGCCCTCAGGATGCGCAGTGCAATTTCACCGCGGTTGGCAATGACAATTTTTTCAAGCATGGGGACGCCTCGTTATTCGATGATGACCAGTGGCTCGTCGAATTCAACAGGTTGACCATCCTGAACCAGAATTGCTTTCACTACGCCAGTTTTGTCAGCTTCGATCTGGTTCATCATTTTCATGGCTTCAACGATACACAGGGTTTCGCCCTGACTTACATGCTGGCCGACTTCGATGAAAGGTTTCGCATCTGGGCTTGGTGAACGGTAGAACGTACCAACCATTGGAGAGCGAACGGTGTGACCGCTGATTTCTGCTGATTTATCAGCGATAGCAGGTGCTGCTGGCTGCTGTACAAATGCAGGTTGCTGAGCAGGTGCAGAAATATATTGCTGGGCTACAGGCATTGCCTGAGCTACCGTAGCGCGGCTGATGCGTACTGATTCTTCACCTTCAGAAATTTCCAGTTCAGAAATACCAGATTCTTCAACCAGCTCGATCAGTTTTTTTATCTTACGAATATCCATGAGTGTGGTTCCGTACTTTTAAGTCAATTAGTTGGATGTTGACAAGCGGTTGACCGCTGCCTGTAATGCAAAACTATAACCATCCGCTCCCAATCCGCAGATGACGCCTACTGCAATATCAGAAAGATATGAGTGGTGGCGGAATGGCTCGCGGGCATGCACGTTGGAAAGGTGAATCTCAATAAATGGGATATCTACCGCCAGAAGTGCATCGCGCAATGCCACGCTGGTATGCGTGTATGCCGCGGGGTTAATCAAAATAAAATCTGTATTGCCCCACGCTGAATGAATTCTTTCAATCAGTTCAGATTCTGCGTTGGATTGCAGATGGGATAATTCAGCTCCCGATTGGTGAGCTTCTTGTGACAGTTTGTTAACAATATCATCAAGGGTTAACTTGCCGTAGGTCTCTGGCTCTCGTGCTCCCAGCATGTTCAGGTTGGGGCCATTCAAGAGTAAAATGCGAAACTTGTCTGCCATTGTGCGGGTATCTCCGGCAATCTGTCAACAATCGACCAAGATAACTCGATGTCAACGGTTTGTCATCTCTTCTGATATCTAGAATTGTAAATTTGGCGATAAAGCCCGACATTATAAACATATCGTGGCATTTAGCAGCTAAATACTGGTCTTATCAGCGTATTTTTACGATGGTTCTGCCAGTAATTCGATTGTCTATCAATTTATTGGCATGTTCGATCACTTGTTCTAATGTAATTTCATTGGCTGTTTTTTGATAAAAGGAATCTGGTAGCAGCTTTTGCAACCGCTGCCAAATGGCGGGACGTTTCGAGGCCGGAACAGTTACAGATTCCACCCCCTGCAAGCGAACATTACGCAGGATAAACGGCATTACGCTTGTGGGCAGCTGGCTGTCACTTGCCATACCACAGGCAGCCACTGTACCGTTGTAATTCACTTGTGCCAGCAAGGTCGCCAATACAGTTCCGCCAATCGTATCTATTACACCGGCCCACCGTTGTTTTTCCAGTGGACGTGATGGCTGGTTAAAGTCACTGACAGGTAAAACTTCTTTTGCACCCAGTGAGAGCAAATAATCCTGATTATCGGGTTTGCTGCTAATTGCAGTGACGGAATAGCCCAGTTGTGACAGCAAGGTTATTGCTGTACTACCAACACCACCACTGGCACCTGTCACGGCAATCTTTCCGCTTTCAGGTGTCACGACCCCTTGTTCTAACGCCATGACACATAACATCGCAGTAAAACCTGCCGTACCGATGATCATTGCTTGTCGGGGACTTAATCCGTGCGGCAAGGGCGTTAACCATTCACCAGATACTCTTGCTTGTTCTGCCAGCCCCCCCCAGTGAGTTTCTCCCACGCCCCAGCCAGTCAGTAAAACATGTTGTCCTACATGAAAACGGGGATCTTCGGAATGACGAACAACACCAGAAAAATCGATTCCCGGCACCATTGGAAATTGGCGGATAATCTTCCCTTTGCCGGTGATGGCAAGGGCATCTTTGTAATTGAGTGTTGACCAATGGATATCGACGACCACATTACCTGATGGCAAGTGAGACACGTTAATATCTTGAATTGATGCGGATAATATTTCGTGTTGTTCCAATAATAAGGCTTTCATGATCATTCTCTCTTGTACGGGATCTGTCTGGCTCCATAGCCTGTTTTATTTCACTGTAATTCTGGCTATTACCGAGATTTTGGGCATCACAGCAATTTTGGGCATCACAACAATATAGATAAAATCTGATGTACTGAAACGGGAAAGCAACAATATTGTGATAGAGAGTGGTAAAACTGTGGTTACTTATTTTTGTTCAGGATGGCACTGTAAAAGGTAATAATATATAGGATAACAATACGGAGAGTGATTTCTGGAATAGGCTCAGAATAATCTTTATTCTCGTCAGTTTCCTTTGAAGTTAACAATATTTTTTCAAATATTTTCCTTAACCTCACCAAATTCATCCATTGCTTTTATAATTAATGAACTATTTCATCCTGGGACCTTAATTTTCTGATTATTACTTTCGAGAACGTATTCGCGAATATGACATAACGACAAGACTGTGAATCTTCTTGAGATTATCGATATGGTGCCATTTGCCACCAAGCTCATGAGAGAAGAAAATCTTTAAGAAAATGTGAATATTAGTTGAATTTGCTGAAATTGTTATAAGACAACATGGGATCGTGAAAAGCGGGGTAGCCGTATCTCAATATGCACTATAATGTTGGTTTTTTGGTGTATTAAGTGTTTTTGGGGTGCCTTGATGAGGTTATTGGTGAAATTAGCCCATTTTTATGCAGTTTTTTTCTGCTCCGTTAGAGAAAAGTAACGTAGAATATCATGTTTCTGATGTGAATAACGTAGCCACTTTTATTGAAGTAGTAAAAGTAGTTAATTATGCGCCTTGTCGCTGCTTCATGTGGTTGGTAGAGTAGACGGACAATCTCCGTCCCCAGCTTGCAGGATTATCCTTTCGTTATGTTAAAGAAATTTCGTGGCATGTTTTCCAACGATTTGTCCATTGATTTGGGTACTGCCAATACCCTTATTTATGTCAAAGGTCAAGGAATTGTATTGGATCAACCCTCTGTTGTTGCTATTCGCCAAGACAGAGCCAGTTCAACAAAAAGCGTTGCAGCAGTAGGGCTGGAAGCAAAGCTAATGCTGGGACGTACTCCGGGTAATATCGCAGCTATCCGCCCTATGAAGGATGGGGTTATCGCTGATTTTTATGTCACTGAAAAGATGCTGCAGCATTTTATCAAACAGGTTCACAATAACAGTTTCATGCGCCCAAGCCCGCGTGTGTTGGTCTGTGTTCCTGTTGGTGCGACTCAGGTTGAGCGTCGTGCCATTCGTGAATCTGCCCAAAGTGCAGGAGCCCGGGAAGTATTTTTAATTGAAGAGCCAATGGCGGCTGCGATCGGTGCCGGTTTACCCGTTTCCGAAGCAACAGGCTCAATGGTGGTAGATATTGGTGGGGGAACCACTGAAGTTGCCGTTATCTCCCTCAATGGTGTTGTTTATTCATCTTCTGTACGTATTGGTGGTGATCGTTTTGATGAAGCCGTCATCAATTATGTTCGTCGCAATTATGGCTCCCTGATCGGGGAAGCAACGGCAGAGCGCATCAAGCATGAAATTGGCTCGGCCTATCCAACGGATGAAGTGCGTGAAATTGAAGTACGTGGCCGTAACCTGGCAGAAGGTGTCCCTCGCAGTTTTACTCTGAATTCCAATGAAATTCTTGAAGCCCTGCAAGAACCATTAACAGGTATTGTGAGTGCTGTCATGGTCGCTCTGGAACAGTGCCCACCAGAATTGGCCTCAGATATTTCTGAACGAGGAATGGTACTGACGGGTGGTGGTGCATTGCTGCGTAATCTTGATCGTTTGCTGATGGAAGAGACTGGCATTCCTGTCATTGTTGCTGAAGACCCTCTGACCTGTGTTGCCCGTGGTGGTGGTAAGGCGCTAGAAATGATCGATATGCATGGTGGCGATCTGTTTAGCGAAGACTGAAAGTAACTCTGCGAGCTGGGAGGTGGACATGTTTTATCGGAGCCTCCTTGCTGATTGTTCAGAATTTTTACTATTAATGAGATAATAAGCTTGGCAATACACCATTTATGAAGCCAATTTTCAGCAGAGGGCCCTCTCTGCAACTACGACTCTTTTTTGCTATCGTTATTGCCATTATTTTGATTGTGGTAGACAGTCGCCTTGGTATTTTCCATAAAGTCCGTAGTTATATGGATACGGCTGTGAGTCCTTTTTATTTTCTTGCCAACGGGCCTCGTCAACTGTTGGACAGCATCTCAGAATCTATGTCCAGACGCAGTGAACTCGAGCTGGCAAATACATCCCTGCGTAATAAATTACTTATACAAGACAGTAAGTTACTGTTATTAGGACAGCTGCAACAAGAAAACTCCCGTTTACGTGAATTATTGGCTTCACCTCTGCTTCATAATGAGCACATGATGGTATCGCAGGTAATTTCGGGGGGTATGATGGAGCCTTATCGCGCCCAAGTTGTCCTTGATAAAGGGGCCAAAGATGGCGTGTATGAAGGGCAGCCTGTTATCAGCGACCGAGGAGTGGTGGGGCAGGTTACTGCCGTGAACCAGTTTAGTAGTCGGATATTGTTGATTTGTGATCCATCGCATGCACTTCCTGTGCAGGTATTACGCAACGATATTCGTGCTATCGCTGGTGGCACAGGATGTACGGATGATCTCCTGCTGGAGCCTTTGCAAAGTAATGTTGATATTCGCGTTGGCGATGTACTGGTAACATCGGGGCTGGGTGGGCGTTTTCCAGAAGGTTATCCTGTGGCTGTAGTTTCTTCTGTCAAAATTGATAACCAGCGAGCTCAGGCGGTGATTCATGCCCGTGCATCTGCTGAATTGCAGCGTTTGCGCTATTTACTGCTATTGTGGGGTGTTGATAACAACCCATCCAACCCATTGCCACCTGAAAAAGTATCCGAAGCTGCCAATGAACGTTTGATACCGCTGTTACCAAAAGCATCGCCAAATTCATTAAATGCAACACAGCAACTGGCAACACAATCAGATGAAGCAAAAGATGGCCGCCAAGTATTGTCTACAACAAGAATGGTAGCAAAACCGACATCCAAACCGGCATTATCAGCTACAGGGAATCAGCAATGAGTCAATATCATCGCCAAGGTGGCTGGATCATTTGGTTATCTTTCCTGATTGCAATAGTGCTACAGATTATGCCGTGGCCGGAGCAGTTTTTTATGTTTCGGCCCACTTTATTAATGCTGTGCTTGATTTACTGGCTGCTTGCACTTCCTCATCGCGTCAGCGTGGGGACTGGTTTTGTATTGGGGATTATTATTGACTTGTTACATGGCAGTATTTTGGGGGCGAATGCTCTGGCATTTAGCATTATCAGTTTTCTGGTGGCTTTCAAATTTCAGCTTATCCGCAATATGGCGCTTTGGCAGCAAGCTTTGGTTGTGGTCGGGCTTTCGACCGTAATGAACTTCTGCGTTTTTCTGGCCCATGCTTCGTTACCAAAGACGGTCTTTTATCCAGAGGTTTTTTGGAATGGGTTAGTCAATGGTATTCTCTGGCCTTGGTTATTCTTATTAATGCGGAAAATCCGCCGTCAATTTTCAGTTCGTTAAAGACGAATTGCTGTATTCAATGAATTCAAATTACCAGAGCCTATCTCCAATAAATTTCGAGTTACAGAGCGGTTAATAAACGGCTAACAAAGAGCAATAACTTGAAAGATGAAGGTGTATAAGGTGAAAGTGTATAACAAATAAAATAGCTGATGGGATAGACTCCTAAGGATAATTCACGATGAAAACCATTTACTTAGCTTCTGGTTCACCAAGACGGCGTGAGCTAGTGGAATTGTTGGATTTTAACTTTGAAATCCTGGCACCTCAGGTCGAAGAAAAATGGCGTGAAGGGGAGTCTCCACAGCAATATGTTACTCGGTTGGCCAAAGAGAAATCACAAGCCGGCGTAGCAATTGCGGCACATGATTATCCCGTTTTGGGAGCTGATACCATTGTTGTATTGAATAACCGTATCTTGGAAAAACCACGAAATCAACAACACGCAGCAGAAATGCTCAGTGCTTTGTCAGGTCAGTGCCATCAAGTGATGACAGCTGTTGCTTTATCGAACGGTCAACATACTTTGAGTGAGATAGTCATTACAGATGTGATATTCCGCCAGTTATCCCAACAGGAAATACAGGAATATATTGCAACTGGGGAACCAATGGATAAAGCCGGTGCTTATGGCATTCAAGGTAAGGGCGGTTATTTTGTCAGAAAAATTAATGGCAGTTACCATGCTGTTGTCGGTTTGCCACTGGTGGAAACGTATGAATTAATCACACGATTTTTAGCGTTAGCTGATGGGAAGGACTATTCATGACAGCAGAGTTATTAGTCAATGTAACACCATCCGAAACGCGGGTTGCTTATATTGATGGCAGTATCTTGCAAGAAATTCATATTGAACGGGAAGCGAAAAGAGGCATTGTCGGAAATATTTATAAAGGGCGTGTGAGCCGGGTTTTGCCAGGAATGCAGGCGGCTTTTGTGGATATTGGGCTGGAGAAAGCCGCTTTTTTGCATGCTTCGGATATTATGCCCCATACTGAATGTATTGCAGGTGAAGAACGAAAGAATTTCCATGTCAGGGATATTGCCGAATTGGTCCGTCAGGGACAGGATTTAATTGTTCAGGTAGTAAAAGATCCTCTGGGAACAAAAGGTGCTCGCTTAACGACGGATATCACCTTACCTTCACGTTATTTGGTATTTATGCCGGGAGCATCGCATGTTGGTGTTTCACAGCGTATCGAGAGTGAAGAAGAACGTGAGCGCCTGAAAAGTATCGTCATGGATTATTGTGATGAACATGGGGGGTTTATTATCCGCACGGCCGCTGAAGGTGTGGGAACAGAAGAAATTACACAAGATGCAGCATTTTTGAAGCGCCTTTGGAGTAAGGTGATTGAACGTAAGAAACGCAATATTACCAAAAACAAGGTATATGGCGAATTGGCATTGGCCCAGCGTATTTTGCGTGATTTTGTTGGTGCTTCTCTCGACCGTATTCGGGTCGACTCCCGCCAAACATTTACACAATTACAGGAGTTTATTGATGAATATATTCCTGAAATGAACGCTAAACTGGAACATTATCAGGGAAATCAGCCAATATTCGATCTGTATGGCGTGGAAAATGAAATTCAGCGGGCGTTGGAACGTAAAGTGGAATTAAAGTCAGGCGGCTATCTGATAATTGATCAGACGGAAGCCATGACAACAATTGATATTAATACCGGTGCTTTTGTTGGGCATCGTAATTTGGATGAAACTATCTTTAATACCAATATCGAAGCAACACAGGCAATTGCCCGGCAATTAAGGCTTCGTAACTTGGGCGGTATCATTATCATTGATTTTATTGATATGGATAATGAAGAGCACCGCCGCCGTGTATTGGCTTCCTTGGAACAGGCATTAAGTAAAGATAGAGTGAAAACAACCATCAATGGTTTTTCACAATTGGGTTTGGTTGAAATGACGCGCAAGCGTACACGAGAAAGTATTGAACATATCCTTTGTGATAATTGTCCAGCCTGTCAGGGGCGTGGCACGGTAAAATCCGTCGAAACCGTATGTTATGAAATCTTGCGTGAAATTGTACGAGTCAATCGTGCAATAGATGCTGATCGTTTTCTGGTTTATGCCTCCCAAGCTGTTAGTGAAGCCTTGAAAGGGGATGAGTCTCACGCATTGGCAGAGGTGGAAATTTTTGTGGGCAAACAGGTCAAGGTGCAGACAGAACAGCTATACAGCCAAGAGCAATTTGACGTTGTTATGATGTAAATAAATATAATGTAAATCAATATGATGTAAAAAAATGCACTGATAAGGTCAGTTTATAAGAGCTGGCTTGTGAGGTTTTATTTATAGAAGACTGGTTTGCAGAGAATGGTTTGCAGAGAAATCGTGCTGACAACCAAGGAGAAATGCGTGAGGCGACTGCCGGGGATATTATTAGCGACAGCCGCAATAGCCATTATCATTGTGGCTTTGCTTGTCAGTGGGTTGCGTTTCTTTCTGCCACATATCAATGAATATCGTCAGCAATTAATAGAGAAAATTGCTGACGTGACGAATGTTCCTATCAATATTGGCTACATCAAAGGTCGTTGGGAACCCTTCGGCCCCAGTCTGGAAATCCGTGATATCAGTGCGAAAGCGGAAAATGTCGATATTCATGCCAAAAAAATCAGACTTTCTCTGGATGTCTGGCGTTCACTTTTACAACGGCGCTGGTATTTTCGTGATCTGTCTTTTTACCAGCTTCAGGTCAATTACGATAAGACTCTGTTTGGGCAAGATGGTGAAAATAGGATTTTTGAGCCAGATAGCTTTTCTACCTTGTTTCTTGAACAATTCAATCATTTTGACCTGCATGACAGTCGCTTAACTTTTTTGGCGCCATCTGGTGAAAAAGTTAATCTGCTATTACCACAATTGACATGGCTGAATAAAGATAACCGTCATCGGGCACAGGGCAGCGTAAACCTCTCTTCGATTAATGGGCAAGAAGGTGTTGTTCAGGTGAAGTTTGACCTGAAAGATATCAAAGGGGCTTTGGATAGTGGCACTGTTTATTTGCAGGCCGATGAAATCGATATGCGGCTGTGGTTAAGTCGTTGGTTAAGGGATAGCACAGGATTGGATAATGCCCATTTCAGTTTAGCCAGTTGGATTACTTTAAAGGACGGGCGAATTGATAGTGGACGTTTGCAGCTCAGGAAAGGTAGGGCAAACTGGCACGTCGGAAATGAAAAGCATCAGCTTGCAGTTAATGATTTCCTCTTGCAAATGCGCCGTCAGGGTGAAGGATGGTTGTTTGATATTCCGAATCTGGCAAGCCTGAAAACTAATGAGCAGCAATGGCCAGAGGGAAAGATTTCGACGCTGTATGTTAAGCAGGCATCCAAATATCAGGGTAAAGATCACTGGCGTATTCGTGCTGAAAATATCCAGCTTGAATACTTGAATGGGATATTGCCGATACTCTCCTTTGTGACACCGGATACCGTCAAGGATTGGCAACATCGTCAGCCGACAGGGATGATTGACAATTTTGCCCTCGATATCACGCCAGAGCTTCCTGATGATATGGGAATCCGCATGAAATGGCGGGATATAAGCTGGTTACGCTGGAAAGAACTGCCTGCAATCAACCACTTCAGTGGTATGTTGGATGGTAATAAACAGTGGGGAAATCTCAATTTTGCATTGAAAAACAGCATGATTGATTATGGCTCTATGTTTCAGGCTCCACTTGATATTACCAGTAGCGAAGGTCAGATCTTCTGGAGAAATAATCAAAATGGTATGGAGGTAAGGAGCCAAGGTCTGGATTTGCAGGCAAAATCGCTATGGCTCAATGGAAATTTTCATTATCTGAAACCACGCGATCAACAGCCTGTTTTGGCAATGTTAGCAGGGATTCGAGTTAACGACCTTGGTGAAGCTTGGCGCTATTTTCCCAAGCCACTGATGGGAGAATCTTTGACAGACTATTTGACCTCCTCCTTGATTAAAGGAAAAGTCGAGAATGCCACCTTGGTTTTCCATGGTGATCCTCATGACTTTCCGTTTAAACAGAACAATGGCCAGTTTCAGGTGTTTGTCCCCCTGCGCCATGCGACTTTTCAATACCAACCCGATTGGCCAGCTCTATTTGATCTAAATATCGATCTGAATTTCCAGAATAATGGCTTGTGGATGGAGGCTCAGGAAGCTCGCTTGGGAAAAGTGGAGGCCACCCAAGTTTCGGCAATAATTCCAGATTATGGCAAGCATAAACTGTTTATTGACGCTGGATTATCTGGAAGTGGAAAGAGTATCCATGATTATTTCAACCAAAGCCCGATGGCAGACTCGATAGGCGCTGCTCTGGAAAGCTTGCAACTTGATGGCAAGGTGGATGGAAACCTCCATCTGGACATTCCTTTGGAACATGGACAAGTTTCTGCGAGTGGAGAAGTGATACTGAAAGATACGCATCTGTTTATCAAGCCACTGAACAGTAAAATGGAGCATCTCAATGGAAAATTTCGCTTTGACAATGGCAACTTAAAAAGCAAGGCACTATCGGCTCACTGGCTGGGAAATCCCTTGTTCCTGAGATTTGCTACCCAAGATTTGCCAAGGCATTATCAGGTTAATGTGAAATTGGATTCACGCTGGGCGGCGAAGACATTGCCGGAGCTTCCTGCGGAAATTCGGAACAAGCTGTCTGGCATGCTGAATTGGCAGGGGGACGTGAATATTACGATACCTTCTGGTAATTCACCTGCAAAGAATGATGTGAAATATCGTGTCGCAGTTAATGCAGATTTATCACATTTAAACAGTAAATTATCGGTCTTGGACACAAAATCCCTGAGGGAATGGAATAAGTTTAATATCCATGCCGAAGGCAATATGGATCAGCTCCAGATAAAAGGGGCCATTGGCAAGCAATATGCGTTCAATACTCAGTGGATGCTGGAAAAAAACCATACCAGATTGCAGCGAGGAATTTTTCACACGGATGGTAATGGAATTCCTGAGTTGCCGAAAAAATCGCTATTGGCATTAAACTTGCCTGCAATAGACGGTGACAAGTTATTGACGTTGCTTGGATCTTTGCGTAGGAATTCATCGAAAGACAATGGCTTTTTGTGGCCGGGCATATTTGAAATTTCGTTGCCTTCACTGGATTTGCTCGGACAGCGTTGGAATCAATTGATATTCAATGTTGTTCAACAAAACGGTGAAATAAAAGTAAGTGCACAGGGGCAGGAGATTAATGGCAATCTTCTGGTTCAAAAGAATAAAGCAATGCAGGCATCAATCAATTATCTTTATTTCGATCCTTTGTTTGTAACAGATTCGTCGATTGATGACACAAGTTTAACGTCTGATAAGAAGTCTACACCTCATTATTCTTTGGGCAGTTGGCCGGCACTGGATGTAAAATGCGCAGAATGCTGGGTTGCTGGACTAAAACTCGGCAAAATATCTGGCTCGATTATGCCGGAAGGTGATTCTCTGGTCTTGACCGATGGGCGAATGGAGAACAGTGTCGGAAATCTGACGTTATCGGGTCGTTGGTATGAAAGCAATATCGGAAATCATAGCTATATCAAAGGGAAATTATCGGGAAAGAAATTCGATGATATGGCAGCCTATATGGGGTTTATCGTTCCGATTGTTGATGCGCCTTTCGGATTTGATTTTGATTTGAAATGGCAGGGTGTGCCATGGCAGCCAGATCTCAAGACACTGAATGGGACGCTGACCGGAGAAATGGGAAAAGGTGCTATTGCCAAATTGGGGGGTGGCAGAGCCGGGCAGTTATTAAGGCTTATCAGTTTCGATGCATTGTTGCGTAAATTACAATTGGATTTCAGTGATACATTCAATAATGATTTCAACTTTGATTCCATCAGTGGTGATGCAGCCATAAAAAATGGTGTCATGTACATTGATGATTTTTTCATTGATGGATTGGCAGCAGACATCAATGCTACAGGGCAGACAGATTTAGTTCATCACCAGATCAATATGGAACTAGTGATCACGCCAGAAATTTCGACAACGGTAGGAGTTGCGACAGCTTTTGCAGTCAACCCTGTTGCTGGTGCTGCAGTTTTTGCCGCGACAAAAGTACTGGGGCCTCTATGGAGTAAGATATCGGTAATTCGCTATCGGTTAACCGGCAGCCTCGAACAGCCTAAAATTGATGAAGTTTTACGTCAGCTTAAGGGGGATAAAAGGCCATGAAAAACATTAATGTTGCACTTTTGCAATTATGTAGTGGTACAAATGTTAAACATAATTTAGCGCAAATTGAACAACAGATTAAGCAATTGCCAGAAACTGTAAAACTGGTTCTGACACCCGAAAATGCTCTGTTGTTCGCTGATGCTGATACTTACCGTGAATATGCAGAGACACAGGGAAGTGGGCCATTGCAACAGGCAGTAAGCGAAATGGCACAACGTTACGGTGTTTGGCTGCTGGTTGGTTCTATGCCGATGGTCAGTCGGGAAGATCCCACTCGTATCACAAGCAGTAGTCTATTGTTTGATGATCAAGGAGAAATCCGAGCACGTTACGATAAAATCCACATGTTTGATGTCAATATCAATGATGAACACGGTGCCTATAATGAATCCACTATTTACCAGCGTGGGGAACATATTACCGTTGTTGATACACCCGTTGGCCGTTTGGGTATGACTATCTGTTATGATTTGCGTTTCCCAGGGCTTTTTCAGGCATTGCGTGAGCAGGGTGCAGAGCTTATTTCTGTTCCGGCTGCTTTCACCCGATTAACGGGTAAAGCGCATTGGGAGCCACTGTTGAAAGCTCGTGCCATTGAGAATCAGTGCATTATTCTGGCGCCTGCACAGGTTGGTGTACACGGCACACGCAGAACATGGGGGTACACAATGGCGGTGAGTGGCTGGGGAGAAGTTATCAAGAAAAATCCTCTGACCGTCAGCGCATTGCAGCTTAATATCCGTAGGGATAGTTTGGTTCACATGCGTGAGCAGATCAAAGTGGTAAAACATAATCGCTTCCGTCCACAACTAACTTCTTTGATAAAAAAGAATACAAATTAAGATAAAAGAGTAATTAATATGAGTTTAACTTATGTCAGTGAATATTTACTGGCGGCTAATAATTTGAATCATCAAGACTTATTTTCTGTATTGGGTCAATTGTCGGAACGCCGTCTGGACTACGCCGATCTCTATTTCCAATCCAGCTATCATGAAGCATGGGTATTGGAAGACAGCATCATCAAAGATGGTTCTTATAATATTGATCAGGGTGTGGGAGTTCGCGCGATCAGTGGAGAGAAAACGGGTTTTGCTTACGCAGATCAAATAACAATGAATGCGTTACAGCAAAGCGCTCAGGCTGCGCGCAGCATTGTACGGGAAGCTGGTAATGGAATTTCGCATACGTTAGGTGCAGTGACACATAAAGCACTTTATCCAGCAATTAATCCTTTGCAGAGCATGAGCCGGGAAGAAAAAATTGCCTTGTTGCACCGAGTTGATCAAATTGCACGAGCGGAAGATCCCAGGGTTCAGGAAGTAAACGCCAGCTTAACAGGCGTTTATGAGCAGGTACTGATTGCCGCAACAGATGGTACATTGGCAGCAGATATCCGTCCATTGGTGCGTCTTTCTGTAAGTGTATTGGTAGAAGAGGATGGTAAGCGTGAACATGGTAGCAGTGGTGGCGGGGCTCGTTATGGTTACGAATACTTCCTGCGCACTGAAGATGGTCAGATTCTGGCAGAGCAGTTTGCTCGTGAAGCTGTTCGTATGGCACTGATCAACTTGTCAGCTGTTGCTGCACCTGCGGGTACAATGCCAGTTGTACTGGGAGCCGGATGGCCGGGCGTTCTGTTGCATGAAGCGGTAGGGCATGGTCTGGAAGGGGACTTCAATCGTCGTGGTACTTCTGTTTTTTCTGGTCAGATTGGACAAAAAGTGGCTTCGGAATTGTGTACTGTGGTCGATGACGGCACGATTGAAGGACGCCGTGGTTCACTGGCTATTGATGATGAAGGTGTTCCGGGACAATACAATGTACTGATTGAAAATGGCATTTTGAAAGGCTACATGCAGGATAAACTCAATGCCCGCTTGATGGGTGTGGCTCCGACGGGTAACGGTCGTCGTGAATCTTATGCGCATTTGCCGATGCCACGTATGACCAATACTTATATGTTAGCAGGGAGCTTTACATCAAGTGAAATAATCGCTAGTGTTGATAGTGGCATATATGCACCAAATTTTGGTGGTGGGCAGGTGGATATCACGTCGGGTAAATTTGTTTTTTCAACATCTGAGGCTTACTTAATCGAAAACGGCAAAATCACCAAGCCAGTAAAAGGTGCGACCTTGATTGGTTCTGGTATTGAAGCCATGCAGCAAATTTCAATGGTAGGAAATGATCTGGCTCTCGACAAAGGTGTAGGTGTCTGTGGTAAAGAGGGACAAAGTGTACCAGTTGGGGTTGGGCAACCAACCTTGAAGTTAGACAACCTGACTGTAGGTGGGACGGCCTGATGATTTTTTAAGCAATAGAGTTAGTTATAGCTGGAGGTTATCATGAAGAAGAGCATCTCGGTTTCAGTAGTATCGGTTTTGGTTGTATTATTGGTTTTGGTTGTAGTGTATGTTGCCTTTAAGGGATTTACTTCAAAAAATGCCATAAAAACAGGTAGCAGTAGCATAAGTACACTGAATACAGCTGGCAAAAGTACAAGTAGCACAGGTACAAGTGGTACAGGTACAAGTAGCGCAGGTACAAATAGCGTAGGCGTCGATATAACAAAGCAAGGTACAGCTTCTTCAACTCCTTCAGATAAGCCTTCGCAACAAGGTACAGTTCCTTTAACTAAGCCATCGCAAGGTACTGTTCCTTTAGCTAAGCCTCCGCAACAAGGTACAGTTCCTTTAACTAAGCCATCGCAAAGTACTGTTCCTTTAGCTAAGCCTTCGCAACAAGGTACAGTTCCTTTAACTAAGCCATCGCAAGGCACTGTTCCTTTAGCTAAGCCTTCTGAACTAATTGAGTCTCGGACGAAACACCTTCTTGTGGCGTCCTCCATCCATAAAAATCACAAATTACCAGACTATTACATTACGAAAAAACAGGCTCGTCGCCTTGGTTGGCGTTCTAGTAAAGGCAATTTATGTGACGTAGCGCCAGGTAAGGCAATTGGCGGTGATCGGTACGCTGACCGTGAGCATAAATTGCCGAAAAAGTTTGGTCGTAAATGGTTTGAAGCAGATGTGAATTATCATTGTGGTCACAGAGGTAAAGCCAGATTGATCTATTCTAATGATGGCCTTATTTATCTAACGCTCGATCACTATAAAACTTTTACCCAAATTAAAAGTTTTCTCTAACTGGAGTAATGACATGAAAAAGGTGGAATTTGACTTTGACCAAATCCCTGATCTGGATACTTTCTATGATAAATTCAAAGTGCATTTCGAGCTTGAGGATGATTTTGGTGCCAACTTGGATGCACTGTGGGATACCGTAACTGGGTACATTCAGTTACCGGTTGAAATTAATTTTATCCACTTAACACCACAAAAACGAGCGCTCTTTACGGATTTGATATCGTTGTTTGAAGAAGCTAAAGAAGAGCTGGAAGGGGAGTTACAATTTAATGTATTCGATTGAACTTTCCTCTATGTTGAGACTCCCCGTTTAAAAAAACGGGGAGTCTCTTTTGTGGAAAATCATTAAATACTCCACATGAGTTTGTTATTATTACTTTCAAGGCAATTTCCTTCCATTGATGTATACCCTAGTCTATTTTGACCTTCCTGATCTCTTTGGTAATAAAGATATTGATTATAATTAAAATAGTTAATAATAAATTCTTTTTAAGAATATAAATGATTAGTATCAAATATAGGTTTTTATGGAGATCCACCTGCATAGCAGATGGATTTTCGGATTTATAGATCTCATTTTTATTGGTTTTGAAAAACTAAACTAAAGTCTATTTGGCATATAAAAAATTTCTATTTATTAACTACATGGCTTTTATCACCAGAAAAATATTTCTCAATATTTTTGAATGCGCTTTCTAAATAAATGTTATAACAGCTTTTAGTAACATAGCCGATATGTGGGCTACAAAGTACGTTATTTCGTTTTAATAAAGAGTGATTAGGATTCCAGATAGGTTCAATATCAAAAACGTCTAGTGCAGCAAAGCCGGGTGTTCCTAAATCGAGAGCTTTTTCTAGTGCACCTGTTTCTATCAAACCGGAACGAGCTGTATTCACTAAGACTGCTGTAGATTTCATTCTGCTTAAATCAGAAAACGTGATACCTCCTGTGGTTTCCTTGACTAATCGTTGGTGCAGAGTGATGACATCTGAAGTCTGGAAAAATTCTTCACGAGAGTTTGGAACGATTAATCCTTCTTGGTGAGCTTGTTCTTGGGCACGGTTTGAACCCCAGATCTGTACTTTCATATTAAATGATTGTGCGTATTTGGCAACAAGTTGACCTATCTTGCCATAACCGACTATTCCAAGTGTTTTTCCCGCTACGGTGTCGCCAAATTCAGTTTGCCAGTGGCCTTTTTTCATCATTTCTACAGAAGACACAAACCGACGTATAGAACTTTGAATTAACAGCCATGTTAATTCTGCTGCGGCAACAGGAGTACCAACACCTTCAACAACGGCAATGCCCCGCTGTTTGCATAATTCCAGATCGATATTATAAGCAACTTTTCCTGTCTGGCTGATGAGTTTTAAGTTAGGGGTTTTAGACAAGAATTTCTCATCAATGGAGGTTCTTTCTCGAATCAATATTAGAGCATCAGCCTTGGACAATAGTTCTTCTGCCTTGGGTTCCCGATCTAGGGCGCCGAGACAAACTACCTCAAAGTCATTGTTCTGATATAAGGCCTGAATTTGTTTTGTAGCATGTTGATAATCATCAGGAATAACAATTAACGGCATTTGAGATATCCTTTAGATAAATTCTTAATGATGTAGGGAAACAGGATGAAAATAATTAAAGAAAATTAGGTTACCTTAATTTTTGTTACCAATCCGTAACATTTGATTCAAAGTGTTAACTTAATCCAGTTAAGTTAATGAAAGGAAAGGGAAGGAAAGAGAAGGAATAGGGGAAATTACCGCCAATTCTTAACGAAATGGCGGTGAGGGAATGCTAAGCTGATTCCGATAGTTCTTTCAAATATTGGAAAATTTGGCGGTAGGATTTAGGTGGCTTATTCGCTGCCTTCTCTTTTTTAGCATTACGAATCAACGAGCGAAGTTGCTGGCGATCAGTATGTGGATACAGTGCTACGACTTCTTCAAGAGCATCATCGCATTCAACCAGTTTGTCACGCAGTTCTTCCAGTTTATGTAAAATAACGACTTGCTGGTTGTGACGGTTTTTCAGTTTATCCAACGCAATGGTAATTGGTTCAGGATCGCGGGCACGCAACAATTTACCAATTAACTGCAATTGACGACGGCGTCCTTCACGTCTGATTTTCTGTGCCAGCTTAATGGCTGCCAGCAGATCTTCATCCAGAGGGATTCGTTCCAACTGGTTGTTACTGAGTTCAACCAGTTCAGCTCCCAATTTTTTCAGTATTTCAGCATCCCGCTTGATTTCACTTTTACTGACCCAGATTATCTCTTCTTCTTCCTCTTCAGCAGGATAATTGTCGAGCCAATCTTCAGGCTGCTTTGCCATAATCGTTTTCCTTCTAAAAAGGCCGGATAAAGGTGTGTTTTGGAACATGACCTATCGTCCGGGGGGTGTTAACATCCTAATATTGTGTATTGTAACTGGGAAAATTGCCTGATTACCACTCGGCATTCGTGTCATGAACCGAAATAAGGCATTTCTCCTGACAAATTCTCTTTTTAATTCATTGGATTATGGTTAATTAATGATAGTTACCAATCAACAAATCGCAGAGCAACGTAAGGCGCTGGAAGATGCGGTTGCCCATGCTCTGGAATTAGCGAAAGCAGGTTGTGATGCTGCGGAAGTCGCGGTTAATAAAACCACGGGAATTAGCGTCAGTACCCGTTTCAGTGAAGTCGAAAATGTTGAGTTTAACAGCGATGGCGCACTGGGGATCACCGTTTATCACCAACAGCGCAAGGGAAGCGCTTCCTCAACGGATCTCAGCCCTGAGGCTATTGCCCGCACTGTACAGGCCGCCATTGATATTGCTCGTTATACCTCTCCTGATCCTTATGCTGGCCCGGCGGATAAAGAGTTATTGGTATTTGAAGCACCTGAACTGGATCTTTTCCATCCCGCTGATTTGGATGCAGATAAAGCCATTGAGTTGGCTGCCCGTGCTGAACAAGTGTCGTTGCAGGCAGATGAACGTATTACCAATACTGAAGGTGGAAGTTTCAACAGCCATTATGGTATTCGGGTATTTGGTAATAGTCATGGCATGCTGCAAAGCTATTGCTCAAGCCGTCATTCTATGTCGAGCTGTGTGATTGCTGAGCAGGATGGCAATATGGAACGCGATTATGCCTATACCGTGAGTCGCCATTTTGACGATTTGAAATCACCTGAATGGGTTGGACAAGAATGTGCTCGTCGTACGCTTTCCCGTCTGGGTGCGCGTAAGTTATCAACGATGAAAGCACCTGTTATCTTTTCTGCGGAAGTGGCCACGGGGTTGTTCGGGCATTTGGTTGGCGCGATCAGTGGTAGCAGTATTTATCGTAAGTCTTCTTTCTTGTTGGATAGTCTGGGCAAACAAATTTTGCCTTCATGGCTGACGATTAAAGAGCAGCCTCATTTACTGCGTGGGTTGGCCTCAACACCATTTGACAGTGAAGGTGTGCGTACAACCCCACGTGATATTATTAAAGATGGTGTTTTACAGACTTGGTTGCTGACTTCCTATTCTGCCCGTAAGTTGGGAATGGTGAACACGGGTCATGCAGGCGGAATTCACAATTGGCACATTGCAGGTCAAGGTCTGGATTTTGCTGGTTTGTTGCGTGAAATGGGGACTGGCTTGATCGTCACTGAGCTGATGGGGCAGGGAGTTAGCGCGATTACTGGTGATTATTCTCGTGGTGCATCCGGTTTTTGGGTTGAGAATGGCGAAATCCAATATCCGGTTAGTGAGATCACCATTGCAGGCAATTTGAAAGATATGTGGGCAAATATGGTGACAGTTGGCAATGATATCGAAACACGTAGCAATATTCAGTGTGGTTCGGTATTGCTGCCGGAAATGAGTATCGCCGGTCAATAGGGATACTCAATCAACAGCAGCCAGTTCGGTACGACTGAGCTGGCTGGAAATCAGCGGTGGTATTCACCCGCGGCTTCTGGCTGATAAAGTATTTCTAATACTTTTATGCGGGTTTTTTCTCCATTTGGCAATTTCCATGTTATTTCATCATTCACCCGCAGACCCAGAAGAGCGGCACCCAAGGGAGCCATGACTGACAAATGTTTGGTGCTGTCTTGCAAGGAAGCAGGGTAGACCAGTGTACGAACACGCTCTTCATTGCTGCCCAGATCAATAAATCGAATTTCACTGTTCATTGTGACAACATTGGCTGGGATATCTACTGGAGCCACTATTTCGGCTCTATCCAACTCTTCGTTCAAAGCATCCGCAATACTGGTATTAGCAAATGCAGGTTGTTCCAACAGAGAATCTAAACGTTCAGCATCTAGTTCATTGATAATGATTTTAGGTTTTTTCATACCACACTCCAAATTAGACTCAATACAAAATAACACCCCGCATCGCAAGGAGGGGGGTGTTATTTTCAAAGTGATTAAAATGATATTAGGCTGTTCTGGCGTGAAAATAAAGAGATCATGATCACGAACTGTTTTGTGTTGTTAATGAAATAAGGTTCATTAACACTGGTTAGAAGAAATAACCAGATATCATTGGGGCTGCTGATTAGAGTCCTGTAACAGCAATTTTGGGGTTGGTTTCTCCCCAAATGGAAGATAATTCAACAACGTGCATATCGCTCCATTTCTGGACATCAGACTGAGTAATTTCGTCGTTGCCTTGTTTACCGAAAATCACAACTTCATCGCCAGCCTTTACATCAGGCAGGTCGGTAATATCGACCATTACGGTGTTCATGGAAACGCTGCCGACAACTGGTGCACGGTGACCGTTGATCAGGACGTAGGCTTTATTTGACATGGCAGAGCTGAAGCCATCAGAGAAACCAACTGGCAAATTAGCGAGTTTGGAATCACGCTTCAGAATAAAAGTGTTGTCATAGCCGATACCATTACCTTTAGGGTATGATTTAACGGAAGCAACGCGAGTTTTCACTTGAATTAATGGCTTGAATTCTGGGTGGCTGGTGGTCAGAACACCGTACAGCGCACTACCCACGCGTGCCATGTCGAATTGTGCTTCTGGGATGCTCATTGATGCAAAAGAGCTTGATGCGTGCAGAGTGATTTCATCTCTTTTCAGATCTGCTGTTTTGATCAACCAAGAAGTTTGTTCTTTGAAGTTCTTAATACTGTCACGGATTGTATCCAAATCGGTGAATGCATGGTGGCTCATCATGCCGACCAATTTCAGGTTAGGTAACTGAGTGATTTCCAGGGCTTCTTGTTTGCCCTGCCCAGTTTTCATTTCTAACCCATTGCGGCTCATGAGACCTGTGTTCAGCATCAGATGGACGCGAATTTCTTTACCGTGCTTTTTGGCCAGGGCATCAATGGCTTTAGCGTGATTCAGATCACCGATCATCTCTTCCATATCATAGCCCAGAGTGCTTTCGATTTCAGTCACATGAGCCGTACGGACACGCATCAGTTGTCCTTTAAAGCCGCTTTCACGTACGATGCGGGCTTCTTCATTACTGGTGATTCCTACGCAAGGTACGTCAGTTTTAATGATAGATGGCATTAGCAGGCCGATACCATGACCATAAGCATCACCTTTCAGAATCGCACACATTTTGGTGTTTTTATTAAGTTTTTTTTGCAGTGTGTGGATATTGTTTTCGAAAGTCGTGGTATTAATTTCAACCCAAGAATTGTTGTGGGCAGCAACATGTTCTGCTTGAGTATTGTCTAAAGAAAGAATTGGTGCTGCTTGAGCTGCTCCTTGGCATAGGGTCAGGCCAAGAATGACAGCTAGTGCGGTCTTATTAAAATTCATGAAGTAAGTCTCCAGATTCGGATCTGTTTATATAAAAAGTTGTATGTAAATACCCCTTAATGATAAATATTTTTCAAATAATTTCATATGGTTAAGTGTTGGTGGGGGAATTTTAATTATAATGGTGAGACTATTTGTAAATAGATTTTATGATAAACTAAATTTATTGGTTAAGGTGTTAATGATCTTCTGTCGCTGATTGTTGACTGAGGAAAGAATGAAAGAAATACAGAGCGATATTTGGGCAGGAGAGCAGTTATAAAAGGTTAATGGCACGTAACATCGAAGCGTTCTCTGAGTGTCTGTTCTGTATAGTCAAAGCGAAAGAGATTTTTTTGTTGTAATAAAGGGATAACGTGTTCGATCATTATTTGAAGAGCCTCAGGAAACACATCAAAATCTAAATTAAACCCATCTGCGGCATGTGCCAAAAACCATTTTTCCATATCATCAGCAATCATCTCCGGGGTTCCTAACAACATTCGGTGCATTCCCAGATTTTGTAAAATAAGCTGATAAACAGTTAGGTTTTTAGTACGAGCCAAATTGACTATTTCGGATAAGAAACCTTTGGAAACAATATCCTTAGATGTTTTTTCGATGAGTCTATAAGGTAATGGTTCATGTAATTTAAGATCATCAGGTTCTAATCCCAGTTGCCGGGATAACATGATGATATCTTCATTCACATCTCTTAACTCGTCCATCTTTGCTTTTCGTTCCTGAGCCTCAGCAAGAGTTGAACCAATGATCGGGTATAAGCCTGGCAATATTTTCAGTGAATTTTCACTGCGATTTTTTGCAACAACTTTTGCTTTCAGGCGTTGATAAAAAAGTTTTGCTCCTTCAAAAGATGTTTGTGCAGTAAATACAACATCCGCAAACTTTGCTGCTAGGTTCAGTCCCGCTTCCGATGAGCCAGACTGTACCAATAACGGTTTACCTTGTGGACTGCGAGGGATATTTAATGGCCCTGCAACAGTGTAGTATTGTCCACGATGGTCAATGCTGTTCACTTGTGTGGGATCGGCGAATATGCCGCTTACTGCATCTGCGACGAGTGCATTTTTTCCCCAACTTTCCCATAGTTTTGTAGCGACTTGAATGAACTCTTCTGCTCGCGCATAGCGTTCAGATGAACTAGGTAATGGCATTTGCCCAAAGTTTTTTGCAGCGGCGGGATTATAGGTAGTAACGGCATTCCAACCTATCCGACCGTGACTCAAGTGATCCAGCGTTAAAAGTTGTCGGGCTAAAATAAATGGATCGCTAAAGGTGGTAGAGGCAGTACAAATAAACCCTAGGTGTTTTGTTACTGAGAGAATTGATGATGACACTATTAATGGATCTAACATTTGTGAAGGGCCATGGGCATGACCATGTAATGATAATGAATCTGAAAAAAACAGTGCGTCAAATTTTCCGAGTTCTGCTAATTTTGCAACTTCTTGATAGAAAAGGGGGTTTATGAATGTGCGGGTATCATTATGAGTTCTCCATCCTGCCGGATGCTGACCGACTCCGACGATATGGCAATTTAGATGCATCATTCTTTTATTAAACATAACGATTCTTCATTTTTTTTAGAACGGATGTCAATATACTTCATTAAGTTTTAATATTTCTTGGATATCTTTTGATAAGCCAATCGCATTTTCTCCGTGACTTAATTTTGCAGCTTCCCAAACACATTGCCCTATAACTTTAGGGTGGTATCCATTTAGCTGTATTACTTTGATAATGGTTTCCCCATAAGCAATACCTACGCCAATTTTTAAAGGAGGTAAGTTATACCGTTGCCATAAAATATCATTAACATGTTTAATCGTATTATTAATGCATTTTTTAGCCGCTCTATAAGCCTTATTTATTACATTAATTCGGTTTTTAGGTTCAACATTAAATAAAATTAATACTCCGTCTCCAAGTAGCTCTGTAGCTTGTCCACCTTCTTGTGCTGCTGTATAAACAATTGCGGGGATTAATGCTGATGTCTCATAGAAAACTCTCTGTAATCCACTCTCTATCATAGGGGATTCAGGAGAATGTTGAAAATGAGAACTGGAATTTCTCATGTCTGCCATAAATACAACAAATTCACCAACCTCAGGTTTGTTATTTTCTAAAACTGGATATCCTGGTATGAAAGTTTTGATCAGTGTTTTTTCTAATGCAAACGTTGAAGTAAAGGAATTTTTATTATTGTAATGGGAATGCAATAATTCCGTGGTATTAATATTATTATCGGCATGTTGATGAATATCACCACACATGGTTTTTAAAGTGTTAATTTTATTTCTACATTTATTTAATTCATTCTGGACTTGTTGCCATTCTTTTTCTGCATTGTCTAGAGTTAAGTTAATGTACTCTATTAACTTATTGTTAATATGATATTTTTGGATCATGGCATTATTTTTTATGTTTTCCACGTAAATCAAAATCAATATAAGTCAGATAGTACATTATGTAAATAAGTAAATAATATACTTTGTTTGTATTTTTTCACAAAGTATACGACTAATTAGATCTCCTGAATCATTTCTGATGAATGCTGTTTTCTCAATGGAGGTGAAAAAAGAAAAGATTTTATTCTTCGTCAAAACCGGAATTGAATAACTTAACAATAGCTGCCAGTGCTTGATGTTCATCTGGCCCACTGACTTCAACATCAATATAGCTGCCTTGTTCAGAATCCAGCATCAGCATGGCAATGACACTATGGGCTTCTGCTTGGACATTATTGCTGTTGCGCAAAATAACCTGCGATTGAAACTGTAACACAAGGTCATGCAGTTTCATCGCAGGTCGGGCATGCATTCCAAGCCGATTTTTAATTTCAAGCCGTTGTTTGACTGTCATGCTTCACTTTGTCAGTTGCTATTGTTGGTTACTATTGTTGGTTGCTATGGATTATACGATTTCTAATTGTATTATTTACGTTTTTCCAGTGTACGATGACGTGACTGCACGTTTTTGCCACGAGAGCGGAAATAATCTGCCAACTGCTCTGCAACATAGACTGAGCGGTGTTTACCACCTGTGCAACCAATAGCGACAGTCAGATAGCTACGATTATTGGTTTCCAGCATGGGTAACCAGAGTTCAAGATAGCTACGAGTCTGGTAAATGAAGTTATGAACTTCGGTATGGCGATCCAAAAACGCTGCTACAGGACGATCCAAACCCGTCATTGGGCGCAGTTTCGGGTCCCAGTGAGGGTTTGGCAGGAAACGCACATCGAAAACATAATCTGCGTCAATCGGGATGCCATGTTTGAAGCCAAAAGACTCAAATACCATTGTTAATTCACGTTCCCGTTTGCCTAGTAAACGTGTCCTGAGCATTTCTGCCAGTTCATGAACGGACATTTCAGATGTGTCGATGATTAAGTCGGCGCGTGAACGCAGGGGTTCAAGCAAATCACTTTCTTGATCAATTGCACTTTCCAGTGACAGGTTTTTGCTGGAGAGTGGATGCAAACGGCGAGTATCACTGTATCTACGGATCAGGGTATTGCGATCTGCATCAAGAAACAGTAGCTGTGGTGAAAAATTGTCAGGTAATTGCGTCAGCGCTTCTTCAAAAACTTCCGGCGATTCCGGCATATTTCTGACATCAATGCTAATCGCCGCCGAAATATCACGTTCAGCCAGTGTTTTTGCCAGCTCTGGCAGCAACACAACCGGTAGGTTATCCACGCAATAGAAGCCCATGTCTTCCAGTGCACGCAGAGCAACGGATTTCCCTGAACCTGAACGACCACTGACTATCATCAGCACCATGAGGTGGCTCTCCTAAATGTTTACAATTGTAATCGCTATTTATCCAGTAATGATTTTATATAACTCTTCATCACTCAGTGCTGAGCGCAGACGACGGCAGAGATTTTTATCTGCAAAACGTTTTGCAATCAATGATAGTGAATGTAAATGAGTTTGGCACTGATTTGATGGCACCAATAAAGCAAATAGTAAGTCAACAGGTTGATTATCGATGGCATCAAATGTAATGGGTTGTTCCAGACGCAAAAATACTCCGACCGCATTATTCGAACACTTTTCATCTACTTTGCCATGCGGAATTGCAATCCCATTGCCGATTCCTGTTTTGCCTACTTTTTCGCGGGAAAGAATAGCCTCGAATACTATGTATTCCGGTACCTTAAGCTCCTTTGATGCTAGCTCACTGATAATCTCTAAGGCGCGCTTTTTACTCGAACAAGGTACATTATTGCGTGTGCATGTGGGTGAAAGCACTGATCTTAGTGGTAAATCTGTTTCGTTGTTCATTTCTGTATTCACTTAGGGCCTTGTTATGCCAGATGCCTGATTAGGCACCTGGCATTGATGCACTGCACTAAAACCGGACTATAGTTCGTTCTATACAGATCAAAAGATCACAATAGGCTGAAAGATCGCACTATGACGCTATAGCAGGTGTAATAGATAGAACAGTGATCATTATATGATGACCCCATTACTTAAAAACTATTAATGTTGTCTCAATTTACTTTTGTATTTAGTCAATTGACGCGCTAGCTTATCTACCAGTGAATCAATTGCTGCATACATGTCTTCATGCTCTGCGGTTGCATGCAACTCACCTCCATTGACATGAACTGTGGCTTCGGCGATTCTTTCCACCTTTTCCACTCGGAGTATGACCTGGATAAGGTTAATTTTATCGAAATATTGATCCAATTTACCGCATTTGGTGTTCACAACGTTGCGAAGTGCATCTGTGATTTCAATATTGTGGCCTGTAACATTGAGTTGCATGGTGTTTTCCTTCTCTGTGTTGTTCAAACCAATTTTTTACGTTGGTTTGAAGGCGGGATGGATAACGACTCTCTATATTTTGCGACAGTCCGACGAGCCACTTGGATACCTTGTTCAGCGAGTATGCTGGTCAATTTACTGTCACTCAGTGGCTTGCCCGGGTTTTCTGCCGCAACCAGTTTTTTCACCAGAGCACGTATCGCGGTGGAAGAAGCTTCTCCTCCGCTATCGGTATTGACGTGACTGGAGAAAAAATATTTAAGTTCAAAGATCCCTCGTGAACTATATAGGTACTTCTGTGTTGTCACTCGGGAAATGGTGGATTCATGCATGTCAACTTGGTAGGCGATATCAGCCAGTACCAGTGGCTTCATGTGTTCCGCACCATACTCAAAAAAATCTTGTTGTCGCTCAACAATACAACTGGAGACTTTCAATAGTGTTTCATTACGGCTTTCGAGGCTTTTGATCAGCCATTTGGCTTCTTGCAAGTTATTGCGTATGAACAGGCTGTCACTTTCACTATTGACCTGTTGCCCCAGTGCTGCGTAATGTTGGTTAATGTGCAGACGGGGGATGCTATCTATATTTAGCTTAACTTGCCAGCTTTCATTTTCTTTCTGTACCAATACATCCGGAATAACATATTCGGATTCACCTGCATTGACTACCAGGCCCGGTTTTGGCTCCAGTGATTGAATGATATCAATAGCTCCTTTCAGAGCACTCTCTTTTAATTTGCTCTGACGTAATAAATTACGGAAGTCCCGGTTGCCCAATAGTTCAAGGTATTTACTGACAACAAGCCTGGCCTCATTCAGATGAGGTGTTTCTGACGGCAGCATTGAAAGTTGGATAAGCAAGCATTCACGTAAATCGCGGACGGCAACCCCAATCGGGTCAAAATGCTGTATGCGCTTGAGGACAGTTTCTACTTCTTCCAAAGTCAGTTCATCATCACCCATGCCGGCAAGGATTTCTTCGATGGAAATGGTCAGATATCCAGTGTCATCAATTGCGTCAATAATTGAAGTTGCGATGGCAGCATCCGTTTCGGTAAATGGTGTCAATTCTGCCTGCCACATTAAATAATCTTGCAGTGTTTGGGTGGTTTCCCCCTGATATACAGGGAAATCATCAGCGCTGTAATCACTGCTGGTTCCTGAGGGCGTGCCAGCGGTGTAAATTTCATCCCAGCTGGCATCCAGTGGTAACTCTTCAGGCATATCCTTCTGTTCAAGCGCTTCGCGGGTATCCATAACGTCAGTTTCTGCATCAGAAAGTGCCTGGTTTTCCACTTCCTGAAGTGGGTCATCTTGCTCAAGCAGTGGGTTAGTTTCCAAAGCTTGCTGAATTTCCTGTTGAAGTTCAAGCGTAGATAGTTGCAACAAACGGATGGCTTGCTGGAGTTGTGGCGTCATCGTCAATTGCTGACTGAGCCTGAGTTGCAAACTTTGCTTCATAGCGTTACCACTTTCTCCTTAATCTAGCCTGAATGGTTCCTTGAATCGTGCCTGACAGAAGGATGAAAGTTAAAGGCGGAATCCTTCACCCAGATAAACGCGCTTGACTTGCTCGTTATTCAGGATGTCATTCGGGGCACCGTGGGCAATCAAGTGACCTTGACTGACGATATAGGCACGTTCGCAGACATCCAGTGTTTCACGGACATTATGGTCGGTAATCAGTACACCCAATCCGCAATCCCGTAGGTGCTGAATGATTTTTTTAATATCCAGTACGGAAATTGGGTCAACACCCGCAAAGGGTTCATCCAACAGGATGAATTTAGGATTGGCCGCTAGTGCACGAGCAATCTCCACACGACGACGTTCACCACCGGAAAGTGATTGTCCAAGGCTATTACGCAGGTGAGAGATGTGAAATTCCTCCATCAACTCTTCTGCTCGTTCTTTTCTCTGTTCTTGGGTCAGATCCTTGCGGATCTCCAGTACAGCCATCAAATTGTCGAATACACTCAGGCGACGGAAGATAGAGGCCTCCTGAGGTAAGTAACCTATCCCGCGGCGTGCACGTTCATGCAAGGGCAGAAGACTGATGTCTTCTTCATCAATGGTGATAGAGCCAGCATCACGTGGAATAATGCCGACAACCATGTAGAAAGTGGTAGTTTTACCTGCACCATTAGGGCCAAGTAAGCCAACAATCTCCCCTGACTTTACGTTCAGGCTGACGTTTTCAACGACCTTACGGCCCTTATATGCTTTCGCCAGATTTTCTGCGTTTAATATTGCCATATTAGTATTGCCATAATTGTATTGCCATCAGTCGTTATTTATTCTTTTTATGAGCATCAGCACCGTGAGCTCCCGGGCCTTTTTCCTGTAGCTGGGCAGGTAACAGGACAGTGGTGACACGTTTACCTTTATCACTAAAGGCTTCCATCTGTTGTGTCGGTACCAAATAAGTAATTTTATCGCCTTTGATATTGCTGTCTAGTTGTTCAAGATAGGCGTTGCCTGTCAAGGTGATCAGCTCTTTACCCATTTCATAGCGCATCTTTGATGCATGACCTTTGATAGGCTTTCCATCATCTTGCAATTGGTAAAAAGTGGCTGGGTTACCGTAAGCTTCAATGACGGTCTTGTTAGAATCACCTTCCGGGCGAGTAACAACGACTTTATCTGCATGAATATCGATTGAGCCTTGTTTTACGATAACATTATCCGTAAATGTGGCAATGTTTCCCGTTAAATCCAGGGACTGTTTTGCTGAGTCGATGGTAATGGGTTTTTTTGTATCATCTTTCAAAGCCAGTACGGGCAGGCTGACTGCAAACAGTGTACTGGCAATAACGGTATTACGGATTAGTTTGTTCATGTGGAATCTCATATCGAGTGGACACTTTTTCAATCAGTTCAGCAGTTTTGTTTCGCAGATTGCCACGCATTTTCATGCCAACAGATTTTAAATCAATGCCAGTGAGAGTAACTTGGTCATCGGATGCGACATCTTGTGTTGTGAGATTGACGGTCGCATTGTCTGTTATGATCTGCTGCAATTGCGATGCGTCAATCTGGCTATTCACTTGGACATCCCCATACAGATAGAGCATTTGATCTTTGGTCAGTTTGGCCTTATTGGCGCGCACTATCCATGTGGCTGTCTGAGTTCCAGTGGGAGCATTTAGATCAAATGTTGTTAACACCGGATTGGTAAACCAAGTCAGTTTCGTTTCCGTATAGTTTTTAACATCGTCAGCGTCCAGTTTGTAAGTCAGTTTACCTGCCGGATCATAGACAAAAGTAACGGCTTCCTTGGTTTGATAAGTGGGATAGCCATCATCCACAATAGGCGATGAAACATCATCATTGACATTCGATAAATTCCAGCCAATCAGCGCAAGCGCGATCAATGCCAGTATTGTGATCAGCCAGAGTTGAATTTTGCTCATTGTTTATTCAGTTCAAGTTTATATGGATAACCCTTTGGCGTCTTCTAGCTTACTTTGAGCGAAGAGCACCAAATCACAAAGTTCCCTGACTGCGCCACGACCACCGGCAATCTGAGTTACATAATCTGCTTTCGGCAACAGTAATGGATGGGCATCAGCAACTGCAACAGATAATCCAACTTTTGCCATAACAGGCCAGTCAATAAGATCGTCACCAATATAGGCGACTTGTTCTGGCTGCAATGCTAGTTTATCCAACAGTTCTTTATACGCCAAAACCTTATCGTTTTGACCTTGGTAAAGGTGTGTAATACCCAGTGTTTCTGCTCGGTTTTCCAGCAATTTTGCCTTGCGGCCAGTAATGATGGCAACTTCAATACCAGAAGTGATTAAACAACGGATGCCATAACCATCACGAACGTTAAAGGCTTTCAGTTCTTCGCCTTCATTGCCCATATAGATAAGCCCGTCAGACATTACACCATCAACATCACAAATTAGAAGACGGATTTGGCGGGCTTTTTCAATAATTGCTTTGTTAACTGGGCCATAACAGGTGTCCAGATACTCTTTTTGACTCATTAAGAAATTCTCTTAAGATTTATATCATGCTTACTTATATAAGTTATTAGTTTACTGACTTTATACAACCCCGGCCTGCAAAAGATCGTGCATGTGCAGTACACCAAGTAATCTGTCATCTTTTGTGACTAATAATGAGGTAATGTGACGTGATTGCATTAGATTTAAGGCATCAACTGCCAGTGCATTCGGTTTGATACGGATGCCCCCCGCAGTCATGACATCAGAAATTTTTGCATTGTTTAAATCGATGCCCATATCGAAAACACGGCGCAAATCACCATCGGTAAAAATACCGCTGATTTGCATGTCATCATCACAGATAACCGTCATGCCCAGCTTTTTACGGGTGATTTCCACCAAAGCTTCACGCAGAGTTGCTGTGCGGGGAACATGAGGAATGTCATCACCAGTGGTCATCAGATCGCTGGCCAACAGCAGAAGTTTACGCCCGAGTGCACCACCCGGATGAGAGAGGGCAAAATCTTCGGCAGTAAAGCCGCGGGCTTGCAAAAGGGCAAGGGCTAATGCGTCTCCCATGACAAGTGTTGCGGTGGTGCTGGTAGTGGGAGCCAACCCCAACGGACAGGCTTCTTGTGGGGTTTTAATGCATAAGTGAACGTCTGAGGCTTTACCCATGTTGCTGTCGTGATTGTTTGTCATGCAGATAAGCGGGACTTTCTGCCGCTTGAGAACGGGAATTAAAGCCAGAATTTCATTCGATTCACCCGAATTGGAAATAGCCAGAACAATGTCTTTTGATGTTACCATACCGAGATCGCCATGGCTGGCCTCGCCAGGATGAACAAAGAAAGAAGGCGTACCGGTACTGGCAAATGTTGCAGCGATTTTTCGCCCAATATGGCCGGATTTGCCCATTCCCATTACAATAACTTTCCCTTCACAGCTAAACATTAATTCACAAGCTTGGCTGAAATCGTCATTAATATATTGCTCTAGGCCAACCAGCCCTTCGAGTTCAATGTGTAATACTTTTTTACCTGCTTGCTGAAAATCGATTTTAGGCATTTTCACTTCCCACTCTTTTCCCATTCAATCGGTAATTACTCAGTACCGTGATAATTAAAAACAAAAAGTACGACAAAATAAGCGATAAAACAGCCCAGTAGCAAGATGCCGTTCAATCGGTTCAATCTCTGCTTTCTTCCCAGACAAAATACCGTGAATAGTATGCTAGCTGCCATCATGACCCAAAAATCCCGATAAAATGCTGCATCCGTAACGGTGCTAGGGGAAAGTATGGCGGGAATACCCAAAACAAGTGTCGCATTGAATACGTTCGAGCCAACAATATTGCCTATCGCCATGTCATTCTCGCCTTTTATGGCCGCAGCAATGGTGGTGGCAAGTTCAGGCAAGCTGGTTCCTACAGCAAGAATTGTCAGGCCAATAACCAGCTCACTGATGCCATAAATACGAGCAATGGCAGTTGCATTGTCAATGACCATGCGGGTGGAAATAGGAAGAATAATTAAGCCCAAGACAACCCAAAGAAGTGCAATTCCTTTATTGCCTTCAACAGGCAATTCTGAGTTTCGTTCTTGGGTATAGCTATCAACACCACTATATTGTAATAAAGCGGTCTTTTTTATCATCACAGAAAGGAATAAAAGGGCTGACAGCACTAAAAGGATGCCATCCAGACGGCTCAGGTATCCACTGGATAACAGATACCCTGCAAATGCGGTAATCACCAACATCAGGGGAACTTCTTGTCGTAGAATTTCTGATTTTACCTTGATTGGCCTAATGATGGCTGCTGCTCCCACAATTAGCAGCAAGTTAGTAATATTGGAACCAATTGCATTGCCCACGGCCATATTTGACCGCCCGTCTAAAATTGCTGTGACAGACACCATCAGTTCTGGTAGCGAAGTGCCTATCCCTATGATGACTAAGCCGACAATAAAGGGGGGAATCTTCATGGCACGGGCAAAAACGGCCGCACCATAAACTAATCTATCGGAACTATATACCAGTAAAATCAACCCAGTAATAAGCAATACAATAGTCAGAAACATGGAGTGTCCCTTAAATAAAATTTATTCCGAGCATAACGCTAATGATGGTTGATTTTTTAAACATGGAACGTTTGTTCAGCTAAACTTATTTAGTCTGACGCTCAAGAGATAAAAAGTAAAATTTGTCACAATTTTGCTAACGCAAATTGGGCAATTTTTTTGTAGTATGCACTATTCATGGTTTAAATACAGTAAATGAAGACAGTTCTATTAACGGTTAAGGGATATGAATAATGAGTCAACAAACAGCAAATCTCATTGAAATCTGCGGAATGCATTTCACCCGAGGCCAACGTTCAATTTTTGCTGATATTAATCTGACCGTTCCGAAAGGAAAAATTACCGCCATTATGGGGCCTTCTGGTATAGGAAAAACCACATTACTGCGTCTGATTGGGGGGCAAATTCGCCCTGAACGCGGTGAGATCTGGTTTGATGGCGATAATATTCCGGCATTGTCCCGCTCACGCCTTTACGCCGCCCGTAAGAAAATGAGCATGTTATTTCAGTCAGGTGCTTTATTCACTGATCTGAATGTTTTTGACAATGTGGCTTTTCCCCTGCGTGAACATACCCAACTGCCTGAGGAGTTGATTCACACAACCGTGATGATGAAGCTGGAAGCTGTGGGATTGCGCGGTGCTGCGCACTTGATGCCATCGGAACTCTCTGGCGGCATGGCAAGGCGGGCGGCATTGGCAAGGGCGATTGCACTCGATCCTGACTTAATCATGTTTGATGAGCCTTTTGTCGGCCAGGATCCCATCACGATGGGTGTTTTGGTGAAGCTGATCGATGAGCTTAATCATGCACTTGGAGTTACGTGTGTTGTTGTTTCCCATGATGTGCCTGAAGTACTGAGCATTGCCGATTATGCTTATATTGTGGCTGAGCAGAAAGTGATCGCAGAAGGTACTCCAGATCAATTGAGAATGAATCAGGATCACCGGGTACGGCAGTTTCTTGATGGTATTGCTGACGGGCCTGTACCTTTCCGTTTCCCTGCCGGGGATTACAAAACTGAGTTATTAGGATAATGGAATGTTGATGTTAACACGGGCATTGGCGGCAATAGGCCGACGTACGATTGAGGTTGCGGCTTCATTCGGCCGTGCAGGTTTCATGTTGTTCAGTGCAATCATTGGTAAGCCTGAACCTGCCAAGCAATGGACACTATTGCGTCAGCAGCTTTATAGCGTAGGTGTTCAATCACTTCTTATCATTGTGGTTTCAGGGTTGTTTATTGGCATGGTTTTGGCCTTGCAGGGTTATCTGGTTTTGACCACATTTAGTGCAGAAGGCAGCCTTGGCATGATGGTGGCGTTATCACTGTTACGTGAATTGGGGCCTGTGGTGACTGCGCTATTGTTTGCGGGGCGGGCGGGTTCAGCGTTGACCGCAGAAATTGGTTTGATGAAAGCCACTGAACAGATTTCCAGTCTGGAAATGATGGCAGTTGACCCGCTGCGACGAGTCATTGCCCCGCGTTTTTGGGCTGGTTTTATCAGCATGCCTTTGCTCTCGTTGATCTTTGTTGCTGTGGGGATCTTGGGAGGAGCAATGGTCGGTGTCGATTGGAAAGGAATTGATGGTGGCTTTTTCTGGTCGTCCATGCAATCTGCGGTGGAATGGCAAAAAGATTTGCTCAACTGTTTTCTCAAGAGTGTCGCTTTTGCTATTACGGTAATGTGGATTGCATTGTTCAATGGTTATGACGCTATCCCAACATCAGAAGGGATCAGCAGGGCGACGACGCGCACGGTAGTACATGCGTCGTTGGCGGTATTGGGTTTGGATTTTGTGCTGACAGCACTGATGTTTGGGAACTAAGTCGATGCAAAGCAAGAAAAATGAAATTTGGATTGGGGCTTTTATCTTGATTGCGTTGGCCGCAATCATTTTTTTATGTCTGAAAGTTGCAGATATCCGTGCTTTCGGCAGTCAGCCAACTTATCGTGTGTATGCCGCATTTAACAATATCGGTGGTTTGAAAGTGCGTTCACCGGTGAAAATTGGCGGGGTTGTGGTGGGGCGAGTGCAGAAAATCTGGCTGGATCACAAAACTTATACACCACAAGTTGAATTGGATATTTTCACGCAATATGACAATATTCCGAATACCAGTTCGCTTTCTATCCGAACTTCAGGGCTGTTGGGGGAGCAATATATTGCCCTCAATATTGGGTTTGATGACCCTGATTTGGGTACTTCCATGCTGAAAGATGAAGATCGTATTGAGGATACTAAGCCTGCGATGGTACTTGAAGATTTGATTGGTCAGTTCTTGTATAAGAATGGTAGCGGAAACAAGGAAAAATCAGCTTCGTTACCAGAACAAGTGCACTAACCAGCAATTCACTGTTTAGGAGAAATAACACTTATGTTTAAGCGATTACTTATGGTTGCGTTGTTGGTGGTTGCACCATTGGCCAACGCTGTAGATCAAACCAACCCTTACGCATTGATGAAAGATGCCGCGGAAAAAACGTTTACCCGTTTGAAGAACGATCAACCACAGATTCAGGCAAATCCAGACGTCTTGCGCCAAATAGTGCATCAGGAGTTGATGCCTTATGTGCAGGTCAAGTATGCAGGGGCACTGGTTTTGGGGCCTTACTATAAACAAGCGACACCTGAGCAGCGTGATGCCTATTTCAAGGCGTTTGAATCCTATCTGGAACAGGCATATGGACAGGCTTTGGCGATGTATCATGGACAAAACTACCAGATTGAATCAGAACAACCATTGGGTGATAAGACGATAGTAGCAATTCGTGTCACGATTATTGATCCTAATGGGCAACCGCCAGTTCGCCTGGATTTCCAATGGCGTAAAAACAGTAAGACAGGCTATTGGCAGGCTTACGACATGATCGCAGAAGGCGTCAGCATGATCACGACTAAGCAGAATGAATGGGCGGATATCCTGCGTCAGAAAGGAATTGATGGCTTGACTGAACAATTGGTCATCAACGCGAAAGCACCTATCACTTTAGAAAAGAAAAAGTGATATGGAAAAAGGTATTCTTGATAGTGGCATGATAAGCAAAGAAAGAGCCAATCCGGAAACTGTTAGTTGGGAAAAGACCGGAAATACACTGTTTTTGAAAGGTACATTGGGTCGTGATAGTTTGCTCCCCTTTTGGCAACAAAAAGACCATGTTCTGGAAGAAATCGACAACATTGATGTTTCCTTGCTTAGTCATGTTGACTCTACGGGGTTGGCTCTGTTTGTCCGATTAAAGGGGGAATATCAGCAGCGTGGCAGGATACTGACATTCTCAGGCATCAGTGAACGCTTGAATACGTTGATAACGTTGTATGGCCTGCAAGCTCTTCTTGACGATAATCTGCCTAAAGCGTAATTCCTTTTTTTGTTAATCAGCGCCCCTGTAAGCCATGAACTTACAGGGGCGTTTTTCTTGGTTTAAGAGTCGTCTGGATTCCATTAGGATAGGCGTCTACTATTATTTTCTAACAACGAATGTGAGCAATTTATGGATACTAATGAAATTAAAAAAGTGCTGATGGAGAATTTGGCACTTGATGAAGTTATCGTTAGCGGTGATGGCAGTCATTTTCAGGTTATTGCCGTTGGTGCACTTTTTGATGGTCTGAGCCGTGTCAAACAACAGCAGACTGTTTATGCTCCTCTGATGGAATACATCGCTGATAACCGCATTCATGCGTTATCAATTAAAGCCTATACTCCTGTGCAGTGGCAGCGTGACCGCAAGCTTCAAGGATTTTGAGGCTGTTTGCCTCGCCGCGAACAGCACACTTTGAATTAAATAAGAGAATCATGATAGATGGATAAATTTTGTGTGAAAGGGCCTACTTGCCTATCGGGAGAGGTTACTATTTCTGGGGCAAAAAATGCCGCATTACCAATTATGTTCGCAGCGCTATTGGCAGAAGAACCAGTTGAATTACAGAATGTTCCTGAATTGAAAGACATTGATACTACTATCAAACTGCTCAATCGTTTAGGAACTAAAGTAGAACGTAATGGTTCTGTTTTTATTGATGCCAGTGGGGTCAACGAATATTGTGCCCCTTATGAACTGGTCAAGACAATGCGAGCTTCCATCTGGGCATTGGGACCATTGGTGGCGCGTTTCGGGCAGGGGCAGGTTTCTTTACCGGGTGGTTGTGCTATTGGGGCTCGTCCTGTTGATCTTCACATTTCTGGCTTGGAACAGCTTGGTGCGAAAATCGTGCTGGATGAAGGTTATGTCAAAGCCACTGTGGATGGCCGCTTGAAAGGCACCAGCATTGTTATGGATAAAATCAGTGTTGGGGCAACAGTGACTATCATGACTGCGGCTACACTGGCTGAAGGCACAACCATTATTGAAAACGCCGCGCGTGAGCCAGAAATTGAAGATACGGCTAATTTCCTCAATATGCTGGGAGCAAAAATCAGCGGAGCGGGCTCCAATCGTATTGTGGTTGAGGGTGTTGAACGTTTGGGAGGCGGTGTTCATCGTGTCCTGCCTGATCGTATCGAAACGGGTACTTTCTTGGTCGCTGCTGCAATTTCTCGTGGTAAGGTGGTTTGTCGTCACGCGAAACCAGATACCTTGGATACTGTTTTAGCCAAACTGCGTGAAGCGGGGGCAGATATCAAAGTGGGGGAGGACTGGATTAGCCTTGATATGCATGGCCAGCGGCCGAAGTCAGTGACATTCCGCACTGCACCACATCCGGGGTTCCCAACTGATATGCAGGCACAATTCAGCTTATTGAATATGGTTGCGGATGGTGTGGGCATGATTACCGAAACTATTTTTGAAAATCGTTTCATGCATATCCCTGAATTGATTCGCATGGGGGCCCGGGCTGAAATTGAGAGTAATACAGTACTGTGTCATGGCGTTGAAAAATTGTCTGGTGCTCAGGTAATGGCGACTGATTTGCGGGCTTCTGCCAGTTTAGTGTTGGCTGGTTGCATTGCTGAAGGAACGACGATCGTAGAGCGTATTTATCATATTGACCGTGGTTACGAGCACATTGAAGATAAGCTGCGCGGACTTGGGGCAAATATAGAACGTATTAAGGCTAAGGCTTCTGATTAAACGGAATTAATATCTTTCCTCGCCCAACGTGCGGGCGAGGAGGGATTGAGGCCAGGCAACGGGAGCTTTTTCATCGACCTGCCGTGCCTGTTTTAGTAAACATCATCTTAGTAATCATCAAACTCATCAATTGTGACGTCAAATGTGAGGGAAGTGCCATCACGTAGTACGGTGACAGGAATAACGCTATCGGGATGTATTTCCGCGACTTGATCCATCATTTCGGCTGGTGAGGTTGCAGGCTGGTGGTTGATGCTGGTAATGATATCTCCCACTTTGATTCCCGCTTTTTCAGCAGGACTGTTTGATTCGATCTGGAAAACACGTACTCCTTTAATTTGATTGATGTTATTACCTGATGAGCGAATATTGAGTAACTCTTGCGAAGTGATACCTATATATCCCCTGATGACTCGCCCATCACGGATCAATTTATGCATGATTGTCGTAGCCAGCTTTGTTGGAATGGCAAATCCCAATCCTTCCGGTGTTATACCAAACTCTGACTTATCGAACGTCAACGTATTGATACCAACTAATTCTCCTTGCGTATTGACCAAAGCACCACCAGAGTTGCCTTGATTAATTGATGCGTCTGTTTGCAGGAAATTCTGGCGACGTGTTTGACTGAGACTGACACGCCCAGTTGCGCTGATAATGCCTTGTGTAATGGTTTGTCCCAAATTGTACGGATTGCCAATGGCTAACACGATATCTCCCACATGAGGGGGACGCTTAGGGTTAATTGGGATCACGGGAAGGTTTTGGGCTCTAATTTTTAAGACTGCCAGATCCGTTAGGCTATCTGAGCCAACTAGCAGTGCTTCATAAAAGCTCCCATCTTGCAATGCGATAATGATGGAACCTGCTTTATTGATGACATGTCTATTAGTGAGAATATAGCCCTGCTCACTCATAATGACACCAGAGCCCAAGGGGCGAAGCTCTCGGCTTTCATGGGAAAAACTTCCCATATTGCTGCTGTAAATATTAACTACAGCAGGAGCGGCTCGGCGGACTGCTTTGCTGAAACTTGATATTCTATCGTTGCTGCTGTTGCCGCTCAGAAAGTTTTTTAGGCCACTGGGGCGTAGGGATGGTATAGCGATCAGCAAAATAGCTGCAATAAATAAGCCTATGAGTATAGAGCGCAATAACTTGATCAGCATGGCATTATTCAGTAGTAAATGGTTGAAAGAAGGATAGCATAGAAGTGAACAGACACAGCGTCATGCTGCGTCTGTCATGGATATGATATTCTTTGTCACCCTGCAAGTTGCTGCTAGCTTTATTGGCTGTGTCGCAACTTGAAATCTATTGGGTATAGGTTGTGTTCTTTAGACCCAATAGGTTAATTATTGAGTAGCAGATAAACATTATCGTCACCACGTAAAATGTTCAAGGCGATAATGGAAGGTTTCTCTTCAGTGATTTTACGTAATTCATTGATGTTCCGCACACGCACATTGTTGGCACCAACAATTAAGTCATTCTTCTGTAAACCAAACTTGGCGGCAGTCGAGTTCGGGGCAATGGAATCCACTTTGATGCCTTGAGTATTTTTTATGGTGTCATTGCTCAGGGACGCGCCTTGCAGAGCGGTACTCAGTTTTTCCGCTTTGGTTGACTCGCCATCACTGTTATCAAGTGCTACGGTGACTTCAAGTAACTTCCCTTTACGCAGCAGACCAATTCTGACTTCTTTGCCTACGGCGGTTGTACCAATCTTCGCCCGCAATTCAGCAAAGCTATTCATTTTCTTGCCATCAAAAGAAACCAGCACATCTCCTGGTTTAATGCCTGCTTTAGCCGCGGCCGATTTAGGAATGACTTCACTGACAAATGCCCCTTGCTGTGTTTCAACTTTGAGTGCTTGGGCAATGTCAGATGTCATCTCGGCCCCTTTGATACCGAGTATGCCGCGTTTCACTTCTCCATGTTCAATAAGCTGTGCTGCCAGGGTCTTGGCCATATTACCGGGGATGGCAAAACCAATACCGACGTTACCGCCACCGGGGGCGATAATAGCGGTGTTAATGCCGATCAACTCCCCTTTCAGATTAATCAATGCGCCACCGGAGTTACCACGGTTAATGGAGGCGTCGGTCTGGATAAAGTTTTCCAAACCTTCCAAATTCAGGCCGCTGCGACCCAGGGCGGAAATGATGCCTGATGTAACTGTTTGCCCCAATCCAAATGGATTACCGATTGCGACAGCGTAATCTCCAACGTGCAGTTTGTCAGAATCAGCGAATTTAATGGCGGTCAGGTTTTTGGCGTTTTGCAATTGTAAAAGTGCAATGTCAGTTTGTGGATCACGCCCAATGAGTTTTGCTGAATATTCACGACCATCGTTTAATTGAACGCGTATTTTATTTGCATTATCAATAACATGGTTGTTGGTCAACATATAGCCTTTATTGGCATCAATAATAACGCCTGAGCCTAGCCCCTTGAATGGGCGGCTTCTTTGCTCTTGTGGGGGAAAAGCTGGACCGAAGAAGAATTGGAAATCGTCGGGTAATTGGAGTCGTTGATTTTGCACTTCTGTACCTGAGGTATGAACCGTGACAACAGAAGGAAGGACTTTTTCCAGCATGGGGGAGAGACTGGGTAATTCTTGAGAGGCCATTGCAGCAGGTAAGGCTGCATTACTTACCACGGGAACTGAAGCTAAAGACAGTCCAATACTAATAGCGAGTGCGCTGAGCAATGTATTTTTTCTTTTCATGAACACGTTCTCTTAATACCTAAGCCAGAAAATGAAATTTCACTTAAGAGACCTATCTTGTCCGGCATTTAGCCGCCTTGGAAAACACGCTTATTTGGATAGGTTCTAAGCATAATTGTTTCAATGCTGTTATGACTATCAATTATTCAGTAAAGTTCACTAATAAAGTCGTTTCAATAAACTTCTTTACAGGTATTTACGCGAATTAAGAATAAAAAAACAAAACTTTTTCTGCTGAATGAAAAACCCCACAGAGAGCCGTGGTATCCATCGTTACCACGGCAAAGCTCGTTATTATTTTTTATCTTGAATTGGGCGGAATAGACCAGAGGCACCCTCAGAATAATCCCGTGGAGGCATGTTAGTTGTTATTTTATTTGTCTCAGCTTCAGATTCATTCAGACGATAATTGAAAGGATTATCCTGTACTGGCATGTTGGGCATCAGTTCATTGGAACTTTTAGCCATGTGCTGATACAGCTGACGGTAATCGTGCGCCATATTATCGAGTAATTCAGCGCTACGGGCGAAATGGCTGACCAGCTCTTTGCGGTATTCTTCCAATTCAGCCCGATTTTTCTCCAATTCAACTTGCTGCTCATTTTGTTGGCGTAGCTTTGAGCTGCCAAAACGGACAGCCAGTGCGCCGATGATAAAACCAATGATTAACCCGATCAGTGCATATTCCCAAGTCATGGCAACTCCTTTAGTAACATCATTGTGTTGCAGCATTATGTTGTAACATTGTGTTGCAACATGGTTCTGCAATATTGTTCGCAATTTATTAGAGCTTTATCCCATTAGGCGGTTTTATTGCAACGATATGCGCCTACTAGGATAGGCTCTTGGTATCATGAATGCCACTATAACCGTTAATTTAGTCAGAGTGGAATATTGATTATTAGCTAATGAACCCATACGTTGCTCAATGTGTGTATTTTATACAAAATTATCAAAATATGCAGTCAAAAATTCGTAACCAAAAGCATGTCTACCCAATGGATTTCGAGTTGCAGTGCGCAGTGAAGCGTCAGTGGCATAAGTTGTTCTCTGTTTTCTATTGTTGTGCGTTTACGTCAAAAACAGGAATAAACAGTATGAAGAATAAACAGCATTAAGTACGAATAAACAGTCTGGTGGTGCTGAAATCAATGGGAATTGGTATAGCCTTTATCTGTAACATACGATACGCACTGAGAATAAAAAATTTTAAGGATCGTTACTTTCATGTCACCGATTACACCTTCATCTCTCTATCAATCAGCATTGTCTGATGGTCAGTATCAACCTGACGAAGTGCAACGCAATACTGTTGAACGCCTCGATATTATGCATCAAGACCTCATTAATGCCCGGACTGGCCATTCTCTACAATCCAATGGGGTGAAAGGCATGTTGGGCAAGTTGTTTGGTCGGCAATCCCTTAAACCGCTCCGTCCTGTTCAGGGCCTCTATATGTGGGGAGGTGTCGGGCGTGGAAAAACGTGGTTGATGGATATGTTTTACCAAAGTCTGCCGACTGAAAGGAAATTGCGTCTCCATTTTCACCGTTTTATGTTACGGGTACATGAAGAGTTAACGGTTTTGCAAGGGCATGAAAACCCTTTGGAAGTAGTTGCTGATGGTTTCAAGGAGCAGACGGATATACTCTGTTTTGATGAGTTTTTTGTGTCTGACATTACGGATGCCATGATCCTCGGCACATTGCTGGAAGCTTTGTTTGCTCGGGGGATTGCCTTGGTGGCAACATCCAACATTCCACCTGATGAACTATACCGAAATGGATTGCAGCGTGCCCGGTTCCTGCCAGCCATTGAACAGATTAAAAAGTATTGTGATGTCATGAATGTTGATGCAGGTATCGATTATCGCTTGCGGACACTTACACAGGCCCATCTTTATTTGATACCGCTGACGGAAAAGAATCGGCAGGAAATGCGTCACATGTTCCAACGTCTGGCTGGGCGAGAAGGGGAGCTGAATCCTGTATTGGAGGTCAATCATCGCAATATGCCTGCAATCAGCAGTGTTGATGGTGTATTGGCTATCAACTTCAAAACATTGTGCGAAGATCCCCGCAGTCAGCTCGACTACATTGCTTTATCGAAGCTTTATCATTCTGTTTTATTGCATGATATGCCGATCATGACGGCTTTGGATGAAAGCGCAGCGCGGCGTTTTATTGCATTAGTAGATGAATTCTATGAGCGCCAAGTGAAACTTATTATTAATGCTGTTGCGCCGATGGAGCAGATTTATCAAGGTGAGTTGTTGACGTTTGAGTATCAACGTTGCCTGTCCCGGTTACAGGAAATGCAAAGTGAGGAATACCTGAAACTTCCGCATTTACCTTGAGTAATTTATCTTTGTGCATGAGTTTGGCATGAAAGTTATATCAACCAATGGGAGAATTATTGAATTTGGGGTCGATTTTTTATCATGACTTCTCTATAATCTTGCGACCCCACGTTACAGCAGGATTTTTTATTTCCCAAAAAACTTGCATTAGTGCCGGCATAGGCTATTCGAAGGGGTAGGTTTGCTGGACATGAGTCGTGTGAACCTCAAAAACAGTTTCTGAACATCGAGTGTTCACCAACGTGTAACTTATAATTGGGTAAGCTTTAATGAAAACTTTTACAGCTAAACCAGAAACCGTAAAACGCGACTGGTATGTTGTTGACGCAGATGGCAAAACTTTAGGCCGTCTTGCAACTGAAGTAGCTAGTCGCCTGCGCGGCAAGCACAAAGCGGAATACACTCCGCACGTTGATACTGGTGATTACATCATTATTGTTAACGCAGAAAAAGTTGCTGTAACTGGCAACAAGCGTGCTGACAAAATTTATTATCACCACACTGGCCACATCGGTGGTATCAAGCAAGCGACCTTTGAAGAGATGATTGCCCGCCGTCCTGAGCGTGTCATTGAAATCGCGGTTAAAGGCATGCTGCCAAAAGGGCCACTGGGTCGTGCAATGTACCGTAAACTGAAAGTTTACGCGGGCAGTGAGCACAACCACGCGGCACAGCAACCACAAGTTCTGGACATCTAATCGGGATTATAGGCAATGGCTGAAAATCAATACTACGGCACTGGTCGCCGCAAAAGCTCTTCCGCTCGTGTCTTTGTTAAGCCGGGTAGCGGTAACATCGTAATCAACCAACGCAGCCTCGAAGTTTACTTCGGTCGTGAAACTGCGCGCATGGTTGTTCGTCAACCACTCGAGCTGGTTGATATGCTGAACAAACTGGATCTGTACATCACTGTTAAAGGTGGTGGTATTTCTGGTCAGGCAGGCGCAATCCGTCACGGTATCACCCGTGCACTGATGGCTTATGACGAGACTCTGCGTTCTGAACTTCGCAAAGCTGGCTTCGTTACTCGCGATGCTCGTGAAGTTGAACGTAAAAAAGTGGGTCTGCGCAAAGCACGTCGTCGTCCACAGTTCTCCAAACGTTAATTTATTGCCACAGTTGTGGCAGTGGGTTAAAGTTAAAAGCCCGCCATTTTTATGGCGGGTTTTTTATCTCTTCAGATTTTTCATTGTTTGATACTTCTCTGTTTTTTGCCAAGATATAGCGTTTTTTAATGATAAATTCCTGAATTCCAGGATTTCATCATTAATTCTTAATGTGCTCCCTCACAAAATGTGCAAAATCTGGTAGAGTAGTAATAATTTTTTTGCCTTATCCATGAATTTGCCTGATTTGGCAGAGGTTAACTATGTCTCCAAGAAATTTCTCGTCACGGCCAGCAAAGCAGTCACTAGAAAAATAAAGGGGATACCTCGCATAATAAGTGTGAAGCAGGATGAGAATATAGGCGAGAATAGCCGTTGTTCATTGAAGGCTGTTCGTTCTTTTTTTAGATAAACTTGGAGGTTTTCATGGCTGTCGCTGCCAACAAACGTTCGGTAATGACTCTGTTTTCCGGCCCGACCGACATTTTTAGCCATCAAGTACGAATTGTACTGGCGGAAAAGGGAGTCACAGTAGAGGTTGAACATGTTGAATCAGGCAATTTGCCTCAAGATTTGATTAACTTGAATCCTTACCAATCTGTTCCTACTCTCGTTGATCGTGATCTGACCATGTATGATTCTCGCGTCATTATGGAATATCTGGATGAACGTTTTCCGCACCCGCCACTTATGCCTGTGTATCCTGTCACACGTGGCCAGTGCCGTATGGCGATGCATAGAATTGAAAAAGACTGGTATTCCCTGATGTATAAAATTCAGGAAGGAAACGAGCAGGAAGCTAACGTTGCGCGTAAACGGCTTACTGAATCATTGCTGGCTAGTGCGCCTATTTTCAGAGAAATGCCTTTCTTCATGCATGAAGAATTCAGTTTAGTGGACTGCTACTTATCTCCGCTGCTGTGGCGTTTGCCTGTCTTGGGTGTTGAGTTGTCAGGTCCAGGCGCAAAAGATATTCAAATCTATATGCAGCGTGTGTTTGAACGTGACGCATTTTTGGCCTCATTGACAGAAGCCGAACGTGAAATGCGTTTACAATCCCGGAGTTAATGTATGGAGATGACTCAAATGTCTCCACGTCGCCCCTATTTATTGCGGGCACATTATGAATGGCTGTTGGATAATGACATGACTCCGCATATTGTTGTGGATGTTAACGTTTATGGCGTTAGTGTTCCGATGGAATATGCGCAAAATGGGCAAATTATTTTGAATGTCTCGCCGAGAGCGGTTGGCAATTTAGAATTGACTAACGATGAAGTGAGGTTCAATGCCCGTTTTGGTGGTGTTGCACGTCAAGTTACTGTTCCGATGGCGGCTGTAATTGCGGTTTATGCTCGTGAGAATGGCGCGGGAATGATGTTTGAGCCAGAACTCGCCTATGATGAGAACACTGAGTCAGAAGAAATGGATATACCAAGAGCAGATAATTTGGTGCTTATCCATGATAGTAAAGCTTCTCGCGATGGTGACTCGTCAGATGATGAACCACCTCAACCGCCAAAGGGTCGTCCAACTTTGCGCGTCGTAAAATAATTGTCCACAAGGCTTATACCTAATAGATTTTAAGTTGCAGTCAGCGTCAGCAAGGCCGTAACTTGAAAGTCTAAGGGATCGTTGAAAACGAAAATAGAGGAGACACTGAGCTCCTTTATTTTTAGCAGCATATAAGCATATATTTAATAGCTTTCAAGTTGCAGCGCAGCTAACCAGGCAGCAACTTGAAAAATTAAAGTATAAATAGGTTCTATAAATAAATTAATACCATATAGATTACGATGATAAGTTGGTTTACAAATAGACGTTACGGGCTTTCCCAAACTCCCACATACAATTTTCGATATTATCTCGATTTTTTCCGGTATTAGATTTTTCTGCTGCGCTTAAGCTACCCATCATTTTCTTGGCAAATTCTTTCTTTTGTCTCAGGGCCTTGATCGATTGAGGAATACTGCAGATATCATTGAGTGAAAGAGTACTGTGTGTTTCTGCCAGTGTTAATACCTCTACAGGGTTTTTAGTCAAGGCAATCGATAAAGCGTTAATGATTTCCTTGGAAAATCTTGAATGAGTACTAGGGATAAGCTCAAAGGCAATATTTAGCCATTGTTTATCACCGGTCGAAATACTATGGATAATATTGTCCTGCTTATATTGTTCGTTTATTTCTGCCACAACAGAATTTACCCCTCTTTCTTGTAATTGCAGCATAATTTCGGCAGGCGTAGTGAATTTTGCCATTGATGGCAAGCTTATCAAGGATATGCAAGAGAAGAAGAGTATCTGTGTGAGTAATCGCATGTATTTCTTCCAGTTATTATCGTTTTAATGGTCTTTTATTTTATTTCTATTTAATCAGTTACTTTGAGTAACTTTCTTTCCGAAAAAAATAAACCTTATCGCTGTATTACAGTATTGCACTATTGGTGTACTGCTATAATGAGTGGGAGATTAAATCGGTATATTTGGGTTTAGGGTATAAGAATAGTCGTATAAATCTAAAAACTACAACTAATCTGGTAGTAAAAAAAATAAAAAAAACGATGGAATTTTTGTTTTTATGTGATCTTCTCCGATTAGGGCATCGGAGAAGTCATTAGAAGAAAAAGAATTGAGTATTACACTTCGAGGTAGCCGAGAATGCCGAAAGCGGCTTTTCGGCCTTCATCAATGGCTGTCACTACTAAATCAGAACCACACACGGCGTCTCCACCTGCGAATATTTTAGGGTTACTGGTCTGGAAAGGTAGATCACTGGATTCAGGAGCTATAATGCGGCCTTTTTGGTCGAGGTTGACCTGATGTTCATCCAGCCAGCTCATAGTGTGAGGTTTGAAGCCAAACGCCATGATCACGGCATCAGTTTCTATCAAGAATTCGGAACCTTGAATAATTTCAGCCTGACGGCGGCCTTTTGCATCTATGGCACCCAGTTGTGTTTTCACAACTTTGACACCACAAACATGTCCTGCATTGTTAATCTCAATACTCATTGGTTGGAGGTTAAATCGAAATTCTACACCTTCTTCTTTAGCATTTTTTACTTCACGACGGGAGCCCGGCATATTTCCTTCATCCCGCCGATAGGCACAGATGACACTGGTTGCTCCCTGGCGAATCGAAGTACGAACACAGTCCATAGCCGTATCTCCACCGCCCAGAACCAGAACACGTTTACCCTTCATATCAACATAAGGCTGTTCAGGGAGAGAAGGGTAGCCCATCAACTGACGGGTATTGGCTATTAAAAAAGGCAAGGCGTCATATACCCCGTCAGCGTTTTCGTTCATCAGCCCGCCACGGATGGATTGATATGTTCCAACGCCAAGAAATACAGCATCAAATTCTGTAGTGAGTTCGGCCAGTGTGATGTCTTGGCCTATCTCGGTGTTCAGACTGAATTCAATACCCATCCCGGAGAACATTTCACGGCGGCGAATCATCACCTCTTTTTCTAGTTTAAAAGAGGGAATACCGAATGTGAGCAAGCCACCAATTTCAGGATGGCGATCATAAACCACCACTTGTACGCCGTTGCGGATCAGGACATCCGCACAAGCCAATCCTGCTGGGCCAGCTCCAATCACGGCGACACGCTTGCCTGTCGGGATGACATGCGACATATCCGGTTTCCAGCCCATCTTTATGGCTGTGTCATTAATATAACGTTCAATGTTACCGATGGTGACAGCACCAAAGTCATCATTCAGTGTACAGGCACCTTCACACAGGCGATCTTGTGGACAAACCCGCCCACAGACTTCTGGCAAGCTATTGGTCTGGTGTGATAATTCCGCAGCTTCGATAATGCGCCCTTCATTGGCGAGTTTCAGCCAATTCGGAATGTAGTTATGTACGGGGCACTTCCATTCGCAGTACGGATTACCACAAGAGAGGCAGCGATCTGCTTGTGCCTGTGCTTGAATCTCAGAAAAAGGTTCATAAATTTCAATAAATTCAACCTTTCTGATTTTCAATGATTTTTTAGGCGGATCGACACGCTGTAAGTCGATAAATTGATAAACATTCTGACTCATGATTGACTCCTTACTGCGCCTGAACCCGCAATTCTGCTGAAGAACGGCTACGGTGCCCCAATAACGCACTGACATCACTGGATTTAGGTTTAACCAACGCAAATTTATTGACCCATTGAGACCAATTTTCCAATATGCTTTCGCCGTGTTGAGAATTTGTCAGGCGGACATGTTCGGTAATTAATCCCCGCAGATGTTCTTTGTGAATAGCCAGACTATCCATTGAGAGGACTTCCACCAGTTCTGGATTGACGCGTTTACGGAAGCCATCAAATTCATCAAGTACGTAAGCGAATCCACCAGTCATGCCTGCCCCAAAGTTTACGCCAGTGCTACCTAGAACACAGACGATCCCACCAGTCATATATTCACAGCCATTGTCGCCGATCCCTTCAATAACGGTAACGGCACCTGAATTACGTACTGCAAAGCGTTCACCAGCATGTCCGGCAGCAAAAAGTTTCCCGCCTGTTGCACCATAAAGGCAGGTATTGCCGATAATAGTGGCTTCGTTACTTTTAAATGCGGAACCAACAGGGGGAAGGATAGTAATACACCCACCAGCCATACCTTTGCCGACATAATCATTGGCATCGCCGATTAAAGTCAATTCGACTCCGCCAGCATTCCAGACACCAAAACTTTGCCCGGCAGTTCCACTGAAATGCAGTTTGATCGGATCGGTAGCCCGCCCTTGATCGCCATATCGAGCCGCAATTTCACCAGAGAGAGAGGCACCAACAGAGCGATCTGTATTTTGGATATCAAAATAGAACGTTTTGCTTTGTGAATTTTCCACATAAGGCATCGCTTGAATGACAATCAATTTATTCAGCGTACCCTGATCAAAAGGGGAATTATCTTCTGTGCAATGCAGAGCTTTGCCGATGTGAGGCTCTGCCGTTTCCAGCAATGGCTCAAGATTGAGTTTGTTTTGTTTGGCTGAAATCCCCTCAAGTATTTCCAGCAAGTCTGTTCGACCAATTAAATCAGTAAGTTGTTTCACACCTAACTGCGCCATTAATTCTCGTGTTTCCTGTGCAATAAAGCGGAAGTAATTCATGACTCTTTCTGGCAGGCCGTGATAATGAGATTGGCGTAGTTTTTCATCTTGTGTAGCAACACCAGTGGCGCAGTTATTTAAGTGGCAGATCCGCAAATATTTACAGCCGAGGGCAACCATTGGGCCAGTCCCGAAACCGAAACTTTCTGCACCTAAAATAGCCGCCTTGATAATATCCATACCCGTTTTCAAACCCCCATCAACCTGAAGGCGGATTTTATGGCGCAGCCCATTGGCAACCAATGCTTGTTGGGTTTCCACAAGTCCCAATTCCCATGGGCAACCTGCATATTTGACAGAAGAGAGCGGACTTGCACCGGTGCCGCCGTCATAACCGGCAATGGTGATCAGATCGGCATAAGCTTTGGCAACACCTGTGGCAATGGTTCCAACTCCCGGCTCTGAAACCAGTTTTACGGAGATTAGCGCTTTCGGATTCACCTGCTTAAGATCGAAAATCAATTGGGCCAGATCTTCGATTGAATAAATATCGTGATGTGGTGGTGGTGAAATTAAGGTCACTCCGGGGACGGAATAGCGTAATTTGGCGATATAAGGCGTGACTTTATCTCCCGGCAATTGGCCTCCTTCCCCTGGTTTTGCACCTTGGGCGACTTTTATCTGGATTACATCAGCACTGGCCAAGTACGCTGGCGTAACTCCAAATCTGCCAGAGGCGACTTGCTTGATGCGGGAAACTTTGTTGGTACGATAGCGCGCAGGATCTTCCCCACCTTCTCCGGAGTTGGAAAAACCACCTAGCGCATTCATCGCTTCTGCCAGCGCTTCGTGGGCCTCAGGGCTGAGAGCACCAATTGACATGGCTGCGGTATCAAAACGTTTGAATAATGCTTCTGCGGGTTCAACATCCTCAATGTTAACGGACTCATCTTTGGGAGAAATGGCAAGCAGATCCCGCAATGTTGTTATGGGACGTCCATTAACTAATTCAGAATATTTCAGGTAATCGCTGTAGTTGCCACTGTGGACTGCTGCCTGCAATGTACTGACAACATCAGGGTTATAAGCGTGATATTCCCCATTATGGACATATTTCAGCAACCCTCCTTGATCGATGGTGTGGCGATGTAACCATGCCCGTTTGGAAAGATTACGCAGATCTTGTTCAAAATCGCTGAAATCTGCGCCTTCAATACGACTGACGACACCATTGAAGCAGATATTTGCCACATTAGAATGCAGGCCGACGGCTTCGAACAATTTCGAGCAGCGGTAAGAGGAAATGGTGGAGATCCCCATTTTAGATATAATTTTATACAGCCCTTTATTAATGCCATTGCGATAATTAAGCATCACGCGGGCGTATGGTGTATTGATTGTACCGTCATCCACCATTTTTCCCAGTGACTCATAGGCCAGATAAGGATAAACCGCAGTAGCACCAAAACCGATCAATACTGCAAAATGATGTGGATCACGCGCACTGGCGGTTTCTACGATCAAATTGGTATCGCAGCGCAGGTTTTTCTCAACTAAACAATGTTGAATCGCACCGACAGCCATTGGTGCCGGGATTGGTATTCTTTCAGGTGAAATATTGCGGTCGGATAGTACCAGCATTACTGCACCTTTACGGGCGAGTTCTTCTGCTCTTTCACATAAGGTTGAAATTGCGCTTTTCAGCGTGATTTCCTGTGGATTGAAGGTCAAATCCAACGTATCAGCGCGATAATAGGGCTCCTGATAGGTCGTCAGTTGCACAAAATCAGAGTAGAGCAAAACCGGAGATTCAAAGCACAGCCGATGAGCCTGCCCCTCGGCTTCACAAAAAACATTCATTTCTCGTCCAATGCGGGTAGCCAGAGACATGACATGAGCTTCACGCAATGGATCGATGGGAGGATTGGTGACTTGGGCGAATTGCTGACGAAAATAATCATAAATAATGCGCGGACGGCTGGAAAGTACAGCAAACGGCGTATCATCTCCCATTGAGCCTGTCGCTTCTTGAGCATTTTCACCGAGGGTGCGGAGAATCTGATCCAATTCCTCATTACTGTAGGCAAACTGTTTGTGGTAAGTTGCCAGCAGGTGATCATCAAAATCTCTCTGCCCGGCTTGTGCTTCCGGCAACGCTTCAAATGGTATCAGACGTTTGACGTTTTTCTCCAGCCACTCTTTATATGGATGGCGGCTTTTCAAATCATTATCCGTTTCGGCTGAGTGGAGAATGCGGCCCTCATAGGTATCGATGACCATTAACTCACCTGGCCCAACACGGCCTTTTTCGACGACTTCATCTGGTTGGTAATCCCAAATACCGACTTCAGAAGCACAAGTAATCAGCTTATCTTTGGTAATCACATAGCGGGCAGGGCGCAAGCCGTTGCGATCCAGATTACAGGCTGCATAACGCCCGTCGGAAATAACGATGCCAGCTGGTCCATCCCAAGGTTCCATATGCATAGAATTGAAATCGAAGAACGCTCGCAGGTCTTCATCCATATCAGGGTTATTCTGCCATGCTGGTGGAACGAGCAAGCGCATTGCGCGTATTAAATCCATGCCGCCATTGAGGAACAGTTCCAGCATGTTGTCCAGTGAACTGGAATCAGAACCGGTTTCATTAACAAAAGGCGCGGCAGTATGTAAATCGGGGATAAGTGGTGTATGGAACTTATAGGCCCGGGCTTTAGCCCATTCGCGGTTTCCGGTAATGGTGTTGATTTCCCCGTTGTGAGCCAGATAGCGAAATGGTTGTGCCAATGGCCAGCGAGGAACTGTATTAGTTGAAAAGCGCTGGTGGAACAAACAGATGGAAGACTCCATGCGCAAGTCAGCCAAATCAGGGTAGAAGCGCGGTAAATCCGCAGCCATGCAAAGTCCTTTATAAATCGTGACCAGATTAGACAGGCTGCAAATATAAAAGTCGTTGTCGGTAATGCGTTTCTCTATGCGGCGGCGGGAAACGAACAGTCGGCGTTCCAAATCTTGCGCACGCCATCCGGCTGGCGCATTGATGAAAACTTGCTCAATGCGGGGGAGGCTTGATAGGGCAATATCACCTAAAATATCGCGATTAATAGGAACTTCCCGCCAACCCACAATGGATAGGGTTTCGTGTTGTAATTCCTGCTCAATAATATCACGACATGATTGGGCTATTTTTTCGTCCTGACTCAGGAACAGCATACCGACAGCATAGTTTTTAGCGAGCCGCCATGATTGCTCACTGGCAATCATTTGAAAGAAACGGTCTGGTTTTTGCATTAACAAACCACAGCCGTCACCCGTTTTTCCATCCGCCAGAATCGCGCCTCTGTGTTGCATACGAGCCAGTGCATGTATGGCTGTGCGCACCACTTTGTGGCTCGGATCACCTTCAATATGCGCGATTAATCCAAAGCCACAGTTATCTTTTTCCTGTAATGTATTATACAACATTGTAAAACTCCCCAAGTTCTGTCCAATTCTCACATCACTCGCGAGATGACGTAGATATTTATTATTTCTACAGGCGTCTAATTCGCGCCCTCAGTCAAACGCCACTTGTTTATTAGTCTCAACAAGTGGTAAATCAAAATGATGTTATGTCTATATCACTGCATAAATATGAATCGGGTGGTTATCCGGCAGATAATTTTCAGTGAATTCCCAAGTTAGCGATAAAAATCGAGTAGGTCAAATAGTGCCAAATCATATTTTTCACACAAATATTTTTATCAATATTTTGATTTTAAAGTGAAATATATTTGTTTTTTTATTTTGTGACCAAGATCATTCATCGTGAATGGTGTGATTTATATCACTAAAACTACCACACTATCTATTTAATATATGCTTTATCGCACGGATTGTTTAATATTTTATTCTTTTAATTTTCTTAATTTTGGTTTTTTAGTTCTTATTTTTCTTATTTAAAGAGAAAGTAATTAGGTGTTTTTTGAGCATGCAAAGGTTTTCAGAAAACAATCAGAATAATTATTCTGTTTTTCGGGTTTTTTATTCCTTGCAGGGATTAAGGGCGATAACGCTCAACGAAGTTGGGGCTTTTTTACGTTATGATTCGCTCTAGTGATTTTACTGGAAATAATTTTACTGGGAGCAGTTATGAAGCTGATTCGAGGGCTTGCCCAATATTATGTAGATTTGATGATGAAGCTGGGGCTGGTGCGTTTTTCGATGTTACTTGCATCGGCTTTAGTTATTCTTGCTATTGCGATGCAGATGGCGGTTACAGTTTTACTGCATGGAAAAGTGGAGAGTATTGATTTAATTCGCTCCATTTTTTTTGGTTTGTTAATCACGCCTTGGGCAGTTTATTTTCTCTCCATTGTAGTCGAACAACTTGAAGAATCCCGTCAGCGTTTATCCAGCTTGGTTGAAAAACTTGAAGAAATGCGCCAGCGTGATGCGGCATTAAATCTGCAACTCAAAGAAAATATTGATCAATTGAATCAAGAGATCGGCGATCGAGAAAAGGCGGAAAAAGCCCATTTGGTTTTGCTGGATAAACTTAAATTGGAAATGGAACATCGCGAAAAAACCCAGATTGAACTTGAGCAGCAATCGGTACTATTGCGTTCATTCTTGGATGCCTCCCCAGATTTGGTTTATTACCGCAATGAAGAGAATGAATTTTCCGGCTGTAATAGGGCGATGGAATTGCTGACCGGTAAAAGCGAAAAACAGCTCATAGGTCTGACACCGATGGATGTTTACGATAAAGAAATTGCCAGCAAGGTGATGGAAACGGATGAAAAAGTATTCCGTCATAATGTGTCCCTGACTTATGAACAATGGTTAGTTTATCCAGATGGGCGTAAAGCCTGTTTTGAGTTAAGGAAAGTCCCTTTTTATGATCGCGTTGGTAAACGGCATGGATTAATGGGATTTGGGCGCGATATAACGGAGCGTAAGCGCTATCAGGACGCTTTGGAGAATGCCAGCAGGGATAAAACGACTTTTATCTCTACGATTAGCCATGAACTTCGTACGCCTTTAAATGGCATCGTGGGCTTGAGCCGAATCTTAATGGATACCGACTTAACACCAGAGCAATGTAAATATCTGGAAACAATTCATGTCAGTGCGGTTACTTTGGGCAATATCTTCAATGATATCATTGAATTAGATAAAATTGAGCGTCGCAAGGTTCAACTGGATAACCAACCGGTTGATTTCACGGGTTTCATGACTGATTTGGAGAATATTTCAGGTTTATTGGCACAGCCGAAAGGCATTAAATTTGTTCTGGAACCAGAACTGCCATTACCCGAAAAAGTGCTGACTGATGGAACCCGCTTGCGGCAAATCTTATGGAATCTGATTAGCAATGCTGTGAAATTTACGCTTCAAGGAGAAATTCGGGTTCGCATCTGGCGTGAGGAAGGAAAGCGCTTATTATTTGAAGTGACAGATTCAGGTATTGGCATTCCTGCGGATGAACTGGAAAAAATCTTCGCCATGTATTATCAGGTCAAAGACAGTGCTGGTGGGCGCCCTGCAACCGGGACGGGTATTGGCCTTGCTGTTTCGAAGCGTCTTGCTCAAGGCATGGGAGGGGACATTACTGTGAAAAGTGCGTTAGGCAAAGGCTCTTGTTTTACTTTGTCTGTTGTTGCTCCAGCCATTGGTGAATATCAAGAAGGGAAGACTGAACAAGATACCTTGCTATTGCCGGCATTGAATATCTTGCTGGTAGAAGATATTGAATTGAATGTCATTGTAGCCCGTTCTGTTCTGGAGAAGCTGGGAAACAGTGTTGATGTTGCCATGAACGGTCATGATGCACTGGCAATGTTTGATCCTGATGAATATGACTTGGTGTTACTGGACATCCAACTGCCGGATATGACAGGGCTTGATATCGCCCGTCAATTGCACCAGCGTTATTCATCTCAATCCCTGCCTCCTTTGATCGCCCTGACGGCTAATGTGTTAAAGGATAAAAAAGAATACCTTGATGCAGGCATGGATGGCGTACTCAATAAACCGTTATCCGTCAAGGAATTGACTGCCATAATAGAAAAATATTGGGGTAAGGTATCTGAACCTGAAAACACCTTATCGGAAGTTGATATTGTGGATCAGGATGAAGAGCGGCTAGATATAGAGATGCTTAACCAATATATCGAATTGGTTGGGGCAAAAATGATTATAGATAATCTGACTATTTTTGAAACTATGATGCCAAATTACCTTTCTTTGCTGGACTCCAATATGACAGCCAGAGACCAAAAAGGCATCACGGAAGAAGCACATAAAATTAAAGGCGCGGCTGGCTCAGTCGGGTTACGTCACTTGCAGCAATTGGCTCAGCAGATTCAGTCACCAGATTTACCTGCGTGGTGGGACAATGTTCAGGAATGGGTGGATGAGTTAAAGTTGGAATGGAAGCATGATATAGAAATATTAAGAAATTGGTTATCAAGCGCTACAAAAAAATAACCCCAACCGAAGTTGGGGTGCGCTAATACTGCGCCAACACCAGGGAAACTTGTTTACCCGCTTATCTAAGATTTATTTTCGATGCGAGTAATTAAAGAATTCTTCCGTACAGAACACAGGTACCAACATAGCAAAGATAAGATTTTTTGTTACAAGATTCATTAAAATCTGTGATGAAGATTGGTGTTTAACCCTCTAAGGGGTTAAGCATTAATCTACTACAAATGGAGAGGAATATGAAATCTGTTGCCGTTATATTAAGTGGATGCGGAGTGTACGATGGAAGTGAAATTCACGAATCAGTTCTGACTATGCTCTCTTTGAGTCGTCTTGGTGCTGAAGTCTCTTTTTTTTCACCTGATGAGGTACAACATGATGTTATTAATCATCTTAATGGAGAAGATAAACAAGAAATCCGCCACATAATGGAAGAATCTGCCCGCATAACACGTGGAAATATACAGCCTTTATCCAAAGTTGATATCGATAAGTTGGATGCACTGATTATTCCTGGGGGTTTTGGTGCAGCCAAGAACTTATGTAATTTTGCATTCAAAGGGTCAGATTGCGAAATAAATAAAGAACTATTAATAATAGTTCAAAATATGCACAAAAAAGGCAAGCCAATGGGGTTTATGTGCATTTCCCCTGTTATGATACCTAAAATATTAGGCAGGCCGATAAAAGTAACCATAGGTAATGATCCAGAAACTGCGGCTCAAATAGAGAAAATGGGAGGTATACATATTGAGTGCCCGGTTGATGACGTTGTCATTGATTTTGAAAACAAAATTGTAACAACACCCGCTTATATGCTCGCAGAATCTCTGTCTCAAGCAGAAAGAGGAATTGATAAATTGGTTAGAGAAATATTGGGAATGATTGAGTAATCGGATGAAAAATCCTTTTTCAATATTGTGGCGTTGGCTGAAAAGAATTGTCGTATCGATCACAATTCTGTGGTTTGTTGCTGCAATTGCTTTTTCATTTCTGCCAGTGCCGTTTTCTATGGTGATGATAGAGAGACAAATCAGTGCGTTAATGTTAATTAATTTCTCTTATGTTTCTCGATCCTCATGGGTGGATCAGAATCAAATATCACCTTATATAGCATTAGCCGTCATTGCAGCTGAGGATCAAAAATTTCCAAAACATTGGGGATTTGATTTTGATGCTATCGAAACTGCTATAGCGCATAACAAAAAATATCAGAAGCGAATTCGGGGGGCGTCGACAATTTCTCAACAAACAGCCAAAAATTTATTTTTATGGGAAGGGCGTAGTTGGGTAAGAAAAGGATTGGAAGCGGGAATGACGGCTGCGCTGGAATTGCTGTGGACAAAGAAACGTATTTTGACGGTTTATCTCAATATTGCTGAGTTTGGCAATGGTATTTTTGGTGTTGAGGAGGCTGCCCAGTATTACTTTGGCAAACCTGCCAGTCGATTGACAGTATATGATTCTGCATTGCTCGCAGCTGTACTGCCAAACCCCCATCGCTATAAAGTGAATGCTCCCTCCAGATATGTATTGCAGCGTCAACAATGGATTTTGCGGCAAATGCAGTTAATGGGGGGAGAGAATTACTTAAAGCAAAATGACTTGAAATAGGCGATGAATATGGGTGCCTGTCCGCTGGCACCAATAGCTGCACATAAAAAAGCGGCACAAATTGATGCCGCTTTAATGGTTGTTAGTTGAGATTCGCTTTTAGCTGAAATTTTTAGTTGAGATGTGTAAATGCTGTTGTGACGCGTTTTACGCCACTGGTTTCGCTGGCAATTTTCGCTGCGGCAGCCCCTTCTTGCCGTGTGACGATGCCAAACAAAAAGACTTCACCATCTTCTGTCACTACTTTGATGCTGGATGACCTCACTGAGTCACTGGTTAAAATGCTTGAGCGCACTTTGGCCGTCAGCCAAGTATCGGCGGTAGTCGTGCTCAGTGAAATGGGATTGCCCTGACGGATCTCGTTATATACTACGTTGGTGCCTTCAACCTTCGACGCAATCTGTTTTGCTCGCTCAGCCAGAGCCATATTTGGGCATTGGCCGGTTAAAAGAACCTTACCTTGATACACAGTGGCTACCACGCGGGCTTGTGCCTTAATTTGTGGATCTTTGCTGATGGCAGTGCTGACACGAGCTTCTAGCGTAGTATCGTCAACTTGTTGGCCAATTGTTCGCGGATCTGAACCTGCTTTCGTGGCAAACGCGGCGGAACCTACGACGGCAGCACCAATACATCCTTGTAATAGCATGGCACTGAAACATACCAATAATAGAGAAAATAACCGCATAAGTTGGCTCCTTATTCATCCTGATGAGGGAATAACGTATTGTCGATTAAGTCGCACAGACAGTTAATTGTCAACATATGGACTTCTTGGATCCTGATGCTGTGATGTGAGGGGATGCGTATTTCAGTATCCTGAGGGCCTAATAAACCTGCTAATTCACCCCCATCGTAGCCTGTCAGCGCGACAATCGTCATATCACGTGTAACAGCCGCTTCCACTGCTTTGACGATATCTTTACTGTTTCCATGTGTAGAAATAGCAAGCAGAACGTCCCCTGCATGTCCTAGCGCCCTGACTTGTTTGGCGTAGATTTCGTCAGGCTGTTTACCGTTGGCGATGGCAGAAATCACCACATTATCTGTATTCAGTGACAGGGCTGGCAAACTTGGCCGATCAGTTTCGAAGCGATTGATCATGCTGGCGGCAAAACGCTGTGCGGTTGCGGCAGATCCACCATTACCACAGCAAAGGATTTTATTGCCGTTCAGCAATGATTGAACCATCATCATTGCGGCGCGTGAGATTGCGTCGGGTAATGCTTCTGCTGCTGCGATCTGAGTTTGAATACTTTCTGTAAAGCAGACTTTAATTCTATCCAGCACGTTATGACCTATGTATTTGGAATATATTTATTTAGCGAAATATTGATAACCTACTGAAATAGGTTCTCATTCAGGGTGAAGGCATTTTGCAGCCATTCAAATTTCTGTCCTGTTATTGCACAAACATCGAAACGGCATGATGCCGTTTCTAGGCATTCATTGCGTTGGGACAGCCAGACAGCAGCTGTATACAAAAGTTTTCTACGTTTACTTTGAGTAATTGTAGCAATAGCTCCGCCATATTGTGCATTCTGACGGAAACGGACTTCAACGAATATCCATGTATATTTATCACGCATAATCAGATCGATTTCCCCGCCACGAATTTTCACATTCTCAGTAACAAAGACAAGCCCTTGTTTTTGCAAGAACAGTTTGGCTTTCTGTTCGTAATGGCGCCCTAGCGCATAGCGATTGCTTGTTGGTTTTTTCATCCTTGAAATGACCACGATACCTTTCATATTTAAAATTGTAGTTTTTTTAAGCTGTAGTTTGTTTAAACGATCGCTTTTCAAATAGTAGCTTTTCAAACGGTAGTTGTTTAAACAATAGCTTGACTACTTACTTTTACGTCCCCTGTCATTATTCATATTCGGGGGTATTACGCAGCACAGTATTATTCATGTTATCAGGATAACCCATGCGGTCAGTGTTATTGCTGTGTTCTGTGCCGTTAATATTTACGCTATTGGTATTTTCGGTGTTATTGACACTGTCAGAGAGAGCTTCAATAACTATGCGACCATTATTGAATCGCATCCATGGCAGCTGACGCAAGATGGTGCAGTTATCTGTTACGGACAGTTCTCCTGAGGCACCGTTCAGTCGGAATCCCATTTCTTGCCGCATTTGCGTAAATTGATTAGCCAGTGACCAGGCATCAATTCCCATGGCGTAGAGACGAATCTGGGAATAATCATTGAGGAATTTCTTGGCGGCCTGCTGCATTAATGTCACATTCGCGCCTGTCAGTAATGGAATGTCACTAAATTGCATACCGTCCATCTCTAGGCGGAAATCCGGGCCTGAACCTGATGTATTGCTGCGTGAGCTGGTATAGAGAGCCGGTTTTTTACGGGAGCTGATGGCCATATCGATCATTGGCTTGATGGTAGTCAGTTCATTCGCTGTTGCAATAATGTAAATCGCATCCACTGGGGCAGTAGCTGAGCTTGTGGAGATAACCGGCGTACCAGATAAGCGAATACCAATACCACGATTCATGGATTGCCTCATTTCGCTCGGCGTTCCAAAAGTTTGTTGCAATGTCGTCTGACCACCCAATTTTTGCCATTCTTCTGCAAAGGCTTTTGCAACTCGGGTACCCAGTTCGGTGCGAGGTACTAACACCAAAGGGCTGCGTTTTTGCTGTTGCCAAATATGCATCGCGGCATTTTTCGCTTCATCTTCAGGAGAGAGCGAGAAATAACAGATATTTGACTGCGTTTTTGGTACATCGAGTTCATTGAGAGCCAGAATATTCAATGGAGTCTCAATCTGAGCCAATTGCTCTACATTAGGTTTCAGTAATGGCCCAACGACCAAAGTCACTCCATCTTGTTCAGCCTGTGCCAGCAGAGTAGTAAGCGGCTGGCTATTCGTGTCATAGACTTTTACAGCCTGATCGTTGATAGGGGCATCATTAATTGTAGAGCCTGCTGTGGTTACACCCATGTCAGATACGGATTCAGCTGTAGCTATGCCACTATTTATGCCACTATTTTCTGAATGTGCGGCACTGGTATTTTCAGGCCCGGCTGATTCAGCATTAGATGGTTCGGTATTGATTGCCTCATTTGAATCAATGACATTTGTTGGCAACACGGGGTTTGACAACGTAGTCTTTGATAAAGATAACTTTGGCAATCCTTTTTGTGCATCAAGAAAACCTTGGCGGATAGCTTCACCAAATACTTTTGTCGGACCGCTTAAAGGCAGAAATAAACCAATTGTGGCATGGCTGGTTTTGGCCTCTTGCAATATTTGTTGCAGGGCCGAAGGTAAATTACGTGCAGCGGGATTGTTTGAATAACGGACTTTCCAATCGTGGACAGCTGAACGCAGTTTCTCCAGATCCTGTTTATTGGTCTGATAAGCATTGAGTAAATCAAGCCAACCTTGCAATGTATATTCATTGGCATTAATCACCAATTCGCCCATTTGCTGTGGTGAAAGATGTGTCAGCAATTGCCATGTCTCATCAAGGTTTTTCTGGCGGGCAGCGTCATCTGTTGCTTGGTTTTTTGTTAAATAAGATTCCAAAGCGATATACGCACGAATAACGTCTAGAGATGGTTGATTGTGTGCTGCATCAATAATGGCTTGATAGCGGTTAATCTCTGCGCTGATATTGTCCTGAGGCTCAGAAGTTGGTTGCCCTTGCGGTTCGGGCATGGTACACCCTGCAATAATCATAGTCGACAGCAGCGCTGTATAGACTAAACCAGTTTTAAAACGCACAAAAATTGAGGGAAGCATACTGTATCCAGTGATGTTTTTTTTAAAGATGCTCAATTTTAAATCGGTCATTCGGATGAAACAATGAATCAAACCAATCGAGCAGTGATTACGACATCCACGCTATATGTTGTACCAACCCCTATTGGAAATCTGGGGGATATTACTCAGCGTGCTCTTGAAGTTCTTAAACATGTCGATCTGATTGCAGCCGAAGATACGCGACACACTGGCTTGTTGCTTCAACATTTTGCCATTAATGCGCGTATGTTCGCACTTCATGATCATAATGAACAGCAGAAAGCAGATCAATTACTTACGAAACTTGAACAAGGTGCGAGCATCGCATTGGTATCTGATGCTGGTACACCTTTGATCAATGATCCCGGTTACCACCTTGTCCGTCGCTGTCGTGAAGCTGGAATCAATGTCGTACCACTTCCCGGCCCGTGTGCGGCAATTACTGCACTGTCTGCTGCGGGCTTGCCTTCAGATCGTTTTTGCTATGAAGGTTTCTTGCCTGCCAAAAGTAAGGGGCGCCAAGATACCTTGCGTGAGCTGGCACAAGAACCGAGAACACTGATTTTCTACGAATCGACACATCGTCTGTTGGACAGTTTAGAAGATATTGTGAAAGTGTGGGGCGCGGATCGTTATGTTGTTCTGGCACGGGAATTGACCAAAACGTGGGAATCTATTCAAGGAATGCCTGTTGGTGAACTTCTGGCATGGGTCAGGGAAGATGAAACCCGCCGTCGGGGTGAAATGGTTCTGATTGTGGAAGGATACCGTAAACCTGAAGATGATAGCCTGCCGCCGGAAGCTTTGCGGACGTTGGCGTTGCTGCAAAAAGAACTTCCATTGAAAAAGGCGGCGGCATTGGCGGCAGAAATTCATGGCGTGAAGAAAAATGCCTTGTATCGTTATGCCCTCGATCAAAATGCTGCACGGGATCAAATTGAAGAAGACGCGTGAAAACTCCTATACATTGAATAGTAAACCTCTTATAATCCGCGCCGGAGTTGACCAGACAGTCGCTGCTTTACCGCTCTCCCTCGGGAGAAGTAAAGGGGAGGAAAGTCCGGGCTCCATAGGGCAGGGTGCCAGATAACGTCTGGGAGGTGAAAGCCTACGACCAGTGCAACAGAGAGCAAACCGCCGATGGCTCATTTTCGCAAGAAAGTGGGATCAGGTAAGGGTGAAAGGGTGCGGTAAGAGCGCACCGCGCGACTGGTAACAGTTCGTGGCACGGTAAACTCCACCCGGAGCAAGACCAAATAGGGGTTCTCATGGTACGGCCCGTATCGAACCCGGGTAGGTTGCTTGAGCCAGTGCGCAAGTGCTGGCCTAGATGAATGGCTGTCCAAGACAGAACCCGGCTTATCGGTTAACTTCACAGATTTAGCCCTATAGAGCGAAAGCTTTATAGGGCTTATTCTTTTTTTTGGACAAAGTGGAACAACATGGAAGTGACATCAGGAACAAAAGGAATTAGCCATCCAAATTTAGTCATCCAAATCAATAAATAGACCTTTAAATGATGTATCCGCCTGTAATATCACTTTCTGCTCTCCCTGAATGAATACCCCATCCCCGCATTTAATTTTTATTTCCCTACTTTTGTCACTATTGGTTCTTGTACTGCCATTCGTTACTGTGTTGTCATTCATTACTGAGTTACCGCTGATTACTGCATTACCGCTGATGGATTGCAGGTAAGCATGTTTGCCTCGTAAAACCAAAATCTGGCTGTTATGGGGCTTAAGTGTGAGATAGCTTATCCAGACTTGCTGGCGCAGATGCATACTATTGCTTTCTGACGTAGGAGAGGCCAGCAATGTAAGCGGTTTGTTTGGCAGCACCTTACGCTGTAGCGGCTGTGTTTCTTGCTGAGGGCAGGCATTGAGCCAGAGTTGCAGCCGTGTCAGTGGCATTTTGTCACTGGTATTGTGCTCACTGTAACGGATCCCTTGACGGGCAGAAAATAACAGGCAATCTCCCTGACGAGCATGGAAATTATTGCCCTCACTGTCTCGATATTGAACTTCTCCTTGCAGGATGATATTCAAAACATCAACATGAGGGTAGGATTTAGGTTGGAATTCAGCTTTTGGTGCCAAAACTTCCTGATTAAGAACCCGCAACGCCCGGTAGTTCAAAAATTTTGGGTCAAAATAGTGACCAAATGAAAAAGTATAGCGAGCCTGTAACCAGCCATAGTCGGCTTTTCCGCATTGATTTGCTGCTCTTATTATTATCATGACTGTTTCTCTTCAACCAATAGATCTATGATCCTCGATCTTAATTATCTGGACGTTGAAATGTTAGCCAGTTAATCTGGTGACTATATTCAAAATTCCTGATTGAGAAAAATATGGGCAAAGAACGTGCGCTTACCTTGGAATCCCTGCGGGTAATGGATGCGATAGACCGACGGGGAAGTTTCGCGGCAGCAGCGGATGAGTTGGGCCGAGTTCCTTCTGCATTGAGTTATACCATGCAGAAATTGGAAGAAGAGCTGGATGTTGTGCTGTTTGATCGCTCTGGCCATCGCACGAAATTTACCAATGTTGGCCGGATGTTGTTGGAACGAGGACGATTATTGCTTGAGGCGGCAGAGAAATTAACAGCAGATGCCGAAGCACTTGCCCGTGGCTGGGAAACACATCTGACTATTGTGTGTGAAGCGCTGTTCCCAATCAAATCGCTTTTTCCTCTCGTGGATAAATTGGCAACTAAATCAAATACACAATTTTCGTTAATGACGGAAGTGCTGGCGGGCGCTTGGGAACGTTTGGAAACCGGGTATGCAGATATTGTGATTGCACCTGACCTTCATTTTAGGGCTTCGGCGGAAGTGAATTCACGAGCACTTTATTCTATTAACAATGTCTATGTTGCCAGTGTGAACCATCCTATCCACCATGAACCAGAACCACTGTCTGACACTACACGCGTAAAGTATCGCGGAATAGCAGTAGCTGATACGGCAAGAGAGCGCCCTGTATTGACGGTTCAACTATTGGATAAACAACCGCGTTTGACGGTGAGTACACTGGAAGATAAACGTCGGGCGCTTTTGGCTGGATTGGGTGTGGCAACTATGCCATATCCTATGGTGGAACGAGATATTGCCGAAGGTCGCTTGCGTGTTGTTGGTTCGGAATACAGCCATGAAACCAACATTATCATGGCATGGCGGCGCGATAGCATGGGAGAAGCGAAAGCTTGGTGCTTACGTGAAATCCCCAAACTGTTTGCGAAGAGATAACGTGCATAAAAAAACAGTTAATGTATTGGCGGTTAAGCCCATAAAGCCAATATAGTGGAGCTAGTATAATAATAAAGAAATTAATAATAGAGAAAGTCACAATAGAGCAAGCCCCTTGCTGAGAATAAACAGTAAGGGGTTTCTGTTTTTACCAGTTTTTCTTTAATACATGATCAATACTGAATCTTCCCGGCCCCATCATAGCCAGCAGCAAATAGCCTGCGCTAATAGAGATGTTTTTCAGGAACATGGTCAGGTTCATGTCATTTGAGAAATCATTGTGGAACAGAACTGCCGTCAGAATGCAGAAAATAAATGTAAACACCGCCGTGGTACGGGTTAACAGGCCGAACATCACAGCAAGTCCGCCCCCAAGTTCAAGTAAGATGGTCAGTGGCAGTAAAATTCCCGGCACCTTCATGGCTTCCATAAATTCCTGCGTTCCTGCGTAGGCTTCACCTAATTTCCCATACCCTGCGATAATGAAAAGAACGGATATTAAAATACGGGCAACCAATAGGCTACTATCTTCAAATTTTTTCATGAACGTCTCCAAAAATACCGCAGGTAGCGATAAATAAGCTGTCTGCTTTGATTTTTCGCGCAATAAATAAACCAAATGGCACGATTTGTTAATCACTGTTTGATGGGTGGTATTCTAAAGAGAGGTATTATTTGTTGATAGTAAGGAATACTAACAATTTCATGCAGTTTTTTTGAATTAATTATCTGGAATACAGAAAGGGATTTGAATAAGAAACAGAATTGCAGCTAAACGGCATGAACAATGCCTTATAACTTATTTTTTACTTATAGTGTATTTCGTACGATCTTCACGATCCCTAAGATACGGATAATACGATGTGACCAGCGATAAAACTTCTTGGGATGGCGTAGGCCATAAAGCAGGGCAATGCCAGAACCAATAGCGAAATAAGGCTTGAAAGCAAGCAGGGTTTGCCAGCCCTTATCATAAGATTGCGTGGTTTCAAGCCAGTTCTGGCTATAGGCAGAGAGTAGTTGCCGTTGTTGCTGGATCTCTTTTAAGAGCTGCTGTTTTCGCAACTTTCTCCGATGATGCCCCGATTTATTCACGATGGTCATCCTCCAGCATTTTGCGGTCAATATTCAACTGCTCTCGGGTAGCGTTAAGAAAAGTCAGTTTCCGAGCTTTTTTTATCGTCCATATTGCACTGAATATGGTAAGGAGCAGTAGCGTTACTGTAGTGATAATCATCGCCGTTATTCTGTCGGCTGGATCAATGGTCCAGAATATCAGCACCAATAAGCACATCAGGCCAAAGCCCGCGAACAATAAGGTAAATCCTACCAGCAGCAGCAGTTGTATCAGTGTTGCTGTTCCCTCTTCTAACTCAACAGCAATGAGCTGGATACGGGTTTCAACCATGTGAACAACAATTGCTGCTACTCGTCGTACAGTATCAAATAGCCCTTTTCCAGGGCCTTTCGAGTGGGAGGATTGAGTCATTTCAGCGCCTTGAAAGCAGGACGCCCAATACAACGCCGACTGCGGCACCGATACCGACACCGGTCCACGGATTGTCACGGACATAATTATCTGCCCGGCCGGCAATTTCTTTCGTTTGATCGACTAGTTTATCGTTGGCATCATTGAGGGCAGTACGTGCATCTTTCAGCATTCTTTCTGCTTTACTGCGTAATTTTTCCAGTTCAGCCTTTGACTTCTCACCAGAGTCATTAAGGACTTCTTCCAGAGTATCCGCAAGGGATTGTAACTCAGCACGTAAATCCTCAGAGCTTTTTTTCTGTGGCATTACTTATCTCCTGAATATACGGTGGATGAATCTCTACCATAGACGCTTTTATGAGGAGTTTAAAGCATGAATAGATGAAAAATTGTCTTAATATGCTACGAATTAATCTGAAAAATGGTTTGAAGTGGATGAACAGGAAAGAGTAATGGATAAGAGAAATTGGCCGGAAGAATAATGCCCTGTGGTATTTTTGAGTGACACCACAGGGAAAAGTGGATTGTTATAGGGAAGAATTATTGGCGCGTTTTTTACGACAAACGACAACCAGACTGCCAATTAAGCCGATGAGCAGCAAGCCCAATGGTAACAGAACCAAAAAATTCATCAGATATTCTTCATACTGGCGGAACAGAGGACTTTTACCAAGAGCATAACCCAGTGTTGTTAGAATAATTACCCACAGGAATCCGCTCAGCCAATTGAAGATTTGGAAACGTCCATTTTTTAGCCCGGCAAGGCCTGCCAGTGTTGGTAGCAATGTTCTGACAAAAGCAATGAAACGGCCTATCAGCAAGGCAGATAGGCCATGACGATGGAATAGGTTATGTGCACGTTGGTGGTAATGTGCGGGAAGGTGTGACAGCCAGCCCTGAACTAGTTTCGTATTGCCAAGCCATTTTCCCTGAAGATATCCAACCCAGCAACCAAGGCCTGCCCCAGCGGTGAGAATGACTAAGGTTTCAGGGAAACTCATAGCTTCTTTTGCGATCAAGACGCCAACTAATATCAATAGACTATCGCCGGGTAAAAATGCGGCAGGCAGTATTCCATTTTCCAGAAATAGAACAATAAATAGCAGGATATAGATCGCCCATACTAACGATGGATTAGCCAGTGTTTCGTAATCTTGGTGCCAAAGTGCATAAATAAGGTCTGTTACAATTTCCATCAAATGTTCCTAAAACGCGGGTTAAGGATTGCATCTTACTTTTATGGTGCATTTATGGTGAATTTCTATTGGGCGCTCTGGAATACAAAGCATTAAATTCCGGTGCCATAAAGTGCTCTCGAAATCCTTTCAAGATGGCATAAAAATTGACAGGGACACTTTAACAAAATCAGCAGTAGCGAGACAGAAAATTTTGTTGAGCAATTGAACATTACCTCAATGTAAAAATTAGTTTGTTCGGATATCAATTAATTAATCATTTGATGAATTTCCCAAAAATAGCATTAATGGGTGATTTAACATGCGGATGGATTAAATTTATATATTTTGTCAGTTAAATCCACACCTGCTTATTGACTGATTTGACGAAAAGTAATCCTGCTATGATGCCCGTATTAAATAAATAATCTGTATTTATTGCTTAAAATATGGATTTGGTAATTATTTGAATTAACGGGTTAATTTGTTGTTTTTTATTGCCATGTTTATTACATCATGAATGTATTGCGATGAGAAAATTGCAGTTTCGATCACAGTAATGTAAATGAATTGTTATCAATTGTTGTGTTATCTGTATATTGCAATGAATTATGCATTGTCGTTCTTTTAATTTCCCTGTACTGGGAAAGCAAACACAAAAACATCAGGCTCAGTGAGCTAAAAATATCAAATGGATAGACTATGGAAAAACAACAAAAAGGCTTTGTGCGGTACATTACACAAGGAAGCCTAGTAAAACAAATTCTGATCGGATTAATACTGGGAATATTACTGGCATGGTTAGCGCCTTCCGCGGCTGAATCGGTTGAACTGCTTGGAGCACTCTTTGTCGGTGCATTGAAAGCGGTGGCTCCTGTTTTGGTGTGGATATTGGTCATGTCTTCGATTGCAAACCACAAGATAGGCCAGAAAAGCAATATTCGCCCGATCATATTCCTGTACATTCTAGGTACATTCCTTGCGGCAGTAGTGGCCGTAATTGGCAGTATGTTGTTCCCATCAACGTTGACGTTGGTGACGAATGATGCTCAAGTATCACCACCGGAAAATATTATGGAGGTACTGAAAGGGGTATTGATCAATATTGTCGCCAATCCGATCGATGCGATATTGAAAGGGAATTACATTGGAATTTTGGCGTGGGCAATTGGCTTGGGTATTGCCCTGCGTCATGCTAAAGAATCAACAAAGACAGTACTTCAGGATTTATCAGAATCAGTGACACAGATTGTACGTGTCGTTATCCGTCTGGCCCCTATTGGCATTTTCGGATTGGTTTCTTCAACAATTGCGACAACTGGTTTTATAGCTTTGCTAGACTATGTTCACCTGTTAACTGTCCTGATTGGCTGTATGATTATCGTTGCTCTGATCGTCAATCCACTGATTGTTTTCTGGAAAATCCGTCGTAATCCATATCCGTTGGTTTTTGAATGCTTGCGCGAAAGTGGCGTAACGGCGTTCTTTACCCGCAGCTCTGCCGCCAATATTCCCGTGAATATGTCAATGTGTCGCCGTATGAATCTGAATGAGGATACCTATTCCGTTTCCATTCCGCTGGGCGCAACTATCAATATGGCTGGTGCAGCAGTAACCATTACCGTGTTGACACTGGCGGCAGTGAATACTCTGGGCATAGTTGTGGATATTCCTACAGCGATATTGCTGAGCGTGGTTTCTGCCATCGCTGCGTGTGGAGCGTCAGGAGTCGCGGGAGGTTCATTATTGTTGATCCCACTGGCATGTAGCATGTTTGGTATTTCCAATGAAATCGCTATGCAGGTTATTGCTGTAGGGTTCATCATCGGCGTATTGCAGGACTCTGCTGAAACAGGTCTGAATTCTTCTACTGATGTGCTGTTTACCGCTGCGGCTTGTCAGGCAGAAGATGCCCGCATGGCGACTGACCAATTGGCTCAGCGCTAATTATTTGCTGTAATGAAAATGGTGATAATTGCTTGACGAATTATCACCATTTTTCTTTGGATTTTTATCCGAAGCGAGCTTGTTACATTTTCAAAGCCAGTCTGGCCCCCTGATCGATAGCCCTGCGGGCATCTAATTCGGCTGCGACATCTGCACCCCCAATCACATGCACGGTTTTTCCCATTGTTTGCAACGGCTGGTAGAGTTCTTTCATCGGCTCCTGCCCAGCACAGATAATTACGTTATCGACTTCAAGACATTGTTGCTCATCATGGCGACGGATATGTAGCCCTTGATCATCAATTTTCAGATATTGAACGCTGTTGAGCATTGTTACGCCCCGCATGGACAGACTGGCTTTATGTATCCAGCCAGTGGTTTTCCCCAAACCATCACCGACTTTGGAGTCCTTGCGTTGCAGCAGATAAATTCTGCGTGGAGAAGGCTCTACTTGTACCCCATCTGGCCGCAACCCGCCCCGATATGTAATCGTCTGGTCAATTCCCCACTCATGGCTAAACGCATGACTGCTCAGGCTGGTGCTTTGCCCGCTTTGACTCAGATACTCAGCGGTATCAAAGCCAATACCTCCGGCACCGATAATGGCGACGCGTTTTCCGACTTGTCGCTTGTGTTTCAATACATCAAGGTAAGTCAGTACTTTTTCATGATCAATGCCGTCGATATTGAGGGTACGTGGTGTAATCCCTGTAGCGATGACAACTTCGTCAAACGATGAAAGCTGGTCGGCAGTGGCCGTATGGTTGAGGCGCAATTCAACACCATTCAATGCTAATTGGCGTTCAAAATAGCGTAAGGTTTCATGGAATTCTTCTTTGCCGGGAATTTGTTTAGCGATATTAAATTGCCCGCCAATTTGATTTTCCCGTTCAAACAGCGTGACATGATGTCCTCGGCTGGCGGCTGTGACAGCAAAGGATAACCCCGCTGGCCCTGCGCCGACGACAGCAATAGTTTTGGGGGCTTTAGCTGGGGCCGTAATGAATTCGGTTTCGTGGCAGGCGCGTGGGTTGACCAGACAAGACGTCAACTTGCCGACAAAAACTCTGTCCAGACAGGCTTGGTTGCAGCCTATGCAGGTATTGATTTCATCAGCGCGGTTTTGCTCGGCTTTCAACATAAATTCGGCATCAGCAAGGAAAGGACGCGCCATAGAAACCATATCGGCACAGCCTTCACTGAGAATTTGTTCGGCAACTTTGGGATCATTGATGCGGTTGGTTGTAATTAAAGGGATGCTGACTTTCCCCATCAATTTTTGAGTGACCCAGCTGAACCCGGCTCTGGGCACCATAGTTGCAATCGTTGGGATGCGGGCTTCATGCCAGCCGATGCCAGTATTGATGATGGATGCGCCTGCTTTTTCAATCTCCAGCGCCAGTTGTTCGATCTCTTGCCAATTAGAGCCATCTTCTACCAAATCCAGCATGGAAAGACGATAGATGATAATAAAGTGTTCTCCCGTGATGGCGCGGACAGCTTTGACAATTTCGACAGCAAAGCGCATACGGTTTTCGAAGGTTCCACCCCACTTATCCTGACGATGATTCGTGCGTGTGACCAAAAACTGGTTGATCAGATAACCTTCTGATCCCATGATTTCCACCCCATCATAACCTGCTTGTTGTGCAAGTTGGGCGCAACGGGCAAAGTCCTTGATTGTCTGCTGGATGACTTCCTCAGACATTTCTTGAGGTATAAAGGGGTTGATCGGAGCTTGAATGGCTGAGGGCGCGACAGAGTTTTGATGATAGCTGTAACGTCCGGTATGCAGGATTTGCAACGCAATTTTTCCCCCTGCCTGATGTACAGCATCTGTAACGAGCTTGTGATGAGGTAAGGCGTTTTCACTATCCAGAACGCTTGCTCCTGCTGCGGCAGCACCCTGTTGATTTGGTGCAATGCCGCCAGTCACAATTAATGCGACGCCTCCCGCCGCTCGTTCTGCATAAAATTGGGCTAAACGTGGAGCACCATCGGGATGTTCTTCAAGACCCGTATGCATTGAACCCATCAATACACGGTTTTTTAATGTGGTAAAGCCCAAATCCAGCGGTGCAAGCAGGTGGGGGTAATTGCTCATTGCATTCTCCATCAAATATTTAGTAGCTCAAGAAATATTATTTTTTCTGTATGGAGCTATATAGCTAAGTGGTCGGATGAGATGATATTCAAATTTAGACAGTTCCGGCATTATTGGTATCACTTTGTTAATTGATTGTGACAAATATCATGAAATAGAGCATCAATGGCACCTTAATGAAAATTTGTTGAGGATAGAAATGTATCTCATTTATGATTATTGTGTTTTCTAGCTGTAAGTTCTGAGAATTCTCTGTTTTATGATGATTTAAGTAAATATTTTGGAATTAAGTGCTGTAATTATGAAATATAATGGAAATAAATATGGAGTAAATAAGTATGAAAAAAATAACAGATTGGGTTACGTTGGTAGGAAAAAGCGTAACTTTAGTCCCTTTATCGCATGATAGACATGATGAATTTGTTCGCGCCATTAAGGATGGGCAGTTGCATAAACTGTGGTATACCAATGTGCCCGATCCCTTAAATGTCCATGCTGAGATTGAACGCCGTTTAGCCCTACATGCTGATGGCAGCATGTTGCCTTTGATTGTTATTGATAATGCAACAGGAATGGCAGTGGGTATGACAACATACATGAATATTGTTGAGAGTATTCCCAGATTGGAAATAGGTTCTACATGGTATGCGCATTCTGTCCAACGTACTGCTATCAATACGGAAGCAAAATTTTTATTGTTGCAGTATGCATTTGAGGAACTGGAGTGTGTTGCGGTGGAATTGCGTACCCATTTTTTAAATCACCAGAGTCGTAAGGCGATCGAACGGTTGGGGGCAAAACTGGATGGTATTTTGCGTCATCATTTACGGGCCAAAGATGGTTCGTTAAGAGACAGTTGCGTTTATAGCATTCTTCTCAATGAATGGCCCGCCATTAAAGCCCATCTTACATGGTTAATGACGAAGCCACGTTGAGTTCCCAATTGGTATTCCTTTCTGACAGGAAATCAGGCTGTTTTAAGGGATGCCTTGATATTGTTTTCCAGATCATCCAGTAATTGATAGCGACGGCGATATTCAGCGCGTTTTTTACTGGGGATATCATCCAAAGATTTTCTTTCTATGAATGATGGTAAATGGAAGTCATTATTTTCTTTTCTGATACCACTTAAGGACTCCCAGAAGGAATTATAATCCGCCACCATTTGCTTCTTCTTTTTATGCCAATAACGGATACTACGGTAGATATGAGTCTCATTACTGACTGCCAAGATCTGCTCACAATTCACATGTTCGGCAAAACGACAAATAGCCTCAATCAGCAGGCGCTTGGGAAATAATCCATAACACTCTTTAGTGGCGTGGCGGATAATATCCAGAGAATTATCTCCTTTAGCCGGGCCTTGTAATACACCAATAAATAGTGTTTGTTTGCCATCTATTGTTAATAAAGTAAACGCGCACTTAGCCAGAATGACATTATCCGCAGTAGTAATATATAAAGAGAGTTCACCTTCTTTATTCAGATTGTCCAATGAATCAATATATATCAGAAATGTTTCATTTTTTCCTTGAATAGTTGCTAATAAATAAGCATGAATATCAAAAATTCTGCTAATGATGGCAGGTTCTAATTGCTTGAATAATAGCTGATAGTGTTCATTAAGAGCATTTACAATTTGTTTACGCTTAAAATTAATGCTTAAGTATGGGCGATGTAATTTGCAAGGCAAACTGGGCTGTTTTTGCAAAATTTCCAAATAACGAGGTGTACTGGCAAGGCCATTCAACAGTTTTAATGTAGAAACAGGTGTCAGGATACTGCGCAGTGCAAATTTGGTGCGGTTGCTGGAAGAATACCAGTGCTCCCCCGGAGTAACACGTTTCCCAATAAGATCAGCGAACAGCTTCATCCCTGAAGATGCAGGTTGTTGTAGATAATTCATTAATGCTTAAACTCACAAATAAATAAAAATACTTACAAAGGCGTTATTATATCATTTCTTTATCAAGTTCTACTCAGACGTTTACAAAATATTCCATTACTTTAAATTTATTTATTTTTCATATTAGAAAATATTATTTTTTTTCCATTCCAATATTATTGGAATAATGCCTATTTTTAATTCGATTCGTGAATAATACATTGGTTTAATTGTTTTTTAAATTTATGGATTGTTCTTTTTGTAAACTAAATGAGATGGGGTACTCGATAAGGTTCTATATAACGGAGAGAGAAAATATAGTTAACAAAAAATTAACTTGAAAGATGAAAGGGAGAGGTTGTCATTTTTGTGGAAGTTATTTGTAGAAGTTCTTTATAAAATAGCTTTATTATGCATTTTCTGGAAAACCACAAAACGATTTTTAACATTCTGAGGCTTCCAGTGTGATTGAGGTATTACTGGAATAGGATATATTGGCGACTGGATTTCAAACCAGTTTCATATGCAATAGAGGAAACGGATTCCCTTGCCCATCAATTTCTGAACGGGAAAAAACCTGAAATCCCATATGTTGGTAGAAGCCAACACCTTGTGTATTTTGCTCGTTTACATCTAATTCGTTGATCTGTAATTCGTGAATAGCAAATTCCAGTAACATCTTGCCGATCCCTGTTCCCCGCGCTTGCGGTGCAATAAACAACATTTCTACTCGATATTGATCGGTACTGATAAATCCCACGATATTGTCTTGCCCCTCTACAGCCTTATAAACAGTGAGATTAGGCAGGTAATCGTTAAGGATTTGCGGGCGTAAAACTTCAATCATGGCTTTGGGCAAGAAATCATGAGTTGCAAGTACCGAGGCTTCCCAAATCTGAATCAGTGTTGAAAAATCAGTTTTGGTGGCTTGTTGTATCTGCATTTAATACCTTCCTATTTTTCTATCAGTTACGATTTCAGATTGAGTGTTTTTGCGGCTATCTTAAAGTGAAAATGATGCAATGCAATTGGGATAACATAATCTATTGCTTCTGTTTCTTGACGAGCATATGTTCAATATTGTCAATGATATTGGTATGGCTGCATTATGTGGTTTTTAGGGAGAAAGATCCCGCCCAGAACAAACCAGAATTGATATGGAAATATCTATAATGTGGGTTAGTGGAGTAAAAGCAAAAAGCACCACAGATTGTGGTGCTTTCATGCGAATTAATATTATTTCGCAATTAGCTTACCAATACACGCTCTTTGCGGCCCAAGCTTGCCAGCAGCATATAAATTGCGGTAACCAATAAGACAATGAAAAAGAAACTCATCAGCCCGTTATGCTGGACTTGAAAGTAGTGCTGTAACATAAAATGCCCCGCTCCCAGTGGACCAACAGCAGAACCAATACTATAACTTAACAACATGACCTGACTTGCCGCTACAATATAGGACGCATCCAGCTTGTCACAAGCGAGAGTAATCGCAATGGGATACAGTGCAAAAGATGACATTCCCAAAAGTGCCAGAGCCACTATCATTACAATGTAATGTTCAAATAGATACATTATTCCTACGGCGAATACACCCAACAATGACACCATTGCCAATAGAAAAGTTTTGCTCATGATAATGGACAGCTTGCTGATAATAGGCTGTATGACCATTCCACCCAGAATAACGGATGCCATCAATACACCGACTTGCTCGGCATTGAAATGGCTTTGGCTTAGCGATAAAGGCATTAATCCATAGATAGAACCCATAACAATGCCAGATGTTATACAGCCAACGATCGCTGGTTTACTGAATTCGGTGATTTTTCTCAGCGATATGCTCTGGTGATGGAGCGCGGGAGGTTGCCCGTGACGTACGAGTAATGGGGGCAAAATAGCGACAAGCAGCAGCGCCGAAATCACCATAAAGGGGATCATCCCCTGAGTACCGATAGATCCAATCAATAACTGGCCTAAAGTTGTCCCACCATAAAGAGAAGTCATATAAAAGCCCAGGCGCTTGGCCCGTTCTTTGGGATTATCGCCAATCAGCAGCCAGGATTCGACCACGACAAAAATACCGGCAACGGCCACACCGGCAATGCATCTAACAAATAACCAGATTTCTTTATTTGGAAAAAAAGGCAATACAATTACTGTCGCTGATAAAAGCAACAAAAAAACAATAAATGAAAGACGATGACCTATCTTGGCAATAATAGGCTCAATCATCATTGAACCTATTAATAGACCGATGTAATAAGCACTGGCTAACCAACTGGCATAAACCGTATCAATGCTGAAATTTGCCATTGACAGAGGAATTAAGCTCATTAGGTAACCTGAAGCAATTGCAAAAACAGTCAAGCCGGCGACAGGTACAAATGCACTGTCATTCTTGCGCAGCAGTTTCACTACTGTCGTCTCCACATAAAAAAATCAGCTAGAAATGCGCTGCTTCTCATCAAGATTTTGCCGAACGGCGACCACGATATATGCCAATGACTGGAATATATCTTGGTGATTTAAGCAGTAGGTAATTTACTCAATAGCCTTGAGTGGTGCGGACTATAGCCCTTTCTCACAAAGAGATACAACGAGAAAAACTGATACTCATGAATGAAAAGATTTATGGAAAAAAGGCATATAACGAAACGATTCTCATTAGGATTTGTTTGTGGTTGGAGTAGAAAGAAGACTGATGTATCAGTGACATTACATTCCATATTAAGAAAGGTTACGTGAATTCAGAGGTAAAATACGCAAAAAGTCAAAATCTCCAAAATATAAATCTATTGGGAAACGAGTCGAATGCGTGTATTAAAAATTTTTTGTCCTGAATGTGGTGCTAAAGCTGTCATTAGTAAAACCAATCGGAAGCACCATGAAATTGCTGATCTTTACTGTGCGTGTTCTGATATTGAATGTGGTTACCGATTTGTCATGAATTTGACTTTTTCGCATACATTAAGCCCCAGTGCCAAAACTGGCGACAAATTGCTGCGGACCATGGTGAATAACCTCAATCCGCAACAACGTCAGGAGGCATTGGCTTTATTGCAAGCTGATTTAGTTGTTTAATGTTGAAGTTACTCTCGAACTTTTCATCATTCATAGAATTCATTTGTAAAATTAATGTTTATTTTTTGTTGAAAAAATCAAGATTAGTATTATACTTTTAAAATGAAATAGGTTTATATCCTTCAGCTTGGGGTTCATTGGATATAAGCTGTCGCTTTCGGTAGTTTATTTAGAACAAACCATAATGATAAAAAAACTGATAAATAACATCAAACTTATAATGAGAAAAGTTCCTTTGTTAATAAAATAATGCAATGGAAATTAAAACTATTTATTACTATCTGGAATAAAGATACATAATTATTCTCTGGTAAATAAGATAATCGGAAATAATACTTAAGTATTAAATATATATTATATAGTTATAGGATTTATATCAGGAGGGTATTATGAGTAATATCTCAAATGATGAATCAAAACGTTCTTTATCTAATGAACAAAGATTAGAAGTTGTAGAGTCTTTATCTGAATTATTAACAGGAAAATTAGATCAAGAGATCATTGATGATGCACGAAAAAAAATATTGGAAAAAAGATCAGTAAGCCTTAAAGCTAAATTAACTATAACCAGTTTTATCTTTTACCATAAGGAGTTTTTAGAAATTGAAAATCATAAGGAATTTTACGGGACATCTGGTGGAGTGACATCACTAGGCGTTGGAGTGTATTCCGGTTATTTGCATACAGATGATATTGATAAATTGTATGCGGAGGGGCTTGAGTTTACTACGATTACCACTGCTGTTTTTGCAACTATACAATTTTGGAGTATAAAAGATAGAAAATTGTTGGGGCATTTTGAAGGAGGAGGAGTAGGAACGACACTTGGCACAAATGGTGGTTCTGGTTATTGGAGATGAAAATAGTCTTGCAATGAAAAAATCTCGTTTTATTTCTCTGATTGGGTTATCAAATATATTTTATTACCATCCTTAAACCACCTCTTCGAGAGGTGGTTTTTGTTTCTATTTGAACAAAATAGGGCGTGGCGAAATATTTTAATTCTGATGAATTCGGATATTGTTCGATAACCGAATTCATCAGAATTAAACCATTCGCAGAGTTTTATTAGATCCGCAATAATGCACTTGATTCGAACGGAAGGGATTAAGTATCCCAATCTAATCCACGATTAGGCGTGAAAACGCTTCGGCAAGGGATTGCTACCCGTTATGAGTTAAAGCGGATTTTTACCCGTAATTAATGAAAGGATTGAAACTGACAGCGGTATGCATGATATGAGCAAATTACAGCAATTAACGACATTTTTACGGGAAAATTTGCCAGAGTCTATTGGTAAAACGGAATTTACCAGTGACATGGGGGAAATCCACTTTATTCAGGCTCAACGGGACTTAGGGCTGGGGCAATACCAGATGTTTATCCAAAAGTATGACGCGGTGATTAAGTGGGAGAATTTTCCTTACAGGGAGCAAGATCCCCGATATATCCCGCTGTTAATAGATACGTGGCTGACAGAGCAAAACGATGAATTAGGGAGTGCCAATCAGGGACAGGAACGTCCAACCATGACGGTCAAAGCGAATGAAGAAACCGCCGTCGTTGTGGTGTCGTTGTCACTGTCAGAGCCTGTGATTATGCGTGAGGATAAAAACGGTATCGTCCCCTTTGATGGTAAACGCTGGCTGCTGGCTCCTCCTGAAATCTGGTTTGCTGAAAATAGTATCGTGCATTACATGGATGAATCAGGCACAGCCGTTGAGCAGATCCAATAATGGTCAATGGGCAGTCAAAGCAGAACGGTTTAAGGAATAGCAAAACGCACATTGCAACCTTGAGCGACTGAAAACATAAATAAAGGAATAAATTATGTGGCCACATGTTCAGGTTAATCAAGTTAACCAATTACAGGGCGAAACAAAGGAAATTGAGCGGGTATTGCTCTTTGTTGGTACGGGAAAAACCAACGTAGGCAAAACTCTCTCCGTGAATACCCAGACGGATTTTGATTCCGTATTGGGAACAGCGGATACTGCTCTGAAGCGCAGCGTACTGGCGGCGATGGCAAACGCAGGGCAAAACTGGTCTGGTTATATCCACGTCTTGCCAGAATCGGCAGATGAACTGGCCTTTGTCGAGGCGGTGACAGCAGCACAGCATATTGCCAGTGTTGAAGGTTATGTGCTGACGAATGGTGCAACGAAATCCACTATCAAGGCCGCGCAAACCTTGCGGGCAAATATTATTGCCAAATTTGGTCGTTGGCAGTGGGCTATTCTGGCTGTTGATGGAGCACAGCCGAAAGAAATCTGGGCGGATTATGTTTCCCGTCTGGCTGAACTGCAAAAAGGCGAAGCAGTTACTTCGGTGCAACTCGTGCCGTCTTTGTGGGGCAATGAAGCGGGAGTTTTGGCTGGTCGTCTGTGCAACCGTGCCGTAACCGTGGCAGACAGCCCGGCACGAGTCCAGACAGGGCCATTAATGGACATGGGTTCGACGGACTTTCCGCTTGATGGTGAAGGAAAACCAATTGATTTGGCAACACTACAGGCGTTGGAAAAACTGCGTTTCAGTGTTCCTATGTGGTATCCCGATTATGATGGCATGTATTGGTCAGATGGTCGCACATTGGATGTGGAAGGCGGGGATTACCAGAGTATCGAAAATTTGCGTGTTGTGGATAAAGTTGCGCGCCGTGTACGCTTGCAGGCTATTGCTAAAATTGCCAATCGCAGTCTGAACAGTACGCCGGGCAGCATTGCAACGCATCAGGCTTACTTTGCTCGTACATTGCGTGAAATGTCCCGCAGTACCGAAATTAACGGTGTGACATTCCCCGGTGAAGTGAAATCGCCTGAAGATGGTGACATTGCTATTACATGGCGCAATAAAAACACGGTAGAAATTTATATCACCATTCGCACTTATGAATGCCCGAAAGGGATCACGGCGAGTTTGCTGCTGGATTTGGGAGGGAACTAAATGAGCCAGCGTATTTCCGGCCAATCGGTCGATTTTAATATGGATGGAGATCTGGTTCATGCTGAAAAAGTGAATCTATCCATTACTGACAATACTGCTGCGGCTCAGACACAGGGCGTACCGGATGGTTATATTTCCGGTGATGTTGCGGCAGAAGGGGAAATTGAACTTAGCACCAAGTATCTGGATATCGTGACTGCCAAGGCGCGTTCCGCAGGTTCATGGCGCGGTATTCAGCCTGTTGATTTGATGTGGTATGCCAAAGCAGGCAATGAAGAAATGAAAGTCGAGGCTTATGGCTGCAAACTGATCCTCAGCGATATTCTGGATGTTGATCCGAAAGGTGGAAGTGTAATGACACACAAGGTTAAATTTGTGGTTACTTCCCCAGATTTTGTACGCATCAATGGTATTCCATATTTGGAAGCAGAGTTAACCCGCAATCTGATTGGCTAAATTGATTATATAAATATTGTGGGCACGGAAGAATATAAGAAGTCATTAGTTGCATGAATATTATTATATACATGCACTGGGGCGACTTATGACATCAGGGATGATGTTTATCTAAAACAATATAATCTAAGACAATATAAAATAATCTAAGACAATCTAATAAATGGATTAAATGAAATAAAGGAATTAAATCATGAGCAAAGAAAATAAAATTGTTAGTTTAATTGTCTCTGGCAATGAAATTAAATTCGAACCGAATATTGTTGCTTATAATAATATGATTAACGATATGACAATGGATAATAAAATTGTGCCAATTGTGACTTATTTACGTCGTATCGTTCAACCAGCATCTAAATCTGCTCTTGATGAATTATTGCAGATTCCGGGTGCAGCAATGCAATTAGTTGAGAAAATTAACTCTGAATATGCACCAAAACTGGAAATTGAAATAAAAAACTAAATGCACGGGTTAAGGCTATTGATAATAGTTTATTTGAACAGGCCTTAACTTTGCGTCGTCATTATTTACCAAATGAAAATGATGAAACGGAAAATTTAGCCCGTGCAATTTGGTTGGATAATCGATATTGGGAATATACACGCATTGCAACTGCAAATGGAATTGCACTGGCATTCAAAGGTGAGTCATGAGTCATCCAAGTTTTATACACAAACTAATCAGTGAAATTACACGACCTATTACCAGTGTAAAAACAGAACTTGTTGATCTTGCTGAACAATCAAAAAAGGCATTTGGCAACATTTCAGCGGGTGGGCAAACAATAGCTGATTCGTTCTGGTCAACTCATGGCTTCCTTGAGCCAGCGATTCAAATGGATGAAGCACTGAAATCAGCCTCATTACAGGGAATTGATAGTGGAGTCATGGCAAAAATTGCCAAAGACTCAGTGACCTTTAGCTCACAATATGGCAAATCAGCCATCGAGTTTGTGCAATCAGCGGTGGAAATTAACAAAGCAGTACAGGGACTGGAGAAAACAGAATTACCTCAGATGACCAAGATTGCCAACACGACCGCTGTAGCTCTGAAAGCCAGTGCGGCGGATGTGGCTGGCTATATGGGGACAATGTTTGATCTGTTTTCCGATCATGCTGAGGCTGTAGGAAATATCCAGTTTGCTGAGGAGCTATCAGGGAAGGCCGTTTTTATGGCGCAAACTTTCGGCACCAGTATACCGGAAATTACGCAACTGTTGGAAAATTCCCGCAAGGCAGGAACGAACTTCGGTGTAGGGATCGATGAACAACTGGCAGTATTGGGGGAATTGCAGAATTCATTGGGAACGGATTCCGGCCGTGCTTATGAACGCTTCTTATCGGTTGCGACTAATGGTGCGAAAAGTTTGGGATTGAGTTTCGTTAATGCATCAGGTCAAATGCTTTCCATGCCGGAAATGCTGGAAAAATTACAGGCCAAATATGGCAAGAGCATTGAAGGTAACCTTAAGGCGCAAGCGGAGATCGAAGCTGCATTTGGTGATTCTGCTGTGGTGGTTAAGGCGCTCTTCAGCAATGTTGATTCGTTGAGCAAGAATATTACGGCGCTGGGTGCGAATGATGGAATGGAGCGTACCCGTGAAATGGCTGCACAAATGGCAGATCCGTGGGAACGATTACAGGCCATTTGGCAGAACCTTCATATTCTGGTGGGTTCAACATTGCTGCCGGTTATCAAACCTTTGGTCACCTGGCTCGCCGATACCAGCCAAATATTGGTGCGCTGGATGAAACTGTTTCCCAATATCGCACGCTGGATTGGCTATATCACGCTTGCGATTATGAACTTTGCTGTCGCGGGAGCAGTGGCCAATATTGTGATGGGAATATCCAAATTTATCCTGATTGCACTGAGGGGGATTTGGATAGGTTTTACCTTGATCATGAAATTGGGAACAGCAGCAATATGGTTGTATAGGGCGGCTATCATTGCATTTAATGTTGTGCTGAGGATATTACGCGGTACATTGCTGGTTATTCGTACGGCAGCAATTTTGGCAGGTATTTCATTCAGCTTTATGAGCTGGCCGATATTATTGCTTATTGCGGTTATCGCTGGATTGGTGATTGCTGTTATTAAATTCTGGCAACCTATCAAGGCATTTATTAAAGGTTTTATTCAGGGCTTTAGTGAGGCCAGTGGTTCACTTACACCCATTTCATCTTTATTTAGTGCGATTGGTGGGGCAATTGCTTTTGTTTGGAATGGTGTCAAAGATCTATTTGGCTGGATTGCCAATTTATTGGCGCCAATACAATATACCAATGAAGAATTACAAGGAGCCACTGAGGCAGGGCGTGCCTTTGGCCAGATAGTAGCAGGGGCTATTGGTTTAATCATGCTGCCAATAAATTTAGTTATTCAGTTTGTTGGGGTATTGGCGCGTTTGTTTATGGCTGCATGGGAATTAATTGGGCAGGGGTGGGAAAAACTATGTAACGCGTTCAGCAATTTTTCACTAGCGGACATGTTCTCCGGTATTGGCGATCTATTAAGTTTCATTCCGGGATTAGAAATGGGATCTATTGGCGCCAAAATCATTGGAGAAATGGTTGCTGAGCCAATGGAAAAAACAACGATCCCTAATATGGGCATGGGGGAAAATACCCACAAATTAATAGCACAACCTAATAGTGTTTTGCAGGGGCAGCCCCAAGCTATGCTCCAGCCTGTACAAGCAATAAAACCGCAAGAAAACTCGGGAATATTAACGGGTGGAAATAAACTGGGCATTAATAAAAATGGTTTGATTAACGAGGTCGCCGGTAATTCACAGACCATTAATGATAATAGCCGACGTATTGAAAGCGTAACGCTGAATATTTCCAATGGCATAACGCCGGATCAATTAACGGAATGGGAGCACGTGGCTTATGGATGAGCCTAAATATATTGATTTATTAATTAGTGAGCGTGACTTCACGCTCAATTCAGGGAATGAACCACTTTTCTGTAATAACCGTATCTCTATTGGACAAGATTGTGTTCACGCAATTATTGAAAGTGGATTGGCAACGAATTTAATTGCCGAACGCAGTCCGACATTACGGGCTGATATTCATACCCAGATAGTGATATTGGTTGAAAATGATGAGCGGATTATTCCAGGGACGGTCAGCATCAATGAAGAATCGCGGACTAAATTATGGATCACGGCTGAAACCTACGATTTTGGTCGTATTAACGTGAGCGTAGGTAATGGAAACTAAACCGACGATTGATTACGAAAAAGTGTTGCGTGACAGCGGGATGCCGACTATGGAAACCGAAATCAGCGCCGCTTTTGCCAAAGCTGTGGATGAGTCAGGACTTATAACCAACACCTCGCGGATGTCTCCCTTTTGGCGGTTGATTAACACCATTGTGACGCGTCCGGTGTTGTGGTTGAAAGAGGCATTAATCAACGTCACGCTGAAAAATATGTACCTAGCGACCGCATCGGGTACATGGCTGGATATGTTCGCCTGGGGCGTTAACCTGAAACGTAAACCCGCCTCTGCCGCACAGGGGGTGATCCGTTTCTATAAGACGGCGGGAGCCTCTGCCGTGACCGTGCCTGCCGGAACGGTGATCCAGACCGAGCGCATTAACGGTGAAATTTACCGGGTCAGCACCACGGAAAGCGTGGCGATTGCCGAAGGCGTCAGCAGTGCCTTATTGCCTGTGAGGGCAGAAGCCACAGGCGGCGCATTTAACCTTGCCCCCGGCTACTTTCGACTTCTGCCCGTGGCAGTGTCCGGTATTGCGCGGGTACAGAATGAAGAGGGCTGGCTGTTAATCCCCGGCGCGGATGCGGAATCCGACGATGATTTACGTGACCGTTGCCGCAACCAGTATAACCTCGTCGGTCACTATCATACGGATGCGGTTTACCGGGGCATGATTGCCACTGTTGCAGGTTTAAGCATTGACCGGATTTTCTTCCTGCATGATGCGCCCCGTGGGGCAGGCACCGCCAATGCCTATCTGTTGCTGGATTCGGGCGTCATCAGCCAGCCCTTTATTGAGGCGGTGAACGATTACATCACCAATCAGGGCCACCACGGGCACGGCGATGATATGCAGTGCCTGCCGATGCCGGAAACGCATCATAATTTGTCGGTCACGCTGTTTGTGGAAAATCTGGCGAACTACAGTCAGGAGCAGATAGCGACATTGAAAACCGATGTTGGAAACCTTATCCGCTGCGCCTTTCGGGAAAATACCGACTATCAGGTGAAGAAAACATGGCCCTACTCGCGTTTTTCTTTTTCCAGCTTAGGGCGCGAAATCCACCGTGAATTCAGCGAGATTGTATCACTGACTTTTTCATTGGGTGACATTCTCAGTGAACTGAGTGTACCGAGGCTGAAAACGCTCTCAGTGGAGGTGAAGAATGTCTGAGTTTAAGGAACATCTTAAGCGGCTGGCCCTGCCCTCATGGATGGATAAGGGCGAACCCGCCAAACTGCTCAATGCAGCACGGGAATTCTGGTCACAGGTTTACGGCTGGCTGATATGGCCGCTGGCCCAACTGGATGCCGAAACTTGTACCGAATCGCTGTTATCGGTGCTGGCCTATCAGCGCGATATCCAGCGCTTTAACGGCGAGCCGCTGCCCCTGTTTCGCAAGCGGGTGAAGTACGCCTTTATCAACGCGAAAGATGCAGGCAGCATCGCAGGCTTTATTGCCATCTTTGAACGTCTGGGCGTGGGTTATGTGGAATTACTGGAGCGCCAGCCGGAGATAGACTGGGATGTAATTATTCTACGCCTCAGTGATAGCCAGATAGCGGCCAATCCTGATTTGTTGATGAATATTATCCGCCAGTATGGGCGTACCTGTCGCCGTTACCGTTTTGAAGTGATCGCGAAAAATCAGTTATTGATGCGGGTGGGTAGTATAGACGCAGACTATTGCACGTATGCCGCTGCCATTCCGACCCAACCATTATTATTAAAAGTGGGGCATATCGCAGGCGTTGCCGTCTGTGACAGTGCCACCCTCAAGGAAAGTACTGCACCGAACGTCACCTACGGTGCATCATTATAAGGAAATAGTATGTCTTCAGTGATAACGACAGACTTTGAAAAATGGAAAGCGCAACAAGTGACCGCAGTCAAGCCTGTGGTACTGGATGAATTTGTTTTCGCGTATCTGCCGGGATTAGATCCGACTCAAGCCATTAGTCGTGATGAGAAATTGCCTGCGACAAATCAAATTGTTCACCGTCAGGCGGTCAACAAAACCGGACTGGCCAGTGAGAACGCCGTGGCTTACAGCGTCACACTGGGGACGGAAGTGGGTAATTTTGATTTTAACTGGATTGGTCTTATCAATAAGGCGTCCGGTGTGATTGGCATGATCACCCATGCCCCCGCCCAGAAGAAAATCAAAACCGCCAATGGCTTGCAGGGCAATGTCCTGACCCGCTCTTTCCTGCTGGAGTTTGACGGTGCGGCGACAGAAACGGCTATCACCACCACGGCGGAAACATGGCAGATTGATTTTACCGCGCGCTTGTCGGGCATGGATGACATGCAGCGTCTGATTAATACCGACAGTTACGGGGAAGCCGCTTTTTTTGGGGATAGCTTTGCGGTGGTGCGTCAGGGTGAACAGTATATTGTGAAAAAAGGACTGGCCTATGTCGGTGGGTTGCGTGGGATATTGGCGTTTGACCAGACATTGAACAGTTTACGTAATACCCGTGTGTATGCGGATTTCAGCTATCAGGGCAATCTGGTCAGTCAGTGGCAAACGGTGGTGAAAATGACTGCCGCAAATGAGCTGAACAACTATGTGGATGCAGCAGGCTACCCGCATTACGTATTTGCAGTTGCTCAGGTTGATGGTAATGGCAATGTGATGGATTTGCGAATCAAAGGGTCATTGAATGAGCGTGATATTGCCAATTTGAATAGTGAACTGGACAGAATGAAACAAGATTATGCGACCAAGAGTGCATTGAATGTTGTCCGGGACAATGCCAATAACCGCTTATCGAAAGCGGAAAATGGGGCCGATATTCCAGACAAATCCGCATTCATCAATCACTTGGGGTTACGGGACACAGTGGATTTGGCTAAAAACGCCTATCCCAAAACAGGCGGCATCATTGAGGGGAAAGTTTGGGCTACCAATGATATTGAAGCCAAAGGCTGGATTGGGGCTACCACACTGTACGATCGCCATAAAGATGGGCGGTGGTCGCAGGCATACAGCGAGGCGTTCCCGCCGACAGCGGCAGTGGTTGGCGCCTATTCCCGTGATGAGTCGAATAGCCGTTTCGCACTGAAAAACTCACAGGAAACCTTCACCTGTGGCAACCTGCATGTTGATGCAACGCATGACTGGTCTGGTATTGAATTCAAAAAGCCGAGTGGGTACAACACCACACTCACCTCCAATCCTGATAGCCATAAACACATGCTAACCCTCCGTTATCGCGATCCGGCAGATAATGAGCTGCACTCTGTGGATATCCGAAAGAAATCAGGCTCGATGGCATTAACCGATGAGGCCATTCCTATTGGTGGAATAATTATCTGGCTCAGTGAAAAGCCGTATCCCAGCAATTTTCTACCGCTGGAAGGGCAATGGTTTAATGCCCGTGATAATCCTGAATTAGCCCGTCTTTATCCGGCAGGTTCGTTACCGGATATGCGGGGGTTCGTTCCCCGTGGTTGGGATAATGGTCGCGGTGTCGATCCGGGACGGCAATTGGCATCGTCACAGGGGGATGCCATCAGGAATATCACGGGGCAGCTTAATGTCAGGGCTTGGAGTGATTACTCCGTCGTTGAGGATGCTTATTCCGCATTTCATAAATCCCGTGATGAAACGTCTGGACTGTGGGGAATATCAGGGCAATCCGGTAGAAAAGGCGCTGACATTGTCAGTTTTGATGCGTCCCGCGTTGTGACAACCGCCCATGAAAACCGAATGAAAAATATCGCCGTACAATTCTTAGTGAGAGCACGATAATGAGTAAATATCAGACAGAATTACCGATTGTAAAATTTGATGAAAATGGGTTTGCCCATTCTGATGGCTGGGTGCAGGTGTATTGTGCCAGTGAATATACCCGTGAATATCTGGGCACCCGGATAGAGCGCACAATGGCAGGGTTTAGTTTGTCCGCAGGGGCATACACAGATGCCCCCACATTACCGGAATCCCGCCATTATGCAGTGTGCCGCACTCATGACGGTACAGAATGGGAGCATGTGCCGGATCACCGGGGGCAAATGGCTTATCACACCCAATCACGCCAACGTATGGAAATCACGGCGATAGGGAAACTGCCGCCAGAATTGACGCAATCACCGCCTCAAACGTCCTTTGATTTCTGGAATGGAAAAAAATGGATCACAGACACAACCGCACAACGTCAGCATGAGATACAACAGGCTGAAATTCAATGTCAGTCACTGTCACGCGAAGCAGAGCAACAAATTACGCTGTTAGAACGTAAAAATCGCTTAGGTATATTAACTGAAACGGAGGTCACGTTATTGCGTGAATGGGAAATTTACAGTGTCAAACTCGCGGATATTGATTGTTATGCATCGAATATTGACTGGCCGGAGCAACCGAAATAATGCGCTGGCAGCGTAAAACTCTGCAACTGTCTCCAGATTTATCGGGGCTGTCTGCGGCGATTGTGCCTGTTCATCCGTTTATTTACGGCATCGGGCAACAAACCGACAGCGGCAGTTACTTAAGCCCGGCCAATGCCATTGACACGCTGGCAAATAAACTCATGGGGGCAGGCCATATCAACAGCCTGATACTGATGGTGTGCGCCAAAACCCACGCTGAATTTATGCAGCACCTCACGCAGTTTTCAGCCGTGCTGCCGCTGCCCACGTTTGCACAGGTCAAGCGGATGGCAAAAACCGCCGAAAGTCTGGCAACGACAAAAATGCAATTGCCGGGCAAGCCGGGCGGCGGATTACCGCTGCCGCAACCCTTATCAACGGCGACCAGCCGTCAGGCGGTCAATGCGCAATTGATAGCCCAAGCCAACGCACAGGCCAGCGCGGGCAGCAGTCTTGCCGGGTTAAAATCCCAGTTAACCGCGTTGACCGCCGCCCGGCAATCCGCCTTGCAGCAAGTTACCGATGCCATGAGCGGATTGGCGGGAAAATCGGCCACGGTCTGGGCGTTCTCAGGGAAAGGGAGCGGTGCACACGTGGCAGAAAAATTACGTCAGCATATCCCCGAACCGGACGCGGTTTACACACTGGCAGTTCTGTTTGCCGGGGACGATATCCGCCCATTAGAAAGGATGCTCCATGAGCCAGATTATCACCCTCGCCCTTGATGGCGAGGCTATTGCGTTAAAAAGCCTGACCGTCACGCCCTCCATGATGTTTCAGGATCAAGACCAGAGCGGCCAGTCTTCCAGTACCGCCGTGGCCGAACAGGGCATCAAACCGAAAGAATTGCGCATCACGGGCATAATTCCCTTTACCGAACAGAAAACCCTGTCGCGCCTGTTTGCACTGGCGGAAGCGAAAGACGGCGGTAACCTGAAACGCTACCGGATTGCCAACCTGACCGCACAGGCCATTAACTTTCGCATCGGTACGTTTACGGGCACGATTGATGCCAGCAAGGTGGACGGCAAACAGGCATGGCAGGTCACTTTTACTCTGCGGGAGCATTTATCTGTGGCTGAAAAACGCGATGCTCGTACTGCCGGCAATGTGAAGGCCAAAAAACAAACAAGACAGGGTGGGGGTGTCGTAGAGGAAGAATCAGAAGAGTTAAGCTGGTTTGAACGCAATGTATTGAAGCCGATTAATGATTGGATAGGGCCTGCCAAATAATGACACCGATTAACCGACTTCATCTCTCCGGCGATGAGATCCATTTGGTGGATGCCAATCTTATGCTGGAACTTTCATCTTGCGGCCGCGGCTTTATCACGGCAGAGACAACCACGGATTACACCGGAAAATTGGTGCGCCTCGATGTGGGTTACACAGATTTGTTGCTGCGCTGGTTTACGGGCTATGTGGAGCGTTCGCAGCCTGCCCAGAACGGCTATCAGCGCCTGTTTGTGCGTGAATTGGTCGGCGTGTTTGACCGTCCGTGGCCGTGTTCGTTTCAGCACCCGACCTTACGCCAGATTGTGGGCTGGTTGCAGGAACACAGCGGACTGATGTTTACCCTGCCGGAAGCGCTTTATATTGATAAACCGATCCCGCACTACACCCATAACGGCACGGGCTACCAGTTGCTGGCGAATCTGGGGCAGGTCTTTGCCATTGAGGATTATATCTGGCATCAATTGCCGGATGGTTCGGTTTATATCGGCAGTTGGGCGCATTCGATGTTTGCCGGAAAACCTGTTGAAATTCCGAATGAATTCAGCCAAAGTCAGTCCGCTGGCAATGCCATGACAATCCCCATGATCCAATCATTGCGTCCCGGCTTTGTGGTTAATCAGCAACGGCTGAGTAAGGTCAATCTGAACAATGAGAACATGACAATTACATGGATATCAGCAGGTCAGTCGGAAACCAAAACGCCTACACAGCGCCAGATTGATGCCACTTACCCCGAATTATCAGCCGGATTGCATTTGCCTAAATTTGCGCGCATTGAGGCACACACGGAAAGTACAGCTAGCGGTGATATTTCCGATCCTTTCCGGCCACGCTATGCGGTTGATGTGCAATTGCTGGATGATAACGGCAAAGATGCTGCTGCCCCGGTTTACCGTGCCGTGCCGCTACCTTTGCCGATGGCGGGTGGTGAATCGGGCATGTTCCAGTACCCACCCATTGGCACGGTGGTTGAAATTGCGTTCGAGGGCGGACGACCGGACAAACCCTTTATTCGCCAAACTCTGAGCCAAGGCAATACCCTGCCGGATATCCAACCCGGTGAACAGTTGCAGCAGCAGCGGGCGGAAGTCTCGCAGCGCGTGACACAGGAAGGGAGCTGGATACGCCAGACTGACCAGACGATTAATGAATCGTCCATGCACCGTGAAGTCAGGGCAGACACGGAAAACCGCACCGTCGTTGCACGGGATACCACGATACAGGCGACGGATAAAATCACGGTCTTGGGAACGTCCACGCTATTGGCGGGCGCTGTCCAGCAAATCGCAGAGGGTGACTACAGTGTGGCAACCTCATCGAATTTCGTCGCCAGTGTCGGGAAAGAGGTCACTATCGACGTCGGCCAAACGCTGATTGAGAAAATTGGCCTGCTTAAGCAGAGCATTGCCGGAGCCAAGCAAGAAATTGTCGCGCCCGTGGTCTGGGTGGGCAGCCAGCAACTTAACGTCATGACCCTGATGTTAGACACACTGGATGTGGTCAGGGAACTGGCAGAACTGACCGCTGCGCATACCCATCACAACACAGGCACCCCGGAGAACGCCAGCGTGATAAGGAACACGGCGTATAAATCCGATGGGTTGAAACAGAAGTATTCCCCTGTGATTGGTTAATATGACTGTATAATAATTGCACATAATACATTGATACACTTTGCATTAGATTGTGGGCTGTATTCGCTATTAATGAGCTTTTAAACGAAGGTGTTGATTTGGTGGTTGAAAAACATTCTTTATAGCAATATAGCAATGATATCAGGCTACCATGTGATGATCTCTGTTTAATAACAAAGCGCTGGTTTTTACCCAGCGCTTTGTCTATACCAATCTAACTGGAAGATTGATCTGCTTTAATTAAACAGGACACTTTAATAACGGAATATGATCCCATTATTGAAGTGTAAAATGACAAAACGTAAAAATAGAACTTATCCCACTGAATTTAAGCAAGAGGCTGTGGCATTAGTGCGAGAGCAAGGATATAGCGCGCCGGAAGCCGCCACATCGTTGGGCATCGTAAGTTAAGTTACTCTACAGCTGGAAAGCGAAATTTGAAGCTGAACAATCTGGGACAATCTTAAGTACGGATGAGCGCGCTGAACTGGCCAGGTTATGCAAAGAAATTAATCAGCTGAAAATGGAGAAAGAAATCCTAAAAAAAGCCAGTGCCCTCTTGCTCAAGGAAACGTAGGAAAGTTTCAAATCATTAAACAATTAGCGACTAAGTATCCCGTAATCTGGCTTTGTCACGCGCTGAATGTCAGCCGTGCTGCTTATTTTAGTCAGTCGAGCCATAATCAAAGCCTACCATTTACGCCAACTGCCGAAAGGATTGGTGTTTTATATCGATAGAGGTTCACAGTATACCAGCAAACGTTATGGTGCTTTACTTGATAACTTTGGTATTAGAGCGAGTATGGGCGATGTTGGAGCCTATTGGGATAATGCTGTCGTTGAACGTTTCTTTGGGAGTTTAAAACATGACGGGTTATTTAAGTCCCCCAATTAGCACGTGAGCAAATGAAAAATGATGTTGCACAGTACATGCGATATTACAATTTAATCAGGCTTCATACTGCAAATGGTGATATGTCACCCTTTGAATATGAAAATTCCTTTAGAAAAGTATCCTGATTTTGTTGCGCAGAACAGTGACTTGTGTTGGCACAAATTGACTTTCTGTTACCTGACAAAAGAGTCGCACCATGATTTCAATATCAAAATCCATGCGACGGCCAACATCTTTTTTAGCCAATAGTTGTAGTGTAGGAGCCAGCGGATAAATACGGAACAGACGCATGGCATCTGCGCCCGTTTTCTGCCCTGATGTAATTAACGTGACGATATTTCTTTGTTACGCTCCGGGTTCACCGCCCCAATAATCAACTTCGTTGCTGACCCGTCCAACAAAATGAAACAATTTTCCGTTTTGCTGCTTTAACACAGACTGAAACTTACCCGAGTCCGGATATTCAATCACATCTGCTGAAACATTCGCTGAAATAGCAAGATAGCACAATGGAACTGAACCAGTGTTGATTATTTGATGGGCGGTCTCTTGCCCTCCCGCCGGGGCGCTTACAACGTCACCTTTCTCGATCGAAAATTCATCGGAGCCAAAACGGTAAGTGCCGTTACCTTCAAGAACAAAGAAAAGCTCGTCCACGCTATGATGGTTGTGAAACGGGCAGCTACTTTTACCTTTTGGCACTTCGTTATAGGTGATACCTAAATGCTTGAGGCCAAGCTGTTGTCCAAAGGAAATATCTGATCCCTCATAGAACTCACCTTGTTTCCAAGACTTGAGAGTAAGATTTTTTAGATTGATGATGGGGTTCATGAATTCTCCGAGTATCGTCAGATTATCTTGCTATAATTCCACATTTTCCACCAATTGCTGGTAACAATATAAACCTCTATCAGTATGCTTATCGGATTTTCGACTATTTTTTCTAGACGGAATGGCCGCTGTCGCCCCTGATTGTTTGTCATAATTTCTAAAGGCTTTGCTATCGTATCCCTTGTCAGCAATCACAAAATCTGATGCAAGTGATTGTGCCACCAATTTTACGCATGAACAATATCGTGGGTTTGAGCTTCTGAAGAGCGGGAACGTTTACAGGCGACTGATCCCGACATGTTAATGAGCTTGCCTGCCCATTACATAGAATTTATGCCGGATAAGGTGATCTATCTGGGTGACTTTAAACGCGGTTATTTCATCGTTGACCATGAAACCGATAGTTTGTCCTTTGGGTTCAGTATACTGAAAAAGCAGTGGGATATTGGTCAAAAACCCTATATCCGAACGGCATTAAAAGCTGAACTGAGAACCCTGTCTAAATCGCCATCATCAATGATCAATTGATGGAAGTTGTCCTAAAGGAAAGTGGATTATTGCCAACTATCTTGAAATATATCCCTCAGAGATCTGGCCTAGCCGTTATTTTAATATGGGCGGTCAGCTTATTGAGTGTAAGGCTCGCAACAAACCACAAGAATAAATTTCCTTAGCTTACTATCTATCGTGAAAAGAATAAGTTTTGGTATGAAGCCTTGAGATTGGAATGGTATTCAGACTTAGCCATTTTTAGCATTCATGGCTTTTTTGTATTGCAAGTGGCAATTAGGGAGGAAACAGAAAGCTAGGCGTCGTATGTTCAGGGAACGTGATAAGTATCACAGAGAGAAATACGATAACGGCTCATTACCGTAGCGGTGTTAATCGGTTATACCTCACGCTACTGCCAGAAGGTATCCTATGGGTATCCTAGAAAAAACTAAGGGGTCGCACTTTTGATGCAACCCCTTGATAAATCTGGTGGCCCCTGCTGGACTTGAACCAGCGACCAAGCGATTATGAGTCGCCTGCTCTAACCACTGAGCTAAGGGGCCGTTAGAGTGGGGAGATTATACGGTACAGTTTGGTCTTAGGTCTAGCCCCCAAAATTCATATGCGTGTTTTGTATACAATAATCAGGGTATTTTAACGTATCTCAGGTTATTGGAAGTAATCTGAAATCTTTTTTAGTGATATTGGTAGCTTTTATAATAAATGTTTCTGATTATTTACTGTGCTGCGCCCATGATTTGGCCAATGAAGCTGTGTTAGTGTAGTTTTGTATTTTTCATCGATTTTCAACCATTCTTATTACTTTTAATAAAAATATTTTGGTAAATCAATATGGAAGAACATAATTTAGTGGCGGATATTTGGACTCATCACCAAATAGAAGATCATTTTTTCTCATCTATTAGCCAAATGTCTCAGCATATTAGTGAAAGTGTTCGTGCCTATGTGACCGGTGTTGAAACGCATTCATTGAATTTTGTGTTGGTGATCAATGTTAATCAACAGACTGCGGAGGATTTGCAAAAAGGGATTCAGTTGCTGGATGAGAAAACTTACGTTCCTTTTGCGATTGTTGCTGTAGAACCAGATAGTCAAACTTTAGCAGTGATACAGCAGGCAGGATTTGTGTTTGATGCTGATAGTATAACTACCGCCATGCAACTTGATTTGGTGAATTGGCAAATGAGTGATCTATCAGCTATGGCATACGATATTCGGTGTGTTAACCACTGTTTGGATGATTGGGCAATCCTTGTAGAAAGCGCATTTGAGACAGGTGATGCTATTTCTGGGCAATACCAAAAATGTCATCAGGCGGCTTTGGATGCGGGGAAAAATCTGCAGCATTATGTCTTGTATGTCAATGGTCAGCCGGTTTCTTCTTTAACTTTATCAAGATTAGATAATATTGTTCGCCTTGATGAAATTAGTACATTGGTGGAGAAACAGAGAAGGGGATATGCTTCTGCTTTGCTCAATCATGTGTTGAATGAAGCTAAACAATATGGTGCAACTGCGTGCTATTTAGATGCTTCTCGTGATGGTAATGGATTGTATCGACGCATTGGGTTTAAGCCATTGTTTGAATATCAGGGATTTATACGCGAATAATAAAAAGCGTCTGCCGAAACAGACGCTTTTCAGACTTATCAGCAAGTTTGTTGATTAGTCATCAAGGAAGCTGCGCAGTACTTCGGAACGGCTAGGATGACGCAGTTTGCGCAGTGCTTTTGCTTCGATCTGACGAATACGCTCGCGGGTTACATCAAATTGTTTACCCACTTCTTCCAGAGTATGGTCAGTATTCATATCGATACCAAAACGCATACGCAGAACTTTCGCTTCACGTGCAGTCAGACCTGCCAGTACATCGTGCGTGGCTGAGCGCAGGCTTTCTGAAGTTGCTGAATCCAGCGGCAGTTCGAGAGTGGTATCCTCGATAAAATCGCCCAGATGTGAATCTTCATCATCACCCACAGGGGTTTCCATGGAGATTGGCTCTTTGGCAATTTTCAGTACCTTGCGGATCTTGTCTTCAGGCATCAACATGCGTTCTGCCAGCTCTTCCGGTGAAGGCTCACGACCCATTTCCTGCAACATTTGACGGGAAATACGATTGAGTTTGTTGATGGTCTCAATCATATGTACTGGGATACGGATGGTGCGTGCCTGATCCGCGATAGAACGAGTGATCGCCTGACGGATCCACCACGTTGCGTAAGTTGAGAATTTGTAACCACGACGGTATTCAAATTTATCAACCGCTTTCATCAGACCGATATTACCTTCCTGAATCAAATCGAGGAATTGCAGACCGCGGTTGGTATATTTCTTCGCAATCGAAATAACCAAACGCAGGTTGGCCTCAACCATCTCTTTCTTCGCGCGACGGGCTTTCGCTTCACCGATTGACATGCGACGGTTGATATCTTTGACCTGCTCAATGGTCATGCCAGTCTCTTCTTCGATCTGGTGTAATTTATGCAGGCTGCGCAAAACTTCGTCTTCAACTTCCAGCAACTTTTCAGACCATGGCTTGTTCATTGCTTTTGCAGCGGTGAACCATGTCTCACTTGTTTCATTGCCAGAGAACAGAGTAATAAAGTTTTTCTTTGGCATTTTGCACTGCTCAACACACATCTTCATGATCTGGCGTTCTTGAAGACGTACACGATCCATCATGGAACGCATGTTGTTGACCAGATAATCAAACTGTTTTGGAACCAGACGGAACTGTTTGAATACTTCAGATAAAGTCAATATTTCTGCTGCGGTATTAGGATGACTGCGACCGTGAGTTTTGATTGCCTGACGAGTCAGTTCGTATTGCTCACGCAGTTCTTGGAACTTCTGGCGAGCTAATTCTGGATCGATGCTGTTATCATCATCACTGTCAGTATCTTCATCATCTTCATCATCATCTTCATCATCATTGCTAAGTTCTTCCTGAGGAAGTTCTGAGCCAACGTGAGTAGCTGTTGGTGCAAGATCTTCTTCTGCGTTAGGATCAACAAAACCTGTGATCAAATCGGACAGACGACTCTCGGCGGATTCAACACGGTCGTACTGTTCCAGCAGGTAAGTAATTGCTTCAGGGTATTCAGCAACGGAGCACTGCACTTGGTTGATGCCATCTTCAATGCGCTTTGCAATGTCAATCTCACCTTCGCGAGTCAGAAGCTCAACCGTACCCATTTCACGCATGTACATGCGAACCGGATCAGTGGTACGACCGATTTCTGACTCGACACTAGATAACACTTGTGCGGCTGCTTCCGCTGCGTCTTCATCTGTGTCGTTTGTATTTTCTGCCAACATGAGATCATCGGCATCAGGTGCTTCTTCCATTACCTGGATGCCCATGTCATTGATCATTTGGATGATATCTTCTATCTGATCAGAATCGACGATATCTTCCGGCAGATGGTCATTGACCTCAGCATAGGTCAGATAGCCTTGCTCCTTACCTCGGGTGACAAGTAGCTTTAGCTGTGACTGCGGGTTTTGCTCCATAAGACGGTATCCACACTTCAGAGTATTGGTTGGTGTCGGTCGGCGAAACAAATATGCCAACAATAACATTTGAGGGCGTTTTCATTATATTGCCGCTGCCCTCAATTGCGGCAATTGTAGGGTTATTTACCCTACCTAATGCGGCATTTAAGCCGTGAATTCTGTGTCGTAATTTTAGGTTTTGATTTAAAACCTGTTTCACCAAGCTATATTTTCTCAAGTTATATTACGGATGCGAACTTATTGCGTAAGACTTATTGTGTAAGTAAGCCAAGTAATATAGTCTCCGAGTAATGTAATCTTGAAGTAAATAGCTTTGCTGAGACAGATTCTTATTTCCTCGCGCCAGAAACCGTAATCAACCGGACTTCTTCACGCTCTTCTGGTGTTAGGCCTTCAGTTCTCTCTTTGGCAATCAGAAAGTTAAAACGTTCATCAAGTGCTGACGCGAAAAGATGATTCAGTGCATCGCTAAAAGTTTTTTCAGCAATCTCTTCTATCTGTATATCGTTCCATGCAGCAAGCTTTTCAAGCTGTTTAGCATATTTATTATCGCGATATTGCTCTAACAGTTGTCCGGTGGTTAAACCGGGTTGGGCAAGGCACGTGTCAACAAGCTCTATGAATAGCGGCAATCCTGCTATTTGAGTAGAAAACATTCCCTGTAGTGGGGGAACTAACGTCGCTAAATGCGGATTTTGCACCAGCAATGCGATCAATATGCGCATTGTAGTTGGTTTCAGTTTTAGTGTCTGATCTGGGCTTGTATGTTTTTTGACTTGTTTTGCCAAAATTAGTTCCAAGTGTTTTGTATCAGGCGCAGCTGTACCAAACAGTTTACTAAATTCTTGAAGAAGATAACTCTGTAATGTTTCCCCTGGCACTTGACCGATAAGAGGCATAGCAAGTGAACTGAACTTGGTTTTGCCTTCAGTGCTAGTCAAATCAACCTGTAGCAGCAGTGATTCGAATAAAAATTCAGATAAAGTCAATGCCTTTTCTATTCTCTGTTCGAACGCTTCCTGCCCTTCTTTTCGAATCAGTGAATCAGGATCTTCGCCATCAGGCAAGAACATAAAACGTAATTGCCGACCATCATTCAGGTAAGGCAGTGCCGTTTCCAATGTGCGCCATGCAGCATCACGGCCCGCACGATCACCATCGTAACAACAGATGACGCTATCGGTTGTCCTGAAAAGCAACTGAACGTGTTCGGCTGTCGTGGATGTTCCTAGCGAAGCTACGGCATAGTCAATACCGAATTGGGCCAATGCTACAACATCCATATAACCTTCAACCACCAATAGCCTTGTAAGCGTACTGTGGCTTTGCTGTGCTTCATAAAGGCCATATAACTGACGGCCTTTATGAAATATTTCTGTTTCCGGCGAGTTCAGGTATTTGGGAAGCGCATCTCCCAGCACCCTGCCGCCGAATGCAATCACACGACCACGACGATCGCGAATAGGGAACATCACACGTTCGCGGAAACGATCGTAAGTGCGACCATTGTCGTTCGTGACCAGCATTCCTGCATCATTTAGCTGTTTGCGATCTTCCTCGTTATGGGCAAACCGTTTTAGGGCGTTATCCCATCCCGCAGGAGCAAAACCAATGGCAAAACGATTGATGATTTCTTCACTGAGCCCACGTTGAGCCAAATATTGTCGGGCTGATTGAGCGCCGTAGATATTCAGTGAATGCTGATAGAAGCTGTTGAGCTTATCCATCAGCTGGTAAAGATTTTGCCTTTGGTGACGTTCGATTTGACTGCCGCCGGAGCCTGCTTCGTAAGGAACTTCCAGCCCATGCATTGCAGCCAGTTCTTCAATGGATTCGACAAAATCCAGCCTGTCATAATTCATCAAAAAATCAATGGCATTGCCATGAGCTCCGCAACCGAAGCAATGATAAAACTGTTTATCACCATTAACAGTGAATGAAGGGGTTTTTTCGTTATGAAAAGGACAGCACGCTTGATGATTTTTACCTTTCTTTTTCAGAGGCACCCTAACATCGATCAAATCAATGATATCGGTTCTTGCTAATAAGTCATTGATAAATGCGCGTGGAATTCGTCCAGCCATAAGCCCTTTTACGCCTGTTGATGAACGAGAATAAGCCGCGCTTCCTTTGGGAAAGCACGGCCTTTAACTGCAATAGTTTGTTAATACAACCACTAAGCGGATTGACCGCAAAGATTAGTACAAACGAGTGCGGCGTGCGTTTTCACGAGCTAGCTTCTTAGCATGACGCTTAACAGCAGAAGCTTTAGCGCGTTTGCGCTCAGTCGTTGGTTTTTCATAAAACTCACGACGACGAACTTCTGCTAATACGCCTGCTTTTTCGCAAGAACGCTTAAAGCGACGCAGTGCTACGTCAAATGGCTCGTTTTCACGTACTTTAATTACTGGCATGTGCCTCTCACCTCAATAGAAATCGGGTTTGTCGCTGGCCTGATAGTGCCAGCCGTCTTTAAAATGGTGCGGAATTTTACTTCAATGAACACGGCTTTGTAAAGTGCCGAGGCAAATTGAAACCGATAACGCCATGGGTTACAGGATGCTTTTTTGTACGCAAAACAAGCAATCTGACGTCGGCGTCATTAACATTAACCACACAGGATATTCAAGTAGGGTGTTGATTATAGACTAAACAGAAAAAATAGCCAGCATGTAATGGACTCAGTGGCGAGAATATTGGTACGAAGAGTGGTTATTGGCGGAGAGTGAAGCAAACAGAGGGATGCGGATATCTATCGGAGGGTTTAGATATAGAGGTAAATAAATAGATTAGAGGTACATAAATAGATAGTGTTACACTGGCGCCCGTTGAAAGGAATACGAATGTGTATAGTGACTAAACAACGAGACGTAAAACAACGAGACGAATAGTGCAATGCGAGTTTTAGGTATAGAAACGTCCTGCGATGAAACCGGAATCGCAATTTATGACAGCAAAACCGGTCTGCTAGCCAATCAATTATACAGTCAGGTCAAGCTACATGCTGATTATGGTGGTGTTGTGCCTGAACTGGCGTCCCGTGATCACATTCGTAAAACGGTTCCTTTGATTCAGGCGGCTTTGAAGGAAGCGGGCCTGACGAGTAAAGATATTGATGCAGTTGCTTACACTGCGGGGCCGGGGTTGGTCGGTGCGTTGTTGGTAGGGGCAACCATCGGGCGCTCGCTGGCATTTGCATGGGATGTGCCTGCCATTCCCGTGCATCATATGGAAGGCCATTTGCTGGCACCAATGCTGGAAGAAAACACTCCTGAGTTTCCTTTTGTTGCCTTATTGGTTTCAGGCGGTCATACCCAGCTTATTAGCGTAACGGGTATTGGTGAATACAAATTGCTCGGTGAATCCATTGATGATGCGGCTGGTGAGGCTTTTGACAAAACAGCAAAACTGCTCGGATTAGATTATCCGGGCGGGCCAGTGCTTTCCCGTATGGCACAGCAGGGCAAGGCGGGACGTTTTGTCTTCCCGCGTCCGATGACAGATCGTCCGGGGCTGGATTTCAGCTTCTCTGGTCTGAAAACGTTCGCAGCCAATACGATCCGCAATAACATTCATGGCCATGATGTGGCTGAGGATGAACAAACCAAAGCAGATATTGCCCGCGCATTTGAAGATGCGGTTGTGGATACATTGGCGATAAAGTGTAAACGCGCCTTGGAACAGACGGGATTCAAACGTTTGGTGATGGCGGGCGGAGTTAGTGCAAACCGGACGTTGCGTACCAAGATGCAGGAAGTGATGGGAAAGTTGGGAGGTGAGGTTTTCTATGCCCGACCTGAATTCTGTACTGATAATGGGGCAATGATCGCGTTGGCTGGCATGATCCGTTTGCAAGGAGGAGCTGCCGGTGAATTGGGTGTAACGGTAAAAGCACGTTGGCCGTTGGCGGATCTTCCTGCTCTGCAAAAATGATAAAAAACACGCTGTTTGATATAGGCTGAGTGCCATTTGGGACTCAGCCTTTTATACCTTTCGTCTTTCAAATGGCGTGGTACCTGATTATCCCTTTGTTTATTCTGCCGTCAGAACAATTTTCAGGGCTTGCTCCTTTGCAGCGTTACCAAAAACTTCATAGGCGGTTTCAATTTCACTCAGCGAATAGCGATGGGTTACCAGCTTTTCAGGTGAAATCTTGCCGGATTGGACGCTTTTCAGCAGCATAGGTGTGCTGCTTGTGTTTACTAATCCTGTCGTGATGGTGATGTTCTTGATCCAAAGATCTTCTAAGTGCAATTCAACGGATTTTCCATGAACACCAACGTTAGCAATATATCCACCAGCGGTAATGATATCTTGGCAGATCTTGAATGTTGCAGGGATACCAACACATTCAATCGCAACATCGACGCCAATGCCATCTGTGAGCTTCTGGATTGTTTCGACCGCATTTTGATGTGTGGGGTTGATGACTGTGTTAGCGCCAAACTGTTGTGCGACACGAAGGCGGTTATCATCGGTATCAATCATGATGATATGGGCTGGTGAATAGAACTGCGATGCCAGTAACGCAGAAAGCCCTACAGGGCCTGCGCCGATCAAGGCGATGGTATTACCCGGTTGTACCCTGCCATTGATGACACCGATCTCAAGACCCGTAGGCAGGATATCACTGAGCATTAATGCCGCATCTTTATCGATGCCTTCCGGCAGACGGTGCAGGCTGTTATCTGCATGGGGAATTCGCACTTTTTCAGCCTGCGTTCCATCGATCTTATGTCCAAGTATCCAACCGCCATCTTCACAATGGGAATAAAGCTGCCGTTTGCAATAACGACAACGGCCACAAACCGTGATGCAGGAGATAATTACTTTATCACCCACCCTGATATTATGGACTGATTCTCCAACAGATTCGACTATCCCAATACCTTCATGACCCAATGTTCGTCCTATGTCTACAGTTGGAACATCCCCTTTGAGGATATGTAGATCTGTTCCGCAAATAGTGGTTTTGATAATGCGGACGATTGCATCGGTTGACTCAATAAGTTGAGGTGGTGCTTTTTCTTCCCAATGTTTTTTGCCTGCGCCATGATAAACAAGAGCTTTCATAAGGTCTCTCCCATCGGTTATTTGGTTTTTTGCCGTGTTAATTCGATTCTTTTAATTCAATTCCTTTAATGAGTGAAAAACAATCAATATTAAAAAGTGTAGTATCTTTCACGACAAAATTGGAATAAAGCCACCGTTCTTCAATGAGGAGCCATTTTTTCTAATGGAACTCCACTAGATGTTGAGTGCTTGAATTGTTTATAGGAGATAAAGGCGTTTTGAGAGAGATGAGGATAAGAGCAAAGCCCCTTTATTGGGGGCTATCCGCTTTCAGTTGTCTTGTTTTTCCCGCTCTTTGGCAGCTTGAATCTTCTCTTTATCTGTCATTTCCTGTTTCTTTTTCAGTTTCTGCCAGATACGGCTTTCTTGTCCTCGCCAAAGACGTTGAATATTATCGTGATGACGCACAAGCACTAGACATGACAGCATTGCGACGGGAAAAGTGAATTCAGGTTTGAACCACCAGACATAGAAAGGCGCAATTAATGCACCAACGATGGCACCTAATGAAGAGTAGCCGCTTAACAGAACCGTCAGCAACCACGTACCCGCGATCAATCCCATCAGATCCCAACCAGTGGCAGCAATGGCACCGAAAGCAGTTGCCACACCTTTTCCTCCTTTGAAATGGAAGAAGAGGGGATAAATATGCCCCAGGCAGGCTGCAATGGCAATAAGGCCTAAATACAATGGGGAAATGTTGAGTTTGTAAGCCAACCAAACAGGTATTAGCCCTTTTAGAACATCACAAACCAGTACTGCTAATGCAGCCCACTTCCCTCCTATGCGCAGTATATTCGTTGCCCCTGGATTGCCGGAACCATGCTGACGGGGATCAGGAAGCCCTGCCAAACGGCTGATCAATATCGCGCTGGATATAGAGCCACACAAGTACGCGAAGATGATCATGCCAAGCGCGATTGCACTCATAAGATATCTCCAATGAATAAGGGTCGTTTTCTTAAGTCTAACAATGGATAATACGCACATTTCGCCGGAAGTGGTATCTGGTGAACTGAAAAACGGGGAAAAGGTCGTGATGGATATCGTATTTATTGAAGAATTAACAGTCATTACTACTATTGGTGTTTATGACTGGGAACAGTCTATTAAACAAAAATTAGTGTTCGATATCGAAATGGGATGGGACAACAAACGCGCCTCTTCCAGTGATAATGTTGAACACTGTCTGGATTATGCCAAAGTTAGTGAAGCCATCATTAATCATGTGTCTAACCAACGTTTTGCCTTGGTCGAGCGGGTTGCAAAAGAAGTGGCGGATATCTTGCTGACCCAATTTCATTCACCTTGGGTAAGGGTTAAAGTCAGTAAATTGGGCGCGGTTGCACAAGCAAAAAGTGTCGGTGTAGTGATTGAACGGAGTGCAAACTGATTAGCGGGTTCTTTGGCTGATCGCATTAACAAGCGCCCCAGTTAAATTAATTATTCGGGACGCTTGAGTTGATTGATTAAGTTAACCAATCAACTGTTGTTTCCAATCTGCGATGGCAATGTGTCGTTGACGTTCCAGCTCCGTTCGTATTTCAGCGCCCTGAAATCCACGGGCAATCACTTCTTGGACGTTTACTTGATTGGCAATGGTAAACACTTCACGCAAATAATCACTTTGTGGATAGGATGAAGTTTCTGCTTCTGTATATCCATTGTTGTCTGCTACACGATAGGCCGCTTCACTACAGGTAATCAGCTGTTCAATGCGCTGAGGCTTGCGCCAGGCATCCACGGCATTAAATAAGGTCAGCAGGGCTTCTGGAGGCAATTGTTTTGCGATATGTACCCAATGGTGATATTGCGTCACAATCGTGGCTAAGTCGCGTGCTGAGTTGGGAATGCGCAGCCGTTCGCACATTTGTTTCAGCGGTGTCATTTCGATATGGCAACATAGAGAGGCAAAACGAATGTCTATTTCTTTGCTCAATTGGGTAGATATTTGCAAAGCGTGCAATGAATGAAGCCCTGCATCATGTCCAAGCAGAGGAATGCCAAACAAGTTATCAAGCTCAGGAAAAAGCACGGTCAATGCTCCGCAATCACGCAGAACCTGAAAATAGGCTTGTGGTGATTGTGAAGAGAGCGCTTTTTCAGTTTCCCGCCAAACCCGCTCAGGAGTCAGTGATGACAACTCACCATTTGCGACCATTTCTATAATGAGTGCTTGTGTTTCTGGTGCAATTGAAAAGCCTAAATGGGCAAAGCGGGCAGTAAAACGAGCCAAACGCAACACACGTAATGGATCTTCTGAAAATGCACTGGAGACATGGCGCAGGATGCGATTTTTGAGATCATTCACACCGTGATAAGGATCGATTAATTCACCTTTGGGCGTTTGGGCAATGGCGTTAATTGTTAAATCACGGCGCAGGAGATCTTCTTCCAGTGTTATATCGGGAGCGGCATAACAGGTAAAGCCAGTATATCCCTGACCTGATTTTCTTTCCGTACGTGCCAGCGCGTACTCTTCATGGGTTTTAGGGTGCAGGAAAACGGGGAAATCTTTTCCAACTTGTTGATACCCCTGAGACAACAGTTCCTCAGGGTAACCTCCAACGACAACCCAGTCCCGCTCAGTTACGGGCAGACCCAATAATTGATCGCGAACGGCGCCACCAACCAAATAAATTTTCACTCTTACTTCCTTAAATCAGCTCATCCAACGATCTTTACTTTTACGACGGGGAATAATGTATGGCAGCATCAACCCTAAAAGCAGGCCAATTCCCGCAACACCACCGCCATATGTAAACCACTGCAAGATAATTTCTCTTTGTCTTTTATCCAGATGCGAATTGGCAATTTCTACCTTTTTATCAGCCACGATCAATTTATTCTGGAGCTGTTCGTTTTCTTTTTTCAGATCACTGATGATCTTATCGCTGGTTGCCACTTTGTTTTGTAGCTCGGCAGTGTGCTTATTCCACCTCTCGTCAATCGTGGATAGATTTTCGGTCAGTGTTGTGATCTTTTGTTCCATAGAAGGAATACGTTCACGCAGGCTCGGAATGTTGCTGAGTTCACTGGCGAGTATCCAGCTTGTACGCCCTTTTCGGTCTTTTACTTGCAAGTAGCCATTATCTGATTTGGGGCTGATTAAGGTAACTTCTTCACCGGCATTAACTGAGCCAATGATACGATTATTAATACTTGGACCGCTACGAATGTAAGCTGACAGCTCATCAGAAACATAGCGTTTTTCTTCAGCGTGTACGGATAATGGAAGGGTAAAACTCAATAACAGGATAAATAATTGATGTAGTTTTTGCATTCTGTTTTCAACTGTTCTTTGTGTACGGATTAATCGAATATAGGCTAATCGTGATCCAAACTACTTAAAGGATAGTAAAGAGTTAAGTTTATAGGTGCAATCAGTAAACCAGAATAAATGCTATATCAACTGATGGAATACAGGCCCTGTTAGGGGGTTTTTGGCGAAGTAAATATGATGTTTGTTGAGAGAACACCCTATTGTGGTTTATTTTCTCTTTTGTGAGAATTTTTTCTTCTGTGAAAAAAGTGAACAGAATTGAGAAAAAATTTTGTGATATCAAGTGAGGAATAAAAAATATGAGTTCTGTAGAAATAGAATTGAAACTGTCCGTGAAGCCTGATGCAATACCGGCAGTTCGCCAGCAGTTATTTCAGTTTCCTCATGATTACACTTCACCACAACATCTGACTAATATTTATTTTGAGACGGCAGATAATCAATTACGGCGTTGGGATATGGGGCTGCGCATTCGGGGTTTTGACGGGCACTATGAAATGACCATCAAAACTGCGGGCAAAGTCATTGGAGGATTACACCAGCGCCCTGAATTCAACGTTCCTTTACATCATCCTGAATTAGATTTAGCACAATTTCCCGACCATATCTGGCCTGAAAATACAGATCTTGACCATTTACAAGCGCAATTGAATCAATTATTCAGCACCGACTTTAACCGTGAAAAATGGCTTATAACCTACGGAGAAAGTGAAATTGAAGTGGTGTTGGATCAGGGAACCATTTTTTCTGAAAATAGAGATTCAGGAAGTCAGACTTTACCTATTTGTGAATTTGAACTGGAACTGAAAAACGGAAATATCACTGATGTTTTGTCATTAGCAAGCAAACTGGCATCACAGGATGGCCTGCGTTTAGCAAATAAAAGCAAGGCTGCGCGGGGATATGCGCTTGTTCATGGTTTGTCACATAAAAATGGTTTGTTACATAAAAATAGTTTGTCACATAAAACATTGCCAAATGTGCCGGACGAGTTGGAATGGCAGCAGCCATTGTCTGTGCTTCTGACTGAAATTCTGGCTCAGTGGCAAGAGCAAGAAGAAGGATGGCTCGCAGGTTTGCCAGAAGGAAAAATGGGATTGGTGCAGGTGTTACAGTGGATGACGAAACTGACTGAAAGACAGACTGAACATTTGCCGATATTGGCGTTATTAGCTGATTTATTGCCGGAGTTAAGGGCTGCTTTATCTCCTGTGATGCTATCTCCAGCAACTGTATTCTCCGAAACGATGCCTTCTCAAAATACGTCCTCTGAAGCTTGGTCTGCAAATAATTCAGACGCTGAAATCGTGTGTTACAGCGCTTCTTGGCTGAAATGCAAGCTGGCGTTAATGCAATGGTTGATGGTTCAGCACTGATAAGCCTTTTATTATGTAAAAAATGGCTAAAAAAACGTAAAAACAACTTAAGATCGGCTAAAAACAGTCAGTAAGGAAAACAGTTATGCTGCCACTTTCATTACCCTTAGCTCGACAATTCCAGCATATTGCTGCAAATTTTCCGTCATTGGGGGAAAAAGTAACGTCCTTTTCACCTAATGAACAGGCTGTGCTGTCATTGAGTGATTTTGTGGCAGAAAACGTGTTATCTCATTCGGTATGGCTGGAAGATATACGCCAGAATCCCCCTCAACCAGAGGAGTGGCAACATTATGCCTATTGGTTAGAACAAGCATTGCTGGTGGCAAATGATGAAAATGGTCTGATGCGGAGTTTACGTCTTTTCCGTCATCGGATATTGGTCAGGATTGCATGGTCACAGGCATTGCAAACTAGTACGACAGAACAGACATTACAGCAATTAAGTATATTGGCTGAAACCTTGATTATAGCCGCCCGCGATTGGCTTTACCTGCGTTGCTGTCAGGATTGGGGAACGCCTGCAAATAGTGATGGTGTGACACAGCCGCTGCTTATTTTGGGGATGGGAAAGTTGGGTGGCGGAGAACTCAATTTTTCCTCTGATATTGACCTTATTTTTGCTTATCCAGAAAATGGCGTAACGCAAGGTGGCCGTCGAGAAATGGATAATTCTCAATTCTTTACTCGATTGGGGCAGAAATTAATTAAGGCGCTGGATCAACAAACCGTAGATGGGTTTGTTTATCGTGTAGACATGAGATTACGTCCATTTGGTGACAGTGGGCCTTTGGTTTTTAGTTTTCTGGCGTTAGAAGATTATTATCAGGAACAAGGGCGTGACTGGGAGCGTTATGCCTTGGTGAAAGCGCGTATTTTGGGGTCTGGTAATCAGGCTTATTGTCAGGAGCTGCGCCAAATGTTGCGCCCGTTTATTTTCCGTCGTTATATCGATTTCAGTGCAATTCAATCTTTGCGCAATATGAAAGGCATGATTGAACGGGAAGTTCGTCGTCGGGGATTAAAAGACAATATTAAATTGGGCGCAGGCGGAATCCGTGAAATTGAATTTATCACTCAGGTTTTTCAGCTTATTCGCGGGGGAAGGGAACCGAGCCTGCAATCCTGTTCATTGTTGCCCGCATTGAAGGCCATTGACGATTTGGCTTTGTTGCCCACGGAGCAGTTGAAACAGCTGGAAGAAAGTTATCTGTTTTTACGTCGGCTTGAGAACTTGCTGCAATCTATTCGTGACCAACAAACGCAAACCTTGCCTGATAATGAGCTGGATCGTGCTCGTCTCTCTTGGGGAATGAATTTTGCCGCTTGGAATGAATTGATGGCAGAAACTGAACGCAAAATGAACTCTGTGCGAACTATCTTCCGACAATTGATTGGCGATGAAATAGAAGAAAATAGCGAAGAGGCCAACCATATGCCGTTCAAAAGTTTATGGCAGGAAGTCCTTAACACCGATGAACTCATCGTATTGATTCCTCATCTTGATGAAATGCAAGCCCGGAAAATGCTTGATGTGATGGCACTTTTCCGTAAGGACGTCAGTAAGCGCACCATTGGTCCACGGGGAAGGGATGTGCTTGATCAATTGATGCCTCGTCTGTTGGGAAAAATCGGCGCTCGGGAAGATGCTGATATTGTTTTGGAGCGGATTATTTCTCTGCTGCTCAGTATCGTTAGCCGTACGACTTATCTGGAACTGATGCTGGAATCAGAGCAGGTCATGATTCATGTTATCCGGCTTTGTGCCGCTTCTCCGATGATAACCAGCCAGCTTGCCCGTCATCCGTTATTACTGGATGAACTACTTGATCCCAAATTGTTGTATCAGCCGTTACCGATGGAAGCCTATCGCGACGAGCTTTATCAATATTTACTGCGCATTCCTGAGGATGATGAAGAACAATTGCTGGAGGCTCTGCGTCAATTTAAGCAAGCACAATTATTGCGTATCGCAGCAGGAGACATTGCGGGAGTCTTGCCTGTGATGAAAGTGAGTGACCATCTGACTTATTTGGCAGAAGCGATTATTGAGGCTGTTGTGAAGCTGGCGTGGAACCAAATGACAAAACGCTATGGTGTTCCGGCGCATTTATCCCAACAGCAAGGATTGGGATTTGCCATTATTGGTTATGGCAAATTGGGTGGGTGGGAACTCGGTTATGGTTCTGATTTGGATCTGGTGTTTTTACTGGATTGCCCTATGGGTGTGATGACGGATGGTGCCCGTTCTATTGATGCCCGCCAATTTTATTTACGTCTTGCCCAACGTATTATGCATTTGTTCAGTACCCGAACGGCGTCAGGGGTATTGTATGACGTTGATGCCCGCCTACGGCCATCCGGTGAGTCGGGAATGCTGGTCAGCACTCTTGAAGCCTTTGATGATTACCAAAAAAATGAAGCGTGGACCTGGGAACATCAGGCTCTGATTCGTGCTCGTATGGTTTTTGGTGATGAGAAAATGCGTAGTGATTTTGAACGTATTCGCCGAGAAACATTATGTCTTTCCCGCGATCCCGATCTTCTGCGTCAACAAGTGCGTGAGATGCGAGAGAAAATGTATCGGCACTTGGGCAGCAATCAACAGGATCAATTTGATATCAAAGCTGATCCGGGAGGGATCACAGATATTGAATTTATTGCTCAATATCAGGTACTGCGTTATGCCCCGGAAAATGCAAAGCTGACTCGCTGGTCCGATAATGTGCGAATTTTCGAATTAATGGCGAACTATAACATCATGGATGAGCAAGAATCGATGGCGCTGACACAGGCTTATATCACCATGCGTGATGAACTGCATCATTTAGCTTTGCAAGCGTTATCCAGCCGTGTTTCAGTCGGACATTTCAGTCAGCAGCAAGCATTGGTACGTGATAGCTGGCAAAAATGGCTAGAGAATGATTTTAGTTCATAGTTGCCAGAATGGCTGAAACCGCCGCTTTTCCTGATCGAGTTTTCTGGTACTGGGTTTGATTATGGTAGTATTTGATTATGGTAGTATTCGCAACAGTTTATTCTGATATTTGGAGCATGGGATGAAAGTAACACTCCCTGATTTTCACTGCGCAAGTGTTTTGGTTGTTGGCGATGTCATGTTAGATCGCTATTGGTACGGCCCGACTAGCCGCATTTCTCCGGAAGCACCGGTTCCAGTGGTTAAGGTAGAAACCATAGAAGAACGGCCTGGTGGAGCAGCTAACGTAGCCATGAATATTGCTTCATTGGGAGCTAATTCACGTTTGATTGGCTTGACAGGCATTGATGACGCTGCGCGGGCATTGAGTGAGAAACTCAGTAGTGTGAAAGTCCGATGTGATTTTGTTTCTGTTCCAACTCATCCCACTATTACTAAATTGCGTGTCTTATCTCGCAATCAGCAATTGCTACGTCTGGATTTTGAAGAAGGTTTCCAGAGCGTGGATGCCCAGCCTATGCTGGAAAAAATTCAACAATCTTTGCCTCATATTGGTGCGTTGGTATTGTCGGATTATGCCAAGGGAGCGCTTAGTCAGGTTCAGGCCATGATTAAGCTTGCCAATGAAGCCAATGTTCCTGTGCTTATCGATCCAAAAGGCAGTGAGTTTGGCCGCTATCGTGGTGCAACGCTGCTTACACCGAATATGTCAGAGTTTGAAGCCGTTGTAGGGCATTGCAAGGATGATGATGATGTCGTGCAGAAAGGCACGAAACTGGTGCAGGATTTGGAGCTGAAAGCGTTATTGATCACGCGTTCTGAACGAGGCATGAGTTTGCTGCGGGTTGGGCAACCCCCCTTGCATCTGCCGACTCAAGCGCAGGAAGTTTTTGATGTCACTGGGGCAGGAGATACCGTGATTGGCGTATTGGCAACGGCATTAGCCTCTGGTAAGCCACTGAACGAAGCCTGTTACCTTGCCAATGCAGCCGCAGGCGTGGTTGTTGGCAAGCTGGGAACTTCTACTGTTTCACCTGTTGAACTGGAAAATGCAGTGCGTGGGCGTGCAGAAACCGGATTTGGTGTGATGAATGAAGATAAACTGAAAGACGCTGTCGCACAGGCGCGTCAGCGTGGTGAACGTATCGTCATGACTAATGGCTGTTTTGATATCCTTCATGCGGGTCATGTTTCTTATCTTTCCAATGCACGCAAATTGGGTGATCGTCTGATCGTTGCCGTGAATAGTGATGCTTCCACCAAGCGCCTGAAAGGGGAAACTCGTCCAGTGAATCCATTGGAACAGCGAATGACTGTGTTATCGGCACTGGAATCTGTGGATTGGGTTGTCGCATTTGAAGAAGATACACCGCAACGCTTAATTGCGGGTATCCTACCGGATATTTTGGTCAAGGGCGGTGATTATAAGCCGGAAGAGATTGCTGGTAGTGAAGACGTTTGGGCTGCGGGTGGCGAAGTGAAGGTATTGAATTTCGAAGATGGTATTTCAACAACCAATATCATCAAAACCATCAAGCGCCAGTAAATTTGGTATCGTGTGCCGTTATGCTTCTTTTGGAACATGGCGGCATGTATTTTCTCTCTTTTAAGCGATCTGTCATTTTTTCTATCAATAATACATAAATGAATCATTTACTCTAAGCGGGTAATAATTATGATAATGGATTGTCTAATTTATTATTTATGATGGATTCTATGAAACTATTTAAATTTGCATTCTTATTTGTTTTTTTACTTCCCGATTATGTGTCAGCGAGAATATCCCCACTCACACAAGATGATTGCCAGAAAATGGAATTGTCTGGTGTGATAATAAAAAACAATCCAATACCCTGTAATCGATTAAACGTTGTTAATTTCAAATATATTGACTTCTCTGGAAATGAAAATATCGGTGAAGTCGTTGTTCTTGATGTATTTTCACCACAGGTTGAAAATATTTTTAACGAATTATTTTCAGTCAGATATCCAATGCATAAAGCATTGGCAATCGAGCATTATAATGGGGATGATAGGGCTTCCATGCGTGATAATAATACATCAGCATTTAATGGAAGGAAAATCACAGGAGCTTTATCATGGTCAAAGCATGCGTATGGCGCAGCCATAGATATCAACCCGATACAGAATCCATTCTTAGGTTTTAAGCATGGCATCCCTTATGTTTTACCTGAGAGTAGCGAAGAAAAATACTTAAATAGAATAGATAAAAGACCCGGGAAAATAGTTAGAGAAGGGATGGCAGAAAAAGTGCTTGATATCTTTTTTTCGAATGGTTTTATGAGATGGGGAGGGTATTGGGATACACCGATAGATTATCAGCATTTTGAAGTGGGAAGTATCGGGTTTATTGAGGAATTATTGAAAAAGCCGTTATCCATAGCAAGAGAGGAATTCAAAATTTATGGAAATAATTATAAGGCGTGTATAAAAAATTCAACTCAACATAATATAGATACTATCAGGGCTATATGCATAGAAAAAAACATAAGATAATTTCTTAATTATTAGATGGAATAGAGGTTAAATATCCATTTATGAATGGAAAGGAATACCTGATAGATTTCGAATAGCAGTCCATAAAGCGGAAATTTGAAAAATAGAGAGGAGAACTGAGCTGGGATAGCTATTCTCCTCACACCATTATTCAGCCTGCTGAGTTTTTTTGTCTGATCCTTCCAGGCGGGCTTCCAATTCATTTAAGCGTTGTTCCATTGCGATCAATTTCTCGCGGGTGCGCAGCAAAACTTGCGTCTGAACATCAAATTCTTCGCGGTTGACAAGATCCAACTTGCTCAATTGAGATTGCAGAACAGTACGCAATTTTTTTTCTACATCATCACCAAACTCTTTGACACTTTTCGGCATGGCGTTGTGGAGTTGGCGGGCAATTTGTTCAATTTTCTTTGGATCAAGCATGATTATCATCCTTTTATATAACGTAACTGTATTTTATAGCGTAACGATGTTGGCAGTATTTTAATACCTCATGGCGAAAGCATAAATGATTGCGAGCCAGGTTTCATATTTGATTTTGTTGATTGCCCCTGCTGGTTATTAGCGCTATAGTGCAACTGTTTATCTCAGGGCAGGGTGAAAGTCCCTACCGGCGGTAACATGAAATGTTGAATGATCATTTTATGAAGCCCGCGAGCGCTTTGTTTGTCACTATCCTTTTTTTATTGCTTTTTTAGATTATCTAAAGTGAAGCAATAAGGATTAAAACAGAGGTCAGCAGATCCAGTGTGATTCTGGAGCCGACGGTGATAGTCCGGATGGGAGAGAATAACAGCATCAATCGAGTGCTTGCGCTCGTCTGTTGTTTTTGTTGCCGTATTTTTGTGCAACATGAACTCCTCAAAATTGCCCTGATTCTGGTAATCCATATACTTAAAGAGGTTTCTTTACCATGAATCAGACGCTACTTTCCTCATATGGGACACCATTTGAACGTGTTGAACGTGCGCTTGCAGCTTTGCGTGCGGGTCAGGGCGTGATGGTACTGGATGACGAAAATCGTGAGAATGAAGGTGACATGATTTTCGCCGCTGAAACAATGACTGTAGAGCAAATGGCATTGACTATCCGCCATGGCAGCGGAATTGTTTGCCTTTGCCTGACCGAAGAGCGCCGTCAGCAGCTAAAACTGCCAATGATGGTGGAAAGCAACTCTAGCCAGTTTCAAACCGCTTTCACCGTTACGATTGAGGCTGCGCAGGGAGTGACAACTGGAGTATCTGCGGCTGATCGTATTACAACGATCCGGGCTGCTATTACAGATTATGCACAACCAAATGATTTGAATCGACCTGGGCATGTTTTTCCCCTGCGTGCGCAATCGGGAGGGGTTTTAACTCGCCGTGGTCACACCGAAGCGACTATTGATTTAGTCAAAATGGCGGGTTTCAAGCCAGCAGGAGTGTTGTGTGAGTTGACGAATGATGATGGTTCAATGTCTCGTGCTCCTGAAGTGATTGAATTCGCAAAACAGCATGATATGCCGGTAGTCACCATTGAAGATTTAGTGGATTACCGCTTAAAAATAGCAAAGGAAGCGAGCTAATAGATTATTTCATTAGTTTGTTTTATGTTTTAAATTGAAATAATCCCTAAATGATATTGTTTATACCCAATGGATTTCAAGATGCATCGCGGCGGCAAGGGAGCGAATCCCCGGGAGCATAGATAACTATGTGACCGGGGTGAGTGAGTGCAGCCAACAAAGAGGCAACTTGAAAGACGAAGAGTATATTACAATTAGGGCAGAAAACAGATCAGGATAGAATATATCGGTTATACTCAACAGATTTCTAGTTTCAGTGCCGCAGCACATTATCGCAGTACAGTGGCTTGAAAGATGGGGAGACATGCGCATGTATTTTGAGAGGCTACAGCCCACACCCTGTAGCCTTTCAGTATTTCTGACACACTCCATCATTTTTGATTGACACTATTCAAGGAAGAAGGGTCTTAATCTTGTCATAATTTTTTTATCATAGTTCAACAATACATGATTCGAAATGTTTAATTTGCTGTATAAGGGGCGAAAATGAGTCTCCTGAGAATGCCTGCTCTATTCATTGGTCATGGTAGCCCAATGAATGCCATTGAAGATAACTGTTACTCACGCGCTTGGTTTGAACTGGGGGAAAAATTACCCAGACCAAGGGCAATTCTTGTGATTTCCGCGCATTGGTATACGAATGGCACAATTGTGACAGCGATGGCACAGCCCAGAACTATCCACGATTTTGGTAACTTTCCCCGAGAGTTGCATGAAAAACAATACCCAGCTAAAGGTTTTCCTGAACTGGCTGTATTAGTACAGGACATCCTTGAACCGATTGAGGTCGAGGTTGATTTTGAAAAATGGGGATTGGATCATGGATCTTGGGGAATACTGGCAAAAATGTACCCAGATGCAGATATTCCCGTTGTTCAGCTAAGTATGGATCGCAATCAACCTGCTTCTTTTTATTATGAAATAGGCAAAAAATTAGCTTTTCTGCGGGATGAAGGTGTTTTAATCATGGGGAGTGGCAATGTTGTACATAACCTGCCAGCCGAAGAACTGGGTGCTGAACCTTTTCCTTGGGCACTTTCTTTTGAGCAGTTTGTGCGTGAAAGCTTAACCAGCCTGGAAGAGCCTCATCCTCTGTGTCATGCTTTGGACAGGGAAGACGGTTTATTGTCTAATCCGACGCCGGAGCACTTCTTACCGTTGCTGTATATAATGGGAACATGGAATAAGAAAGAGCCGATTTCAACACCAGTTGAAGGAATTGAAGACGGCTCCTTGAGTATGTTATCTATTCAGATTGGCTAATTGAATTAATCCAAAATAATATGCGGGTAGAAACGTGACAAATCCTGAGTAATCAACTCACGGTCTTCACGGATACAGATACCCGCAGACTGATCGTCTACCAACCAACTACCGACCAGCACATAGCTATCATCAAATTTCGGCAATGCGTGGAACTGCTGAACAATCATGCCTTCTTCCCCATAAGGGCCATCGGCACTGGCAACTTCACGACCATTTTCAATGATGCGGATATTAGCACCTTCACGGGAGAACAGTGGCTTAATGACATAGCTATTCATGTCCGAAGGGCGCTCATCCGCAAAATAAGCCGGCAGAAGGTTAGGATGATTTGGGAACATTTTCCACAACATTGGCAGCAGCGCCTTGTTGGAGATAATGCTTTTCCATGATGGCTCCAGCCAACGGACGCCGGCATCAGCCAGCTTGGTGGAGAACATCTCACGTAGCATAAATTCCCACGGATACAGTTTAAACAGATTGCTGATAACTTGATCCTGCAAATCAGTAAACTGCCCTTTCTCACCCAGCCCGATATCCTCAATAAATAGGAATTCTGTTGGAATACCCGCTTCTGCGGCACAATCCTGTAAGTATTGAATTGTGCCACGATCTTCTTCAGTATCCTGACAGCAGGCCATGTGCAGCAGGCCAAATCCATGTTTTTCGCGTAATTGAGCAAATCGTTCAATCAGCTTTTCTTGCAAGCTATTGAACTGATCTGCATTTGACGGCAGATTGCCGGCATTGATCTGGTCTTCCAACCATATCCACTGAAAGAAAGCAGATTCGTACAGGGACGTTGGGGTATCGGCGTTGTTTTCCAGCAACTTAGGCGGATTTTTTCCATCATAGGCCAAATCTAAGCGGGAGTAGAGCGAAGGCTGACTGGTTACCCATGAAGAGCGCACAAACTCCCAACAATGTTTTGGGATCTGGAATTTTGTCAGCAGCTCTTCGCTGTCGACTACTTTTTCCACGACCTGCAAACACATTTGGTGCAGTTCTACCGTTGCATCTTCAATTTCTTCAATTTGGTTTAGAGTGAACTGGTAATAGGCTTCTTCACTCCAATAAGGCTGGTCGTACATGGTATGAAAATTAAAGCCATACTCTGCTGCCTTTTCGCGCCAATCCGGGCGCTCGGTAATACCAATGCGTTTCATCGTTAATTAACCACCCATTGATCGGGAAGAGTGGGAACTTGAGCTGGCAGACGAACGCTGCATGGCAGATTGTTTCGCCACAGACTCACCGAACCCGCCGCGGGTAATCGTAGTTGTGGTTGCGGGTTTTGGTGCCATTGCCGTTTTTGGCACTGTCATGCTGCGGCCGCCAGCGGTAGCTGGGCCATAGCTTTTGCCTGTTGCATCAACAAACTTGCCATTAGCTGGGCTGGAGGCCGATTTTGATGTAAACAGCGGTTGCGATGGTGCAGAGCTGCCGCCCATTAAGCGTCCCATCATATAACCTGCCATCAAAGGCATCCAGAAACTGCCGCTGCTATTTTGCGCCTGAGCCTGAGGTTGGCCGACTCCTGCCTGCGCTGGGGGTTGGGTACATTGTTGTTCACCGAATTCAGCAACGCACGCTTCTCGAGTAGCATATTTCGGTGCGGTTTTTTCCGCTTCTTTCAGGGCGTTGTTGTAGGCAGTCTTGCATTGCTCACTTTTAGAAGGATTCGCCTGGGAGCACTCATCGGCATTGGTATAGAGTGACACCGTTTCATCGTTCTGTTCACAGGCCGATAGTATAAAAACAGCACTGACAGCGAGGGCTACTGGTGCCAGACGATAGCTTCGCCAAGTTTTGCGGAAAGAATCGCGGTTTATCTCTTTTGTCCGTTTCCTGGGTGTTAAAGAAATAATTGTCATAGGGAGCATCCATCTTGAAGGTATCTGGTTAAGATTAAGAGCATATCCCATTTATGGTACCCAATAGGATTGGCTCTCAGGGCTATGCATTAAGGGTTATGCTTAAAAAGCAGCCCACTCAATCGGTGGGCCGCTTTTTTAATAATTAGTATAGCGTTTTTAATATAACGTTTTTCGATCGCGAACGACAGTATATTAATTCAGCGATATAATGGTGTTTTCATCTCTTTAATGATGCTACTGGCAGCAGTTGAAATTTGTTCACCTAACATTTTATTCAATGCTATCAAATCGTTTTCATTCAAAGTGCCACGGGCTTGTTGAATTTGTAGTTGGGAAAGCAGGTAATTATAACGAGCCTTGGACAGATCTTGTTTGGCTTGGTACAGCTTTGTTGTCAAGTCCAGAACATCCACGATAGTACGGGTTCCCACCTGATAACCCGCTTCTGTTGAATCCAATGAACTTTGTGCAGAGAGTACAGCCTGTTTGTTGGCTTCAACACTACTGATGGCCGCAGAAATATTATTGGAGGAAGAATGCACTTCTTGTATCACTTTGCGATAGGTGTTTTCCAGCTCCTGGCTAGTGCTGATGAAATTATATTTTTCTTGTTCTACTTGAGAATAAGTTGCACCACCATTAAATAGTGGAAGTTCTAATTTTAAACTTACGGAATTATCACCTGAGTAATCATTTCCATATTTAGCACCACGACTATGGGAGTTAGTGATACCAGTACTTGCCGCTAAATTAACGGTCGGCATATAGCCAGTTTGGGCATTTTTAATTTTTTCGCGGCTTAAATCTTGTTTTAAGCGAGCTGACAGTAGGTTCAGGTTACGGTTTTCTGCTTCTTTCAGCACATTATTGGCTGGTTCAGGTTGTTTGGTTTTAAACTGGTCAATATTCAATGAGGCTAGTTGTGGATAGTAGACCCCCGTGATCAAGCGCAGTTTCTCCAACGCATTGTCCAGGTTGTTACGGTTGGAAACTTCCTGTGCCAGAATTGAATCGTATTGGGCGCGGGCATTCTGCACGTCGGTAATGGCAACCAAGCCGACATTAAAGCGTTGGGTAGATTGATCCAATTGGCGGTACAGTGAGGCTTTCTGGGCTTCGGTAAATGTTAGGGTATCGATTGTATTAAGAACATCAAAATAAGCTTGAGCGGTGTCCAGAATTAATTTTTGTTGGGCCATCTGGAAACTGATATCTGCAATACCGGCACTTTTCTCAGATTGATTCAGTTGGTTCCATTTCGCCATATCAAAGATAGTTTGAGTCAAGTTTAGGCTTGCACTTGTGCCATGAGATTCTAAATCTCTTTTGTCGCGAAAGGTTTTGCCATAACTGGCGCCAGCACTCAGACTCAACTGAGGCAGTAAACTACCACGCGTTATATTAATGTTTTCAACAACCGAATTGCGGTCAGCTTGTGCCTTAAGCAACTCGGGGTTTGTTTCTTTTGCCTGCTGATAAATCTGTAGCAGATCCGCTGCGTGGCTTGAAGTACTAAAACCTACCAGATTCATAGCGATAAAAAGAGAGAGCAATTTTTTCATTTGCGTTCCTTGTTGTGCAGCTATTTTACTTAAGTTGCCTCTGCATAAAAAACCAATACCACAGATTCTAGCAGAGAATGCCAGCAGGGTAGGGTGGCTGTTTGTGCCATATTGTCTCATTTTTCGACTTATTTGTATCATCAAAAGGAATTTATTTAGATCAATGTAGAAAAATGCATTTTAATAATAGGAAATTTTAAAAAATAATCAGGAGATTTTATGAGTGAAGATCTTGGCTCGCCATGTATTTTTACTAAACAAGATGTTGAAGTTATTTCCCAAAAAACGCTTTATCGCGGTTTTTTCAAAGTGACTGAATATCAATTCAGGCATCGGCTGTTTCGGGGAGGCTGGAGTGAAACAATTAAACGGGAAGTTTTTGAACGCGGTCATGCCAGTGTTTTGCTGCCTTATGACCCGGTGCGCGATGAAGTGGTTTTGATTGAACAAATCCGTATTCCGGCGATTGAAACCAGTCATACGCCGTGGTTGCTGGAGGTAATTGCCGGCATGATTGAGGAGGGAGAAAACGCTGAACAGGTAGTCCGCCGTGAGGCAGTGGAAGAAGCGGGTATTGAGGTTAAGCGTTGTCAGCCTGCGTTGAGTTATCTTTCCAGCCCCGGTGGCACAACAGAACGCATGAATATTTTTGTCGGTGAAGTCGATGCCTCTACCGCGTCAGGGATTCATGGTCTGGAAGGTGAACATGAAGATATTCGCGTTCTGGTTGTCAGCCGTGAACAAGCCTATCAGTGGGTAGAAAGGGGAATTATCGATAATGCTGCTTCGGTTATTGCGATACAGTGGTTGGCATTGCACCATGAAAAGATTAAAAAAGAATGGCTGGAGTAATTTACGTTGGAAAATGGGAAATGTGTTCCAGCCTGCAGATCTTTTGCATAAAGACACGTTAAAATAATTCTTATGATCGATAGTAAAAGGAAACCTTTTGGAAAGCCTGCTTGAAATACCTGTGGCAGAAGGTGCCACAGCCAGAATACTACAAATCACCGATACGCACCTTTTTGCCAATAAAGGCGACTCATTGCTCGGAATCAATACCTATCGCAGTTATCATGCGGTATTGGATATGATTCTGGAGCAAAATCTCGATATTGACTTGATCGTTGCAACAGGTGATTTGGTACAGGATCAGACTATCAATGCCTATCAGCATTTTGCTGAGGGAATTGCCCGTTTACCTGTGCCTTGTGTTTGGTTGCCGGGCAACCACGATTATCAGCCAGCAATGGTTGATACGTTGGCAGCCGCAGGAATTTCACCTTCCAAGCAGATATTCATCGGGCAGCATTGGCAGTTGGTTATGCTGGACAGTCAGGTACAGGGTGTTCCTCATGGAGAATTGACGGATTATCAGCTTGAGTGGATGAAAAAATGCTTGGATGAGAACAGAGATCGCCATACGATTATTATGCTTCATCACCATCCAGTGCCATCTGGATGTACATGGCTGGATCAGCACAGTTTGCGTAATGCCCCCGAATTGTCTGAGTATTTAAAAGGCAGAACACAGGTGAAAGCCATACTGTGCGGGCATATCCATCAAGAAGTTGATGAAATGTGGAATGGTATTCGTGTTATGGCAACACCATCAACTTCTGTGCAATTTAAGCCACATTGTACTAATTTTATGCTTGATACAGTGGCACCGGGATGGCGTTATCTCGAACTGTCTGTGGCTGGCAATTCTGTGACTGGTAATAAAGAAGCGAAACTGCAAACACAGGTTCACAGGCTGAAGAGTAACGAGTTTTGCCCGGATTTAGATTCGGACGGGTATTAATGTCGACGTTACTTTATTTACATGGTTTCAATAGTTCGCCTCAATCAGCAAAAGCGAATGAGCTGAAAATCTGGCTGCACCAGCAGCATCCTGAAATTGACATGCTGGTGCCGCAATTACCTTCTTATCCTGAAGAGGCGGCCATCTTATTGGAAGAACTGGTCATGGAACGCGCCGGTGAAAATATCGGGCTGGTAGGTTCTTCCTTGGGCGGTTATCTGGCTATCTGGCTTTCCCAGTGCTTTGGTTTGCCCGCTGTGGTCGTCAATCCTGCGGTACGTCCATTCGACTTGCTTCAAAATTATCTTGGGGAAAACGTGAATCCCTATACCGAAGAGCGGTATACTCTTGAACAAAGTCACATACATGATCTCAAAGTGATGCACATTGACCCGCTTGAATCGCCTGATCTTATCTGGCTATTGCAGCAAACAGGGGATGAAGTGCTCGATTACCGACAAGCCGTTGCTTACCTGATGCAGTGTCGGCAGACGGTCGAATCCGGTGGGAATCATGCTTTTATTGGCTTCGAATACTATTTCCCTCAAATCATCGACTTCTTGGGGCTGACCAGTGGCAATAGTAAAAAAATTGCCAAAAATAGGTAAGCGACTGGTATTATCAACAGTATATCAATACTGATTGGCCCTCTATTAACGAAGCAACCGACAGAATTACAACATGACTCAATCTAGTTACAACGCAGAGGCCATTGAAGTCCTCAGTGGCCTGGAGCCAGTTCGTCGTCGTCCCGGAATGTATACTGATACAGCCCGCCCGAACCATCTGGCACAGGAAGTGATCGATAACAGTGTGGACGAAGCCCTGGCTGGCCACGCGAAGCATATTGAAGTAATCCTTCACAGCGATCAGTCTCTGGAAGTGATAGATGATGGCCGTGGTATGCCGGTTGATATCCATCCTGAAGAAAAAGTTTCTGCTGTTGAATTGATTCTGACCCGCCTGCATGCGGGGGGAAAATTCTCCAATAAAAATTACCAATTTTCTGGTGGCTTGCATGGGGTTGGGATCTCAGTGGTCAACGCTCTGTCCAAGCGCGTGGAAGTGACTGTTCGTCGTAACAGTCAGGTTCATCAGATCGCCTTTGAGAATGGCGAGAAAGTGCAAGAATTGGAAGTTATCGGCAGTTGTGGCAAACGCAACACCGGAACAAGTGTCCACTTTTGGCCGGATGAAAGCTATTTCGATGTTCCTCGTTTCTCTGCTACTCGTTTGACACATCTGCTGAAAGCCAAAGCGGTACTGTGCCCGGGTGTTGAAATTGTCTTTAAGGACAAGCTGAACGATACTGAGCAGAAATGGTGTTATGCCGACGGGCTGACAGATTATCTGCTGGAAGCCGTCAATGGGTTGGTAACGCTGCCACAAGCACCGTTTGTCGGCACATTCAGCGGGGATACCGAAGCGGTCGACTGGGCTTTGTTATGGCTGCCTGAAGGTGGAGAATTATTGACTGAAAGCTACGTTAACCTGATCCCAACAGTACAGGGGGGAACTCATGTTAACGGTTTGCGTCAAGGATTGCTGGATGCCATACGTGAATTTTGCGAATTCCGCAATATATTGCCGCGTGGAGTAAAACTCTCCGCTGATGATATCTGGGATCGCTGTGCTTATGTGTTGTCCCTCAAAATGCAAGATCCGCAATTTGCCGGCCAAACCAAAGAACGCCTCTCTTCTCGCCAGTCAGCGGCTTTCGTTTCTGGTGTGGTGAAAGATGCATTCAGTCTGTGGTTAAACCAGCACATTCAGGATGCGGAGCAACTCGCTGAAATGGCGATTGCCAGTGCCCAGCGTAGAATGCGTGCGGCGAAAAAAGTCGTACGTAAAAAACTGACTAATGGCCCCGCTTTGCCGGGGAAACTGGCAGATTGTACTGCACAAGATCTCAATATCACTGAACTGTTTTTGGTGGAAGGGGATTCCGCCGGTGGTTCTGCAAAGCAAGCCCGTGATCGTGAATTTCAGGCGATCATGCCTCTGCGCGGAAAAATCCTGAACACATGGGAAGTCTCTTCGGATGAAGTACTGGCTTCGCAGGAAGTTCATGATATCTCCGTGGCGATTGGTATCGATCCGGATAGCGAGGATCTGAGCCAGCTCCGCTACGGTAAAATCTGCATACTGGCGGATGCAGATTCTGATGGATTGCACATTGCAACATTGCTGTGTGCCCTGTTTGTCCGTCACTTCCCGACATTGGTGAAACGTGGGCATGTCTATATGGCAATGCCACCACTGTATCGTATCGACCTCGGCAAAGAAGTGCACTATGCGCTGGATGAAGGGGAAAAAAGCGCCATACTGGATCGCTTGAGCCGCAAGCGTGGCAAACCGAATGTTCAGCGCTTTAAAGGGTTAGGTGAAATGAACCCAATACAGTTGCGTGAGACCACGCTAGATCCGAATACTCGCCGTCTGGTGCAATTGACTATTAACGATGAAAATTATCAAACAACTCTCTCAGTCATGGATATGCTTCTGGCGAAGAAACGGTCAGAAGATCGCCGTAATTGGCTGCAAGAAAAAGGTGATTCCATCGATATTGAAGTTTAGCGCATAACTTTAGTGCATAAATAATGAGTGCATAAAAATTGGTGCACAAATGCAAATAAAGTGAAATATCGCGCACGGGTAGTCAATACAGATTTTGAGGAAATTAATACATGAGTGAGATAACTCACGATGGTGTGGAGCGTCAACCGCTTCACACATTCACTGAAAACGCTTATTTGAATTATTCCATGTACGTCATCATGGATAGGGCGTTGCCTTTTATCGGTGATGGCTTAAAGCCTGTTCAGCGTCGTATTGTTTATGCGATGTCAGAATTGGGATTGAGCAGCAGCGCCAAATTTAAAAAATCTGCCCGTACTGTCGGTGATGTTCTCGGTAAGTACCATCCGCATGGAGATGGGGCTTGTTATGAAGCCATGGTTTTGATGGCACAGCCTTTCTCATATCGTTATCCGTTGGTGGATGGACAAGGAAACTGGGGGGCACCAGATGATCCGAAGTCCTTTGCGGCGATGCGTTATACAGAATCCCGTTTGTCCAAATACGCCGAATTGTTGCTGAGCGAATTGGGGCAAGGAACCGTAGATTGGGTGCCAAACTTTGATGGTACATTGCAGGAGCCTAAAATGCTGCCTGCACGCCTTCCCAATATCTTGCTGAATGGCACCACCGGCATTGCTGTTGGTATGGCGACTGATATCCCTCCACACAATGCCCATGAGGTTGCGAGTGCCCTGATTGCCATGCTGGATAAGCCTGATCTATCGCTTGATGAAGCAATGGAATATGTCAAAGGGCCGGATTATCCAACAGAAGCTGAGATCATCACGCCAAAAGAAGATATCCGCAAGATCTATAAAAATGGCCGTGGTTCGGTGCGGATGCGGGCAATTTGGTCGAAAGAAGAAGGTAACGTAGTTATTACAGCCTTGCCTCACCAAGTATCCGGCGCGAAGATACTGGAGCAAATCGCCAGCCAAATGCGGGCAAAGAAATTACCGATGGTGGATGATCTGCGGGACGAATCTGATCACGAAAATCCAACTCGCTTAGTGATCGTTCCACGTACTAACCGCGTGGATGTCGAACAAGTGATGAACCATCTTTTTGCAACCACTGATCTGGAAAAAAGCTATCGCGTTAACCTCAACATGATCGGTTTGGATAATCGCCCAGTAGTTAAAGGTTTGGTTGAGATCCTCAGTGAATGGTTAGTTTTCCGTCGTGAAACTGTGCGTAATCGTTTGAACCATCGTTTGGAGAAAGTGCTTAAGCGTCTGCATATTCTGGAAGGTTTGTTGGCGGCATATCTGAACATTGATGAAGTCATCCATATTATTCGCAATGAAGATGAGCCAAAACTGGTATTAATGCAGCGCTTTGGATTAACCGAAACGCAGGCAGAAGCTATTCTTGAACTGAAATTGCGCCACTTGGCGAAACTGGAAGAAGTCAAAATCCGTGGTGAGCAAGATGAGTTGGCGAAAGAACGTGACAAACTTCAGGCGATCTTGGGTTCTGAACGTAAGTTAAGTACGTTACTGAAGAAAGAGATTATTGCTGATGCAGCAAGCTATGGTGATGACCGCCGCTCTCCATTGAAAGAGCGTACGGAAGCGAAAGCCATGAGCGATCATGACATCCTGCCATCGGAGCCGATTACCGTTATTATGTCGGAAATGGGCTGGGTACGGAGTGCGAAAGGACACGATATTGAGCCTGCGGGTTTGAATTACAAATCTGGTGACAACTTCCGCAGTGCGGTACGCGGCAAGAGTAACCAGCCTGTGGTCTTTATTGATACCACTGGACGCAGCTACTCCATTGATCCGTTGGATTTACCATCAGCCAGAGGGCAGGGAGAGCCTTTGACCGGTAAACTGGCATTGCCTGCCGGGGCATCGGTTGATCATCTGCTGATGGCAAAAGAAGAACAGAAATTCTTGATGGCATCAGATGCAGGGTATGGTTTTATCTGTTCTTTCAGTGACTTGATTGCTAAAAACCGTGCTGGCAAGGCAATGATTACTTTGCCTGAAAATGCCAAAGTGATGCAGCCATTGGAAATTCATAACGAACAGGATGATATGTTACTGGCGATTACCAAAGCCGGTCGTATGTTGATGTTCCCGGTAGCTGATCTGCCGCAACTTTCGAAAGGAAAAGGCAATAAAATTGTTTCCATTCCTGCTGCACAGGCCATATCAGGCGAAGATATATTGAGTTGGTTGCTGGTATTGCCTCCACAATCTTCAATCACGCTTTACTTTGGCAAGCGCAAATTACTGCTCCGCCCTGAGGATTTGCAGAAATTCAGGGCTGAAAGAGGGCGTAAGGGAACTGCTTTACCTCGTGGTTTGCAGCGTGTTGAACGCGTTGAAGTAGAGATACCGAAACAGTAAGTTGAGGTAAAAACAATATATATCTCATATGGATATTCTCTAATTTAGTTATTGTACAAGTGGTTATGCCCAACGGATTTCAATTTGTAACACAGGCAATCAAGCGGCGAATTGTAGGATGAAAGGCATCAATCATAATTTCAGGCCAGTGTATTACACTGGTCTGCTCAGCAAGGGGCAGCTATGCTAGCAGTCATTCGTGGAATTATTGTTATTCTGTTTACGATACTGATCTTTATTTTTGGTTGTATTTATTGTTTATTCAGCCCACGCAATCCTCGCCATGTCATGACTTTTGGTCATGCATTTGGCAAATTACATAAAATTTTTGGCATCAAATTGTTGGAGCGTATTCCTGCGGATGCACGGGAATATGGTCCCAGCATTTATATCGGCAATCACCAAAACAATTACGACATGATCACTATGTCCAATGCGGTACAGCCACGCACAGTGACCGTGGGCAAAAAAAGCTTGGTCTTTATTCCTTTTTTTGGCCAGATTTACTGGTTGACCGGTAATATTTTGATCGACAGGGACAACCGAACAAAAGCACATGGCACAATTTCGCAGGTTGTCGATCAGATCAAAAAAAACCGGGTTTCGGTCTGGATGTTCCCAGAAGGAACACGCAGTCGTGGCCGTGGCTTGCTGCCCTTTAAAACAGGCGCTTTTCATGCAGCCATTGCAGCAGGGGTATCTATCGTGCCAGTCTGTGTTTCTTCCACACACAATAAAATAAAACTCAATCGTTGGAATAATGGCACTGTTATTGTTGAAATGTTGCCGCCGATTGATACCAAGAAATACACCAAAGAACAGGTTCGTGAACTGGCAGAACACTGTCGGCAAATGATGCAAACTAAAATTGAAGAACTGGATAAAGAAGTCGAGGAACTGGATAAGCGGGGATAATTGAGTGGTGGTAAATTATCCTTAATTATCAAATATGAACTCCTGCATTTTGGATGGGTTATCGCCATAAATTTAAGATAGTTTTAGAGTTTCTCTCCTATTCGCGATATGATTGCGTTTAATAAATTAACGTTTTTATTAAACGCAATCGATAGAATAATAAATCCTGATAGCTACAATATAGGGCTATTCATCCCAGTCATTATTTGAATCGTATGCCTAAGAATTTCAAGCAGAAGCTTGGAAGGAGAGGGTTATGTTTCATTGAACCTTAAACGGTAATTGAATCGTGCCTGTGGCGTTTATATCGTATGTAGTATTTCATGTTACATTTCAGAATGTTGTGTTCACATAAGCAACCATTGGAGGTTGCTATTCTCGCTGTGAAAGTTTCTTCTGTGGAGAAAGTATGTCACTGAGTCGGCGACAATTTATTCAGGCTTCTGGTGTGGCAATGTGTTTAGGAGCGATGCCTTGTGTGGTTCGAGCAGATAGAAATAAACAAACAAAATTGCCGATCCCTCCTTTACTGGAATCCCGAATAGGACAACCACTGTTTTTAGCCATGCAAAAAGCCAGATGGTCGTTTAATGGTCATGATAAAGTTAAAATCTGGGGCTTCAATGGGAATTATTTAGGGCCAACTATTCGGGTTCGCCGAGGAGATTATGTCAAACTGATATATAACAATCGGCTGTCTGAACCTGTTTCAATGACAGTAGCGGGATTATTGGCACCTGGAACCTTGATAGGAGGCTCACCCCATTTGATGCAGCCGAATGGGCGTTGGGCGCCCATTATCCGGATAGATCAACCTGCAACGACCTGTTGGTATCATGCCAATACTCCAAATCAAATGGCAAAACATGTTTATGCCGGCCTTGCCGGGATGTGGTTGGTGGAAGATGAAACTAGCCGTAATCTGCCGTTGCCCAAGCATTATGGTGTCGATGATTTTCCTGTTATTTTGCAGGATAAACGGTTGGATAATTTTGATGCCATAGAATATGTCCCGTTGGACACTCAGGGTTTTCTTGGCAATACCTTGGTGGTTAATGGTGTCGAAAATCCTTTTGTGGAAGTTGCCAGAGGTTGGGTTAGGTTACGCTTACTGAACGCTTCCAATGCCCGGCGATATCAATTGCAGCTCAGCGATGGGCGTCCGTTCTACATGATTGGTACTGATCAAGGATTACTGCCTGCTCCCGTAGCGGTACAATTATTGTCACTTGCTCCGGGAGAGCGTCGTGAGGTCTTGATTGATATGTCGAAAGTGGAAAGTGTTACCATTACCGCGGGGGAACCTGCTGGGATAATGGATCGTTTGAAAGGATTAGTGAGTCCTTCAACCAAGCTGCTGTCTACCACAGTATTAACACTGAAAGCCAGTGGCTTGCTTCCTTTAGTGACAGATAAATTACCCGCTCAACTTGTAGTTGATAATCCACATATTAACTCCTCTATTCAAAGTCGTCAGATTGGTTTGGGAGATTATTCACAAGGGAGCAGTGATAAGCACCTAGTCGATATAACAAGCCAGCAAGGAGCATGGGAACGCTGGATAGTCACAACGTCAATACCTCAACCTCTCCATATTGAAGGAGTAAGGTTTAAGGTCATAAATCTGAATGGTAAACGTCCAGAGCCACAGGATTATGGCTGGAAAGATACCGTTTGGATTGATAGCCGGGCAGAACTGCTGGTTAATATGGTACAGCCATCTTATGAGAATTTTCCTTTCATGTATTACAGCCAGATATTGGAGATGGCTGATCGTGGGGTTGCCGGGCGATTGATTGTTAATCCTGCCGATTTCTAAGTGAAAACACTTTTACCTTCTTCATTGGATTCTGCAATGCTTTAACTTGTAGCGGAAAGAGGGTGAATACAGAAATAAGAGCAGTCTTGATATCCTGTCAGCTTAATAGCAGATCTGATTGATGCGCGATCAGATAGATATTCTGTGTAATTGAATAAGGCTGTTATTTTGGTGCCTATTTGTTAATTAATATGCTGCCAAAAAATGGATTGTTTGGTAATTAGTGAACAAACTAACTATTTGTGCGGAATAAGCTACTAATCTTATCGACTGAGAGTAACCCTTTCCGTATAGTGTCCAAAATTTTCATACTACTTGGCTGTAAGGTGATTTAATGATTATCAGCTTGATTGCTGCGATGGCTATGGATCGAGTTATCGGTATGGAGAACGCCATGCCGTGGACTTTGCCGGGTGATTTAGCTTGGTTCAAACGCAATACGCTCGGAAAGCCGGTTGTGATGGGGAGAGTGACTTATGAGTCGATCGGCCGTCCTTTGCCGGGGCGCCTGAATATCGTGATCAGTAGTCAACCTTCGAGTGATGATCAGGTCACTTGGGTAAACTCTATCGAAGCTGCTTTAGCTGCTGCTGGCGATGTTGAAGAAGTTATGGTGATGGGTGGAGGAAAAATTTATGAGCAATTTATTCCTCTGGCCGACCGTATGTATCTGACTCATATTGATGCAGAAGTGATTGGCGACACACATTTCCCGGATTATGAACCAGATGAGTGGAATTCAACTTTTACTGAATATCACGAAGAAGATGAAAACAACTCACATGGCTACTGTTTTGAAGTTTTAGAACGCCGAAAGTGAGCTAATTTTACGTGCGGAGTGCCTTGAGGCACTCCGGCGTCGTAATTTATGACGATATAGTTCAGGGGGAATCCACTGGATTTATCATTTAGTGAGTAATGAATTCTGGCTGAAATACTGCTTATCTTCCCAACGCAGCATGGTCAATTTACCTCCCCAACAACACCCCGTATCCAGAGCGTAGATGCAGGCAGGTGTCCCTTGACCTTCCAATGCAGCCCAGTGGCCAAAAATAATGGAATAGCCTTCAGGAATTTTGCATGGTAATTCAAACCAAGGTTTCAGTGGGGCAGGTGCATTTTCAGGCTTGGATTTGCAGATCATATCCAATTGACCATTTGGAAAACAATAACGCATCCGGGTCAAAGCATTGGTACTGTAACGTAATCGAGCAAGACCGCTTAACTCCGGAGCCCAATTATTTGGCATATCTCCATACATGACATCAAGAAACAAGGGATAGCTGTCACTGCGAAGAATGGCTTCCACCTCACGGGCACATATTTTGGCTGTTTCCAAATCCCATTGTGGGGATAGCCCGGCGTGTGTCATGATGAGTTTTAATTCATCATCAACTTGCAGCATTGGCTGTTTTCTCAACCAATTTATCAATTCATCACTATCCGGTGCTGTGAGCAACTCATCCAGCAAATCTTTCGGTTTATTGCGGCTGATTTTTGCGTAAACTGCCAACAAGTGCAGATCGTGATTACCTAATACCAATTTAACTGCGGAGCCGAGTTGTTTGATATGACGCAGTACTGCTAACGAATCAGGGCCACGGGCGACGAGATCTCCTGTCAGCCATAAGGTGTCTTCATTGGGATTAAAATCGACTTTTTCTAATAAAGAGCGAAATTCACGATAGCAACCATGAATATCGCCAATAAGATATGTAGCCATAATTAATTTATCAGTGTTGGAATAGCCAGACGGAACACAGGAATGGTGGTGCGGAATGGGCGGCCATCGTGATCAATCATTTCATAGTAACCTTCCATCGTACCCAGGGGAGTTTCCAAAATAGCGCCACTACTGTAGCGATATTCTGTTCCAGGTGGGATCAAAGGTTGTTTTCCCACAACCCCTTCACCCTGAACTTCGGTTTGGTGACCATCACTGTTAGTAATGCGCCAGTAACGGCTAATCAGTTGCACGGGAAAATGCCCAAGATTGCGAATTGATATTGTATAGGCAAACACAAAACGCTGTTGTTCCGGCTGTGATTGGCTTTCTACGTAAGTACTTTGTACTTGAATATAAATTCTTGGTTCATTGAGCATAAGTGCCTCCTGTTATTGCAACATTTGTTTATTTACTTAGGCAATTTCAGCTTGAGATGATAACCAGTTTGCCATTTTACAGTATTGCTCGACAGAGATATTTTCAGCCCGCGTGCTTGGATCAACACCCAGTTCAGATAACTGTTCAATGGAAAAAATATTCCCAAGACTATTGCGGATAGTTTTTCTCCGTTGGTTAAATGCCTGAGTTGTAATCCGGGCTAACATGCGAATGTCCTGAACTGGATAAGGTATGCACTTATGGGGGATTAAACGCACAACGGCTGAATCCACTTTCGGCGCTGGCGTAAATGCCGTAGGCGGTACTTCAAGAACAGGTATTACCTGACAGTAGTATTGTGCCATCACACTTAAACGCCCATAGGTTTTACTGCCAGGCCCCGCGACAAGACGATTCACAACTTCTTTCTGTAACATAAAGCTCATATCAGCGATAGCATCAGTATAGCTGAAGAGATGGAACATCAACGGTGTAGAAATGTTATAAGGCAGATTACCAAATACACGCAGGGATTGACCACGCTCTTTGGCAATCTGGCTAAAATCAACAGTCATTGCATCTTGTTGAATGATTGTCAGCTTATCTTTCAGTTTGGGATGGACATGCAGACGAGCGGCCAGATCACGGTCAAGCTCGACGACAGTCATTTTATCCATGCGTTCACCAACTGGCTCAGTCAGTGCCCCCAGACCTGGGCCGATTTCCACTACGGCTTGGCCAGCCTGTGGGTTTATCGCGTCGACAATACTATCAATGGTAAACTGATCGGTTAAAAAATTTTGCCCGAAACGTTTACGGGCATGGTGCCCTTGATGGACTTTGTTATTCATTACTGTTTTGTATCATTTTAATTGCTAGATTCAATGCGGTGATAAAACTACCCACATCAGCTTGACCTGTCCCTGCCAGCTCTAGTGCTGTGCCATGATCGACAGAAGTTCGGATAAATGGCAGACCCAGCGTAATATTCACTGCCCTGCCAAAACCTTGGTATTTTAACACGGGTAGCCCTTGATCGTGATACATAGAAAGCACGGCATCGGCATTATCCAGATATTTAGGCTGGAACAGTGTATCCGCAGGCAACGGACCTTCCAGCCATATACCTTCTGCCCTCAGGCTGTCTAAAGCCGGAATGATGACGTCTATTTCTTCGTGTCCCATATGCCCTCCTTCACCCGCATGAGGATTCAGGCCACAAACATAGATGTGGGGACGAGGAATACCAAATTTGGTTTTTAGATCATGATTGAGGATGGTGACAACTTCCCTAAGGGAATCAAATGTGATCGCTTTGGGAACATCCATAATAGGCAGATGTGTTGTTGCCAGTGCTACCCGTAGCTCTTCTGTTGCCAGCATCATGACCACTCTTGAACATTGGCTGTGGTCAGCAAAAAACTCAGTATGTCCGGTAAAAGGCACTCCAGCATCATTGATGACACCCTTATGCACAGGCCCTGTTACCAATGCTGAGAATTCCCCATTCAGGCAACCATCGCAGGCTTTTGCTAAGGTTTCCGTGACATAAGTACCGTTTTTTCGGTTTAGTTCCCCCGCAATAGTCGGGGTTTGGAGATGAACGGGCAGGATAGTCAGGGTGCCGGCGGCTTGTGATGAAGAAATGTGTTCAGGGGAATAAGTTTGCAGTTGCAGGGGTAAATTCAGTTGCTTGGCCCGGGAAAGCATCAGCTCAGGATCGGCACAGACAACCAATTGGATGGGCCACTCTTTTTGGGCAAGGGCAATGACTAAGTCAGGGCCAACCCCGGCTGGTTCGCCGGGGGTAATAATGATGGGTTTATTGTTGTGCATCGCTACCATCTAAAATTTTCACATAAGCGGAAGCGCGTAATTCTTGCATCCAGCTTTGTGCCTCTTCATTGAATTTACGGTTGATTAGCAGACGGTAAGCACGATCTTTCTGTGCTGCATCTGTTCTGTCGACCTTACGGCTATTAATCAATTGAATTAAGTGCCAACCGAAAGAGGAGTGAACAGGCTGGCTGATTTCACCTTTTTGCAGTTGCATCAACGCATCACGGAACGCAGGGTCGTAAGCACTGGGTAAGTTCCAACCCAGCTCTCCACCGCGCATGGCTGAACCAGGATCTTCAGAATACTCTTTTGCGGCTTTTTCAAATGAGATTTTGCCATTTAAGATCTCTTCTCTGAGTTGCACCAATTTGTTACGTGCCTGCTCATCATTCATGATAGGTGATTTTTTCAGCAGAATATGGCGTGTATCCACTTCAGTGACCGCGATTGGCATCTGACCACCACGGGTATCATTCACTTTCAGAATGTGAAAACCTACACCAGAACGAATTGGGCCAACAATTTGTCCTTTATGCGCAGATTGGAGCTGTGCTGCAAATAAGGATGGCAATTCTTGTAGTTTGCTCCAGCCCATATTTCCCCCTTTCAGGGCTTGGGCATCACCGGAATAGGTGAGCGCCAATTTACCGAAATCTACACCGTTCTTGAGTTCAGACAAGATTTTTTTGACCTTGCTCTCTGCTTTTTCTACCTGTTCCTGACTTGGGTTTTCTGGCATAGGGATCAGGATATGGCTGAGATTCAGCTCAGTGTCCTGACTATTTTGGCTACCGATTTGGTTCGCCAGCGAATCAACTTCCTGGGGCAGGATATTGATGCGGCGACGTACTTCATTGTTACGTACTTCTGCAATCATCATTTCCTTACGGATCTGATTACGGTAGGTATCAAAGTTAAGGCCATCTGCGGTCAGGTTTTGTTTCAACTGGGCAATGCTCAAGTGGTTTTGAGCCGCAATATTTGCGATCGCAGAGTCTAGGGCTTGATCAGGGATAGTAATCTGCATCTGTTTTGCCATTTGCAGAACAATATCATCCATAATCAGGCGCTCAAGGATCTGGTGACGCAATACTTTCTCATCCGGTATTTGCTGGCCTGCATGTTTGGCGTTAAGTTTAACGGATTGTAAAAGGCTGTTGACGTCACTTTCCAGTACGACATCATTGTTAACAATGGCAGCCACCTTATTTAGCTCTTGTGGAGCGGCCATTGCGACAGAGTTTACTGAAAACATCAATCCGAGAATGAGCGATCTCCAGTTCTTCATACATTTCCCATCATATCAATCCCGCCTTGGCGGGGTTATTTTGTTTAATTGCGTTTATCGGTATCAGAATGCGCGTTGGTATGGAAGAATACCTTGCTGCAACATTTTCTGACTCCCCAAACTATGATTGTTACTTAAGCCACGAAGTTCAACATTGAATGACCATTTGTTGTCATATTGGCTGCTGCCGAAGCGCCAGTTAACGATCTTGCGTTCGTAACCCACATTAACCGCCCAGCAGCAAGTGTTGTATTGCAGACCAACCATTTGGCTTGCAGGCTGTTTCTCTTTGGTATCGTAGTAATAAGCCCCTACAAATGCCCAACGGTCTGACAATGGCCAGCTTGCCACCATACCAACCTGAGAAATACCCTGCTGATAAGCAGGCAAATTCCCAAGCGTGGCCTGAATATAATCACGATCGACAAAACGGTAGTTTAACTGCAACATGCGGTCAGAATCACGATGGTATTCCACTACGGCGTTACCCATAGTTAAACTACCCAGACGATTATCATATTGCAGTCCGCCTTTGAGGCCCCAGGAATCATTGATTCTCCAGTGTGCATCTCCAGCCCATGTTGTGGCTCCCGTTCCCTTTTTATTTCCTATGATATCCTTACCACCAGAAATAGACGCAGTATCTTCGGTACGTGGACGTTCAAAGTAGTAGATTTGACCTACGGACAGGCTAAAACGTTCAACTAAATTTTCATCATAAACACGGGTAGTCATACCCGTGGTAAATTGATTGGCAGATGAAACGCGGTCTAAACCACTGTAGAAACGGTCACGGAATAATCCGGTATAATCCGCTTGCAGCAGAGAAGAATCAAAGTTGTTAATGTTATTTTGATTCTTATAAGGCACGTAGAGATATTGAACGCGTGGCTCCAGTGTTTGAGTGTAATCCTGATTAAAATACATGGCGCGTTCAAACACCATTTTCGCATCTGATTTAAACACTGGCAGAACACGGTTTACTGACTTTTCCAATGTGGCCGTTTGTGAATTTTTTTTGATTGAATCAGAAATATCCTGCTCATAATGGGTTGCCATTAACTTAAATTCATTGTTAATGCTGGCCCAGCCATTAGAAAGAGGTAAGTTGATGGCCGGTTCCAAATGCAAGCGCGTTGCATTTGGCCACTGATTGCCGACACTGGTAAATTTCGCTGCCTGAGCATAGGTATGAAAATCAAATGGTCCCAGATCGTTTTTATAATAATTGAAATCTAACTGAGGTTCGGATCGGTAAGCTCTTCTTCTATCATCAATGGTAAACAGCTGGAATTGCTTGGTTGTCAGTGTGGCATTCCAGTTCTGTTGTGCATAGCCCACGCTGAATTTCTGGGTAGCATAACCATCGGTACTGGAGCCGTATTGTGAGCTGAAATCACGGAAATAGTTCGGATCACTGACTTTGGTATAATCAGCACTGAAACGCCAAACCTGATTCATGACACCACTGTGATTCCAATAGAACAACCAACGGCTATCACTATTCCTCTTGGCTAAATTCTTATCGGATTTCTTATCATCTGCATACAAGCGATCATTATGGATCCAATCCAACGCAACTGTACCCGTACCCGCTTCAGTTAAGTAACGGAATTCATTATCCAGTTTCAAACCGCGCATAGTGATGAGATGCGGGGTAATCGTGGCATCATAATTGGGCGCAATGTTCCAGTAATATGGAAGCAGGAACTGGAAGCCGTCTTTATTGGAAAAACTGGCATTAGGGATTAAAAAACCAGAACGGCGTTTGTCTCCAATCGGCAACTGCAAATATGGGCTGTAAAACACAGGCACATTGGCAACGCGGAAACGGGCATTCCAGATTTCAGCAACTTGCTCTTCACGGTCAAGGATTACCTCGGAACCAACAACACTCCAGCTATCATTGCCGGGCAGACAGGAAGTGAATATGCCATTATTCAGAATGGTATAGCGGTTTTCATCACGCAGCATCATCTTGTCTGCGCTGCCACGTCCTTGACGACCAACCATCTGGTAATTACCCTGTTCCACGTCGGTATCTTTATTATTCAGATTAGCCCAGGCGCGTGGCCCCTTTAAAATGATCTGAGGATCATCATAGCGGACATTACCTATTGCGGTAACAGTGCGAACAGGTTCTTTATCCTGTGTCTGTTTGAGCCGAACCTTATCGGCTGTCAGCGTTTTATTTCCCTGTTGAATATCAACATTACCAATGAAATCAACTGTATTGGGATATTCGCCGTGAGTATCATCAGACTTAATGTTAATCGGTATTTTGTTAGGATCGCCCGTGATAATCGGCTTATCGTAAACAGGCACACCCAGCATACATTGTGCTGCAAGGTCAGCATGAGCTTGCTGACTGTAAAGAGCGGCCCATACCATTGTGGCCAGCAGTGTAGGATAACATTTATTCATAGATGTTTATGCGGTTCCGTCATCAGTGGCATCGTGCCGGCGAACGCTCAGAGACTAACGTAGTTGAGATATATGCACCAGAGTAAAGTTTAACTTTGCTAATCTTGCTGTTAGGCACAGAGCTTAATGAATAGTATGATAATGCAAAATTGCGCTCAGGGCATTGGGGAATTGAAGACTATATGCAGTATTGGGGAAAATTATTTGGATTGATATTTGGGATTGCATCCGGCACTGGTTTTTGGGGGATTGTGATCGGCTTATTGTTTGGTCATATACTCGACAAAGTCAGGGCGAAAAAATTGGGGGATACCACTAACGGTCCAACCCGACAGGTACTGTATTTTCGCAGTACTTTTCAAGTATTGGGGCACTTGACCAAAGCAAAAGGTCGGGTAACCGAAACGGATATCCAGCTGGCTACCCAACTGATGAACAGAATGCAGCTGCATGGTGAGGCACGGCTTTCCGCACAGCAGGCATTTCGTGAAGGCAAGCAGCCTGAATTTCCTTTGCGTGAAACTTTACGACAATTACGCCGTGCTTGCTTCGGTCGTTTTGATTTGACCCGGATGTTTCTGGAAATCCAGTTACAAGCTGCATTTGCTGACGGTGAACTGCATCCCAATGAAAGAAAGGTTCTGTTTGTCATCGCCGAAGAGTTAGGCATTTCCCGTATCCAATTTGAACAATTCCTTGCCATGATGGAAGGGGGACGTCATTTTGATGGGCATGGTTTTGGTGGGCAATCCCAGCAAAATGGGCATTATCAAGGTCATAGACAGCAGCGCGCGACATTAGAGGATGCTTGTAAAGTCTTGGGCGTCAATGAACAAGATGATGCGACAACCATTAAGCGGGCTTATCGGAAACTGATGAGTGAGCATCATCCTGATAAACTGGTGGCAAAAGGTTTACCACCAGAAATGATGGAACTTGCGAAACAAAAGGCACAGTCCATTCAGTCGGCTTATGATTTGATTAAGAAGAAGAAGGGCTTTAAATAGCACTTATCTAAACAAAACTTAGCCAAGCAAAATTTATTCAAACAAAATTTATTCAAACAAATCAGAAAAAAGCATTTATCAAAATTCGGCTTTGCACTCAAAATGCATTGGTGTGCCATAAGCCGGATGAGTAATGAATAGCTCTTGGGCATGTAATTGCAGGCGAGGTGCCAGTTCTCTTGCCTGCGTATGAGCATAAAACTTATCTCCCAGAATGGGATTGCCAAGTGCCAGCATATGTACCCGAAGCTGATGAGAGCGGCCTGTGATTGGTGCCAGCCGGACACGCGTTGCCTGAGCTTCATATTCCAGCACCTGATACTCAGTTTGTGCAGATTTGCCCGTTTCAAAACAGACTTTTTGTTTCGGCCGATTCGGCCAGTCGCAGATCAAGGGTAAATCCACCAATCCTTTTTCTTGTTCCATCTTTCCCCATACCCGCGCGATATAGACTTTTTTTGGCTCACGCTCACGGAATTGGCGTTTCAATTCACGCTCGGCTGCTTTAGTCAGAGCGACAACCATGATACCGCTGGTGGCCATATCCAATCGATGGACTGATTCGGCTGTGGGAAATTCGGCTTGTATCCGCGTCATGATACTGTCTTTGTGCTCTTCTGCTTTGCCCGGTACAGAAAGTAATCCACTGGGTTTGTTGACAACCATAATGTGCTCATCCTGATATAGCACATATAACCAAGGATCTGTCGGGGGATTATAAGACTCCAGCATAGCGGCTCCAATGGGTCGGAAAAAGTTGGGGCGGAAAATAATTAAGTCAGAAAAATGACGGGGCGCATTCTATCAGTATATGGCTTAGGGTGTGAGATAAAACTCAGGGACATCTCACAGAGAGAGTCCCTGAACTTACGATTGGCTAGCGATTTATTAGCGGGAAACCATTTTATTGGTGAGAAACAACCACCAAACGAATAGCATCCAGACGCCAGTTAGCCTGATCAAGATTAAGCAGCAAATGCTTATGCTCGGATTCAACTGCTTCCAGCTCATCATCACGGATATTCGGGTTAACCGCTTTCAGGGCTTCCAGACGCGACAATTCGGCCGACAACACTTCATCAGCTTCTTTCTTCGCCTTCTCAATCAATACACGTGCTTGCTCTTCAATCAAAGGCTCTGATTGTTGCAAAATAGCATGAACTTCTTTCTGTACCGCATTAACTAATTTGCTGGCGTTGTGGCGGTTGATAGCGTTGAGCTGGCGATTAAAGCTTTCAAACTCTACCTGAGAAGCCAGATTGGTTCCTTTCAGATCCAACAAGAGGCGTACTGGCGTTGGTGGCAAGAAACGGGTCAATTGCAGATGCTTCGGCGCTTGGGCTTCAACAACGTAAATCAACTCAACCAACAATGTACCGACTGGTAGGGCCTTGTTTTTCAGGATGGAAACGGCACAACTTCCGGTATCCCCAGACAGGATTAAATCCAGACCATTGCGAATGATCGGGTGTTCCCAGCTCAGGAATTGAGTATCTTCGCGGGACAGTGCTTTCTCACGGTCAAACGTAATGGAGCAGCCATCTTTTGGTAATCCGGGGAAATCAGGCACCAGCATATGATCGGATGGATGCAGGGCAATAATATTGTCGCAGCGATCTTCCTGATTGATACCAATGATATCAAACAGATTCAGGGCAAAATTCACCAGATCTGTATCATTATCTTGTGCCGCAATCTGTTCTGCCAGTTTCTGGCCTCGCTCACCACCGTTAGAGTTCATTTCCAGCAGGCGGTCACGCCCTTGCTCCAATTGTTGTTTGAGCGCCTCATGATGCTTGCGACATTCCGCAATAAATTCACAGAATCCGGTTTGCTCATTTGGCTTGGCAAGGAAATTCAGCAGAATTTCATAATACTTGTCATAGATGGAGCGACCAGTAGGACAAGTATGCTCAAAGGCATCCAGCCCTTCGTGATACCAACGCAGGAGAATAGATTGCGCGGTATTTTCCAGATAAGGCACACTGATTTTGATATCGCGGTTTTGGCCGATACGATCCAGACGACCGATACGCTGTTCCAGCAAATCAGGATTGAATGGCAAATCAAACATAACAAGTTGGTTGGCAAACTGGAAGTTACGTCCTTCTGAACCAATTTCAGAACAGAGCAACACTTGCGCCCCTTCTTCTTCAGAAGCGAAGTAAGCAGCGGCGCGGTCACGTTCCAGCAAGGACAAACCTTCGTGGAACACGGCACTGCGGATGCCTTCGCGTTCACGCAAAACTTGTTCCAGTTGCAGCGCAGTTTCTGCTTTGGCGCAGATCACCAGCACTTTTTCATCGCGATTTGCCATCACGAAACCCATCAACCATTCTACGCGAGGATCGAAATTCCACCATGTGGCGTTTTCCCCCTCGAATTCCTGATAGATCCGCTCAGGATAGAGCATATCTTTGGCGCGAGCTTCCACTGTCTTTTTGGCTCCCATGATCTCGGAAACCTTGATTGCCGTCTGATATTGGGATGGTAGTGGTAACTTAATCTCGTGCAATTCACGATGTGGGAAGCCTTTCACACCACTGCGGGTATTACGGAAAAGCAGTCGGCTGGTGCCGTGACGATCCATCAACATGGTGATCAATTCGCGGCGGGCGTTTTCGCTTTCTTCATCTTGATTGCTGTTTGCTGCTTTTAGCAGAGGTTCAATATCCTGTTCACTAATCAGTTCGACGATCGCATTTTGCTGATCATTATTCAGAGTTTCACCAGACAACAGCAGCGTGACGGCATCTGCGACGGGACGGTATTGCTGTTGTTCATCAATAAAAGCCTGATAATCGTGGAAACGATTTGGGTCCAGCAGGCGCAGGCGGGCAAAATGGCTTTCTTGTCCCAACTGCTCAGGAGTTGCTGTCAACAGTAAAACAGAAGGGATTTGTTCTGCCAGTTGTTCGATAACATGATATTCGCGGCTTGGGGATTTTTCGCTCCATGCCAGATGGTGAGCTTCATCCACTACCATCAAATCCCAATTCGCTTCTAGCATATGTTCAAAACGCTGTTTATTGCGGCGAACAAAATCCAGGGAACAGATAATCAGTTGCTCGGTTTCGAATGGATTATCGCTGTCATGAAGGGCTTCACTGTATCGGCCATCATCAAACAGCGAAAAACGCAGATTGAAACGGCGCAGCATTTCTACCAGCCATTGATGTTGCAAGCTTTCTGGCACAACGACTAATACACGCTCTGCACGTCCAGCCATCAATTGCTGATGGATAATCATACCGGCTTCAATGGTTTTACCCAGACCAACTTCATCTGCCAGTAATACACGAGGCGCATGGCGTTTACCCACTTCATTGGCAATGTGTAATTGGTGAGGGATCAAACTGGCACGAATACCACGTAGCCCACTTTCCGCCAGACGGAACTGCTCACTTTGGTGTTTACGGGCACGAAAACGCAAAGCAAAGCGATCCATACGGTCGATTTGTCCTGCAAACAGACGATCCTGTGGCTTGTTAAACGTCAGCTTGCTATCCAGAAAAACTTCCCGCAAGCAGATATTTTCTTCTTCAGTGTCCAGACGAGTACCGACATAGATCAGCAAGCCACTATCTTGCTGAATATCATCAATCTTGAGTTTCCAGCCTTCGTGACTGGTCACGGTATCACCCACATTAAACATAACGCGGGTGATGGGGGAATCATTGCGTGCGTAAAGGCGGTTTTCTCCGCTGGCAGGGAAGAGCAACGTCACCATGCGCGCATCAAGCGCCACGACTGTTCCTAATCCAAGTTCGCTTTCTGTATCGCTTATCCAGCGTTGACCAAGAGTAAATGGCATAAATTTTGGCTCAGTTTTCTGTTAGACAATATTATTTACGGTTGCAGAGTGGCTGCTTTTGTTGGATATCGATCATCATTGGTTATCGATAGAGATAGTTTCAATGGAATATAAATTCCTATAGAAATAGTTTTCTATAGATATAGATTTCAATAGTACTTTGCAACGCCCATTTTTCGAACAATAGGGTCAAAAAGTACAGTTGCCCATTTGAGGGGCGATATGTTAATTGAAGCTGGGCAAGTCGTCACCTGCAAAAATATCCATTATTCAAAAGACATACTCATTTGCCCTGTTAGCAGGGGGATAAATTCATCTTGAATAAATGGCAAGATGGCGTCGGCGATCGGCTTTAACTGCTTATTGATATAGTGTTCATAATCTGGTGCAGAGGTTTGGTTTTCTAATGGTTCAGGGCCTGATTGAGTAATGATGTAGTTGATCCAACCCCCATTTTGGTACTGTAGTGGACGATTGTGCTGTTGATTATATTCGTCTGCCAAACGTGCTGCCCGAACATGGGGAGGCACATTCCGTTGATAATCAGACAACTTACGACGCAGGCGTTTACGATACACCAGACGATCATCAAACTCCCTTGCTAATGTTTTGGCAATATACTCACGAATATAATTCTGATGCGATTGTTTTTGATGTAATTGCTTTTGATGTGATTGTTTTTGATGTGATTGTTTTTGATGTGATCGTTGGTGAAAAATCAGGGTATATAGCTCTTTCTGGAATATTTGTGCAAGTGGCGTCCAGTCGGTTCTTACCGTTTCCAGTCCTTTGAAAATGACCTTATCACCGCTTAATCCGGCATAACGTTTTTTACTGCCTTGCTCTGCTCCTCGTACTGTCGGCATCAGAAAGCGCCGATAATGTGTTTCAAATTCCAATTCCAGTGTACTTTCAAGATTGAAGCTAGTTTTAAGATGGTCTTGCCACCATTGGTTAACAAATTGCGCCAGAGAATGCCCGATTTGACAGGCTTCTTCTTCTGAATGAGGGCGTTTTAGCCAGACAAACGTTGAATCCGTATCGCCATAAATCACTTGATAACCCTGTGATTCGATTAATTCACGGGTCTGGTGCATGATTTTGTGCCCACGCATTGTAATTGATGAAGTCAGACGGGGATCAAAAAAATGGCAGCCAGAAGCGCCAAGCACACCATAAAATGCATTCATAATAATTTTCAGGGCTTGGGAAAGCGGCGCATTCTGTTGCTTTTTGGCTCTGTCACGCTGATGCCAGATTTGCGTGACGATATCCGGCAGACAATGTTGTGTGCGGGAGAAAAACGCCTGACGAAAACCAGGTACAGCATGTTCACTGTCAGGGTGAGCAAGACCTTCAACCATCCCGACGGGATCAATCAGAAACGTGCGAATAATCGAAGGGTAGAGGCTCTTGTAATCTAGCACTAACACCGAATCATATAATCCCGGAAATGAATCCATCACGAAACCACCGGGGCTGTTATCATCGAAATACGTTGGCTGCACAGGAGCAACATAGCCAATGCGGTGCATTCTTGGCAGATAAAGATGCGTGAATGCCGCTACTGATCCCCCATTGCGATCCACTGCTAATCCCGTTACCGTAGCGCGCTCCAATAGGAAGGCCATCAAATCGGTCTTCTCAAAAATACGATTAACCAGAATACAATCCTGCAAATTATAATGGGCGAGGGCGGGTTTATCCTCCTGAAAGCGGCGATTGATCTCATCCATTCGATCATAAGGATTATCAACCGCTTTCCCTTCCCCCAAGAGCTCTTGGGCGACAAATTCAAGGCTGAAAGAAGGGAAATTCCATGTTGCAGTTTTCAGGGCATCAATGCCATCAATAATCAGGCGTCCTTCTGCCGAAGCGAAAAAGTGCCCCGGTTTGAAACCGTGTTCGCGCCATTCGAGCAACGCCTTATTGCGACCGAATTTTAGCGGAACTTTATAGCGCTCAGCATGTTGTTGTAACACCCTCAAATCAAACTGAATCAGATTCCAGCCAATAATGGCATCAGGATCATAATGTGCCAGCCATTCATTGAGTTTTTCCAGCATGATTGGGCGACTGGCAACATACTCCAGTTTGAAATCGAGATCCTGTTGGTTACCATTTTCTGGCCCTAACATAAACACGGTTTTCTCACCGCACCCAGCCAGGCCAATGGAATACAACTCCCCATGCTGGCTGGTTTCGATATCCAGTGATACCCATTTCAAATCAGGTCGATAGGTGGGATTGGGTTTCATCTGATAACTTATGTTGGATTTGTCGTCGGATTTACGACTGAACCAAACGGGAGCAGTAATAAAGCGCTCCATCATAAACCTATCGGATGGGCGGATATCCGTTTCGTAGAGGGGAATATCCTGTTCTTTGAGCGCTTTTTCCAGATGTTGTAATTGACGATATTGTAAGCAATATAGTGCAGCGACAGGCTGACGATTAAAATCTTTCAAGGGCAATGTCTTTATTTCACATTGCCGCTCCTGTGTCAGCAGAGGTTTTGCTTTAGGCAAATCACATTGAGGAATAAAGGCAACTGCTTTTTGACGGGAGATTGTGATGCGACGTGCGCCCTTATCTGTCGCCAGCCAATATATCAACTCGATACCAGATGGCGTATCTTTCCAGTGGCGAGTGAGTATAAAACCTTGCTCAACGTGATTTGTCTGCATAATCTTTCTGTTTAAGCGCTGTAAGCCAGAATTAGTATTACTGATGATAGGCTTCAACTATAGCATTTGTATTGGTTATTTATACAGTATTTTTTGATGAACTATTAGATGGGAGAGCGATAATGAAAAATAGGTTAACTAAAAAGCAAATGGAATTGCTCACCAGTTTTAATAAAGAAAAACTGCTCGAAATTATTCAAGTCATTATTATGAATAATGAACAGGCTAAAACCACATTAAGTAGTGGCTATCTGTTGGAATCGAAAGATATTTTGAAACTGATAGAAAAAGAATATAAAAAACGCACTAAAAGCCAGCGATTTCTTGATTATTATGAAGCTGATATCTTCTTTAACGAGCTACATAAAATGATGGTTCCGCTGCTTGATAATGTGATAAAAAAGGCACCTCAAGATTCGGAAATACTATTGGAAAAAATGGTGCTGGATTTTGACCACGTGGCTGAAACTAAGGATACATCAAGCGGTGGCTGGCAGGATTATTACTTTTATATCATTGAAACGTGGGTAAAAGCGCTTGCCTTACAAAAAGACGTCGATAAGTCTGTTGTGGCGAATAAGCTTTTTAATATCGCTAAAAAAACTTATTTTTGTTTTAACGAGACTTTCTTGCTCAATTACAAAAATGATTTTGGTTCGGTAACATTTCAATTACTGAGAGATCTCTTTTATCAGCATAAAGAATATAGAGAAGCCATAGCTATCAGCAAGGCTATCAATGATATGGATTTTCTGAAGATGATGATTGAGCAAAATATCGAATCTTCTTCAATAATTACAGCTTACTTGGCTTATGCGGAATTGCTGATTGAAGATATCCGGGCGGATGAAGCCATTGTGGTATTGGAGGATTTTCGAAAAGACCATGAACTTCAGCAATCCAGATACTATGATGTGCTGATGTCGCTGCTAATTAAAGCCAATATTGAAGAAGGGCAGAAAGAAAAAGCAAAAGAGCTTTGCTTTGAAGCTTTCCAAAATGACTATAGCTATAAATTTTATGAAGTATATGAAAGTCTGATTGACGAAAGTGAAAGGGCACAGGCGATACAATTATTTCTGGACAGCAGTAAAAAAGAGGGAGATTTCCAATATATTTGTTTCTTGGTCGAAATGAAAAAATTTGATCTTCTCAATGAATATATTGTGAATCTTGGAGAGAAAGATAAAGCCAATGTTGTAGAAACTTTTGGTCATAAATTGGCTAGGGATGGATCAACTGGACTGGATAAATGTGGGTTTTCCCATTCTGCGATATTTTTGCGACGGGCGTTAGTTAATGAAGTACTAAATCGCGGTGCAAGTAAATATTACAAATATGCTGTTTCTGATCTGAAAAAGAGTTTTGATTATAGTCAAAAATTATCAGATTGGCAGGGGCTTGATACGCATGAAACTTATCTGAACGGATTGTATGAAAAGCATAAAAGAAAAGTTTCATTCTGGGCTTTGGTGGAAGAAAAAATTAAAGATATTTCAGTTGGTAAAGATGGAGTGAATTACGAAAGTTGATAATTTAATTGCTGATAATTAAATATATTTATTATCACTTAGTGAGGGGTAATTAGATTCCTCCTTTATCTTTCAGGTTATCGCTTTGTGGGCTAAAAAAGATAAAAGGAGCGAATTTATTTATAATAGATAGTTTTTATCAGTGATAGGTTACTAATTGAAATTATTTTAAACTAATCAAAATTGTTAAGCATTTCGCTATCGTACTTAAGCACCTTTTATTATTAAATCCAATTAAGTAATATCATTGCCGGTTTTATAGCGAAAACTATACCCAATGGATTTCAAGATGCGTCGCGGCGGCAAGGGAGCGAATCCCCGGGAGCATAGATAACTGTGTGACCGGGGTGAGTGAGCGCAGCCAACAAAGAGGCAACTTGAAATACGAAGGGTATAAAATCAATTGAATCTGGTAAACTATGATGATTAATAAAAATAAACTGAGTCAAGCAGATATCAAAGCCTTACTGTTATTTATCGCTTTCATGTTGCTGTATTTGTTACCGGGTATTTATGGGCATACACCCTGGAAACAAGATGAAAATTACAGTTTTGGCATTATTCAAACCATGTATGAAACAGGGAATTGGTTGGTAACAATGAATGCGGGGCAACCTTTTATGGAAAAGCCCCCTTTGTATTATTGGACTGCAACTTCATTCATCCATTTGTTATCTCACTGGCTTCCAATGCACGATGCAGCCAGAACAGCCAGTTTATTTTTTTCAGTGATCAATTTTTCTTTTTTTATTCTGTTGGCTCGCCGTGTATTTGAAGTCAAAAACTTTACAGACAGCCGAATATGGATAGCCTTTGCTTTGTATGCAAGTGCTCCCGGATTAGTTCGCCACAGTCACGATATGTTTACTGATACCTCATTGATAACAGGAACAACCATCGGATTATATGGTTTGCTGGGATTAATCAAAAACGAAAGAACAGGTTACTCTTGTCTATGGTTGATCATTGGTACAGCTATAACGCTGTTATCAAAAGGAGTATTTATTCCAGGGTTATTATGGATTTGTCTTGTTCTGGCTCCTGTGTTCCTTAAACATTGTCGAACCAAACATTATTGGCTAAGTGCTTTATTGTCAGGAATTATTGCACTAATTTTAATTCTGCCGTGGCCAGTTATGCTATTGATTGAACATCCCAATTTATTCAAAGTTTGGTTTTGGGATAACAATATTGGTCGCTTCTTAGGTTTTTCTGTTGAAGATCTTGGGGCAAGGGGAAATTTGACAATAATCCCTGAGGCAGTACTATTTTTTGCCTTCCCATCGGGAATATTAGCTTTCATTTTTATATTAATGAATCCAATTAAAAATCTATTGGATAAACATTATTTTCTTTGTATGGTGTTTGTTGTATTAGGGGTTGTTCTATTGCAAATATCAGCCTCTGGTCGTGCATTATATTTACTACCCTTTATTGCACCAATGGCAATTTTAGCTACAGAAATATTCATTAAAATACCTAAGATAATCTATAAATATTTAGCCATGTTCTCCTCCATACTTTGGTCTATTTTGACTATATTTTTATGGGTCTGTTACTTTTTGTCGATTTCTTCTGATTACAATCATTGGTTAGCGCCATTTAGCAGATGGTTACCAATGAGTTATCAGATGCATTTTTCAGGGTTTATCTTTTCTATCGCTGTTTTGATAACCGCTTTATGGATGGCGAAAAATTGGCTCCTTTCTAAATCACCTGCCTTACGTGCTGCTCAAAATTGGGTTTTAGGTATCGCTACCGTTTGGGGATTAGTATTTACGCTATTTGTTGGCTGGATTGATTACGCCAAGGGATATAAACAGGTATTTCTTGATTTAAAACAGCAAGTAGCGGGAGTGTATCAAATTAATGACTGTATGGCTTCATATAATATTGGAGAATCTGAAGCCCCAATGCTTTATTACTTTGCTCATATCTTGCATCAAAAACAGCATAAATTTGAAACGCCTGAAAAATGCGATTGGTTGATTATTCTATCTGAAGAAATAGAACCTGCTCCAAAGGGCATGATGCTATTTTGGCACGGACATAGGCCCGATGAAGACCGTGAAAATTTGGTTGTATATACCCGTCGTAATTGAAGATGCTTGATTTTTCATTCATATCAGCGCAGGATCGCGCCCATGAAAATTAATCTGACAGATGCCCAAAAAAAAGCCCTC
>NZ_MUBJ01000003.1:206008-263020 GCF_002127535.1 Xenorhabdus vietnamensis
GTGCATGTTGATTGCAATAGACTAGAGTAGACCTAAAAAGAAAAGACCTGATTGATTTATCAGGTCTTTCTAGGAGTTAGTTTACTAGAGTAGACGTTAATAAACTTATGTTTGGTGCCCAGGGCGGGACTTGAACCCGCACAGCCTAAAGGCCGAGGGATTTTAAATCCCTTGTGTCTACCGATTTCACCACCTGGGCTGAATTTGGAGGCGCGTCCCGGAGTCGAACCGAGGTTGACGGATTTGCAATCCGCTGCATGGCCACTCTGCCAACGCGCCTTTTTTGGAGCGGGAAACGAGACTCGAACTCGCGACCCCGACCTTGGCAAGGTCGTGCTCTACCAACTGAGCTATTCCCGCCTTTCTTCGAACTACTTGATTTACTTAACTTGTTTTGTAAACCTGATACGCCGTTCGATGCGTTGCATTCTACTTACTTCATGAAATGAGTCAACACAATTATTTATAAAACTCATTCGTTCGATGATTTTTGCGCCACTTCGATCAGCCTTCACGCAAATCATTCCATGCAGCGTTCAAATATTGAAACATTGACCAGAACGTCAAAACCGCAGCAACATATAATAAGATTACTCCCCCTATTTCGAATCCCTCACAAGGGCGCCATAATAAGGCAACCAATGCCGCCATTTGTGCTGTGGTTTTTATTTTTCCCATCCAGGAAACAGCTACATTACTACGTTTTCCCAATGCCGCCATCCACTCTCGCAGGGAAGATATGATGATCTCACGTGCAATCATCGTCGCAGCAGGCAATGTAATCCACCATACATGGTAACGTTCTGCGATCAACAATAACGCAGTAGCAACCATAATTTTATCCGCCACTGGATCAAGAAATGCGCCAAAACGCGTTGTCTGCTTCCATAAACGCGCAAGAAAACCATCAAACCAATCTGTTGCAGCAGCGATAATAAAGATAATGGAACACAACATCGGTGCCCATTGGAATGGCAGGTAAAATGCCAAAACAAAGAATGGAATTAAGGCAATACGGAACAGAGTAAGCCATGTTGGAATATTTAATTGCATAATGCTTAGTAACTATCTGGCCATGTGAAGTTTATTAATATGGTGCATTAATACTTTTATTGTTTCAATGCATTATAGATTTTTTCTGCCAGTGAATAAGAAATAGAAGGCACTTTTGCGATCTGTTCTACACTTGCGTTTCGTAAAGGCTGTAATCCACCCATATATTTTAATAGCATCTGTCTGCGTTTTGGTCCAATACCCTCTATCGATTCAAGTGTACTGGTCTTTTTCACTTTTCCCCGGCGCTGGCGATGCCCTGTAATGGCATGGTTGTGAGATTCATCACGAATATGTTGAATAACATGTAACGCAGGTGAATCAGGAGGAAGTGATCTCCCCTCTCCTTCCGCTTCAAAAAACAAAGTCTCCAACCCTGCCTTACGATCACTGCCTTTTGCAACCCCAATCAGTTTCGGATACTTTTTATTCCATTCAACCTCCAAAGAATCGAAGACTTCAATCGCACGAGCAAGTTGCCCTTTACCACCATCAATAAAGATAATGTCCGGAATTTTTGTCTGATCAATAGCTTTACTATATCGACGATGCAAAACTTGGTTCATCGCAGCATAATCATCTCCCGGAGTGATACCTGTGATGTTATAGCGGCGATATTCTGTACGCACAGGACCATTACCATCAAAAACAACACAAGATGCAACAGTTTGTTCGCCCATCGTATGGCTAATGTCGAAACACTCCATACGTTGGATTTTGTCAAGGCCGACAAATGTCGCCAATGATTCTAAGCGCTGATGAATCGTCGATTGTTGGGAAAGTTTCGTAATCAAGGCCGTTGCAGCATTGGTACGAGCCAATTTTAGGTAACGAGCCCTATCTCCTCTTGGTCGTGATTGGATGTAAATTTTCCTGCCCGATAATCCAGAAAGTGATGTTTCCAATAGTTCTTTTTCAGGTAAAGAGAAGTCCAATAAAATTTCTGTCGGCAACGTCCTGCTTTGGCTTCCTTGAAGATAAAATTGACCAAGAAAAGTTTGTACTACTTCATCTAATTTCGTATCCACCGGAATTTTGGGATAGTAGCTTCGGCTACCCAATATTTTACCCTGACGGATAAATAAGACATGTACACAAGCCATCCCCGCCTCAAAAGCAACACTAATAACATCAAGATCATCTCCTTCTCCAGACACAAATTGTCGTTCAGTGACTTGCCGTACTGCTTGGATCTGATCTCGATAACGGGCAGCTTCTTCAAATTTAAGCTGTTGACTCGCTTTCTCCATTTTCCCAACCAGCTTATCCAGTACTTGCTGATCTTTTCCCGCCAAAAATAAACGAACGTATTCAACTTGCTGCTGATATTCTTCATCCGTTACGAGTCCCTTAACGCATGGGGCAAGGCAGCGTCCAATCTGATATTGCAAACAAGGTCTTGAGCGATTGCGATACACGCTGTCTTCACATTGGCGAATAGGGAATAGTTTCTGCAATAAAACCAAAGTATCACGTATTGCATGAGAATTAGGAAATGGACCGAAGTATTCGCCCTTCGCATGCTTGGCTCCACGATATAAAGCTAGGCGGGGATGAGTATCACTACTCAAGAAAATATAAGGATAAGATTTATCATCTCTCAATAATACATTGTAACGTGGTTGATACTGCTTGATATAGTTATGCTCGAGCAGGAGCGCCTCTGCCTCTGTGTGAGTAACAGTGACGTCTATCTGGGCGATATTTTTCACCAATGATTCTGTTTTGCGGCTGTTAACTTGTGTCCGAAAATAGCTAGATAGCCTTTTTTTTAGATCTTTGGCCTTACCAACATAGATCACTGTGCCAGTAGTATCATACATACGGTAAACACCCGGCTGACTGGTGACTGTTTTTAAAAATACCTTTGAATTAAATAGCTCCGCCACGATTTATCACCCATCGAATTATTACTCACCGCGAGCGACAATATTCTGTGTATCAAGTAATCCACAGCGTATCGCCATATGGGTCAATTCTACATCACCTTTGATATTTAGCTTACCGAACATTCTATAACGATAGCTATTCACTGTTTTTGGACTCAGATTCAGCAGCGTGGAAATTTCATTAACTTTGCGCCCCTGAGTTATCATTATCATAATCTGTAATTCTCGTTCTGAGAGTTCATCCAACGGGTTTTCTTTTTGGGGTGATAGCTGATTAAGTGCCATCTGCTGGGCAATATCTGGGGAAATGTAACGCTGCCCTGCATAAACAACCCGAATTGCATTGATCATATCCTGAGGAGTTGCAGCCTTGCTCAAATACCCCCTGATCCCTGTCTGCATCACTTTCGTAGGCAAGGAGCTTTCAGTGTGGACAGTTAACATAATCACCCGCGTGTCAGGTGAATAACGGATGATTTTTTTAGCTGCTTCCAACCCTCCCATGCCGGGCATTCCCATATCCATAATGACAACGTCCGTGCTGTTTGATCTACACCATCTGACCGCATCTTCTCCACTGCTGGTTTCTCCTACGACTTTAATTCCCCTTATATCATCAAGGATACCTTTCACGCCAATGCGAACCAGTTCATGGTCATCAACTAATAAAACATTAATCAAACAACATCTCCACTAACGTAATACCCACTCAAATAATGATAAATTAATAAACTCCAAAACCAAGCGGACACGCTGATTTTATCTTTATGATTTTCATAAGATAAATTGAAAGAAGACAACATCCTTTCTTGATGTGATATCAAAATCTTTTGGATGAAGTAACGGATTATACTAACATTAGCGCAAAACAAAAAGAAAATTGTTACATATCAATCAAATAAGCTTTATTGATAATTTTTTATTAATAAGTAGATAAACAACAAATTTTGTTTTACATATTTAAACTACGCATTCTTATTTTATTCATAACAATCTATTCTTACCCAGAAAAACATGAGGGGATATTTCCCTCATATTTCAGCTATTACTTAAATAAGTTAAGAATATCTTCTTTTGTCAGCATAGGAGTCTTTTCAACAAAGTTATAATACGCTGGTTTACTGTCCACATAAATCTGGCGAGATAATTTACTTAAATGATTATTCTCAAACAAAGCAATTGGAACATAATAAGCACTTGGATGATGCAAATGATAGAAAAGATGTGTGCCACATTTTTTACAGAAAGCACGCTCTGCCCATTCGGACGATGAATATGTTGAAATATTTTCAATTCCTTCTATTTCTAGATCATCCTTACAGTCTACGGATAGAAATGGGCCACCATTCCATTTTTGACATGTTTTACAATGACATACATTAACACCCTCAATGCATTGATTGGTTTTTAATTCCACTGCACCACATAAACAACGACCTTGATTCATCATTTTACTCTCTACCTGTAATAAGTTTATGAGGAAAAACCTTATATCTGAGATTGAGCAAACCACTGTATTTCACTAGAAATGCTATATGAACCACAATGATTTTCCATTTTTTCGCATAGTCATATAAATATTTTCTATGGCTTTCAAGCTGCTGCTTGATAGAAAAAATAGATCATTTATCTTTCACGTTCTCGCTATCATCATCAATATGCCAGCTGTGCAATATACGATGAACAAAAGGCGTCACTACCATCCCTACTGCGATAAAAAAGATAGCCTGAAGGAACAATCCATAAATGGCAGCAAAATATTTCCCCAGCGTACTGACTGGTTCAATATGCAGGTTTTGTGTTCCAATCATTGAGACAGAATTTAATATTGCATCAGGAATAGCATGGCTTTCAATCAAGAAAAAACCCAATACGCCAGGAATAATACCGATCAGAAAAATAACAAATGCATGTAAAAGAAAACGCAGCATCCGTAAAATAAATCGGTCAAGGCTAATTAATTTATCAGTAAATTTTTCCATACCAGATCTCCACTAATAAATTAGTTACCATGATGATTGTATGTTAGTTTTTATTTTTATCAATGATGATTCGCTGTATATGGCCAAATAACCTTAGCAATGACATATTTTTCTCTTTCAATAGATAAAAAAGATAACTGAAAAGTGATCAGAATAAGATGACTACTTTTCTTCAAAAACTAATTGGAACAAAAATCTACGCGACATTCAGCGTCATATAAAAACAACGAGGTATCGCATGGAAAAACAATATTTTATTGGTGTGGATGTTGGTTCAGCCAGCGTGCGAGCTGCTATTTTTGATCTAACAGGCACGCGATTGGCATTTTCCGTTCGCCCTATACGACAATTTCACCCCAAAACAAATTTTGTCGAACAATCATCAGTAGATATCTGGTCAAATGTCTGTAATACCGTCAAGGAGGCTACCTTTCAGGCAAATATCGATCCTACACACATTAGATCCATTGGTTTTGATGCCACTTGTTCACTAGTTGCAGTCAACACAGGTGGGCAACCACTGTCTGTCTCAGAAAATAATGTTCCAGAACGTGACATTATTATGTGGATGGATCATCGTGCAGGAAAAGAAGCCAACAGCATTAATCTCACCAATGACCCTACCTTACGTCACGTTGGCGGTGAAGTAAGTGTCGAAATGGCATTACCTAAGATTTTATGGCTGAAAAACCACTTTCCACAACGCTATCATGCAGCATGGCGATTTTTTGATTTAGCAGATTTTCTGGTATGGAAAGCAACAGGCTCTGATGTCAGTAGTATCTGTACTCTCACCTGCAAATGGAATTATCTTGCCCATCAAATGCAATTCAGCAAAGAATTTCTGCAAAAAATTGGGTTGGAAGATCTAACGGATAAAATACCACCAGTCATTCTGGAATTGGGTGAAAAAGCTGGCAATTTGACCTCTGAGACAGCCTGCGAATTAGGTTTACACGATAAGGTTATCGTTGCCAGCGGCATTATTGATGCACATGCTGGAGGGCTGGCGTTGATCGGTGCAAATCCGATAGGTAGTCTGGCTATTATTAGTGGCACTTCCAACTGTCATATGATTGTTAGCTCCAAACCAACAATGGTTCCAGGTGTCTGGGGGCCTTATTATGGTGCCATGCTGCCGGAATATTGGTTGAATGAAGGTGGGCAAAGCGCAGCAGGCTCGTTAGTTGAATGGTCGCTCCATCAGCATGAAGCATGGTCAGAACTGGAAGACGAAGCACATTCTTCTGGCCATCATTATTACCAACTTTTAAATGATGCCGTCACCCAATTGGAAAAGCTCGAAAAATATCCGACAGCTCAGCTTCATATCTTAGCTGATCATCACGGAAATCGATCACCACGAGCAAATCCCTGCGCCAAAGGCATGGTCAGTGGGTTAACTCTGGAAAAAGGACGCGAAGCATTGGCCCGGTATTATCTGGCTACATTGCAATCCATTGTTTATGGCACGCGCCATATTATTGACACCTTGATTACAGCAGGACATCAAATAGATCGTTTGGTAATGTGTGGAGGAGCAACCAAAAATCAATTGTGGCTACGGGAGTATGCCAACGCGACAGGACAAGAAATCCACTTAGCCCAAGAAGAAGATGCTGTTAATCTTGGAGCCGCTATATTAGGTGCCGTCGCCAGCGGAGCTTTTGCCAGTATCGCAGAAGCAGCACAAGCCATGGTGCGAGCAGGAAATATTATCTATCCAGATAAAGAAACTTTCCCATTCCATCAAGTAAAGTATAAGGTTTATTTGCAAATGTATCAGGACCAACAGCGTTATATTGATATTATGCGATCTACTATGCTTTTTTAATTACGGACTCACCAGTTACCAACCAATAAAGGAAACCCCATCAAAACAATGGGGTCAGTTACTGGAATATATTTAAATTCAAAAAGCAATTGAATAAACAGGGTGAATTTTCACCATAAGTTAATTTTATATACATCTGACATTACAGATAAGTCAACATATATCCATAATGTCATTAACTGAGTATACAAGTCTCTACTGCAGCTATTAATTCCTTAAAATATATTTAAATAACTTGTCCACAGTAATACTCCTCAGCCCCAAGATTACCCCCATAATAGTCATAACAATACCAATCAATTGTGACCAACTGGGTACGTCTCCCATCATTACCTGTATAATAAGTGCAAAAATAGGAACAAAGTTAAAAAATATCGCCGTCTTTCCAGCTCCACGAATAACAACACCCATATTCCAAAAAAGATAGGCAATAGTGGAACCACCAATACCTATATAGATACAAGCCAAATGGCTTTCAAATGTTCCAAAAGATAATGCAATAATCGGTGATTCAACAAAAAACGCAATAAACATCAATATAATCGCACCGAAAAGCATCGTCCAACTAGTAGTCTCCAGTGGTGTCGCATCTTTAACAAATACCCGTATTCCTACTGTGTAAATTGACCAACCAAGACTTCCCATAAAAATAATCATGTCTCCAGTTGCCACCTGAACTTCACCACCTAAAACCAATTGACCATTGGTAATGACTAAAGCAACACCCAGCAAGCTAATAACCATACCTGCTATACGCATAAATTCAGGCAACCGACGATATATAATAGCTTCCATAATATTGGCAGAAATAGGTGTCGTTGCCACAATCAGCGCAGCCGTGACTGGATTGGAACTTTGTAGGCCGACAAAAAACGCACCATTAAACCCCGCGACACCAATCGCACCCAGAACAATAAATGCACACCAGTTTTTTTTCAAAACTTTGCTGTGAATCCCCTCTTTCCATGCCAAAAAAATAAAAATACAGATAACCGCATAGAAAAAACGTTCAACAGAAGCCGTCCATGGTGGCAAGCTCGCAAGCGCAAATTTTGTTACCTGAAAATTTGATCCCCAAAAGAATGTTGCAATTAACGTAAGCACAATTGCTAACTGTGATGTTGTCTTCATACTCATTACCTTAATTTTTTGATTTATTTCAAGAAGAGTAATCTTTGGCAAAATCATTGTGGCATCTTTCAAAATTGAAATATTTAGGCAATATTGGTAATCAATTTTTCATAAATGGAAACCATACTATGCAATCACTTATTTGGGATGACATCCGAGTATTCTTAGTTGTTGCGCAGACGGGTACTATAAGTAAAGCGGCCGAGCTTCTTGGTATTGGTGTGGCAACAGTCTCAAGAAAAATCGAACGCTTGGAAAATACCTTCGGAATGCCGTTATTTCTGCGGCATCAGACAGGTTATCGGCTAACGGAAGATGGTGCAGAACTATTGGAAAAAGCCAAGAGCATGGAGATAGCAGCAAGTTCATTTCTGTTTGAAGCCGATATACGAGCAACTATTACAGGAAGTGTACGTTTTGCAACACTCGAAACATTAGCCAATCATTTAATCATGCCAAACTTGCCAGCCTTACAGAAAAATTATCCAAATCTGACGCTAGAAATCACAACTGATATCTACTCTGTAAATCTCCATCGCCGTGACGCTGATTTAGCACTTCGGATTATTAGACCAGAGCAAGGTCATGTTAATGTCCGACAAGTAGGAATCTTGGGGTTTGGCCTTTATGGAAGTGAAACCTACCTGTCTACTTGCCCCGCCAGTATATTTAGAGGTGAATACAACGACGCTCATTTTATTGGCTGGACAAATGAGTATTCACAACTGCCTTCGGTTAATTGGCTTAAGCAAACCCTACAAGGGCGTCCACTTTCAGTCGCAACAACATCCATATGTACTCAAATTGCAGCAGCAAATGCGGGTCTGGGATTAGCCGTGCTACCTCATATTGCAGCCAATGACGCTGGGCTTATTTGTATTTCGTCTGACTTAGGCATAGATAAACCCATCTGGCTTGTGATTCAATCTGATTTGGCTCATTCCCCTAGGGTGCGAAAAGTGGCAGACTTTTTGGCAGAGGTAGTTTTTCAAAATCAGGATAAACTTTCTGGATAGTCTGGAGTCAATTTCTTTAAGAATTAGCATCTAATCTTTTGCTCAAACTCTTGAATAATCCAATAGATAGTTATTATTCCGATAAATTAAAATCTATCTCTACAATTGAATCAATCATGCTTGATGTTGCTAAAGAATGTAACCTTAATATTGTTACTTATCATTTCCATGAATTTGAACCGTGGGGAGTCAGTGGTGTGATAATATTAGCAGAATCACATTTTACGATACATACATGGCCTGAATACCACTATGCTGCGCTTGATTTATTTATCTGCAATGAATTTAATCAGCAAACTCCCCTTATAACACAATTACAAACTCAACTAAGCTCAAAAGAATATGAGTATAAGGTGCTGCAATGAGGTTTCTAACTTTCAAATAAGAAAATATTTCTTTTATATGAATCTAAAATAAAAAGGAAGCAATCAGAACGATGCTTCCCTTATCCAGTTTGTTTCTATAATATTTAGACATATCATGCAAAACGACTATTGATTAAGGCCATTCACATCACAATATTGACCATTTCTTAATGACTGCATACGCCGAATACCTTCAACTTCAAATCCAAATTTTTTATACAAAGCAATTGCTTTTTCATTATCAGAAAACACTTCCAGTTCAATTCTGATACAACCTAACCAATTGAATGCATAATCAATTACAAAAGCCATCAATTTTGAACCAACGCCCTTGCCAGAATAATCGGCATCAACACCAATGCCAATCCCCACCGCGTGCCTGCGTCTCGGATTAGCATGGGTAAATAATTCTATTGTACCTATGACCTTGCCATTCACTTCAGCTACAAAACCAATATTTCCTTGCTCTCTATTTAGTTTTAAACGCTCCCGCCACATTTCGCACGAAGGACATGGGCGTTGCAAAGTATTAGAGTAAACCTCAGGATGGCTAAAAATTCGCTGATAATGTTCAGCATCTTCAGGTTCAGTCGCCCTAATTATAATCTCCATATGTTCCTCTTAATCACTGCTGACAAAAGACTAAACTCTCACCCAAAAGAAAGAATTAATTCACTGATAAGTGCGAAACTCAAATATCGAATAGCTTTAAATATAAAGCCATTAATTATTAAAAATCAGCCAAAGAAAGCAACCGAAATAGATATTTTCCTAATTACTTTATTAGAGACATTCCCATCACATCACAATATTGACCTTTTCTTAATGAGTGCATACGCCGAATACCTTCAACTTCAAATCCAAATTTTTTATACAGAGCAATCGCTTTTTCATTATCAGAAAACACTCCCAGTTCAATTCTGATACAACCTAACCAATTGAATGCATAATCAATTACAAAAGCCATCAATTTTGAACCAACGCCCTTGCCAGAATAATCGGCATCAACACCAATGCCAATCCCCACCGCGTGCCTGCGTCTCGGATTAGCATGGGTAAATAATTCTATTGTACCTACGACCTTGCCATTCACTTCAGCTACAAAAGCAATATGCCCTTGTTCTCTATTTAGTTTCAAACGCTCCCGCCACATTTCATGCGAAGGACATGGGCGTTGCAAAGTATTGGAGTAAACCTCAGGATGGCTAAAAATTCGCTGATAATGTTCAGCATCTTCTGGCTCAGTTGCCCTAATTATAATTTCCATACATACCTCTTTTTCAGCTTGACGCTATTATAACTACCTGATAAAAAAATAAATGTAAATAGCATATTAAATATTTATTGAAAATAAAAAATTAATCTATTGATGATTTTTTTATTTCTTTGGAGTTCATATGGTTCAGAAAAATACAGCTACTTTTGAATTGCTCAAAAATCTTGAAATAAGTCTTCACGGTGAAAAGAGAAATAATGCTGATTGGTTAAACATGGTATTACATGATGATTTTCTGGAAATCAGTAAATCAGGTTATATTTATACTAAAAAAATTGTGTTCGATGAATTAACTACAGAAATAAAAACTACTTTTCAAATTTTTTCAAAAGATTTTTCTATGAACTGTTTTGGTGAAAATATTGTATTACTAACTTATCAATCTTATGAGATAGATCGAATTGGAAAACCATTCAATCAAGCGCTTCGCTCATCAATTTGGCAATTATCTTCAGTTGATAAATGGCAACTGAGATTCCATCAAGGTACGATCATGTTTGTTTAAGATAAAAAATGGCTCAGTATTTGAGCCATTGACAGTTAATTTACGGAATTTTCCACTTAGTGAGTCAGATGTTTTTTGCGCTTTTTCACAATCTGAAGTCCGATCATTAGAATAATAAACCAAATTGGTGTGGCTATTAACGCTTGGCGAGTATCTGGCTGTAAAGAAAGTAGTACCAAGACAAAAGCAAAGAAAGCCAAGCATACCCAGGACATCACAATACCAAATGGCATTTTATATACCGAGGTCTGATGCAACTCTGGGCGGCGTTTTCTGTAAACCAGATAGGAGCACAGAATCATGCTCCAAATAAACATAAACAAAATCGCAGAAACGGTTGTCACTAGAGTAAAAACCCGCATCACATCTGGAATAAAGTAGATCAAAACAATCCCAAAAGAGAGACACAGACAAGTAAAGATCAACCCTGATGCAGGAACTGAACGACTGGAAAGACGGCTAAACTGCTTTGGCGCATCCCCCTCTTTCGACAAACCAAACAACATCCGACTAGTAGAAAAAACGCCACTGTTTGCCGAAGATGCCGCAGAAGTCAGGACCACAAAGTTCACCATGCTGGCAGCAGCAGGTAATCCAATCAAGACAAATAGCTCTACAAAAGGACTTTTATCCGCAATGATAGCCCGCCACGGTGTGACCGACATAATCACAATCAGAGACAAAACATAGAACGTAATAATGCGAATTGGAATGGCATTAATCGCTTTTGGCAAAGATTTCATCGGATTTTTGGTTTCCGCCGCAGCGGTTCCCACCAATTCAATACCAACAAAAGCAAATATCGCTATTTGGAACCCTGCAAAAAAGCCGCTTAATCCCATAGGTAGCATTCCACCATCACTCCAGACATTAGAAAGTGAGGCAACATGCCCTGCTGGCGATTGGAAATGAATGCCAATCAAAATGCCTCCTGTGACAATCAAGGCGATAATGGCAATAATTTTGATCATGGCAAACCAGAACTCCAGCTCCCCAAACAGTTTTACTGTCGCGAGATTTAGAGTTAACAATACCAGAACGCACAAAAGTGAAGTTCCCCATTCTGGAAAGTCAGGTGCCCAATATCCAACATAAGCAGTGATGGCAACAATATCTGCTATACCCGTAATTACCCAACAGAACCAGTAAGTCCAGCCCACAAAAAAACCGGCCCACGGCCCCAGTAAATCCGCAGCGAAATCACTAAACGACTTATAATGCAAATTAGAAAGTAATAACTCTCCCATTGCTCGCATAACGAAAAACAACATAAAACCTATGATCATATAAACAAAAATGATCGACGGCCCCGCAAGAGAAATAGTTTTACCTGATCCCATAAATAGGCCAGTACCAATGGCACCGCCAATTGCGATTAGCTGTATATGTCTATTGGTGAGGCTTCGCTGCAGGTGCGAACCTTCAGTTTCAGGAGTATGAGTGGGTTGTATTTTTTCTTCCATAGTTGTATCCAGTTTATTCTCACAGCACGGTCTTAATACACTCAAGCTGTGTTTAAGAGAACATTGTGACATAGACAACTGCGGTATTAACAGAAGGATTTAATATGAAAAGCAGAATGATTATATTTAAACCAATCAGTTAAGAGTCTATTGTACGCATTTCATTCATTCTGTAAAAGTATGGATATAGCACATTAACGTCTCGTTGGCACTGAAGAATAATTAATCATGTTGGGTCGTTAGCTCAGTTGGTAGAGCAATTGACGACAAACCCAGTCCGGCGTAACACTCCAATCCTTTCAGGTCATTTTCGTCATAGTCCATCTGGCAGGCTTCCTACACTCCTTCATTCAAGATGTTTCCCCCTGACACTTTTCCTCTGACACTAAATAAAGCACGAATATACATCCCAACCGGCTTAGTTACATAGTTTGTATATATTAAACGGCCAGTTCAAAGTGATTTTTAATCATTTAATACATGACCCACTTTAGATAGCATTTCCCTCACAATACTCGCGTGAGTGAGAGATACCGGAATCATATACATTTTTCCAAAAAAATTATGAGTTATGACAGATGCCGTCACAGCTACTATACAACCTGTACCATGATTACCGTTAGTGCAAACATTCAGAGATATCAAAACTGCCAAGTGTATATCTTTTGATAATAGACACATTTCATCATCACTGATGTGTACAACCTTAAAAAAATCAACATAGTCTCCATCTTGAAGTGTTTCTTTTAAATTTTCACCAGAGAACCCATGAATCTTTTTTACACCAGCAAGACTTGAAATCTTATCCCTTATATTAAAAGACATACGTAACCACAATGGTATTTCCTTTGTCATTTCATTATAAATATTAAGAGCGGTCACTTTATTATCAATAAAAGCCTTCTGTTGGCTATAATAGTCCAGTTTATCTTTTTTATCTAAGAGTAAAAAACCAAATCCATCACGATAGTACATATTTCACCACGACATTATTTTTCGAAAAAAATAAACCTGAGCAATATTAATTAAGAATGTAATAAATTATTCGATTTTCCCATACTATACTAAATAAATTAATAAGCCCCTGAGTCATCAGAGGCTTTTCATTTATCGGATTATTTGGTTTTATAATGTGCTTCTGCTTCGATAAAACGCTGTTGTGTCGCCTGACTTGGAGCTTTTCCTAACAGGCTCACCACGATGATAGCAATCGTCGCGAAAATAAAGCCCGGAATAATTTCATACAGGGAAAACCAATGGAATTCCATCCAAACCAGAACGGTGGCAGCTCCCACCAACATACCTGCTAACGCGCCATTACGGGTCATGCGTTTCCAGAGTACTGAGATCAGAACTACAGGGCCAAATGCCGCCCCAAATCCAGCCCAAGCATTACTGACCAATGCCAGTACCTTATTATTCGGATTAGCTGCAATCACAATGGCAATGATTGCTACCAACAAGACCATCATACGGCCAATCCATACCAGTTCTTTCTGGCTGGCTTTGGGGCGTATAAATGCCTTATAGAAATCTTCGGTCAGCGCACTAGAACAAACCAGCAACTGGCAACTCAACGTACTCATCACAGCAGCCAATACCGCAGACAGCAATATCCCAGTGATCCAAGGATTAAACAAGAGCACACCCAGTTCAATAAAGATACGCTCATGGTTTTGCGATACTGGCCCTGCCTGCTCAGGATACATTTCAAAATATGAAATACCAAAGAAACCAACAGCCACCGTACCCGCAAGGCACAGTAACATCCACGTCATACTAATGCGACGGGCTTTATGAATAGTCTGGTGAGAGTCAGCCGCCATGAAACGAGCCAGAATATGTGGTTGACCGAAATAACCCAATCCCCAGCCCAACAGAGAAACAATGGCAATAATATTCAGATTTTTAAACATATCTAAATATGCCGGACTTTTTGCTTTAATAATATTGATGGCAGTGTCAACTCCCCCCACGTTGAACAAGACCAGGACTGGTACTAGAATCAAAGCAAAAATCATTAAAGTTGCCTGAACAGTATCCGTCCAGCTAACTGCCAGAAAACCTCCGAGGAAGGTATAGGCAATCGTAGCCAATGCCCCTAACCAAATCGCTTTTTCGTAACTGATACCAAACGTATTTTCAAACAATAGGCCACCAGCTACAACACCCGATGCACAATAAATAGTAAAGAAAATCAGGATAACCAATGCGGAAATAATACGCAGAATTTTACTTTTATCTTCAAAGCGATGAGTAAAATAATCGGGTAACGTCAGCGCGTTATTACTAACTTCGGTATGTACGCGTAATCTACCCGCAACCCATCGCCAATTCAGGTATGCGCCTAGCAACAGGCCTAATGCGATCCAACTTTCTGAGATACCGGAGAGAAAAATAGCCCCCGGCAATCCCATCAATAGCCAACCACTCATATCAGAAGCGCCGGCAGATAATGCTGTTACCACACTACCTAATCTCCGGCCACCCAATATATAGTCATCAAAATTTTTGGTGGAGCGATACGCCATAAATCCTATCAGCAACATCGCAGCGATGTAGATAATGAAGGTAATGAGCATTGGTGAATTTACTGTCATGCAGGTTCTTCTCCATAGTGTTTTTATAAATCATGTATCTGCAAATGTGTTATTTGCGTAAATCATGTCATCTGTGCTTGAAGTAAGTTTAAGTAATACCTCATTTTTTATCAGGTTATAATTAAGTTGCACCTGAAGATGACATTAGTTTTCATTAGAACTATTTATACATGTAATTATTTTAAAATTACATTCTATCCTAGTTTAGCCAAAACATTTTTAACAACTAATTAACTGTATTTTTATAAAAAACGCTTGCTAAATCACATTTATCACTCCAAAAGTTGCACCTTAAATTAAACAACTGTTTATACCAAAAACTCACACAGTTAAAATAAAATCATAAATATCAATCAAATAGATAATAAACTTTACCGAGTAAATAATAAAAACAAGATTAATTTCACAAAATTAGAACATTCACTTTTAACAAAGTTGCACAAAGTTGCAACATGGAAGATATTGTTATGTAACTGGGTTTAGTCTTACCTATTAAGGAGTGAAAATGGGTAGTACCACTATGGGCGTGAAACTCGATGAAGCAACGCGTAATCGAATTAAAGCCGCCGCACAACGAATTGAACGCACACCACACTGGTTAATTAAGCAAGCCATTTTTAATTATCTTGAACGTCTGGAAAATGAGGAAAATATCCCAGAAATATCAGCCAGTCAGGATAACAAAGAAGAAAAGATTTCCGAAGTAGAATCACCGATTGAGATGCCGTATCAACCATTCCTGGATTTTGCCGAGCATATTTTGCCCCAATCGGTGAAACGTTCTGCAATTACTGCTGCCTACCGCCTCCCGGAAACCCAAGCGGTTCCAATGCTACTGCAACGTGCACAGCTATCTGAAGAACAAGCCAAGGCAACTCATAAGCTCGCTTATTCCATCGCCGAAAAGCTGCGTCAACAAAAACAAGGCATTGGTCGCTCAGGATTGGTTCAGGGGTTATTGCAAGAATTTTCACTTTCTTCACAGGAAGGTGTAGCACTGATGTGCCTTGCCGAAGCCCTGCTGCGCATCCCCGACAAAGCAACCCGTGATGCTCTGATTCGCGATAAAATCAGTAACGGCAACTGGCATTCCCATTTAGGTCAAAGCCCTTCCATGTTTGTTAATGCGGCAACGTGGGGATTGTTGTTTACTGGTAAACTGGTGTCTACCCATAATGAAGACAAGTTATCTAAATCACTGAACCGCATCATCAGCAAAAGTGGTGAGCCATTAGTGCGTAAAGGCGTAGATATGGCAATGCGCTTGATGGGTGAGCAATTCGTTACGGGAGAAACCATCGCGCAAGCCCTTGCCAACGCCCGTAAACTGGAGGAGAAAGGCTTCCGCTATTCCTACGATATGCTGGGTGAGGCCGCATTAACTGAAGGCGATGCACAAGCCTACATGGTTTCCTATCAGCAAGCGATCCACGCCATTGGTAAGGCATCAAATGGTCGTGGCATTTATGAAGGGCCGGGAATATCCATCAAACTTTCAGCCCTGCACCCACGTTATAGCCGCGCCCAATATGAACGTGTTATTGATGAGCTTTATCCTCGTCTGCTTTCTCTGACTTTACAGGCGCGTCAGTATGACATCGGTATTAATATTGATGCAGAAGAAGCTGATCGTCTGGAAATTTCTCTCGATTTACTGGAAAAACTGTGTTTTGAACCGAAACTGGAAGGCTGGAACGGTATTGGTTTTGTTATTCAGGCTTACCAGAAACGCTGTCCTTTCGTCATTGACAGCATTATTGATTTAGCACAGCGCAGTCGCCACAGATTGATGATCCGTCTGGTGAAAGGTGCTTACTGGGATAGCGAAATCAAACGCGCTCAAATCGACGGACTGGAAGGTTATCCGGTATACACACGTAAAGTCTATACCGATGTTTCTTACCTCGCCTGTGCCCGCAAACTGCTTTCTGTCCCTAATTTGATCTACCCGCAATTTGCCACCCATAATGCCCATACTTTGTCTGCCATCTATCATCTGGCCGGACAAAATTATTATCCGGGGCAATATGAATTTCAATGCCTGCATGGCATGGGTGAGCCTCTTTATGAACAAGTTGTCGGTAAAATAGCAGAGGGTAAACTCAATCGCCCATGTCGTATTTATGCACCAGTGGGAACACACGAAACACTACTGGCTTATCTGGTGCGTCGCTTGCTGGAAAATGGTGCCAATACTTCGTTTGTCAACCGCATTGCAGATACTTCACTGCCGATTGATGAACTGGTCGCTGATCCGGTAAAAATCGTGCAGGAATTAGCACAAACCGAAGGACAAATTGGCCTGCCACATCCCAAAATTCCTTTACCACGCGATTTATACGGCAAAAATCGTGTTAACTCTTCGGGGCTGGATCTCTCCAATGAACATCGCCTAGCTTCTCTTTCCAGTGCCCTGCTCAGTTCTTCGATGGAAACATGGAGCAGCGAACCGTTGTTGGGCGGCGATTACCAACATACAGGAGAATTGCCTGCAACCAATCCTGTAAGCAATCCCGCCAGATCATCCGATATAGTAGGTTATGTTCGCGAAGCCACTGAACAGGAAGTCAGCCATGCTCTGGATACAGCCACTGATGCTGGCTCAATTTGGTTTGCCACTCCGCCATCCGAGCGTGCAGCAATTTTAGTGCGGGCAGCGGAGTTGATGGAAAATAACCTGCAATCTTTGCTCGGCATTCTGGTTCGTGAAGCAGGTAAAACATTCAACAATGCGATTGCTGAAGTACGTGAAGCTGTAGATTTTCTCCATTATTACGCAGATCAAGTTCGTCAGGATTTTGCCAATGATACCCATCGCCCATTGGGGCCTGTGGTGTGTATCAGCCCATGGAACTTCCCTCTGGCAATTTTCACTGGTCAAATCGCCGCTGCATTGGCAGCAGGCAATAGTGTATTGGCAAAACCTGCGGAACAAACACCACTTATTGCTGCCGTTGCGGTAAAAATGTTGCATCAAGCAGGTATTCCACGCGATGTACTGCAATTATTGCCCGGACAAGGGGAAAAAGTAGGTGCATTATTAGTCGGTGATAACCGTGTACGCGGCGTGATGTTTACGGGTTCTACCGAAGTTGCCAGCTTGTTGCAACGTAATATTGCTGGTCATCTTGATGCACAAGGGCGCCCAACACCATTAATCGCTGAAACTGGTGGCTTGAATGCCATGATCGTCGATTCTTCCGCGTTGACCGAACAAGTTGTCACTGATGTTGTCGCCTCTGCTTTTGACAGTGCCGGTCAGCGTTGCTCTGCCCTGCGAATCCTGTGTATTCAGGAAGATGTTGCCGAAAGAACGATCACCATGCTGAAAGGTGCTATGGCTGAATGTCGGATGGGCAATCCTGAACACTTATCCACGGATATTGGCCCAGTCATTGATGCGGAAGCAAAAGCAGGTATCGAGCGTCATATCCAAACCATGCGCACCAAAGGCCGGACGATTTATCAGGCGGTACATGAAAATACAACGGACAGTCAGGAATGCTCACAAGGTACTTTCGTCAAACCAACACTGGTTGAGTTGGAAAGTTTTGATGAATTGAAGAAAGAAATTTTCGGCCCGGTTCTGCATGTCGTCCTCTTCAAACGCAATGAGTTGGATAAGCTGCTGGATCAAATCAATGCAGCCGGTTACGGCTTAACGTTGGGTATTCACACTCGCATTGATGAAACTATCGCGCAAGTCACGAGCAAAGCAAAAGTCGGCAACTTATATGTCAACCGCAATATGGTTGGCGCAGTCGTCGGCGTACAGCCATTCGGTGGAGAAGGTCTGTCAGGCACAGGGCCAAAAGCCGGTGGGCCACTGTATCTGTATCGTTTATTGTCACAGCGCCCTCTCAAGGCTGCCAGTCAAACGCTGGATCGGCAAGACACAGAATACGAGCTTGATGCCAAAGCCCGTGTCGCCCTGCACTCACCTCTCTACAAGCTGGCTGATTGGGCTGCCAAGCAGAATAATGAAACATTGGGTCAGGTGATTCAGGAGTACAGTTTACTGGCTCAAGGCGGGACAATACGCTTACTGCCCGGGCCAACCGGAGAGCGCAATACCTACACCCTACTGCCACGCGGTCATGTTCTTTGCCTTGCAGATAACGAGCAAGATGTATTGGTGCAATTGGCTGCGGTACTTTCTGTCGGTTGTCAGGCCATTTGGGAAAAAGACGGACTGCATCAAGAATTACAACGCCAGTTACCGGATGATATTCGCCAACATATCTATTGGAGCAACGATTGGCGGAATGAAGCAACAGCGATGGAAGCAGTTATTTATCACGGCGATTGCGATCAATTGCGTCAGATTTGTGAGGTGGTTGCGCAACGTAAAGGGCCAATTATCTCTGTACAAGGGTTCGCCCGTGGTGAAACCAATTTGCTGCTGGAACGCTTACTGCATGAGCGTTCATTAAGTGTTAATACGGCAGCAGCAGGCGGCAATGCCAGCTTGATGACTATTGGTTAATTTTAATCATTAGCAGTTAACTTGATAGCTATTGGTTAGTCTGATAGCTATCAGTTAAATAGATATTGGTTAACATAATTTTTCTGTTTAAATGACTTGCAGTTAAAGCAACTTGATAAAAGTAATTTAAATAAGTTGGCTAATATAATTCAAAGTAAATTAATTAAAATTAGTTAATTAAGATTAATTTCTTATAAATATAAGACCATTTAAATATATAGCAGTAGAAATAACGTAAAATATAATAGAGAGGAATGCGATTATCGCGCATTCCTCTCTGAAATCTTTTCAATTCAACAACGTTATATATCGATATAGTTAATCAATGACCGCTTTGTTGCCAGCTCAGATATTGCTCATATTTACGTAGTGCAATATTGTAATTGCTGAAAGCAGATTGAGATAATTTTTCGCTGAGTTTTTCCTGAATCTCTTTTGGCTTAAACTCACCTGTCGGGTAATTGCTTGAAGTCAGTAATTCATCCAAACGTCTTAAACGAACCACATACTCACGCACGGTACTATGGCTCATCTCTGTTTGCTCAAACAAATACTGTTTAAATGACATAATGTCGAAATGATCAGTCTGACTATTGCAATAAATTTCACTACAAAAGCGGCACAGCGCTACAAATTTACCCTGTAACTCATTCCAGGTTTTGTCATCCACCAATTCAGTCATCTCAGAAATCGCTTCTTTATTCATGACCTGACCGTTAAAAACGAGCGAAATACGGTCGAGTGTTTTATGACAATGCAGACAATGAGTCTGACTATGTTTATAGTCTTTGATATAACGGCTAAGAGGCCGTTTCTTTTGTGTTGTAACAGACATAAGAGATAAAGCCCTGTGTATAGTCTTAATAAAAAAAACAAACAAGCAAAAAGTTACTGTTCTGGATTCAAACGCGCCTTCAGCCTTTTTATCGCCTGACTATGAAGCTGGCTTACACGGGATTCCCCCACGTTAAGCACTGCGCCGATCTCTTTAAGATTCAGTTCTTCCTGATAGTACAGCGTAAGAACCATCTTTTCCCGTTCAGGCAATGATTCAATGACATCAATGACCCGCTGACGAAGATCACCTTCCAATAGTTGTTGGAGAGGATTTGTCTCATGCTCTTCCTCAATTATTGGCTCACAACTCTCACCGTGAATTTCGTGCCATTCGTCATAAGAAAACAGTTGACTGTTATTTGTGTCTAACAGTATTTGCCGATATTCTATCAGATTAATCTTTAATTCTTTAGCAACTTCCTGCTCACTGGCTGGACGGCCTAACTCTTGCTCAAGTTTACGGATGGTCTGCGTGACTTCACGTGCGTTACGCCGCACACTACGCGGAGCCCAATCACGGCTCCTCAACTCATCCAACATTGCACCTCTGATGCGCTGTACTGCATAGGTGGTAAACGCTGTTCCCTGCATGGAATCAAAACGCTCCACCGCATTCAGTAAGCCTATGCCACCAGCCTGAAGTAAGTCATCGAGTTCTACGCTGGCAGGTAATCTTACCTGTAGCCTCAAAGCTTCATGGCGAACCAGGGGTACATAGCGCTTCCAGAGGCTATTTTTGTCCATCACGCCTTCGGCGGTATACAAATCGCTCACAACAACAGACACCTTTGGATAAGAGACTGGATACCATTATCCAATCACCTAATCGGTACAATCGTTTGAACAATGAAGTAAAAGCACTTCTTTTTCACCTATGCGAAATTTTTGATGTCCGCCCAAATGCATAGCAAGTTTCAGGCTGTCCTTGACAATTACCAAAAAATAAGGACCGGCGAACCGATCCTTATTTTATAAGCGTCGTTTATGCAGGTTGCCCTGCATAAATGCTCAACCGGAAAATAAAAATTAACGCAGCAAAGACAGAACGGTTTGTGGAACTTGGTTCGCCTGAGCCAGAACAGAAGTACCAGCCTGTTGCAGGATCTGGCCACGACTCATATTGGAAACTTCAGTTGCGTAGTCAGCGTCTTCGATACGGCTACGAGCAGCGCTCAGGTTGTTAACAGTGTTGTTCAGGTTGTTAACGGTAGATTCCAGACGGTTTTGAACTGCACCTAGGGAGCTACGCAGATCATCAACTTGTGCAAGTGCTGCATCCAAGTCCTTCAGTGGCTCACTAGCTACAATTTCGTCTGTAACAGTGACTTTACCTGCAGCATTAACACTTGCCTTAAAGTATTGAGTTTCATCAGCCGCATTCTTACCTTCTAAAAAGTATTCTTTTTTACCACTAACTTCCCTTTCATACAGTTTTCCAGAACCGGCCGTCAAAGTTTTTGATTTTTCTGCATCTTTTACATCGACATCTACTGGAGCAGCAGTAGTAGTAGCACCAGGAATTTGTTTAATGTGCGTACCTGTTGGTGCCGCCGTAAGAGTAGTCACATCAAATTTATCCAGCTTCAAGACACCACTATCAATATGTTTCAGATCAATCTTGATAGTTTCGCCATCATTCGCTCCAACCTGAATAGTCATTGACTTGGCATCTTTGCTCAATACTTTTACATTGTTGAACTGAGTCTGATCTGAAATACGGTCAATTTCGTCCAAACGTTGTTTAACTTCTTTCTGAATGGATTCCAGATCGCTCTTAGAGTTGCTGCCGTTTTGTGACTGAACAGTCAGCTCACGAATACGTTGCAGGTTGTTGTTGATTTCGTTCAGAGCACCTTCGGTAGTCTGAGCAATGGAGATACCATCGTTTGCATTACGGGAAGCCTGAGTCAGACCTTTAACGTTAGCAGTGAAACGGTTAGCAATCGCTTGACCAGCAGCATCATCCTTCGCGCTGTTAATACGTAAACCAGAGGACAAGCGCTCAATAGCTGTACCTAAAGTGCCTTTAGATCTAGTCAGGTTGTTCTGAGCCAGCAGAGATGAGTAGTTGGTATTAATGACTGATGCCATAGTAGAGTTCCTTTTAAAATCAAGTCGATATAATTAGTTTGAGCCTATTTGCTCACGGTGTTCATCACCGCCAACAGTTTTATCGGCTTCTTAAAAAGAACCTTTAATATTTCTTGAAAAAACTTTTTTATTTTTTTCTCCCTTTTCCCCGATAACCCAAACAGCGCCTGTTCTCATCAATTATTCAGTCCATCAAAAAAACCATTTTGTCAGTAAACTTTTCGCAAATTAAACCGATAACAAGTCCAGTGATGCTTTTTATTAAAAGGAGTCAATATGGCTAGCATTTCCTCAGTAGGAATCGCATCTGGGATAGATCCAAACTTACTGGATAAACTTGAAGCACAAGAAAGAAAACGTTTACAACCATTAACACAGCAACAAAGCAGCTATAAAGCTAAGCTAACTGGTTTTGGTACATTAAAAGGCAGTCTGGAAAAGTTAAAGAGTGCATCCGAAGAACTCAAAAAATTCGATAAGCTCAATACGACCAAAACAAGTGAAGATCATAAAACATTTACCCCGAGTACGGATTCCAAAGCCAGTCCGGGTAATTATGTTATTGAGGTAGAACAACTTGCAAAGGCTCAGTCTCTGCGATCTAAGGAATTTGATGATGTAACAACCCAGCAAGGAGAACAAGGTAAAGGTACCCGTACCATTATTATCACGCAACCAGGTGCAAAAGGTGAAAAAGAGCCAAAAGAGCCAATGCTCATTTCCCTGAAAGATAATGAAACTTCTCTGGTTGAGATCCGTGATGCCATTAATAAAAAAGAAGGCAACGTTAATGCCAGCATCATCAAAGCAGAAGATAATAAAAACTATTTGATCCTAACCTCGAAAAAAGCTGGCACAGAATCAGTCATGACTATTGAGGTTCAAGGTGATGAAAAACTGGGTAACTTGCTGAACTACAAGTCTGACAACAAAGGTGGCGGTTCTGGTGCAATGGAACAAGTAGTAGAACCTGCCAACGCAAAATTAAAAGTCAATGGCATCAAAATTGAACGTCAAACCAATGAAATCAAAGATGCACCAGAAGGCGTTATTCTAAATCTGAAAAAAGTCTCGGAAAAAGTCACAGAAAAAGTTCCGGAGAAAGTCACAGAAAAAGTTCCGGAAAAAGTCACAGAAAAAGTTCCGGAAAAAGTCGCAGAAAAAGTTCCGGGAAAAGATGGAGAAACCAGAGAGGTTGTTAAATCAGAAACACTGGTCGTTTCTCGTGATATTGAGCCAATGAAAGAAGCGATAAAAAAGTGGGTTGATGCTTATAATGAAGTACAGACCACTTTTGATTCACTGACAAAATTCAAACCAGTCAGAAAAGGTGAAGTGGCTTCGAAAGACAACGGCCCCTTACTTGGTGACAGTACTTTAAAAGGTATTCAAAGCCAACTAAGGCAACAACTGGTTTCAGCACAAAATGTTGCTGATATTGCTACCCTGAATAAATTGGGTATCAAACAGAAATTGGATGGTACGCTGGAAATCAGCAATGAAAAACTGGAAAAAAACCTGAAAGAGAAACCTGCCAACGTTAAGGCTTTCTTTATGGGTGATGGAGAAAAAACCGGTTTTGCAACTCAGACGTATAATTTATTGAAAAAAACGTTGGATAACCATGAAGGGACTATCGCAACGGCAACCGAAGGTATCAATAAGAGTCTGAAAACACTGGAAAGACAAGTAGAACAGACCAACAGAAATATTGATGCCACGATGGAGCGCTATAAAAAACAATTTGCAGCACTAGATAAACTTGTTAGTTCCATGAATCAATCAAGTTTATCCTTGGCCCAGCTTTTAAGATAATAAAGGATATTATGTATCAACGTTCGGCAAGCCAGTTATACGCTCAAGTAGATCTTGAAAGCGAAATTATGAATGCCTCTCCCTACCAGTTAATTCAGATATTGTTCAATGGGGCGCTCAGCGCCCTACGTCGTGCAATCATTCTGATGCAACAGGGTAATATCCCAGAGAAAGGTTTAGCTATTTCAAAGGCGATCAATATCATTGATAATGGTCTCAAAGAGGGGTTAGATTTCGAGAAAGGCGGCGAGATTGCTCAGAATCTTTTTGATTTATATGATTATATGGGTCGCCGTTTACTCCATGCCAATTTACGCAATGATGAGAAGGCTATTACCGAAGTGATTGATTTACTTACCGAGATTTCAGATTCTTGGCGGCAAATAGGTCCTCATTACAACGCCAGTCAGGATATTGTTTAATGAAAAATGATATGGATCTTTTGTCAGCTTACCAGCAGATCCTTAGTTTAAGTGAGCAAATGATTGATTTAGCTAGAAATGAAAAGTGGGATGAACTTGTTGAGATGGAAATCACTTATCTGAAGGCAGTAGAAGTGGTTACTTTAATATCAGAAAACTCAGACGCACCATTTTCATTACAGCAGCAATTGACCAAAATTTTGCAAACTGTCTTGGATAATGAAAAAGAGACTAAGAGATTGTTGCAAAAAAGATTAAATGAACTCAGCGACCTGATTAAACAGGAAAGCTGTAAACAGCTCTTACATGATACTTACGGGCAGTTCCCTGTCAGCAGCTATGAGATGGAGTTGACTACGACAGAATCAAAATAAATATAACAACGGGGCAGTGATTCTATTTAACAATAACATTGATTAATGGTGTCATTCATTTTTTTCATTTTAGGTGGTGTCAATTCGTCACCATCGCTTTTTTGACAAATCTAATTCGGCACTTTATTTTATTTATAATTTGCAAACAATCAAGATAACTTACATATAATTTTTAACAAAAAATTAACCAAGAAAATGATAATTGTGATTTTTCCAGGCAATTAATAGGAGGTATCATCATTACGTATTATTTTAAATTAGGTTATTAATATGCTAACAAAATATTTAAGTAAAATTTCTATCATTGCAATATTATCTATTCCTAAAATCGGATTTTCCACAGTAGACAAAAATCTGAATGATTGTGCTACAACGGAATCATGGGTAGCACAAAAAGTTATACAACATGCTGTTGAAAAAAATAAACAACTTGATCCCTATAACGCAACATCAACATTTATAACCAGATACCCACTAACAAAAGATAAGTTACCGATAACTCTTTCCGGTTGGGGACAGCTCTATACTCAAACAGTAGAAATATCGATTCCTTTTATTGATAAGCAAAAATCCCCCATGATTTTTATTGCTACCTCGGTTATTTCAGAAGAAGAATGTTCATTAACTGAACCATCTTATATTGATATTACACCTGAAAATTGGGTTATTCCCACATCTCCAATTGGTGATGAATAAACTAAAATCTGTGAAACATCTCTCAGGATCAGAAAATTATTAATAAATAAATTGCGGAGAAAAAATGATGAATGTTTACTCATAAAAAAATCAAAAGAGAGGTGATTATGTCCTGCGACATTCTGCAAGCACTCGCTTTACTGAAATCAAAAAAATGGGTTGATCTGACACATAGTTTTGACAAAAATTCTCCTCATTTTTTTATGTTCAAGCCTGCTGAGTTTAAAACGCTTTTTGACTATAAGGATGGCTTCTTTACGCAACAATTTATCTTTCCCGGTCAATATGGTACACACATTGATGCCCCCAACCATTTCGTTCCTGATGCTCGTACACTTGATGAACTGGAATTGAAAGAGTTGGTATTGCCTTTAATCGTTATTGACCAATCAGAAAGGGCTAAACAAGATCCTAATTTTTCATTAAATAAAGACGATATTCTGAAATTTGAAGATGAACACGGCACTATTGAGGCTGATACTTTCGTTGCTTTGAGAACAGACTGGAGTAAACGCTGGCCATCTCAGGAAAGAATGAACAATAAAGATAAACAGGGCAATAACCAAACCCCCGGTTGGAGAATGGATGCCTTGAAATTTTTATTTGAAGAGCGAAGAATTAAAGCAATCGGGCACGAAACCCTTGATACTGATTCAGCTAAAGACTTTAGGGAAAATAATGCATTATTGGGCGAATATTATGTATTGGCACAAGACACTTACCAAATAGAACTTTTAGCTAATCTGGATCAAGTACCAACCCGTGGGGCGGTTATTTTTAATATTGTAGCTAAACCTAAAAACGCGACGGGCTTTCCGGTACGTTCATTTGCGATAATTCCATAATCTGCATGTAGTTCAAGCTTTCTCTGATAACTGCTGGAAGAAAATATCAAGCTTGAACTACTATATTTGAACTGCCATATCTGAAATGCTATACCTAAGCTATTACAACTATATCCAATTATAACGCTACTCTTTGTACCACTCGTTAATTATCATTTCTGCTTCTTTACTGTGAATTTGATATGGATGAGTTTTATCATAAGATCCAATAAACCATATTGAAAACCCTTTAAAATAGAGTCGGGGTTCCATCATTTTTCTATAAGCTCGCCATCCATTAATTTGTATTTCTGCAGAGAATATATCTGAGGTCAATGGGTTCCATGGAGTTAGTAAACCAAATTCACATGCAGGAATATTAAACCCACCAAAATATACCGGTTTTTTAGTGGCACGATGCAACCGTCCAATCTGGTAAATAACATCTTGATTACGATTATAGACTGTCGTTGAGAACAGACTTTGTATTATCTCTTCATAAGATGGGACTTTCTTATCTGAAACTTCAAACCAACTATCGATACTGACAATATCCACTTTCTTTAAATAAGATCGATTTATCTTCTGTATAAACTTAGCTTCATAAGAAGGATCCCAATCTGCTGTTATCCATGAATTCATTTGATATATAACGTTACCATTATATTGTTTACGGACAAAATCGATGACATCATTCCAATACCCTTCTGCATACTCCATATGAATAAAATTAGAAGCTATTTTTAGTCCATAGGTATTATATTTGCTAGTTATTGAATCAAATATATCTTGTAATACAACTGTTTTCCAATCCCAAAAAAAGACATTAATATCACTTGGGTTCCATTCAGTTTCGCCAATAGTCCCTTGTTTAATAAATGGGAACGGTTCAACGATAATTTTTATATCATGCTTTAATAGTTCTTCAATCAAAATAATAGCTTTCTGTTTTTGATATTGGTTTACTATTACTTTAGAAGCAGTTACATCTTGGACATCTATTTGTACAGGGACATTTATTGCATTCAAATTAAATCTCTTCACATCTTCCAATATTTTTTCTACATTAATTACATCCCATACTGTTATATTACCTGATTTTATCTTATCTTCTTTGATAGTATCTCTTTTTGCCAATTTCTGAGAGGAAAAATTTCTCATAACCACCTCTGATATTTAGCCGGTTTATGTAATCATGAACTTTATACTTTATATTTTTTAAAGATGAGGTGATGGCATAAATTTACTTAAAGTGATATTTTTTGTAAGACTAACTTTATTAAAATAAGATGTATTACTCATCAATTGAAAACTCAGCAATAAATAAAAAAGCATCTCAAACAATGTATTCCCACTCTTGCAAGATGCTTTCGGCTAAAATTAAAAATAAGAAATTAATGCTCTGCATAATAAAATATACCCAATGGATTTCAAGATGTATCGCAGCGGCAAGGGAGCAAATTCCCGGGAGCATAGATAACTATGTGACCGGGGTGAGTGAACGCAGCCAACAAAGAAGCAACTTGAAAGACGAAGGATATAGAAGGCAAATCTGCTATCAACACTAATTATGTTCGCTAATTAAACCTGCATACTCATAACTTCGTGATACGCACTGACCAGCTTATTTCTCACCTGAATGCCCATTTGCAGAGAAATACTCGCTTTTTGCATATTCACCATTACATCGTTTAGCTCCACACCCTGAACTCCCAGTGTGAAATCTTGTGCTTTCTTTTCCGCACTCAGGCGTGTTTCGTTTATTTTTCCTACAGCGGCAGTGAGTTGGCTGGCAAAACCGCCTTGTACTGGAATAGGTTTGGCAACATTTGCTGCTTGTAATGCCTGAGTCTGCATCTGTTGCAGTACACCTTCAATTGCCTGAATTGACATAAAAACCTCTCGTTAAATCACCCTATTGATAACGTGATTAAGTGCCATATTAGCCGTGGGCTGACAGGCAACTTTCCACTGCTGCCACCGTAACACAGCCCTTCCAAACTAAAGCGGGTAATTGAAGTAAAAATTCGAAGCTTATTGTGCCATTAAAAAAGGTGTGAACAGCGAATAATGATGGAATTAATAATAGGAAGAATCTTTTCGCTTGCGTATGGGGAGTCTGTTTTGTTACGCCACGCTTTTAGTATTCATGTTGACCAGCAAGGCAAGGATCGTCTATGAGTGCAGCAACAACCGACGTTGAAAACCAAAATAAAGGTTTCAGCGCTATCATCAGCAGGATAAAAGCTGATCCAAAAGTTCCGTTATTAGTTGCTGGCTCTGCTGCCATCGCTATCGTCATCGCCCTATTCCTCTGGTTGCGCAGTCCCGATTATCGGGTGCTTTACAGCAGTCTGAGCGATAAGGATGGCGGCGAAATCGTTACGCAATTAACCCAAATGAATATCCCTTATCGTTTTGCCGAGAATGGCTCTGCGCTCATGATACCTACCGATAAAGTGCATGAGACCCGCCTGAAACTGGCTCAACAAGGACTGCCTAAAGGGGGAGCTGCGGGTTTCGAATTATTGGATAAAGAAAAATTTGGTATCAGCCAGTTCAGTGAACAGGTGAATTACCAACGCGCACTGGAAGGTGAGTTAGCGCGTACCGTGGAATCACTCGGCCCCGTCCAGACCGCACGGGTTCATCTGGCTCTGCCTAAGCCCTCTCTGTTTGTTCGTGAACAAAAATCACCATCAGCTTCTGTGACTGTGGGATTACTGCAAGGTCGTGCGCTGGATGAAGGGCAAATCAACGCTATCGTGCATATGGTTTCAAGTAGTGTTGCCGGCCTGCCAGCAGGTCATGTCACAATTGTGGATCAATCAGGGCGTCTGCTGACGCAGAGCGATGCTACCGGCCGCGATTTGAACACAACACAGTTGAAATATACGCAGGAAGTTGAAAATCGTTTCCAACATCGTATTGAAACCATTCTGGCGCCTGTGGTTGGTCGTGGCAATATACATGCACAAGTAACAGCCCAAATTGATTTCTCTCGCCACGAAGAAACAGCGGAAGAATATAAACCGAATCAGCCACCAAACCAGGCTGCCGTTCGCTCCAAACAGAGCAGTTCCAGCGAACAAAGCGGCGGACCATTGGTTGGTGGTGTGCCGGGTGCATTATCGAATCAGCCAAATGCTGCACCAAGCGCCCCGATTGAAAAACCTGATACAAATACCAAAGGTAACGGTGACGAAAAATCTGGTCAGCAGCGCAATAACACTAACAATAATAATAGTTACGAGCGCACGGTAAGTAACAGCCGCAATAACCGTCATGACGAACGCATCAACTATGAAATAGATCGCACTATTCGTCATACTCAATTGCAGGCTGGCACAGTGAAACGCCTTTCGGTTGCGGTTGTCGTTAACTATGCCACCGTTCAGGGGAAAAATGGCCCCGAAACACAAGCGCTGACACCAGAGCAACTTTCACAGATCGAATCCCTGACCCGTGAAGCAATGGGCTTCTCTACTGACCGTGGCGATAGTCTGAATGTGGTTAACACTCTGTTCAATGACACAACAGAAACGATAGAACCTCTGCCATTCTGGCAACACCCTGTCCTACTGGAAAAAATGTTGGAAGCAGGACGTTGGTTACTGTTGGCTCTGGTTGCATGGTTACTGTGGCGTAAAATGATCGTGCCACAAATTGCCAAAAAACGTGCTGCGGAAAAAGCCGCGCTGGAAGCACAGAAAAAACAGCATAAGCCGCAAACAGAAGTCAATGCTGAAATGGATGAAAAAATGCGCCGTCAGCTGGCTCGCCAACGTGTCAATGCTGAGCTTCAAAGCCAGCGTATCCGTGAACTTGCAGAAAAAGATCCTCGCGTCGTCGCGCTGGTGATCCGTCAATGGATGAGTAACGAACAATGAGCCTGACCGGAACAGAAAGAAGTGCCGTCATGTTAATGACCCTGGGAGAAGATCAGGCGGCCGAGGTGTTCAAGCACCTGAATTCCCGGGAAGTTCAACAACTGAGTATTGCAATGGCGGGGATGAGACAAGTCTCCAATCAGCAACTGGTTGAAGTGCTGGCAGAGTTTGAAGAAGATGCGGGGCAGTATGCTGCCCTCAGCATCAACGCCAACGACTATCTGCGCAGCGTACTGATCAAAGCATTGGGTGAAGAACGAGCTTCCAGCCTGCTTGAGGATATCCTTGAGTCCCGTGATACCACAACAGGCATCGAAACCCTCAACTTTATGGAACCGCAGATGGCAGCTGATATGATCCGCGATGAACATCCGCAGATTATTGCCACCATTTTGGTTCATCTGAGCCGTGGTCAGGCAGCCGATATTCTTGCCCTGTTTGATGATCGCCTGCGCAACGATGTAATGCTGCGTATCGCCACTTTTGGCGGTGTACAGCCATCCGCTCTGGCGGAATTGACAGAAGTGCTGAACAACCTGCTGGACGGTCAGAACCTGAAACGCAGCAAAATGGGTGGTGTTCGTACTGCGGCAGAAATTATCAACTTGATGAAAAGCCAACAGGAAGAAAGCGTCATTGATGCGGTTCGTACCTACGATGGCGAGCTGGCACAAAAAATTATTGATGAAATGTTCCTGTTCGAAAATCTTATCGGCGTGGACGATCGCAGTATTCAACGCCTGTTGCAGGAAATTACAACCGACTCCCTGCTTGTGGCATTGAAAGGTTGCGATCAGGCACTGCGCGATCATTTCCTCAACAATATGTCACAACGTGCTGCTGAAATCATGCGCGATGATTTGGCAACTCGTGGCCCTGTACGTATGTCCCAAGTGGAAGCAGAACAGAAAGCCATCCTGCTTATTGTTCGTCGTCTGGCAGAAAATGGCGAAATGATCCTAAATGGTGGTGACGATACCTATGTCTGATAAGTCAAATAATGGAAACTGGCGGCCGTGGCAGCCAGGCGAACTGACTCAGTGGGAAACATTGCGGGCAAAACTGGAACCCATGGATGCGGAACAGGAGCCAAGCGAACAGGATCGACTGCTGGAACAAGCGAGAATACTGGACGAACTGAAAGAACAGGCTCGTCAGGCCGGCCATATGCAGGGCTTTGCAGAAGGTCAGATGCAAGGTTATGAACAAGGGATTCAGGAAGGCCGGCAGGCAGGAATGGAACAAGGTTTGCAGGAAACCCAGCAACAACAGCAAATTGTTATCGATCAGTGGAAAGCCTTGCTAACAGACTTTAGCCATTCGATGGACGGGCTGGATACTGTTATTGCTTCTCGTCTGATGCAACTTTCATTGACCGCTGCCCACCATATTCTGGGGCAGCCTGCTGTATGTGATGGCACTGCCTTGCTGAATCAGATCCGCGAATTTATTCAGCAAGAACCTATGTTCAGCGGAAAACCACAATTGCGTGTCCATCCACAAAACATTCCTCTGGTTGAACAGCAACTGGGGGAAGTTTTGGCGCTGCACGGCTGGCGCTTAATTGCCGATAACAGACTACATCCGGGCGGCTGTAAGGTCAGTGCGGATGAAGGAGATATGGACGCCAGTTTAGCAACCCGCTGGCATGAAATGTGCCGTCTGGCAGCACCGGGAGAATTGTGATGACAGCAAGACTGGGTCGCTGGCTGGCAACATTGGATTCATTGGAAAAGCGCCTGGAAAAAACACCAAAAGTACGCCGCTATGGACGCCTGACCCGCGCTACAGGCTTGGTGCTGGAAGCCACTGGTTTGCATATGCCCCTCGGTGCCACCTGTCTGATTGAGCGTCAAAATGGCAACAGTATTGAAGAAGTTGAAAGTGAAGTCGTCGGCTTCAATGGTGAAAAACTGTTGTTGATGCCACTAGAAGAACTGGAAGGCATTGTGCCGGGTGCCCGTGTCTATGCCCGCTCTTATGGCGAAGATGCCGGAGGCGGACGCCGCTTGCCTCTGGGACCAGAATTGCTTGGCAGGGTTCTGGATGGTGCAGGTCGTCCCCTTGATGGTTTACCTGCTCCTGATACTGGCTATCGCGCTTCCCTGACGACAACTCCACTCAATCCTCTGCAAAGAACTCCCATCAGCAATGTGCTGGATGTTGGCGTTCGTGCCATCAATGCCCTGCTGACAGTGGGACGCGGGCAACGCATGGGATTGTTTGCCGGCTCAGGGGTCGGTAAAAGTGTGCTGCTTGGCATGATGGCACGTTATACCCAAGCAGATGTAATCGTTGTGGGATTGATTGGTGAGCGTGGTCGTGAAGTTAAAGATTTCATCGAAAACATCTTGGGTACAGAAGGATTGTCACGCTCTGTCGTCGTCGCCGCTCCTGCCGATATTTCACCGCTGCTGAGAATGCAAGGGGCTTCTTATGCGACCCGCATTGCTGAAGATTTTCGTGATCGGGGCAAACATGTTCTGTTGATCATGGATTCCCTGACCCGTTACAGCATGGCACAACGTGAAATTGCACTGGCTATCGGTGAACCTCCAGCAACTAAAGGTTACCCCCCTTCGGTGTTTGCCAAGTTGCCGGCATTGGTGGAAAGAGCGGGTAATGGTGTCAGTGATGGCGGTTCCATTACTGCATTTTATACTGTGCTGACAGAAGGTGATGACCAGCAAGATCCGATTGCCGATGCTGCACGTGCCATCTTGGATGGTCATATCGTGTTGTCGCGTTCACTGGCTGAATCAGGTCATTATCCTGCGATTGATATCGAAGCCTCCATCAGTCGAGCCATGACTGCGCTGATCGACAATACCCATTACCGGCGGGTACAGCATTTCAAACAGTTGCTTTCCAGTTATCAACGCAACCGGGATTTGATCAATGTTGGTGCATATGCGGCGGGCAGTGATCCCCTGCTTGACAGGGCGATTGAGCTTTATCCTCATATGTCTCAATTCCTGCAACAAGGCATTGACGAGCGTAGCGAGTACGAGCTGGCCTGTTCTCAGTTTCAACAATTATTGCCGACATAAATTACCGACATAATATTTTGCCCACAAGAATTTAGCCGAGGAATATTTTGCTAAGAGGTATGTACCCTATAAATTTTCAGAATGCAGCCAATAAAGCTGCATCTTGAGAGACGATGGGTATAACGTTTATCAGTACGGTGCCGATATTACTTTTTTCGATATAACTTTGCTATTGATGTAATTCAGTAACGCTTATGTCTGTTTGGTGATTAAAACGAGGAAATACATGCAACAACACTCCCCTCTCGTGACTTTGCGTGAACTTGCCCAAGATGCGGCAGAAAAAGCAGCATCACAACTTGCAAAAATTCGGCAAAGTCACCAGCAAATGGAGCAACAACTCACGGCGTTAATGAGTTATCAGGATGAATATCGTACCCGTTTGAACGACACACTTAGCAGCGGTATGTCCTGCTCGACTTGGCAAAATTATCAGCAGTTTATGAAAACGCTGGAAATGGCAATTGAACAGCACAAATTACAGCTCAATCAATGGAAAAAACGTCTTGAACAAGCCATGTCACAATGGCAGGAAAAACAGCAGCGTCTGAACGCCTTCGACACACTGCAACAACGGGCAGAGCATAATTTGAAGTTACACCAAAATCGCATGGAGCAAAAACAAATGGACGAGTACGCACAACGTGGTGCACAACGGAGAATGAAACAATGAATCTCACTCTTTTGCCTACTGATTTAAAACTCACGAATAAAGCCCCGGATAAAAGTCAGTCAACTTTGAATAATTCCGGGAGTGGTGACCATTCTTCTCAATTTGGGCAACTTCTCAGTGCAGAAACAGCCTCTATGCGGAAATCTACCGCTCAGACGGATAAACATAGTCTGAAAAAGGAAACTCCTGACACTGATAAAACAGCAGAAAACGGGTCACCATTGACAACGGTATTGAATAACACCGTGGTTAAAGGTGAATCAAAAGTGAAAACTGTGCTGCAAGAAACTCAGGAAACGCAGAAAAATAGTGCTGAGTTCGCTGTATTGAAAGACGAAGATCTCTTATCAGCCGAAGCATTAAGTGCAGCAATACCAATCCAGCTTGCCGGTTTACTCCCCCCTCATGCAACCCCTGCGGCTCTACCGGAAGACTCTGAAGGATTGATGGGTGATGAATCATTAAAAAGTGCATTATTAGAAAATAAGTTGCTGGAAAATGACTTGTTGGAAAATAAGTCAGTGGAAAATAAATTGCAGGATGGTCAAGGCAGTGCTGTAAATGCAATGCTGGATAGAAGCGCCAAAGAGAGCAAACTACCTGACATTGAGCTGAAAGAGGAAGGCATCCAGCTTTTTGCCAAACAGGAAGCTTCTCTGAAGAATAAAACAGAGGGGGCGACCAATCTTCAATCTGGATGGACACCACTCGCAGGGCAAGCCAAATTTACTGCCAATAACAACAATAAAACTGAGTCTGCCAATGCTCTCTTTAAAAATATAGCGTCCAGCAGCAAAGAACCCAATCTACTCCAGATGGCAATTCAGGCAACGCCTGCATTGACTACTTCTACAGTAGAGACAGCTTCTATCGATTCACCTGCATTCTTGACAACACCTACCCTACTCTCAGCCGGGCAACACCCGACGGGACAATTTCAGTTGAACAGTACAACTGCACCTTTATTGAATGCTCATCTTGGTAGTGAAGAGTGGCAGCAACAACTCAATCAGCATGTACTGTTCTTTAACCGCAATGGTCTGCAACAGGCAGAGCTTCGCTTACATCCTCAAGAATTGGGTGCGTTGCACATTCGCATGAGCGTTGAAGACAATCAAGCACAGTTGCATTTTGTTTCCGCTCATCAGAACGTTCGTGTGGCTCTGGAAGCTGCTTTACCGGGGTTACGCCATGCATTGGCTGAAAACGGTATTCAATTGGCGCAAAGCAGCATCAACAGTGATGCTCAGGGAAATGGGCAATCAGAACACTATGCGAGTAATCACGCCGGTAACCAGAACAATAATTCCAATTCTCATGCTGAGAACCAAGATCATAGTTTAGCAACTGAAACGGGGATTCTTGTTTCTCATGCATCAGCCATCAGAATGACACCTCAACAACTCGCCTCGACCCTGGGAGGTGTTGATACTTTTGCCTAATTATTCATCTAATTATTCGCCTAATTTCATGATGCACTGTAATAAAACGAAAAAGGGCCGATAACAAACGTGTGAGTTAATAGTTTTTTCCTCGTTTGTTCCAGCCATTGCCGGAACAAAGACGCGGGATAATTGATATCGAATTTGATGGATAAGGGCTCCGCCATGGAATGCGCGGGGACTTATTCGCAACGGAAAACAGGAATTTGTCTGTCCATGTCTGATTATAGCTACGAGCATAAACGCACAAATCCAATTTGGATGATACTGTTAATACTGATTGCTGTTCTTGGTGCTGCCATTGGAGGGTACAGTTGGTGGGTAATGAACCAGCCAACCAACAACAGTACAGAGAAAGCTAAAGTCATTGATACACCAGTATTTATGGCATTGGAGCCTTTTACTGTCAATTTGATCGACAACGAAGATCATTTCGATCGTGTTTTATATGTTGGCGTCACATTGCGTTTATCTGACGAAAAAATCCGTCAGCGTTTCCATGATTATCTGCCGGAAGTTCGTAGCCGCATGTTGTTGCTGTTATCTCGCCAAAAAGCCGCCACTCTGGCAAAAGATGACGGCAAGATGAATTTAGTGGCAGATATCAAACAGACACTACACCCGACACTAATACCCGGTGAACCAGATCAGGAAATCGCCGATGTATTGTTTACCACGTTTATTCTGCGATAATCACAATGAGTGACAATATTCTTTCACAAGCAGAGATTGATGCTCTGCTCAATGGTGACAGTGCCTCTGTTGATGACGTAGAACAAACTGCGTCTGGAGAAAGTGAGGTTCGCCCTTACGATCCCAATACACAACGCCGTGTTGTACGCGAACGTTTGCAGTCACTGGAAATCATCAATGAACGTTTTGCCCGCCAGTTCAGGATGGGGTTGTTTAACATGCTGCGCCGCAGTCCGGATATTACGGTCGGTGCCATAAAAGTCCAGCCTTACCACGAATTTGCCCGCAATTTAGCTGTGCCAACCAACCTCAATCTGGTTCATCTGAAACCATTGAGGGGAACCGCACTATTCGCTTTCGAACCCAGTCTGGTTTATATCGCTGTTGATAACCTTTTTGGCGGAGATGGTCGTTTTCCGACCAAAGTGGAAGGTCGTGAGTTTACCTATACTGAACAGCGGATCATCAACCGGATGCTGAAACTGGCGCTGGATGCTTATCGTGACTCATGGGATTCCATTTTTAAACTTGATGTGGAATATGTGCGTTCCGAAACGCAAATAAAGTTCACCAATATCACCACTTCACCGAATGACATCGTGGTTACCACACCGTTCCAAGTAGAGATCGGTGCATTGACCGGGGAATTCAATATTTGTATTCCATTCGCCATGATCGAACCCCTGCGCGAACGTCTGACCAATCCCCCTGTGGAAAATGCGCGTCAGGAAGATAGCCAGTGGCGTGAAACTTTAGTGAAACAAGTTCAACATTCAGAATTAGAACTGGTGGCCAATTTTGTTGATATCCCCCTGCGACTGTCAAAGATCCTTCAACTGAAAAGCGGCGATGTCCTGCCGATTGAAAAACCTGAACGCCTAATCGTTCACGTTGATGGTGTGCCTGTGCTCACCAGTCAATATGGAACACTGAACGGGCAATATGCCCTGCGTGTTGAACACCTGATTAACCCTGTTTTAACTGCTCTGGATGAGGAAAAGCCCAATGAGTGATGCTAAACAACCCGCAGATACCAGATTGACTGAAGATATGTGGGCAGAAGCGCTGGAACAACAGGCCGCACAGCAAACCTCTGACGGCGGCGCGTCAATATTTGAGAATCTGGAGGCGCAGGATGCGTTGGCCCAACTCTCTGATATTGATTTGATCATGGATATTCCCGTTAAGCTCTCTGTAGAGCTGGGGCGCACCAAAATGACCATCAAACAACTGTTGAGACTGTCACAAGGCTCAGTGGTTCCCCTTGATGGACTGGCGGGCGAGCCATTGGATATTCTGATTAATGGTTATTTAATCGCACAGGGAGAAGTGGTCGTCGTATCCGATAAATACGGTATCCGTATCACAGATATCATCACTCCTTCTGAGCGTATGCGTCGCTTGAGTCGTTAACCATGATGGCGAACCAGCCTTCCGTTCATGCTTCTTTCCAACATGGTGCGGCACTTGATGCTGCACCTGTTAACACGATTACCAGCAATACCCATGTGAATAACATCTCTGTGAATAGCCTTCTTGTGAATAACCCCTCTGAAAATAGCGCTTCTGCGAAGACTATATCTACGAGCATTGTTTCAAAAAATACTGTTTCAGAAAATACTGTTTTGGGAAATACTGTTTCGGCAAATACGATCAAACAGGCTGGCAATAGCGATCCTCTCCCCACCAGCCAAACACTGATGCAAATCAGCAGTGCACTGGGTGGTATTTTATTGCTGATTTTTTTCATGACATGGATAATTCGCCGTTTGGGTTTTGCACCTGCCAAAAGCAAAAATCATCGTTTGCTGAACGTTAAAGCAAGTTGCTCCCTTGGGCCAAAAGAGCGGGTTGTTGTTGTGGAAGTCGAAAATAACTGGCTGGTCTTGGGAGTCACATCTCAACAGATCAATATGCTGCACCAAATGCCTGCACCGTCTGACAACACGGAAAAGGAAACCGCGATTAAGTCGTTGCCATTTGGTCAGATACTAAAAAATACGCTCCAGCGGAAAAGCAAGAATAACAAGGACGATGATGAAAAATAGAGTTTTTTTTATGACAGGCAAGAAATTTGTCTCATGGCTTTATCAAATACGTTTGACAACTCTGTTTATGGCGCTTTTTCTGCCACTGCTCCCCATGAACGCTGCGGCGGAATTGCCCGGCATCATAAGCCAGCCCTTAGCCAATGGCGGGCAAAGTTGGTCATTGCCTGTTCAGACCCTGATATTCATCACTGCATTAGGCTTCATCCCTGCCGCTCTGCTAATGATGACCAGCTTTACCCGTATCATCATTGTACTCGGTTTGCTGCGCAATGCATTGGGAACGCCCTCAGCTCCACCTAACCAAGTTATGTTGGGTTTGGCACTGTTTATGACTTTTTTCATCATGGCGCCGGCATTCGATGATGTCTATAAAAACGCCTACCTGCCCTATAGCAAGGATGATATCACTCTGGAAGTCGCACTGGATAACGGTGCCAAGCCTCTGCGCCAATTCATGTTGCGTCAGACAAGGGAAAATGATCTGGCGCTATTTGCCCGTCTTGCTGAGCAAGAGGCATTTGAAACTGCGGATTCTGTTCCAATGCGCGTACTCGTCCCCGCGTTTATTACCAGTGAATTGAAAACTGCGTTCCAGATTGGTTTTACACTCTTCATTCCGTTCTTGATCATCGATCTGGTTGTTGCCAGTGTTTTGATGGCATTGGGGATGATGATGGTTCCACCAGCCACCATATCACTACCGTTCAAACTCATGCTGTTTGTCTTGGTAGATGGCTGGCAATTATTGCTTGGCTCGCTGGCGCAAAGCTTTTATGTCTAAACAATGACTAGAGAAAATTATGACTCCAGAATCGATAATGGCCCTTGGTGTTGAGGCAATGAAAGTGGCGCTGGCTCTGGCTGCACCACTCCTTTTGTCTGCCTTGGTTTGTGGCTTGATCATCAGCTTATTACAGGCGGCAACCCAGGTAAACGAAATGACCTTATCGTTTATTCCGAAAATTTTGGCCGTCGTCACGACTATCATCATCGCCGGGCCATGGATGCTAAACTTACTGCTGGATTACATGCGCGCCTTATTTACTAGCATTCCGCATATTATCGGTTAATTATGATCCCGTTTGATACCGAAACACTTTCCCGCCTCGTCAGTGATTTTTTCTGGCCATTGGTGCGTTTGATGGCGTTATTTAGCACAGCGCCCATTTTCAGTGAAAAACAGGTACCAATAAAAGTCAAAATTGGCTTGGCACTAGCAATCACAGCCATACTTGTGCCAACTTTCCCTTCTCCTCAAATTCCGATTTTTTCTGTTATTGGAATTTGGGTTCTAATACAACAAATATTGATCGGCATGGCTTTGGGATTGACCATGCAGATCGCCTTTGCCATAGTACGTCATGCCGGTGAAGTACTCGGTTTACAAATGGGACTTTCATTCGCCACTTTTTTTGATCCTACAGGTGGACCGAATATGCCTATTTTAGCCCGTATTCTAAACGTGATGATGTTATTGCTATTTTTGGCCTTTGATGGGCATTTATGGCTATTGTCGATTCTGGCAGATACTTTTCATTCTATTCCCATTAAACCAACTCAATTGAATCCAAAGGGCTTTTTATTATTAGCTCAAAGTGCCAGCCTGATCTTTATCAATGGCATGATGCTGGCAATGCCAATGATTACCTTGCTTTTGGTTCTGAACTTTTCCCTGGGAATGTTGAACCGCATGACACCCCAACTTTCTGTATTTGTAGTCGGCTTTCCCCTGACTCTGACAGTGGGTATTTTCACACTTTCTCTGCTGTTCCCGATGATGGTGCCATTTACTGAGCGGTTATTTGGGGAAATATTCAATCGCTTGGCGTTGATTATTAATGAAATAGTGCTGTGAACGGTTCTGTCGCATTAACAGAGAGATCTCGAGCGAAAGTGTCTTGATTGGTTTTTATGCCGTCAGTTGATAGAAAAATCTATGGCTACTCTTTTTTGCAACACTGATTTTGATTTATGATGGGCTTACTTAAATCTGTCCTGCGTCATTATGGGTCATGACTCCAAAGCGTTATAATATCAAATTAACGCTTTGGAGTCATGACCAATACCCTCAACTATCAGTTTCTTAGCTTCATCACGTTTCTTTCTGGCTTCTGCCAACGTAATAAGCGGAAAAGTGCCAATGACGAGTAACTTTTATTTTCCTCGAGGAGAGCGCAATACTCGAATATTAACACATTAATATTTAATAAATTAATTTTATTAAAAAGTTTACATACCCCCAGTTGTACCCCCACATTATTTTGTTACATCAAATTTGGTCGATTGTACGTGGAAATTCAGTTTATAACTGTTTAATCATCACGTTAAAGCAAAAAAGCCATGAGATTTGGAAATGGTCAAATTTGGTTACCATTTCATGCTCAAGGCTTCATATAAACATTTATCATTTTTACGAACTAGATCACAAATTAAAACGGGTTATTCCTGTGGTTTATCGCGAACCTTACGTTCAATTAACTGACCATACATATCAAAATAACGACTAGGCCAGATTTCAGAGGGATGTATACCGAGATAATCCGCAATTATCCATTCACCTTTAGGCCAGAGACGACTGAGAGTGTTTGCTAGTGTAGATGAACTGAGTCCCGACTCACGAGAAACAGCCGCTAAAGTTGTACCACGTTTACGCAATGCAGCAATAATATCGGCTTGATGCCAATCATTTCGAACGTTGTTATTCATTCCTGCTACCCCTTCCATTAATTAATATTGATGGTGGTGATTCAGACAGGGTTCGCGGACTGGGTTCACACCAGCGAGGCATAGCCTCCCCCACCTGAATCACCATTGAAAGGGCGAATGCAGGCACACTGGTAAAACTTCTTACCAGTGTCTGTGAACACAAGGCCGCGACGCCTTGACCATTGGATTGAGCCAATGGCAGGAATACTTTAACTGATTGTATTATCGGACTCAATAACCGAACGGCTAAGTTTAACAACTATAAACACGCTCAACATACCGGACAGCGATCTGAATATGCTTAATTCTCCAATCAGCCAGTTCATTAATTTTCTTACTTATACCTGACAACATGCAATCTCTGGCGCGCGACAGTTCGGACAAAACAGAAAATACCTGCCTTACCCTTGATCGATATCTGTGCGCCAGAGTGAACGCAAGTTGAGGTATTGCGGGGTATCGGTTGAGTACTCAGTACTGCCGCCTGTATTAACAGGTCATCCCCACCGGCTAAAAGCCAGCCTCGATATCGTCAAGTTCTCCTTTTGATACTTTTTCAATCTATAAAATGCAGTGTCAGATTCACTGTGTGGTTAATCAGGCCAGAGTCTGTCAGAGTTGTGTTGCTCTTTGGCTGCGGCGTCACTTTCAGCGATAAATCCGCAAAAAGTGACGCCTTGAGTTCCGCGAATAATCAGCAAAGGTTGTGCAAGCGTTGAAGTGCTATCAGGCACAGCAAAACACTGCAAGGTTAAGTGTCAAATGGTAGTAATGCGTTAATTATTTTTGCGTAGAAAAATTACCTGATGAATATTTCAATCAGAGATAGTTAAGACAATGAATTAGTTATATGGAAATTATCCTGCACGTATAACGTGAAATGAGTGCATGACGTAACTCAATCTCACTATGCAAAAGTTAAATGAAGATAAAACCTGATGTTAATGTGAAATAAATGCATGATCCAACGTTCAATGCACTTGTAGGACAAGATAAAAACACCTTTTGGGCGTATTTTTAGTTTAATAAACCTTAATTACCAGACAAGGGGTTTATGTCTGACAACATCTGCTTCCAAAGGTGGGCAAATGTACCGCAATCTTGCTCTCCCTTTCAGGCTACGAGAGTTTTTTAGCCATTACAGCTACGTAACATCAGCGATGGCAATTAAACTTGTCTAGCTTAATAAATTACTTTAGAAATGGCAATGAAAAATGGAAATATTAACAAATAGAAACCATTTATTTAATAAAAGAGATAAATTGATGACTAAAGTAAATTCGAAAAAATTATATCTATCTATAACTTATTATTTTAGATAGAAAAATATTCTATCATAATTAGGTTATACACATAATTTGATAATTACCATCAAAAAACAGTAAAAACAGATCAACATATACAATCGAATACGAAATCATATATAATCTGAACACTTGATAATCAATTTGAATAGACAACTTGGAAATTACTTTCATATCTAAGGAAATTAGAGATATTTGTCAAATAAGTGAAAAAGCTGACTCTCTGCTTGGAAAGTCTGTCGCTAGGGTTTTTAGGAGAAGAATTACAGATATCTTGGCGGCGGATAACTATAGTGAATTACCTCTAGGAAATCCAAGAATCAAATTTGTGGATGAGAAAGAATATCTTATACTGGATATGAAAGAAGAATATTATTTGTGCTTTGATATTGGTCATTCTAAGCCTCCTAAAAATTCTAATGGGCTTATAGACTGGAAACGAGTATATAGAATCAAATTAGTTTACATAGGTAAAGAAAAATGATTTCTTCTAAAGACTTTAAACCAGATTGGATATCACCTCCCGGAGATACAATTGTCGAACTGTTAGATGAATTCGGTTTATCAGTGGAAGAACTAAGTAAGAAAATCGGGTTATCGCCAAAAAAAGGACAACAATTAATAGACGGAAAACTGACTATTTGTGAGTCAATCGCGTCAAGACTAGAGTCTACCCTGCGTGTTTCTTCTGGGTTCTGGCTGACTAGAGATAGTCAATACCAGAACTTTAAGTTACAGCTTCAAGAACAAGAAAAAGCTTGGCTCGATCTACTCCCCATTTCTGATATGGTAAAATATGGCTGGATTCCTAAACGAGCACCAAGAACTGAGCGTGTTAAGCATTGTTTACGCTTTTTTAACGAAGATTCAATCACTAATTGGTTTATAAACTTCCATTCTAATTCATTTTCAGTAGCTTATCGCTCATCTAATATTTTAAAAAATGAACCTACATCAGTTTATACATGGTTAGCTTTTGCTCGAAATATATCTCTAAGAACTAACTGTCTTCCTTGGGATAAAGAATTGTTAAAAGATGTTGTTCCTGAAATTAGAAAATTGACAAATGAATCCTCTCCGAAAATATTCGTTCCGGAACTGAAACGATTATTATCTGAAGTAGGAGTAGTATTTGTTATAGCTAGAACACCTTCAGGGTGCCGAGCTAGTGGAGCAACATGCTTCTTTGAAAAAAATAAAGCAACGCTTGTTATGAGTTTTAGATATTTAACTGATGATCATTTCTGGTTTACTCTATTCCATGAAATTGGTCACCTCATCCTACATTCTGACAATCGTGAGTTCCACATTGAAGATAATGGCATTTCTGGTATGCCTCAGATTAAAGAAGATGAAGCAAATAAATTTGCAGTTGACACATTAATTCCAGAAAAATATCAAAGTGAAATGAAAAAAATTTATAAAAATGACTGGAAAAAAATAGTTCGACTTTCAAAAAAAATTGGAGTTTCCAAAGGAATTTTATTAGGGCAACTCCAACATTTAGGTAATATTGACTATGCCTATCTAAATAGATTTAAAGTAAGATATAAGTGGGAAAATAATTAACCTCCGAAATAAATATACTCAGACGGAGATTTTTGCCAATTACATAATGCATCTTCTAGCACTTGAGAAGCAAGTTTTGTAATAGGAAGTTCATTGGCTAACTCATTAATATCATTATTTAGCCTTGCAACATCATAGCCCGTTTTTTTGTATCCATAAAAGAGAAGGTTTGCCCCATCTTTAGGACCAGTAGCACCATTTAAATATAACGTTAAAGGTTCTATGTTCAGTAAATTAAATTTTGCCAACATTGTTAAGTAATCAAATCTAGCCGTTCTACCAAAAGAGATTACACTTTTCATTGATTTATAAATAATATCAAATAGTATATATTTATTAGGATAATTATTTTGTATTGAGGCCTCTAAGAATCTTACTTCATGGTCTCTACTAACTCCAATCCATTTTATATAGCTTTCTATCACAATAGGAATTGCTCGATTAGAGTTGTATCTAAGTGACTCATATTTACGATGATTACCAAAACCTCTTTTTATATTGTCTCGAAGCATTTCTATGCTAGCTAGTCTATACCATTTTTTGAAATCTTCAAAGTTTTGAGTAATTATATCCCAAGTCCAAACGACTGTTCCTAATCCGCCATATATATCAGCACATAAATTCCAACCATATTTTTTATGAATTCCAAAACAAGTAGATAAAAATATTAGCCAATAAGCCTCATTATAGTTTTCTTCTTTTATATATAACCACGCAGCTCTCAGAGGATCAAATATGTCTGAATGAGGATTTTTTCTTAGGCGAGAAATGTCTCTATCACCTATGACTTTGATATATTCAATACGCCTTACACTATCAATCAGCTGTCTAGATAAAGTTTCATAATTTTCTTTATTTTTTAGCCCTAAAAGCTTTCGTTCTTTTTTTTCGAATTTTCTTATAGCATTAATGTATAAATTAATATCTTTATGATTCTTATAAGCCATTATTTTTTCCTTCAAGATAAGTTCTTACTCTTTTATCTATTAAAGTTTTATATTTAATATTTGAAATACTTTTCTTAGTGTAGTGAGCATTTTTCAAATCAGATATTTTATTGCTTTTTGTTTGAGTGAAAAATAAGATCAATTTCAGAATATCTATCCAGTAAACATCCAAATTTATATTTTCTAAATTTATTGGAAAACCATTTCTAATTTTATATTCAAAGTCCAAAATAATATTTTTATCTCTAAAAAAAGAACCTTTTGGCATTTCATCCATGACGCTGTCTGTCAACATGAATCCTTCATCAATAAAATCTCTAGCTCTCATAATATCAGTTTCATATAAATGTAAACTAACAACATAATGGTAATAATTTCCTAGTTCACAGTTTATTTCTCCAGCAATTAATTCTTGAATCATAGTAAATACAAAAATATCATGTGGCAATCCAATAAATGCATCATTTGAACGCATCATTGTAAACATATGAAGCTTATTTTCTCTTACAACAAATTGAAGGTTTAAAGTACAAGGAATATCTTTGAATTTCCAAGAAAGATCAGATGAATCAAATAATTGTATAACTGCTTTTCTAGTTCCTGAATGATATTTTAATTGTTCAATTACACGTTCTATTTGATTATACTTTTCATGCATGTTGAATAATCGTGAACCATATCCACCATGCACCCTCCCATCAGGCTCACAAAAAGTTTGATATTTGGGCAAATAGTGTATTATTTGTTGGCCGTCATTAGTTCCCGAAAGATACCAAAGTAACTCACCTAAGCAGCTAAAAATTAACCCCCTAGATTCCGAACGACTTACCCTAGCTAAAGGATTCGTTAAAACAATTTGGCAACTTAGAACTTCCAAATTTTTTCCTTTTGTTGCTCTATTTGTTTTTCCTTGATCTAATATATATGTATATATATCAAATAATAAGTCATCTAGTGATGCCCCTTCAAATATCATATATCATATTCCCTCTTCACTTATCTTCTTATAGTTAACAAAACCTGAAATTTAACATAATATATTTTATTATTCTCATGATTGAGATATTGATCCCATCATTATGATTTTTAACGTCAATTATAATGAATAAGCTATAGCATTATCTCTAACTGAAATATTTTTAAAGATAAAGTTTCATTAAAAATGACATCATTACATTTCCTACAGGCATATTAAAATGAAAAAGTCAATATAGATTGTTTGACATAAATTAATGACATTAAAAAACAAAACCATAATGAAATTAATTTTCAATAAAAATACATTACCTTCCAAAAATAGCAATATATGAAGAAACTTTCAAATATCAATCTTTTTTCTATATGATACTTTATGATTGATCCATCATGGATAAAAAATCAATCAGTTTTTCTCTCAAAATTTGCCAATCTTTCGCAAGATACCTACGCAAAAAACATCGTCTGATATTTTCTTTTATTTTTTCAATCTTACCTTCTGTTATTTGTTTTCTCCGCAGATCCTGAATATCTTCCCAAAGTTGCTCCCGGTCAAAAAAAGTCCATACAGGAGGTACAGGAGTAAAACCATTGGTATAACACACCGGAGCCACCCACTCGAAGAAGACCATTTCTACATGCTCAAGTGGAAAATGTTTTGCTACAGAAGCGATATATTCATAGTCAACTTCATTATCTACAAAGACATAAGATAGCGCTTCACACAAATCTATATCAGTTAGTTGATTGCCCAACGGGTAAATTCCTCTATTTCTTCATCTAAAGTATCAGCAACCACTGAACCAACAATTGCTCCTGCCGCGCTCCCTACTAATACCAAAACAACAGCACAAACGGGAGCACCAGGCCCACAAACCGGAGATACAGTAAAACCAGCAAGTGCTCCACCAGCAGCACCGCCACCAATTTGTATACCTTGTTTAATAGCTTCCTTAGGTTTATTTTCAGCATTCAATACTTCATGTGTTGCTAATACTGCCGTAAAGATAATTCCTACTTTTCCGATAACCTTTAATCGTTTATTTGCTGTTGTGAATTTGGGGTTGTCTCTTGCTGAGGCTTCTATGATCTCATAGTAAATTGTACTTTTTTGATCTGGAGTAAGGCTACCAAATACTTTTCCAAATTTTTTCTGAGAATATTTATCAATAAGTTTTTCAAAAGATGGAGGTGTTTTTTTATGTCTCTCAGCAAAGGCCAACCCTTGTGCTGACGTGAATTTTCTATGCTCTGCCATAATTTGGTTACGCATTTCGTAACAAAATTCAGCGGCTTCTTTCACTGAGATTTTTTTTGTACTCACCATCTGCTTAATTTCAGAAACCGCTCTTTTAATATTTGAAGTATAGCTTTGTCTGACATTAGCATCGTTAATTACATCGGTAGAAAATTTAATTGAAGCACCTTCTAATGCTGCCACCGCCTTATTTAAAATAGGATCATCAATAGAATGTTCTTGTTTTCCTGCATATGTTCCCTCTACCACTTCATATGTCATGATTTCACCCAATAATTTTATTTAATAAGATTTCTGTCAAACTTTGTGGGGAACTTCCTTTTTCAAAATGTTCTATTTCAAGTTTTACACACTTATGACCTGTTATTGATGTGAACATGACTTTATTTTCTTGGTTAAATTCACCATTAAGAACCGAACCATCATCAAGCGTGGCAATACATTTTATGCTACAATAATCAATTTCAGGGGATACGCTAAAACCAATCCATTTTTTTGTTTCTGAGGGTAATTCCTGCGGTTCGGTATTTCCTGAAGAGAGTGCTGTATTTTGGTAACTATCAGGAATGGAATGAATAAGATTTACTCCGCAAGGGCAAGTGCTCTGGCTATCTAACGTTCCAGCCAGTTTAGTTCCCATATCAAAAAAAATTCACACCACCTACAATCGAAAAGTTGCCTAAGTGGTTTCCACAAGTAACAAGGGAACCTTCTACCGCAGCCTGCCGTCTATAAAATGTAATATTACTGGTTCCTGTAAGAATTGTTCCTCCACAGCTGTCTTATCTCCTACAGTCAAAAAGTGTCCTATAGCCATACTTCTCTCTCCCTATTCCGATACAACTTTACTGATAGAACAATTTATGAACTTGTTGATGTAGAAGCGATATGTGAAGCCGCATCACGGCCATCAATGCGTTTTTCCGGCCAAGAACAGAGACTCAACAGGCCATGAGAGCGCTACACCGTGTCAGAGACTCACTCATCCGGGATAAGGTCAAAACGACTAACCAAATTCAGGCCTTTTTGCTGGAGTTCGGTATCAGCCTGCCAAAAGGCGAGGCGGTCATTAAACGCTTATCACACGTACTCGCGGAACACGAAATGCCCGATTATTTGAACCGTTTGCTGATGAGATTACACACCCACTATCTTTATCTTGTCGAACAAATCACGTCGTTAGAAGCCGAATTACACCAGTCCCTTGAAGCAGACGAGACGGCTCAACACCTGATGACAATCCAGGGGATTGGCTCCATCACGGCCAGCTTGCTCTCCTCTCAGTTCAGTGACGGTAAACAATTTTCAGGCAGCCGGGATTTTGCGGCCGCTACCGGGCTTGTGCCCCGACAATACAGCACAGGCGGAAAAACCACCCTGCTGGGTATCAGCAAGCGAGGCAACAAAAATCTGCGCAGGTTACTGGTTCAGTGCGCCCGCATATTCATGATGCGGCTGGAGCATCAACAGGGCAGACTGGCTGAGTGGGTTCAGGAACAACTGAGTAAGAAGCATTCGAATGTCGTTGCCTGTGCGCTGGCAAACAAGCTGGCACGGATCGCGTGGGCAATCACCACTCAGCAAAATGAATATCGGGTCTGATAGATGTTAATCTGATTCAATAGACGGATTATAAAGCAGTTAAAGACAAGTTACCCATCTGGTTTTACGAAGACTGATTATTGATGATATGAACGGCCTATCGGCCTGATGAAGAATCTGAACGTAAAAATGGCTCATCAAAGCCGAAGTCATTTTCAGGTTCATCAGACGCGGAACTCATCGGGGCGCGGGCATCCTTGCCCATAATGACGCCGGATAGGTTTAAGCAAGCCAACCCTACATCAAAATCAGTGTTGCAAAAACGGGGGTGACTATAGATTTTACGTAATAAAATATTTCTTTTATTTATGAGGTTAACTTGAAAATAACTTAATTAAATTATATGTTAGATTTATTATAATGCATGAATTTCTTTTAGAAAGGTGTTTGTTTTATTATTATTTAATTTAAAATGAAAAATATTTCCTAAAAAAATAACAAAAAAGTTAAAATTATAATGATTAATTATATCTATCTGTCTAAAGTTAATTTTAATGGCATTAATAAATTTATTTTGTTGTAATTTACCTAAATTTAATTAGAATGCATGTTTAACACAAAGAAATTTTTATTAGCACTTACAAATTTAATTTATTTATATAAATAATACCATGAGGTTATTATATGAATAGGAATGAAATTCTTAGTGAAGAACTTAATAAAAAACAACAGGCAATTTTATGGAGGCAAAGGCTTTTTGAGGCTGAGTCTGGATTAAATAAATATTTAATAGAACTAAAAGGAGGTGTTTTTTTTGATGAGTGGATTCAAATTAAAAAAGAAATTTACGAATCTATTCCTACATCTTTTGAACCAACTTTATGGAAAAAAGCTTTTTTTAATGCACAGGCATTAATGGAGAAATTCGTTGTCAACCACTTTGGTCATGATGATATAGAGTTATGGGCAAACTTTAATGCAACTATTCATATGATTGTTGAAATTCCACGTTTACCTGGCCCCTTAGGGCCTTTAGAAAGATTCCGTCAACAACTTGAATTGTATCAATCAGAAATGAAATTTTTTCAAATAGATCAAAATAGAGCAACTTTGAATATAACACGATGCGGAATTTGGAAATATAGAGAATTAGCTAGAAGTAATGGAGTCGTAATTACGCTAAAATCGCCTTGTGAGTATTGCACCGTAGCTACTAATGCTAATATTACAGCTAAAGGATATAAAGCTGATTTTGAACTACTAGACACCAATGGTGTTCGTGGTTGCTCATGGACTGTACAAAATAGTTTATAATATTCTTTTCAATTTTAAAATATACAGGTAATGATATGTGTGGAATAAGTGGTTGGTTAGATTGGAAAATAAATTTTCAAGAAGAAAAATATCTGTCAATTTTAGAATCCATGAATAATACCATGTCTTCTCGTGGGCCAGATGAAGGAGCAATATATAGAAGTACATATATTGCTTTGACACATAGAAGGTTATCAGTAATAGATTTAGAAGGTGGAAAACAACCTATGGTATCGTATGATAATAGTGGAAACATCTCTATTATATCATACAATGGTGAGATTTATAATTTCAAAGAATTGCGAGATGAGCTTATATCATTAGGCTATAAATTTGATACCTTTTCTGATACAGAAGTAGTTGTAAAAGCCTACCAACAATGGGGCGTTCATAGTGCAGAACGCTTCAGAGGAATTTTCGCTTATGCTATTTGGGATTCTAAATTAGAAAAATTAATTTTGGTACGTGATAGGCTTGGTGTTAAACCACTTTATTACCATGTATATAATGACGGTATTTTATTTTGTTCAGAGCCAAAAGGAATTTTGGAAAATCCTCTATATAAAACAGAAGTTGGTGAGGAAGGACTTATTGAGTTATTAGCCTTATCTTCTGCACCTTCACCAGGAAAAGTTGTTTATAAAGATATAAAGCAAGTAAAACCTGGTTTTTATATTAGTATTACCCATAAAAATGTTTCTGAATATAAATATTGGAGTTTACAACCTGAAGAAGATATTCATAGCTATGAATATTCCTGTCAACAAATTCGTGATGAATTAGAAAGTATTGTTGCTCAGCAATTGGTTTCTGATGTGAATATTGGTAGCCTTCTTTCTGGAGGATTAGATTCAAGCGTTATTTCTGCTATTGCAGCTAATTATATAAAAAAGGATATGAACGAAACTCTAAATACATACTCTGTTGACTTCAATGAACATAAAAAATTTTTCATGCAAACGTTATGGCACACTTCCAGAGATGAACCTTTTGCCAGAGAAGTTTCAGAATATATAGGCTCTAAGCATAGAACAACATTATTAACATATAATGAACAATTAAATAATGAACTGATATCGTTAAAAGCGCGTGATTTTCCTGGTTGGGGAGAAATGGATGTATCCCTATATCTTCTATTCAAAGATATAAGTAAATACACTACTGTTGTACTATCAGGTGAAGGAGCTGATGAAATATTTTCTGGCTATCCTTTTCTATATAATACTGAGCTTCATAAGGCAGAAACATTTCCTTGGTTGGAAGGAAAAACTTTATTTTCCTCTTTACTAAGAAATGATCTTATTAGACAAGAGCGTATCAAAGAATACATTTCTGAGAGCTATAATAATTCTTTATCAGAGATAAATTTTCTTCACGGTGAATCCGAATCTGATATTAAAGCACGTAAAGTAAGTTATTTGACCCTAACAAGATGGTTGCCAGCTCTATTAGAAAGAAATGATCGTATGAGTATGGCTGCGGGTGTTGAAGTTCGAGTACCATTCTGTGATCATCGCCTCATTGAAATGCTTTACAATATTTCTTATAAGAAAAAGTATCATTCTAATATTGAAAAGAAATTATTACGTGATATATCAATAGATTTACTTCCTGAATCTATTTTAAAAAGAAGAAAAAGTGCTTTTCCTGCTCAAATAGATCCAAAGTATAGCGATCTTTTACAGAGGAGAATAAAAAATCTACTAGAAGATCGTAGTGCTTTAATTTGGAATATATTAGATGTTAATAAAGTGAAAGAATGTTTATCAACTAATAAAACTATTCCCAGCCCTCGCGCGGCAGCTAGTACAACGAATGGTTTAGGTTTTCTCTTAAATATAGATACATGGTTGAATATATACAATCCTAAGTTTAATATTTAGAATTTTTTACTTTTAAAGGGGTTTATAGAATGTGTGGAATTGCAGGTTTTTTGGATATTTCAAATAATAATAAACGAGAAGAAATATTAGACCGCATGATTAAATCTATACGTCTGAGAGGTCCTGATGATGAAGGGTGCTTCATAGATGGTCCTATAGCTTTAGGGCACCGTAGATTATCTATCATTGATATTAAAGGTGGATCTCAGCCAATGAATTCGGCATTAAATAAAAATTTCACAATTATTTATAACGGAGAGATCTATAATTATAAAGAATTGCGCAATGATCTTATAAAAAAAGGAATGGTATTCCAAACAAATAGTGATACAGAAGTAATTTTACAAGAATGGATTCATAGAGGTAAGGAATCCATTAAAGAATTAAATGGAATATTTGCATTTGCAATATGGGACTCTTCATCAAAAACTCTTCATTTAGTACGTGATAGACTTGGTGTAAAACCGCTTTACTATTATATAAATTCTAAAGGAGTTATATTTGGTTCAGAAATAAAAACAATCTTATCTCATCCTGATGTAAAGCAAGAAATTTGTGAGCAAGGAGTAACTAAGCTTCTACTACCATTACATAAAGCTCCTGGTGAAACCCCTTATACAGGAATCTATGAAGTTATACCTGGAAATATTTTATCATTTAAAATCAATAATGGTGAAGTTGTAAAAACTCAGAATCAATATTGGAATTTATTACAAGGTTTTCATTCTATGAGTTTTAGTTCCACCGTTGAACTTGTACGTGATGTATTATTAGATACAGTGAATAAACAAATAATTTCAGATGTTCCTTTAGGAAGCCTTTTATCAGGTGGTTTGGATTCAACTGCTATTTCAGCAATTGCTCAAAAATCACTAAAAAATCAACTTCATACTTATGAGGTTGATTTTTTGTTCAAAAATGAAGATGGTCAAGAAATAGCAAATCGTACAGAGGACTCTGTATATGCTCAAATAGCAGCAAAATCATTGGGAACAAAGCACCATAAGTATCTTTTGACTTATCAAGATCTAACAAGAAAAAGTCTGCGGGAAGAATCAGTAAAAGCAAGGGATCTTCCTAATGGAATTGGAGATCTTGATCTCAGTTTATTATCTCTTTTTCACTCAATAAAACCAACTGCAACAGTTGTTTTATCTGGGGAAGCATCAGACGAAATTATGGGCGGATATCGCTGGTTCCATAATCTGGCAGCAGTTGAATCAGGTACTTTTCCTTGGCTAGCTGATACTCCAGCACATGGACGATTACACCAAAGGATCTTGAATGTTTTTCGTTCAGATATTATAAAGAGTCTAGATGTTGACGGTTATCTGAAAAGAGATTACGACAACGCTTTAATTGAGTTCACAGGTAGTTCATCAAATAAATTAGGAAAAGAAGAACATATGCAATTTATTTCATATCTTGCTCTTACTCGTTTTTTACCAACTTTACTTGAACGAAAAGATCGTTTATCGATGTCTGCTGGAGTGGAGGCTCGTGTTCCATTTTGTGATCATAGATTAATTGAACTTGTTTTTTCAACTCCTTGGTTACATAAATCAAACAAAGGAATAGAAAAAGTATTACTTAAATCGGCGGTTGATAGGTTTATTCCCAGTGAAATTATCAATAGAAGAAAAATACCTTACCCTTCAACTCTTGATCCAAAATATTCAACAGAGGTTAGGAAACAGCTAGGATCTATATTAGAGCAGAATAATCATCGCTTGGGAGAGTTATTTGATCTCAAGAAATTAGATGAATCGGTATTGGCAGATGAGGCTGGGAGTTTTATATCTAACTCATCAGCAGAATTAGCTCTTAACTTTGATTGTTGGTATAATTTATATGGAGAAAATGTTAATGTCACAGTTTAAGTTTTTTCAATCTAGTAAACTGATAAAAACATTTTGGCCACTATATATGGGTTTCTTTCTTGTAGGAAGCGAAATGTATATTATTTCTCCCCTACTTGAAGTAATCTCTTCAGATTTAAGTGTGTCTATTTCTGCTTCAGCACAATTAATTACATCTTATGTTATTATACAGGCAATTCTTGGTCCATTCATTAGTACTTTATATAATAGATTAGGACCTCGCTTTATGATAACTATTGGTATAGTAATATTTTCCATAGGAAATATTTTATCTGCACTGACATATGATTATTGGCTTGTTATATGTAGTCGAGGAATTGCTGGCCTTGGTGTTGCTTTTTTTGGTCCTTCAACATGGGTGTGGATTAGTCACAGAATTGAAGAAAACCTGCGAGGAAAAGCTATCGCTTTTGGTATGGCCTCTTTTGCTTTAGGGCAGGTTTTAGGGGTTCCTATTGGAGCCTATTCTGCCGCTTTTCTCTCGTGGCAATCAGTCTTAGCTATTCTAGGTATAGCCGCGATGTTACTTTTGCCCAGCATTTGGAAAAGAATACCGTCCCATTCATCAAGTGCTATAGAAATAGCATCAGAAAATATTAATCTTGAGAACAATATAATTAAGACACTTTTATCATCTTGGCAAGATAAACATTTGCGATGGAATTATATTATTACTTTTTTATTCCACTCAGCTAGTTTAGGAGCTTATTCATTCTTGGCTATATATTTATCAAAGAACTTTTTTATTCATGATAAATATATTGGTTTCATAGGCATTTTAAGTGGAGTAGGAACTTTTTTGGGTTCTCTAACTATCGGGTTTATTTCCGAAAGGCTATTTGTAAAAAATAAAAAAAGAGGGATTATGTTTTTGGTATATTGTTCTTTAGGTGGAATGATAGCCGTACCATTAGCGTTTCAAATGTCATACTTGATATTATCAGTTTTTTTTATCTTAACTTGGTTTTTATTTTCAGGATCTTTTGATAGTTGTCAGCAACATTCAGTGATTTCGTTGTCTAAAGATAACATCCCTACAAACTTATCTTGGAATACATCTATACTGTATGCAGCAAGTGGTGTTGGTGTATTAATCATGAGTATTAAACCAGAAAGTCCTAATTTCATTGCTGTCATGGCTTTTGTCATGATGTTTTTTTCTTCATTATCTGCACTGTATTTATATATTAAAATTGGAAGTATTTATGAAAAATAAAATCGCTTATTAATGAAGTATGGAGGCTAAATAATATATTTTCATGAGGATTTGAAAATAAACATTCTACTTTAAGATGAGCTTTTATTTATTTTAAAGTAGAATTAATAGTGATTTTTAAAATCCATAAAAATTTTCATTAATTTATCAGGTAATTTGCAGCGGCAATTAATGATAACCTCCTCATTATCATTAATTACACCTTGGTTGGTTAATAACTATTATTTTAAATCACATTAAAAAAGTAGGTTGAAAATGATTTATTCTCAAAATGGCTTTTTAAAAGAAAAGAAAATACTCACTCCAATTGAGTTATTTAAAAAACTTCCAATAACAAAATCAGAGATAATTTCTGTTGAAAAACACCGTAATGCAATACGTGAAATTTTAAATGGGAAAGATGATCGATTATTGGTGGTGGTTGGGCCGTGTTCAATACATGATGTAAAATCAACATTAGAATATGCAAAGCGTTTGAGTGTATTGCGTAAAAAATTAAAATCCAATTTAGAAATAGTAATGAGAGTTTATTTTGAAAAGCCACGTACAACCATCGGTTGGAAAGGTTTAATTAATGATCCGGATATGGATAATAGTTTTGATATAAATAATGGTTTGTTTTTGGCTAGAAATTTATTGCTTGATATCAATAAAATGGATCTTCCTACTGCTAGCGAATTTCTTGATATGATTACACCTAAATATTTAGTTGATCTTGTTAGCTGGGGGGCTATAGGAGCAAGGACGACAGAATCTCAAATTCATCGTGAGTTAGCATCTAGCCTTTTTTGTCCAGTTGGATTTAAAAATTCAACTGATGGTTCAATTAAAGTTGCAATTGATGCTATTCATACTGCTAATTCACCGCATAGTTTTATTTCTATAACTAAATTCGGATATCCAGTAATAGTATCTACTAATGGAAATAGAGATTGCCATATCATTTTGCGTGGAGGAAAAGAACCAAATTATAGTCCCAAGCATGTTAATATGGTAAAAAAAGAATTAAAAATGGCTAATTTGAATCCATATATCATGATTGATTTTAGTCATGCTAATAGTGAAAAGAAATTCAAAAAACAGCTAGAAGTTGGCAAAGATGTATGTGAACAAATTATATATGGCGAAAAATCAATCATTGGGGTTATGATTGAAAGCCATTTGGTTGAGGGTAGCCAAAATATATGTAAAGGGAAATCGTTTATTTATGGAAAAAGTGTAACAGATAGCTGTATTGGTTGGAATGACACTGAAATGTTATTACATCAACTATCCCAGGCTGTAGAAGTTCGTAGACTCTCAGAACAATCACACGAGCTGTTAAATGACTAATATAAATAAAAGTTAATCTGCGAAAATGCAGATCTAAACTACCACCAACTTAATAAGTTTCTGTATGAAATGGGTATTTTTAAGAGTATTATACGGTTGTAGTACTAAATAGGAAAATAATCATTTTGGTCTGTTAGGATATAAACACTGACGCGCTACATTTGTCTTCTCCAAGTTACCGGGCTAATAAATTAATCCAGTAACTTGGAGATCTGAAACACACCTGCCAGAGAAAACTTTTTGCTTATCCCCACCGTATTAAAGAAATAGGGATAAAACTGTTCACCTTTAAATATTTTGATTTAAATTCAATTTGTTAAATGATGATGAATTAAAAGTAAACTCATAACCCAACCGGTCACCTCAAATCTGAAAAAGGTGAACAGTGATGAATAGTTGCGAACAGTTTAAAAATAACTATTCACCACATAATACTTGATATATATGGTTTAAATTATAGAGTGAACAGTGGTGAACACTTTTTTATATTTCTTTGAAAGATTAGCTAAATAATATCGTCATGAAATATTCAACCAAAGCGCGAGACAACGGATCTGGACTGCCGCAAGAAACGATGTACTCTTTTTGGCATAACGGGTCGCTATGCCACGCCAGCGCTTCAGGTGTA
>NZ_MUBJ01000030.1 GCF_002127535.1 Xenorhabdus vietnamensis
AGACTGGAGACGGCGGCATCAATACCGGGCGCAACTATGTCACTATCGCCGCCGGGGAGATCATCGGCTTACAGCGCAATTACGGCTGTAGTACTAGTACTACAGCCGTAATCATCCCAAAATTAACGTGTTATCTGATAATCAATAAACTGAGAAACCGTATCATTTCAAGCTGTTCTACGGGCATATTTCCGATTGAGAAAAACAAATACGGCTGTAGTATTAGGCTCCAAAGGAACAGAGAATGTCACCACCATTGCGCTGGCACCATCCAGTTGCAGTTCGGAAGCATCCAAGATTGTGACATCTTTACCTGCATAGCGCTGTGCCAGCGTTCTGGTGCCTACTATAGATTTCATATCCTTAGGTTCCACAACTTTGGATTCCGTAACTTTATCTGTCGATGCTTCCGATTTAGCTTTTGCATCTTGAGAGTTACTATTTTGGGATAATGATGCGTGAATCTTATTTTTCTCAGGGTTTTCGGATTGATCACATCCAGATAGTGCGAATAGTGAAAATAACATGGCAAACACTACCGCCAGATATTGCTTTCTCCTTATCGCCCATTGCCACAATTGTCGTTGATACATAACCACAATCCTTATCAATTTACCGGATATACCGGAATATGCTTTTTTGGATGTTCATTATGGTACTTCTTATTTCGCATAACCAAAGCGTAGAAAAATAACTAAATTTCTAAACAAATAGAAATATGTCTTATATTTATACCCCATGTTCTTGCCGATTTTCGATGCCCCTCGCAATATTCATTTCGCAAGTATTATCAAATTACAAGGAAAGTAGATTACAAAAAAGTAGATCGCAAAAACCACGGGGTAAAATTGATGAAAAATAGTATGTGTTATACCTGAAATAATTTCTGTGCTGTAAAAGTAGTTCCATTGACAAAAAATAACGCCATAGTACAGAGTTCAACCACTATTGATTGACAACAGGAATGGTACTACGCAACCAACTCCCTAATTTACGCTGATAGAAAGGTTGAGTATGCTGAATCAAGTAATGGCTAATGCCCCCTTCTTTTTCGTCAAGCAGGCAAAAATCGACAGATTCGTCTTCATCGAGATATTCGCAAGCCAATTCACCGGCTTCTTGAATCAAGAAATTAAGCTCACTATCTGTTAGTATCGCACTGAATTCCAAACCAATTAATAAATTGGGTTTTTCATCCACATTTTTATCATGGGCCATGACCAAAAAAGCTCGCCGAACAGGTTTATGCTGTTTGAATAAATCAATTAGTGACTCAATAAGCTGAGCTGGCTGTTCTTCCGGCTGACTCAGAGTAATACGGCTTCCACCAGGAACCTCTATTTCGGTAGCAATAGACCCATTTGATAAACTCATGAAAATCTCCGGACAATGTTGTTTAAGTTAATGTTGTTTAAATTAATACTGTTTGAATGAATATTGTCTGAATTAAGGCTGTTTGAATTGAAGTTAAAATCATTGAAGAATTCAACAATAGCTCCCCACAAGAAGAGCTATTAGAAAAAATATTTTTAATTTATTTTACTTATTACTTTGCTTTTGCCAGCAATAAACTGGCAATAGTGCGTACACCGTATCCCGTTGCACCCGCAGCCCACTGCTCAACAGATGATTTACGGTAAGTTGCTGAACAGTCGATATGCACCCAACCTTTTTTGTAATTTTCTACAAAATGAGACAAGAACGCTGCTGCGGTACTTGCTCCTGCCGAATGTGCTGGTGAAGCAATGTTATTCAGATCAGCAAAGTTGGACGGCAGTTGGCTACGATGGAATTCCGCCAATGGTAAGCGCCAGAATAATTCATTTTCATTATCTGCCACAGCCAGTAAGTCAGATACTAATTGATCATCAAAGCCCAGTACTGAATGGTAATCATTTCCTACTGCTGTTTTCGCTGCACCAGTCAAAGTGGCGGCATCTATAATAAGTTGCGCTTTTTCCGCACTGGCATCAATCAAACCATCAGCCAGAACCAGACGCCCTTCGGCATCCGTGTTCATCACTTCAACCGTTTTGCCGTTACGGTAGCGAATGATGTCTCCCAATTTGAAAGCATTACCACTCACCATGTTATCGGCAATACTCAGGAACAATTTTACCCGGTGGTTCAACCCACGGCTGATTGCCAGCGCCAGCGCTCCCGTTAATGTTGCAGAACCGCCCATGTCCGATTTCATGGAATCCATAAAGTTGGAAGGTTTGATACTGTATCCACCGGAATCGAAGGTAATACCTTTACCAACCAAGCAGGCAAATACCGGTGCTTTTGCATCTTTTGTCGGATTGAAATCTAATGCCAAGAACACGGGATCACGAGAAGAGCCGCGGCCGACAGTATGCACTCCTGCATATCCCTGTTCATGCAATTCATTTCCCTTGATAATTCGGTAACTGATGGCATCACCCGCTACACCACTCAGTAAATCAATGGCTCTTTGGGCAAGCTGCTCAGGCCCCAAATCTTCTGCCGGAAGGTTAATGGTATCACGTACCCAATCAATGAATTTGATCCTTCTTTCCAGTTCTTGTTTTTCCGTCGCAGGTAATTGCGGCCACTCAATTGTGCGCAACCCCTTAGGTGAACGGAAACCCAACCAGAATGCCCAGCTTTTTTCCAGATCCCAACCATCACCCACTAAAGCAATATTGCGAATTCCTTGCCCATCAATTTTACGTCCAGCACGTTGGATTGCACCCAACTTTCCATTGCCTTCCAAATGGATAGTGATTCCCTGCTCACTTGAACTAATTAGTGCTCTTTCACCCCAGCAAGCGCTAGCTGGTTCATAAGACAGTGTTATGGGCATGATTTGCTTTGTCATTTTTTCTCACTTCTTATCTTATTTGTTCACTTTTGTTCACTGTGTCACATTGCTCACTGTTTCACAGTAAGGGTTTATTGATATAAAAAAACTGGCGATTGCCAGTTTTTCATTAAATGCAGACTATGCCAAGTTATTGAGCAAGAATCGGTGAGCTTGCGCTATTTTTTGCTTTGAGCAAATTTCGTGCTACTCATATTCATCCAACCACACTAATAAAATAGCTTCCAATATTTTCTCATTGGATTTTTGTGGATCATCGTCAAAATCATCCAGCTCACAAATCCATTCATGCATGTCGGTGAAACGCACTGTTTTAGGATCTAAATCAGGAAATTTGTCATATAACGCTTCGCCGATATCACGACAGTCAGACCATTTCATTTTAGATTCTCCTGTCAGTGTTCACGTGCATGGTTAATGGTGTATTTGGGGATTTCAATGACTAAATCCTCATCGGTAACTTTGGCCTGACAGCTCAATCGGCTTTCAGGTTCCAACCCCCACGCCTTATCCAACATATCATCTTCCAGTTCAGTGCTTTCTTCCAGTGAATCAAAGCCTTCTCTGACGATACAGTGGCAAGTGGTACACGCACAGGATTTCTCACAAGCATGTTCAATTTCAATGCCGTTACGTAACGCAACATCCAAAATTGACTCACCTTCCCTAGCATCCAATACTGCTCCTTCAGGGCAAAGTTCGTTATGAGGTAAAAATACAATTTTAGGCATAATTAAATTTCATCCACAGAATGACCCGCCAAAGCCCGGCGGATTGATGTGTCCATACGGCGTGCTGCAAATTCCTGCGTTTGCTTGTCCAATTGTTTAATTGCACTTTCAATCGCATCAGGGGATGTTCCCTGTGCACTTTCAATTAATACTTGTGCGGCAGCATCAATGGCCGTTTGTTCTTCTTGGCTCAGTAAATCCGCATCTTTTTCCAATGCACTAGTTAAACTTTCCAGCACCCGAGCTGCTTCGACTTTTTGTTCTGCCAAGTTACGAGCCTGAATATCTTCTTGCGCATTAGCCATGGAGTCTTTGAGCATGCGAGCAATTTCTTCATCCGACAAACCATAAGAAGGTTTCACTTGAATGGAGGCTTCAACACCCGTGGATTTTTCCAATGCGCTAACACTCAACAGGCCATCCGCATCAACCTGAAAAGTTACACGAATATGTGCCCCGCCAGCCGACAATGGAGGAATACCACGCAGTGTGAAACGCGCCAATGAACGACAGTCATTGACCAACTCCCTCTCACCTTGCACCACATGAATGCTCATCGCACTTTGACCATCTTTGAAAGTGGTAAATTCTTGTGCTCTTGCAACAGGAATAGTGGTATTACGTGGGATGACTTTTTCGACCAATCCTCCCATTGTCTCCAAACCAAGCGACAGTGGGATAACATCAAGTAACAGCATTTCGCTGTCTGGTTTGTTACCCACCAAAATATCGGCCTGAATTGCAGCGCCAACAGCGACAACTTTGTCTGGATCGATAGAAGTCAGTGGCTTGCGGTCAAAAAATTCGCCTACCATGCTGCGCACTAACGGAACTCTCGTTGAGCCGCCAACCATAACAATCTGCAAAACTCCATCAGTTGTTACGTCCGCATCTTTCAGTGCCCGACGGCAGGAAAGTAATGTGCGTTTGACCAAAGAAGTGATTAATTCATTAAATTCGGAGCGGGTAATACTGCCCTGCCAGCCAGCAATGCTAATTTCCACCTGTTCTGCCTCACTCAAGGCAATTTTGGCTTGAGTGGCAATATCCAGCAACTGGCGTTGTAATCTGTGGTCGTTATCGCTGATTCCAGCCTGATCACGTATCCAATTTGCCAACAGCGAATCAAAGTCGTCTCCACCGAGAGCGGTATCTCCCCCCGTTGCCAGCACTTCAAACACACCACGGCTAAGGCGGAGGATGGAGACATCGAATGTTCCACCACCAAGATCGTAAACGGCAATCACCCCTTCCTGACCGGAGTCAAGTCCATAGGCAACAGCCGCCGCAGTAGGTTCATTCAAAAGACGGAGGACATGCAAGCCAGCTAAACGCGCAGCATCTTTAGTACCCTGACGCTGTGCATCATCAAAATAAGCAGGAACTGTGATCACGACACCATCAAGTTTACCATCCAAGGTTTCTTCTGCTCGTTGTGCCAACGACTTCAATATTTCAGAAGAAACCTGAATAGGATCGACTAACCCCGCTACGGTATTGATTAATAGCAAACCGTTTTCACTTGCCTGAAGCTGATATGGCAGGTTGGGATAACGTTTTTGAATGTCCGCCAAAGAGCGTCCCATCATACGTTTGACTGAACTGACAGTATTGACAGGATCAGATGCTGCTTGCTGACGTGCCTGCCAACCAACTTGAATGTCTTCTTGACGATATTGTACAACGGAAGGAAGTAAGTGACGGCTATCACTGTCTGCCAATGTTTCCACCTGACCGCTACGGACGGTCGCAACCAGAGAGTGAGTTGTACCAAGATCAATTCCCGCAGCCAGCCGACGCTGGTGCGGTGCGGCAGATAAACCAGGTTCGCTGATTTGTAATAAAGCCATGTGTGCCCCTATAAATCTATATCAGCCGAAATCTATTCAACTGAAACTCATTCAACTGAAATCCATTCAGCCAAAAATTATTTTAAACAATATGATTCAGCTAAAAGTCAGTTAAAAGTCCGCTAAAAATCATCCAACAATCGTTCTTCCAGTTGTTCAACCTGCTGCTGTAATTTATCCAAAAAGCGTAATTTACGGACTGTATCGGCTGCAATTGACCACTCAGCAGTATTTAGTTGCTGTTCCATCTGCTCGCTACGCGTTTTAATCATTTTATTCAAGCGAGAGGAAAAACCGTTCAATGCTGTTTCTGGATCCACGCTATGTTCAATGGCATCAAGCTCTTCACGTAATTCCAACTGCTGCATCAGAAAAACAGTATCTTGCATCGTGTGCTGTTCATTGGATAGATCGAACCCTTGCCGAGATAACATGTATTCCGCACGTTTCAAGGGATGTTTTAGAGTCTGGTAACCGTCATTGATAATAGTGGCTTGTTGAAGTGCCAGCGTTTTTTCGCGTTCTGGCTGGTTGGCAAAACGATCAGGATGAAACTGACGGTGCAATTCCTGATAGCGGGTCGCCAACTGTTCACGATCAATCGCATAACGTGTGGGCAGCCCAAATAAAGTAAAATAGTCCATAAGTTACTCTTGTTTTGCAAATACAATTACAAAATACAATTAGTTTCGCAAAATGTGGGTCAAAAATGGGGTTAAACGTGGAAACTTTCCCCACAGCCGCATTCGCTGGAAACATTGGGGTTGTTGAATTTAAAGCCTTCATTCAGACCTTCTTTAACAAAATCCAACTCAGTACCATCAAGGTAAAGGATGCTTTTACCGTCAATGATGACTTTCACGCCCTTATCTTCAAAAATCTGATCTTCTTCATTAATTGAATCAACAAATTCAAGTACATATGCCATACCAGAGCAGCCGGATGTTCTCACTCCCAAACGCAACCCGACACCTTTTCCTCGATTGTCAAGAAAGGCCAAAATACGTTGGGCTGCACTTTCTGTCAGGGAAATTGACATACAACACCTCACTTTAAAACTAGTAAAGGTGGATATTGCCGCAATATCCACCAGAATTATTTTCTTCTTACGAATTCTTTCTTTACGAAAAACGTTATTTGGCTTGACGCTTGCTCTTGTAATCAGCAATAGCCGCTTTGATAGCATCTTCTGCCAAAATAGAGCAATGGATTTTCACTGGTGGCAGTTCTAACTCATCAGCAATCTGAGTGTTTTTAATTGCCTCAGCCTGATCCAATGATTTACCTTTCATCCATTCTGTTACCAAAGAACTGGATGCAATTGCAGAACCGCAACCGTAGGTTTTGAAACGTGCGTCTTCAATAATACCTTCATCGTTGACTTTGATTTGCAGTCGCATAACGTCACCACAAGCGGGTGCACCTACCATGCCACTACCCACGGAAGGATCTTCGCTGTCAAATGAACCAACATTACGTGGGTTTTCATAGTGATCAATTACTTTGTCGCTGTAAGCCATATCGTTACTCCTGAAACCGTCTGATTAATGATGAGACCATTCAATGGTGCTGAGATCCACACCCTGCTTGAACATTTCCCACAACGGAGAAAGATCGCGCAGGTGACCAATCGCGTTGTGAATCAACTTGATTGTGTAGTCTATCTCTTCTTCTGTGGTAAAACGCCCCAAAGAGAAACGAATAGAACTGTGTGCCAGTTCATCATTCATACCCAGTGCACGCAGGACATAAGAAGGCTCCAGACTCGCTGAAGTACATGCTGAGCCGGAAGATACCGCCAGATCTTTCAATGACATCATCAATGATTCACCTTCAACATAGTTGAAGCTGACATTCAGGATATGTGGCGCACCCAGTTCCAAATCACCATTCAGGTAAACTTCTTCAATATCTTTGATACCGTTCCACAAACGCAGACGCAAACCATGTAAGCGTTCTGCCTCTGATTCCAGCTCTTCTTTTGCAATACGGTAAGCTTCACCCATGCCAGCTATCTGATGGACAGGCAATGTACCTGAACGCATGCCGCGCTCATGACCGCCACCATGCTGCTGTGCCTCAATACGCACGCGGGGTTTACGGCGAACATACAGCGCGCCAATTCCCATCGGGCCATAAAGTTTATGAGCAGAAAAAGACATCAGATCAACTTTAAGCTTGCTGAGGTCAATCGGCAATTTACCAACACTTTGAGTTGCGTCAACATGGAAAATGATGCCACGACTACGGCACATTTCACCAATGGTCATAATGTCCTGAACAATACCGATTTCGTTGTTAACGTGCATGATTGAAACCAGGATTGTATCTTCGCGCATAGTGGATTCCAGCTCTTTCAGATCAATCATGCCGTTACTCATTGGCGCCAGATAAGTGATCTCAAACCCTTCGCGCTCCAGCTGGCGGCAAGTATCTAAAACCGCTTTGTGTTCAGTTTTGCTGGTGATGATGTGCTTGCCTTTCTTCTGATAAAATTTTGCAGCACCTTTGATTGCGAGGTTATCTGATTCTGTCGCGCCTGAAGTAAACACGATTTCACGCGGATCTGCACCAACTAAATCAGCAATTTGATTGCGCGCAATATCAACCGCTTCTTCAGCCTGCCAGCCAAAACGGTGTGAACGGGAGGCTGGATTACCGAAGATCCCGTCAATAGTCAGATAGTTCATCATCTTTTCAGCAACACGTGGATCGACTGGTGTTGTTGCTGAATAGTCCAAATAAATGGGTAATTTCATTGCTCACATGCTCCGTAAGACACTTTTAATACTTTCATTGCCAAAACAAGTAGTTACCGCAAGGTTACGCACGAAGATTAACGTTAATTGTCTCTTGAGGCCTACCGTTAGGGGTACGGCGCTTATCGCTGTCTTGACGATCAGCAACGTTTAATACTTCTTGGTTATTCACTAACTCTTCTAAACTGATGCTACTCAGGAAACTCGTGATGCGATCACTGAGGTCACGCCACAAGGCATGAGTCAAACACCGATCGCCACCTTGACAGCCTTCCCTGCCCTGACAACGAGTGGCATCAACGGATTCATCAACAGCTGAAATCACTTCGGCAACGAAAATTTTACTGGCATCTCTGCCCAACAAATAACCGCCACCCGGACCACGGACGCTAGAAACCAGACCATTTTTACGCAGGCGGGAGAACAACTGCTCAAGATAGGAAAGGGAAATTCCCTGACGTTCAGAAATGTCGGCTAATGGCACCGGCCCTTCTTGTGAATGCAACGCCACATCCAACATGGCTGTTACCGCATAACGTCCTTTTGATGTCAGTCTCATAACAAAAACTCCGTGGTGAAATATGGGTAAAATTGTGGCATTCCTGACTATTTTAGTCAACTATTTAACCAAGTAATTTACTCAACTATTATTTGGCTGCCTTTCACTTTTTTCACCTACTTACTCTCGGCTTTCCAACTGTTTTCCGCTATATTTTCCAGCGATTTCTTCTTGTCACTTCATGCTATTTTTTAAAAGCATCAGTTTATTTTTTAGACCATCTTTCTACGGAGGTCAGTATACCACGCAGGATATTCAGTTCTTGGGTTTCTGGTCGTGCGCGGGCGTAAAGACGTCTTAATTTATTCATTATCTGACCCGGATGTGCTTTGCGGATGAAGCCAGATTCGTTCAATACCTGTTCAAGATGCTGATAAAAACGCTCCATATCTTCGATAGGAGGATACTCTGCCCCGTACTCTGGAGACGTTGCTTCTTCTGGCTGTTCTTTAGCTGCAAGGTGCGCCATGCGAATTTCATAGCTAACCAATTGAACAGCCATAGCCAAATTCAGTGAACCGTATTCCGGGTTGGTTGGAATATAAAGATGGTAATTGCACTTCTGCAACTCTTCGTTAGTCAAACCTACACGTTCACGGCCAAAGACAATGGCAACCGGAGAATGGCTGGCAGTTTTGACACAACGCTCACCACATTCACGTGGCTCAACCATTGGCCAAGAAAGGGTTCGGGAGCGGGCACTGGTTCCAATGACCAACTCACATCCAGCCAATGCTTCATCCAATGTATTCACGATCGTTGCATTGCCGATAACATCACTTGCACCGGCTGAAAGTGCGATAGCGTGAGAATCGGGTTGAACAAGAGGACTCACCAGATACAAATTGGTCAATCCCATTGTTTTCATGGCCCTAGCGGTTGATCCCATGTTACCCGTATGGGAAGTTTCTACCAGAATAATGCGAATATTCTCTAACATGACGGCTTTTAAATTCAGTATAAGAGCCGAATATCTTAACACAGCATTAGTCATTTTGACGAACTACTGCTATACTGCGCGCCGATTTGTTTCCCGTTCTTTAAAATTCTGGTGGAAGATACCCCATGCATCCGATGTTAAACATCGCTATACGCGCAGCGCGTAAAGCCGGCAACTACGTTGCCAAAAGCTACGAAACTCCTGATGCTATTGAAGCAAGCCAAAAAGGCAGTAACGATTTCGTCACTAATGTTGATCGTGAAGCAGAAACGATGATCATTGACATCATCCGTAAATCTTACCCTAAGCATACGATTATCACTGAAGAAAGTGGTGAGCACTTAGGAGAAGAAAACGATTTCCAATGGGTTATCGATCCACTGGATGGCACTACCAACTTTATTAAACGTCTTCCCCATTTTTCTGTTTCTATTGCCTTACGCATTAAAGGCCGTACTGAAGTGTCTGTTGTTTACGATCCAATGCGCAATGAACTGTTCAGCGCAACTCGTGGTCAAGGCGCTCAATTGAATGGCTATCGTCTGCGTGGTACCAATGCCCGTGATTTGGATGGGACTATCCTTGCAACTGGTTTCCCGTTCAAAGCCAAGCAGCATACTATTCCTTACATGAATGTACTGGGTAAATTATTTAATCGCTGTGCGGATTTCCGTCGCACTGGCTCTGCGGCACTGGATATGGCATATGTTGCTGCCGGACGCGTAGATGGCTTCTTCGAAATTGGCCTGAAACCATGGGATTTCATGGGCGGCGAACTGCTGGTACGTGAATCTGGTTGCATTGTCACTGATTTCGTTGGTGGCCATAATTACATTAATTCCGGTAATATTGTTGCGGGCAGCCCACGTATCGTTAAAGACATTTTGTCTGAAATGCGTGAAGAATTGACAGAAGCATTGAAACGTTAATCCATTGATTATTAAATAAATATAATTTGAGCAATGTTGTTTTCAGGGCACCCACTTGGTGCCCTTTTTCTTGCTTTCGTATTTAATCAGTGTGAAATCACATAGGCTTCAGCTTTTGGTCTCAAGAATAATGCTGGCAATGCAACCAACGCCATAACCCAAAATATGCCACTTTCTATGTGCTCATACATAAAACCAGCAATCATACTCATGACGGCAATACCGCCTCCCATGGCTAAAGCAGAATAAGTTGCCTGCAATCGGATAATTTCATTTTCTTTTCTGGCACCAATAAAGCGCATTGCTGCTAAATGGCAAACAGTAAAAGTACCGCAATGCAGGATTTGAATAATAATCAATACTGGTAATTCGGTCGATATTCCCATTAACCCCCAACGAATAACGCCACAAGTCCCTGATAACAGCAGTAAATTACGTGCACTCCAGCGGCGGAACAACTGTTTGCTGAAAGTAAAGATTACAACTTCCGCCAAAACTCCCAACGACCAGAGATAACCAATAGTTGACGAGGAATAACCTGCCTGTTCCCAATAAATGGAGCCAAAACTGTAATACCCCGCATGGGCAGCCTGCAATAAAGTCACGCACACTAAAAACTGCCACACTGATTTTTCGGATAAAAGTTCTTTAAAAGAAACTGCATTCGTATTTGCAGCCTTAATTTTACCTACCGGCATGACAGATGGCTTTAACATCATTCCCAGTAGCATGACTGTGACGCTGAATACCAAAAAAGCCAGAATAATACGGTGTGTTCCAAATAATTCGCTGCCAATCCAGTCATTTAAGCTGTCAAACGATATATTCCAACCAAAACCCAAGCTACTGGCTGAAAAATTTATTCCTTCGGCAGACATTAATATGCCCGTTAACGAAGAGCTAATAATAAATGCAACTGATCCCCAAACCCTTACCTTGCCATAATCAAACGTAAATTGTTTTTGCCATGTTCCTGCCAAAGCATCTGATAAAGGGACTAGTGGTGAGAAAAATAAGTTGAAGCCGACCATAACAAAGAAAAGCCATGCCCAGTGGCTGCTAAATATAAAGCCAATAGTAAAAAGCAACGCCAACAATGAGAGGAAACGCAATGCCTTAATTAATTTAGAAGGATCTTTTACCGTAGGAGAGATAACCAGGCTACCAATAAAACGCGCAACCATTCCAATACCCAACAACATTCCTATCATTGAAGCTTCAATACCTTCACCTTTTAACCAAACAGACCAAAAAGGCAAAAATACTCCAAAAGAGAAAAAATAGGTGAAATAACCTAACCCTAGCCAAAATGTCGATGGAACAACCATCCAAATGCCCCCATTTTTTTGATGCAAAAAAACCCGCTCAAAACTGACGTTATGAGTCGGGCTTATTACTAAACTACATTTTATTTTAAATTATGCGTAAACCGGATATTTTGCGCAAATATTCAGAACTTTTTGTTTAACACTTTCAATGATCGCTTCGTCATTGATGTTATCCAGCACATCACACATCCACCCGGCCAATTCACAAGTTTCAGTTTCTTTAAAGCCACGACGGGTAATTGCAGGTGTTCCGATACGGATACCAGAAGTGACAAATGGGCTACGCGGATCGTTAGGCACGCTGTTTTTGTTAACAGTGATATTGGCACGCCCCAATGCCGCATCAGCATCTTTACCTGTAATATCTTTATCTACCAAATCCAGCAAGAACAAATGGTTTTCAGTTTCCCCAGAGACAACTTTGTAACCACGTTGCAGGAATACTTCTACCATCGCTTTCGCGTTCTTGGCGACTTGATGCTGATAAACCTTAAATTCAGGCTCCATTGCTTCTTTCAATGCAACTGCCTTACCGGCAATAACGTGCATCAATGGACCACCCTGAGAACCGGGGAAAACAGAGGAATTCAGTTTCTTGTAAAACTCTTCATCGCCCCCTTTAGCCAGAATCAGGCCACCGCGTGGGCCAGCCAGAGTTTTGTGCGTTGTGGTTGTCACAACATGCGCATGAGGAACTGGATTTGGATAAACACCAGCAGCAACCAGACCAGCCACGTGAGCCATGTCAACGAACAGGTAAGCACCAATTTCATCAGCAATTTCACGCATCTTCGCCCAATCAACAACACCAGAATAAGCAGAAAAGCCACCGATGATCATTTTTGGCTGATGTTTTTGTGCCTGTGTGCGAATATCTTCGTAATCAATTTTGCCGGCGTCATCAATACCATAAGGAACGATGTTATAGAGTTTACCAGAGAAATTTACTGGAGAGCCGTGAGTCAAATGGCCGCCGTGCGCCAGATTCATCCCTAAAACAGTATCGCCGGGTTTCAGCAGTGTCATGTACACCGCAGCATTTGCCTGAGAACCAGAATGTGGCTGGACGTTAGCATAATCTGCACCAAACAGCTCTTTTGCACGGTCAATCGCAAGTTGTTCAACCACATCGACATATTCACAGCCACCGTAGTAACGTTTACTCGGATAACCTTCCGCATACTTGTTAGTGAGCTGAGATCCTTGGGCCTGCATAACTCTTGGGCTAGTGTAGTTTTCAGAAGCAATCAATTCAATATGTTCTTCTTGACGACAAACCTCCTGTTCCATAGCTTGCCACAGTTCGGGATCGTAATTCGCAATATTCATTTCACGCTTTAACATTTGGTTCTCCTGACTCAGCTACATCTCTAAAAAATACCCCTGAGGGCCAGAATGTTACACAGTGTAAACTCTTTTTCTCGAATGAGATAGTCTTGACAAAACAAATTACGCAAACGTTTGCATTGTGCATTAATAGTGTATTGGAAGCTGAACAATCAGGTTTTGAGCCAATGATTTCAGGTTTATCAATGATATTTGTGATCTCTGTCCAGATTTATGGTGGCATAAATTCCAATTTTTTGATTTAAATCAACATAATTCTCTTTTCTCAAATTGACATATTCCCAAACCCTATAAGTTGCATTTAAAATGCAATTTATAGATTTCGGCATCATTTGAGAAAAGTTCAGGAGATCCCATGCTAGACAGTCAGGTTATCGCAACCATAAAATCCACCATTCCCTTAATTGTTTCTACAGGCCCTAAGCTAACTGCACATTTTTACGAACGTATGTTCAAGCATAATCCTGAGTTAAAGGATATCTTTAATATGAGCCACCAGATCAATGGTGATCAACGTGAAGCTCTTTTCAATGCCCTTTGTGCTTATGCTTCCAATATCGATAATCTGTCAGCGTTATTACCTGCCGTAGAAAAAATCGCCCATAAACACACCAGCCTCAGCATTCAGCCAGAGCATTATCAAATTGTAGGCACGCATCTTTTGGCAACACTTGATGAAATGTTTCATCCCGGTGAGGAAATTCTCGACGCTTGGGGACAAGCCTACAACGTATTGGCTAATGTATTTATCAATCGAGAAGAGGAAATTTATCAAGACGGGGAATCGTTGGAAGGCGGTTGGCGTGATTTACGTCAGTTTCGTGTTAGCCGGAAACAACCACAAAGCGAAGTCATCACTAGCTTTGAATTTGTGCCTGTTGATGGTGGCAAAGTCATGGATTACAAACCGGGACAATATTTGGGGGTCTATATAGAGGATCCAGCATTTGAAAACCGTGAAATCCGCCAATATTCACTGACCGCCGCACCAAACGGGACCAGTTATCAGATTGCCATTAAGCGTGAATCTCAGGGCAAGGTTTCAAACCACATGCATGATAATGTACAGGAAGGGGATATCGTGATGTTGGCAACGCCACGTGGTGATTTCTTCCTTGATGTACAAACTGATACGCCAGTAACACTGATTTCTGCCGGGGTTGGTTTGACTCCGATGATGAGTATGTTGCAATACTTGCATAACCAGCATCATACCGGCTCAGTAAATTGGTTCCACGCAGCAGAACATGGCGCTTATCACGCTTTCGCCAATAAAGTGCATGAAATGTCTAAATCTATGCCTAACTTGTATTCGCAAGTTTGGTATCGTGAACCACAAGATACCGATCAGAAAGACATTCATTATCAACACACTGGGCTTATGGATCTATCGCTAGTGAAAGACGCGATAATGATGGAAGGAATGCAATTCTATTTCTGCGGCCCCGTGGCTTTCATGCAACATATCGCGAAGCAATTGCTGGCAATGGGCGTTGATAAACAACATATCCATTATGAATGTTTTGGTCCACATAAAGTGATTTAACACAGCTTGTTGAATACGCAAAAATAAGTGATAACAGTTTCAATATCGGTTATTCCACACTCCATCTCCCATTAGGATGTAGGTTAACTGACAATGTTTCCGTTATCACTGTTTTCAGGTGATTAAATTTCAGATGATTTAGCTTAACTGATTGAATTAAATCGCTTCTTCATCCTGTTCCCCAGTTCTGATACGTACAACACGAGCAACATCGAAAACAAAAATTTTGCCATCACCAATTTTGCCTGTTTGTGCAATCTGCATGATTGTCTCGACACAGGTATCAACAATATCATCCGGTACAACAATTTCTATTTTTACTTTCGGCAGAAAATCCACCATATATTCTGCACCGCGATACAACTCAGTATGCCCTTTCTGACGACCAAACCCTTTTACTTCTGTCACGGTCATACCAGTGATACCCACTTCAGCCAGAGCTTCACGCACATCATCCAGCTTGAAAGGTTTGATAATTGCATCAATCTTTTTCATGAAGTTTTCCTGTGATTACCAGTTCTTACGCCCGAAACCAGAAGTAATCGGGTAGCGCCTGTCTTTACCAAAATCACGCTGCGTAATGCGCGGGCCAATAGGTGCCTGACGACGTTTATATTCATTGATGTCAACCAGTCGGATCACCTTGCGAACGGTGGTTTCATCAAAACCTTCCGATACCAAATCGGCCACTGATTTATCTTTTTCAACATACCCTTCGAGAATAGCATCCAGCATGTCATACGGAGGAAGACTGTCCTGATCCAGTTGATCCGGCGCCAACTCTGCTGATGGTGGGCGATCAATCACACGCTGAGGAATAGCCGGCGATACCGTATTACGATATTTAGCCAATGCAAATACCATAGTTTTAGGGACATCTTTCAAAGCATTAAAGCCACCAGCCATGTCACCATACAGGGTTGAGTACCCTACTGCCGATTCACTTTTGTTGCTGGTCGTCAATACCAAACGACGACGCTTGTTAGACATCGCCATCAAAATAACTGCACGGCAACGTGCCTGTAGATTCTCTTCTGTTGTATCTTTTTCTGTTCCCGCGAACATCGGTTCAAGCTGTGTCATAAATGCATCAAACATGGGTTCAATAGAGACAACATCAAATTCAATCCCCAATAGTTCTGCTTGTTCTCTGGCATCATGAATACTCATTTCTGAGGTATAGCGGAATGGCATCATGACCGCCTGCACATAATCTTTCCCTAAAGCATCCACGGCAATCGCCAATGTTAGCCCTGAGTCAATTCCACCAGACAAACCAAGCAAAGCACCTTTAAAACCGTTCTTCTGCACGTAGTCACGCACTGAAAGCACCAAGGCCTTATAGATTTGCGCCAGTGGTGGTAATTGAGGGATAGGAGCTACCATTGGTTCAATATTCATATCATTGAAACGGCATAGCTCAACTTGCTCCTCAAATGCTGCCATACGATGGGTAATTTCACCATTTATATCAAAGACTTTAGAACAACCATCAAAAATGAGCTGATCTTGTCCACCGACCTGATTGAGATAAATGATTGGCAGTTGAGTACGCTGACAGTGAGATTTAATTAATGTGCTGCGAATATTCGGCTTTTCACGATTATAAGGAGAAGCGTTAATAGACAAGATGATTTCTGCGCCAGCCTGTTTCAGAGCATCAATCGGGGCGTCAAACCACAAATCTTCACAAATCAATAAACCGAGGTCATACCCCTTGAATGGTATAACGCAGCTTTGATTCCCCGCTTTAAAATAACGTTCTTCATCAAAGACGCCATAGTTTGGCAGTAACTGTTTGAAATAACGCGTCACAACTTCCCCCTTCCAAAACAAGGAAAGTGCGTTATAGAGTTTGCCATCCTGTTGCCACGGGTGCCCTACCAAAATACCAACCTGAGAACTTGCTTCTTGCAAACGTACCAATTGTTCACGGCAACGCTGATGTAAATCAGGGCGGAACAACAAATCCTCTGGAAAATAACCAGACAGTGCCAGTTCAGAAAACATAACCAGATCAGCGCTTTGTGCCTGCTGTTCCTGGACTGTCTGCAACATACGTTCACTGTTGCCTTCAATGTCTCCTACCAGCCAATTTAACTGGGCAAGAGCGATATTAAGAGTACGACTCATAGAATGCGGCTCTCCTAGGCCATAAATCATCTATCTGCTTTACTGAGCTTCAACAGCAAAACAATTCATCTCTATACCCTGTATTTTTCAATTTGCAACTTGAAACTTATAGGGCTATATAATTTTTCAGTGTAAGAATTTCTGGGGTTACAGAAAAGCTATTCCTTAAAATCGTTCGCCTCCAACTCGTGGCGTGCCAACAACTTATAAAATTCTGTTCGGTTACGTCCTGCCATGCGAGCAGCATGGGTTACATTACCTTTGGTTATTTGCAACAACTTGCGCAGGTAATTCAGTTCAAATTGACCACGGGCTTCCACAAATGTCGGCAAGGCCGTATTTTCTCCTTCCAATGCCTGAGTAACCAAGGCATCACTGATGACCGGGGTCATCGTCAATGCTACACACTGCTCGATAACATTGACCAATTGGCGAACATTGCCCGGCCAGCTTGCTGCCATCAGACATTTCATAGCGTTGGTGGAAAAGCTGCGAACAAAAGGTTTATGACGCTTGGCTGATTCACGTACCAGATGATTGGCCAATAGAGGAATATCTTCTGAGCGCTCATTCAAGGAAGGAATTTTCAAGTTGACAACGTTCAATCGATAATAGAGATCTTCTCGAAACTCATTACGCTGCATTGCCTTAGGTAGGTCGCGATGAGTGGCAGAAATAATTCTGACATCAATGTCTATATCCCGGTTACTCCCCAAAGGGCGAACCTTGCGCTCCTGCAACACTCGCAACAGCTTCACTTGCAGCGCCATCGGCATATCACCGATTTCATCAAGGAACAATGTTCCTCCTTGCGCCGCTAAAAATAGCCCTTCTCGGCTGCTGACTGCCCCTGTAAATGCCCCTTTGGCATGACCAAATAATTCAGATTCAAGTAATTGCTCAGGTAAGGCGCCACAGTTAATTGCAATAAAAGGTTTCTTCACCCGGGGGCTGGCACGATGAATAGCTTGGGCCAGCACTTCTTTACCGGTTCCGCTTTGCCCATTAATCAGAATACTAACATCAGATTGAGCCACCATCTTTGCCTGTTCCAACAGACGCAACATCAGAGGGCTTCGAGTGACGATCTTCTCACTCCATTGTCCATCTATGGCAGGTGTTGACAGTTCTAGCGCATCATCAATAGCTTTATAAAGGGCATCACGATCAACGGGTTTAGTCAGAAAACTAAATACGCCTTGCTGTGTCGCTGCTACAGCATCAGGAATAGAACCGTGTGCAGTCAGAATAATGACAGGCATACCCGGATGCAGTTTCTGAATCTCCGCAAACAGCGCCATACCATCCATTTCATCCATGCGTAAGTCACTGATCACTAAATCTACTTTCTCTTTCGTCAGTATGCGTAGTGCTTCATTACCACTCTCTGCGGTCGTGACACGAAATCCTTCACTGGTTAAACGCATTCCCAAGAGTTTTAGTAAGCCAGGATCATCATCAACTAAAAGAAGATGGGCGGGATTGCGCGCTGTCATTATTATTCGGCTCCTTTTTCTTCTGAGGGATTGACTTCCGCTTTAGCATTCGTGTTTGTTGCCGGTTTGTCTTTCGGCTCTACTTTATTATTCAATGACGTATCCGTACCGGATATCACATCTGTGCCATTCCCCTGCCCTATCCGGCCTTGAGTGGCAACACTACTTTGTTCTTGTTTGCGGAAGGAAAGTTGGCGTTCTATATCTGTCAGGTTTTCTAGTTTGCGGGATATTTCGTGAAGTTCGTGCTCTAAACGTGCCCGTGCTTCTTTCAAGCGATCAATTTTATTATCACTATCAAATTGGAAGCGCTGAAATTTAGCCTTTTCTTCAGTAAGATTAATTTTCAGGTATTGCTGTTCACGCCATAACTGGAGTAATGGCCGCAAAGAGACAGGAAACTGTACACTATACTGATTAAAATTTTCCACAATTCTCTTACGTTCAGGTAATGCAGAAGCCGCCCTGCCAGTCAAAATACTTTTTTTGAACACCTGATACCAATCAGTCGGAGTAACCGGGACTAAACGTCCTGCCGTTTCACGAGCATCTGCCGAAGACAATCGATCCGTACAATCCATAAATCTTAACCAATAGAGCCCGTTTTCCATCGCCGCAGGTTTCGTGATATCCCAGATTAAATCACAATCCTTAAAGCGATAATCCGTAACGCTCTGTTCTGGCAGGATAGATTGCGCAATTGTTGCCAAATTGCCTGATCCAGTCGTGTTAACACAGCCAGATAGCAAATAGGGAACAAACAACAGCAACATAGCACGGAAACGTAGGGTCGAAACACGTGCCAGAATAGGCTGCATAACAGCCGTTTTTTTCATTGGATTAGTCACAGTATTTTGCTGTTCCGTCTCCGTCATAAAGCGGTAAGTAAACCTGTTATACATATTATTTAATCATTCTCTGCGGTTAATGGCAGTTCAATTCGAAAACATACGTCAGCAAACTCAGATTCTATCAGGTGAAGCTCTCCCTGCATCTGTTTAATACAATCTTGCGCGATGCTCAAGCCAAGACCACTTCCTTTAACTGCACCTTTTCGTTGAAGTTTTCCTTGATAAAATGGCTCAAAGATCATGCTCTTTTCTACTTCAGGGATAGGCGTTCCTGTATTGGCAATATCAATCTGGAGGTTTTTACCCACTTGCCGACTAAAAATCCAGATGTTACCGGATTCAGCCCCATAGTGCACTGCATTGGAATAGAGATTATCAATCACCCGCGTCAATAAGCTAGGCTCCGCCCAACAATAATCCATATCCATTTGAATTTCTGTGTAAATATTTTTTATACGCGCTGGCAATTGATGTGACAATACAACACCATCCACAACTTCTTTTAAAGAGACAACCTGATGCTCAGCAGGAGCATCTGCTAATTTACGATTATATTCAAGTAATTGCTCAATAAGCCGCTGTAAATGCTTACTACTGCTGTCCAGAATACTGACAACTTCTTTTTGATCTGCCGTCAGAGGCCCTGCTATTTCATCAGCCAATAACTCCGTTCCTTCACGCATGCTTGCCAGAGGCGTTTTCAGTTCATGAGAGATATGGCGTAAAAATTCATGGCGCTGAGATTCAAGCCAGGATAAACGCTCACTTAGCCAAATAATGCGCTGAGCCAATGATCGCAATTCCCGAGGTCCTTTAAAGGAATCAATCTGATTCTCCAATGACTGGCCTTCCCCCAACCGATTGATCATCCGCTCAATACCTTTCACTGGGCCAATGATCATACGCGTAAACAAAGCTATCAAAAAAGCACTTAACAAAAATAAAATAAGGCTTTGCCAACCAAAAAATCGCCCTTTATCAGCAATATCCTTTTGTAGTTGTTCACCGCGACTGAAAACTATTTTACGGGTTTCCTGTACAATAAAACTATTAGCCTTGGAGAATTCTTCAAGTAATTTAGATGAGGTGGGTTCTGGCAATCCATTACTACAAGCAATCTTGCCCAAACCTGACAACAATTCATCAAATTTCTTCGTATGATTTGCACTCGCCAACATCGCCATCTGACTGCCTAGCATATTCACGTATTGTCGGTATTGGCGTTGATAAAGTTTTTTCAGCCTGTCATCCCCTAACACACAGTATTGACGGTAACTACGTTCCATCTCAAGGGCTATACCAGTCATTGCTTCGCTACGGTGAGCATCTGTCATAGTTGAACGATTAATCATAGCGGCTTTAGCACTGAGCTGATCAAGACTTTGATAAGCCTGATAAGCCAGAACCAGCAGTGGCAACAATACCAACCAGAAAGCCATTACAACCAATTGGCGCAATGAGCGTGGGAATAAACGCCATTTTTTCAAAGAAATCATCTTATAACCTGTTTACATTGAAACTAACCGACATAAGCCGGAGGATAAAATCTGCCAGAAGATAAATGCTACAGTTGCTTTTTCTTTTATTTGAAAATGGCCGAAAATAATAGTTGAAAACCGTAGTTGGTTGAAAACAGTAATTAGTTGAAAGCAGTAATTAGTTGAAAACATTAGATAATTGAAAACTATGCGGATGCATACGTAACACGATGGACAGGAATAACCTGTAATAATGACGGCGGGATAGTAACTTCTTTACTACCCCGCCAGTGAGGATCCTTCATGCTGCTCAATGAGCATGTAGGTGGTGCCTCACTCCACGTGTCGCCCTGTGTTTGATAAGGCCCGAGGGCGAGTATCATTAAGTTGGACGGTAGGCACCTTACTTCGGCGTCATTCTGGGCTTATGTGGCATGTTTCCACCTGATTGCGGGCCTACATAAAAAGTTGAATGAGCAACTGCCTATGTATTATGCATATTACGTGCCAATTTGCAAAATTATTTATAACTATTTGATTTTATTTAAAACAAGAAAAAAATAAAATTCATTGCATTTTTTTATCAATATTTCTTAATACTTGAGAAGTACTAGTGTCGCCCATTTATGACAGTTACCCACAAAAAAAATATTTTATGCGTAATATCAATTAAATAAATGTCTCCTATTTGAGACACCATAAAGTAACGTTGTCGTGATATAGAGACATTGCCATATCACTCATTAGCAACATCAAATTAACAATTATTCTCAAATTGCCTTTCTTCCTATCCTTCCGTTTCTGCTATCACTTCGGAACGCACCAAATAAAAAGAAAGGCCCTGATGAATTATCAGAGCCTTTCCATTAAAAATTAAATGGTTATATAAATTAGCCTAACTGTTTACGTGCATTACGGAAAATACGCATCCACGGGCTATCTTCCCCCCATTCTTTAGGATGCCAAGAATGGCTGATAGTGCGGAATACCCTTTCAGGATGAGGCATCATCACCGTGACTCTCCCGTCAAGGCTGGTCACAGAGGTAATTCCGTTCACGGAACCATTTGGGTTTGCTGGATAGTTTTCAGTCACTGAGCCGTAATTATCCACAAACCGCAATGCGACTTGCTGATATCTTTCAAGTTCCATCAGACTCTGGCTATTTCTGAACTCCACCTGCCCTTCACCATGAGCCACGGCTATCGGCAAGCGAGAACCCGCCATATCTTTCAAGAACAGTGACGGACTGTCAGTCACTTCAACCAAGCTAAAACGGGCTTCATAACGCTCTGAACGATTACGGACAAAACGCGGCCAATGTTCTGTACCCGGAATCAACCCATGCAAATTAGATATCATCTGGCAACCGTTACACACGCCAAGGGTCAAAGTATCCGGCCTCGCGAAGAAATTCTCAAAATCATCACGTACCCGTGAATTAAACAGAATGGATTTCGCCCAACCTTCACCCGCACCAAGTACATCTCCATATGAGAAGCCACCACAAGCAACCAATGTCTGGAATTGCTCTAATGTGATACGCCCATCCAATAAATCGCTCATGTGGACGTCCACAGCCTCAAATCCAGCTCGATGGAATGCAGCCGCCATCTCAACATGCGAGTTAACGCCCTGTTCACGCAGAACAGCAACACGCGGGCGCGCCTGTTTCGAAATATAATAAGCAGCAATATCTTCTGCTGGATCAAAAGATAACTTCACATTCAGGCCAGGATCATTCACATCCTGCTTTGCCTGATGTTCTTGATCTGCACACTCTGGGTTATCACGCAAACGCTGCATTTGCCACGTTGTTTCTGCCCACCATAAGCGCAATACGCTGCGGTTCTGACGATAAACTTCCATATTGCCGCTGGATATAACAAAATCATCACCTGCCTGAGCTTTCCCCAGATAGTGTACACATCCACTCAAACCATAATCTGCCAACAGATTTTCAACTATCTCTCTGTCAGTCTCACGAATTTGAATGACTGCACCTAATTCTTCATTAAACAAAGCAGCCAAAATATCTTCATCAAATACACTGATATCGACATGCAACCCGCAATGACCTGCAAAAGCCATTTCAGCTAATGTCACCAGCAGTCCACCGTCCGAACGATCATGGTAAGCCAGCAATTTTTGTTCCGAAATCAAGTGCTGGATCGCATTAAAGAAACCCGCCAGCTGCTCGGCACTGCGAACATCGGCAGTTTTATCCCCTAGTTGACGATAAACTTGCGCCAGTACAGTCCCACCCAGAGCATTTTGTCCTTTCCCCAGATCGATCAGCAGCAACGTATTATCGTCTTCAATAGACAATTCCGGTGTCACTGTACAACGCACATCTTCTACCCGGGCAAACGCACTGATCACCAATGAAAGTGGTGACGTCATCTCACGCACTTCCCCGTTTTGGTTCCAGCGTGTTTTCATTGACATCGAATCCTTGCCAACCGGAATGGTCAATCCCAATGCCGGACACAACTCTTCACCCACTGCCTTTACTGCGGCATATAAGCCCGCATCTTCACCAGCATGGCCTGATGCCGACATCCAGTTCGCTGACAATTTCACTCGTTTCAGATCCTGAACATAAGCAGATGCGATGTTGGTCAGTGCTTCACCCACTGCCATACGTGCCGATGCTGCAAAATCCAGCAATGCAATTGGTGCACGCTCACCTATTGACATGGCTTCGCCATAATAACTGTCTAAACTGGCGGTAGTAACAGCACAATCCGCTACTGGAATTTGCCAAGGGCCAACCATTTGATCGCGGGCAACCATACCTGTAATGGAACGATCTCCAATCGTGATCAGGAATGTTTTTTCAGCGACAGTGGGTAAATGCAAGACGCGTTTTACCGCTTCAGCGAGATTAATGCCCTTGCGATCCAAGTTTTGCCCCTGTGCCTGCAAAACCTGCACATTTTTCAGCGTTTTTGGTGTCTTACCCAGCAATACATCCAGTGGCATATCAATTGGCTGATTATCAAAATGGTTATCATTCAACAGTAAGTGCCGTTCTTCCGTTGCTTCCCCAACAACAGCATAAGGAGCACGTTCACGACGGCATATTTCTTCAAATAGAGCCAACTGTTCTGGTGCCACGGCCAAAACATAACGTTCCTGGGATTCATTGCACCATAATTGCAATGGACTCATTCCCGGTTCATCATTAAGAATATTACGTAACTCAAAACGCCCACCCCGACCGCCATCACTGACTAACTCAGGCATGGCATTTGATAAGCCACCAGCCCCTACATCATGGATAAATAAAATTGGATTTTTATCACCCAATTGCCAGCAACTATCAATAACTTCCTGACAACGACGTTCCATCTCCGCATTGTCACGCTGCACAGAGGCAAAATCCAAATCAGCATCAGATTGACCGGATGTCATTGAAGATGCCGCACCGCCACCCAAACCGATATTCATGCTTGGCCCGCCCAATACAATTAATTGTGCGCCGACCGGAATATCACCTTTCTGGACATGCTCTTCGCAGATGTTACCGATTCCCCCAGCCAGCATGATGGGCTTATGATAACCACGCAATTCTGTACCGTTATGGGAATTGACTTTTTCTTCATAAGTTCTGAAATATCCGAGCAATGCCGGACGCCCAAATTCATTATTGAACGCAGCACCTCCCAGTGGGCCTTCCAGCATGATATCCAGAGCGCTGACAATCCGATCAGGTTTACCAAAATCTTCTTCCCACGGTTGTTCAAACCCAGGAATTCTTAAGTTTGATACCGAAAAGCCAACCAAACCCGCTTTGGGTTTGGCCCCTCGCCCAGTTGCGCCTTCATCACGAATTTCACCACCTGAACCCGTCGCTGCTCCGGGCCAAGGCGAGATCGCTGTTGGATGGTTGTGGGTTTCCACTTTCATTAAGATATGAGCTGGTTCTTGGTGGTAGTCATAAATTCCAGTTGCGGAATCAGGAAAAAAGCGACCAACATGAGAGCCTTCCATAACAGCCGCGTTATCTTTATAAGCAGAAAGTACATAATCCGGCGTCTGTTCAAATGTATTTTTGATCATTTTGAACAAAGACTTGGGCTGAGCCTGACCATCAATAACCCAATCCGCATTGAAAATTTTGTGACGGCAATGCTCAGAATTTGCCTGAGCAAACATGTAGAGTTCAACATCCGTTGGGTTACGTCCCAGCGACTGAAAAGCCCTCATCAGATAATCAATTTCATCCGCGGCCAGAGCCAATCCCAGTTCAATATTTGCCGCTTCCAGTGCTGCCCGCCCTGATTGCAGGATATCAACCTGTTTCAACGGTGCAGGTTGCTGGTGAGAAAATAAAGCTTCAGCCTGTTCAAACTGAGTGAACACACTTTCCATCATGCGGTCATGCAATAATGCCGACAACATTTGCCATTGCTTATCGTCCATTCCAGTATTCTGAATATAGTAAGCAATCCCCCGCTCTAAACGGACAATCTGATTCAGGCCACAATTGTGAACTATTTCCGTCGCTTTCGATGACCAAGGAGATATCGTGCCCGGACGGGGTGTAACTAATATTAGTTGTCCTTTAGGCTTAATTTCGGCCAGAGAGGGACCATATTTTAATAGGTTATTTAATTTCTCTTGTTCATCTTCCCTTATTGGGGCACTAACTTCTGCAAAATGTACATATTCTGCATAAATTTCGGTAACAGGAAGATGGTGATCTTGACACTGGGAAAGGAGCTTAGTGATACGAAATGCTGATAAAGCGGGTGAGCCACGCAGAATTTCCATAATAATAGGTTCTCTCATCTTAGAAGCAAAGCCTGACTGATGCCTCAGGGGAAACTGCCGGCATTATAGAGTAATGTTCTTTCTGACGAAACCGTTTGCGTGGTTATTTCTCAACCCTACAATGCACTTTTTAAAATTCCAAAATTGATTTAATAAGGTTGCACATCCATGTTTTGTTGCGCAAAATTCCCGATTACTGGAAATTTAACCATGCTATCATTTTGCATCTCATGCGGTTTCCAATCGTTCTGGAAAGAGATAACTATTTGAATAAATTAAAAATAAATTATTTTGTTATCGTCATCATTGCGCTCCTCTCAGCTGCTATTATTGGCCTAAATATCAATTGGTCCAATAAACAGCAGGGGCTGATAAACAAAATTCAGGCACGAGGAGAGTTAAGAATCAGTACTATCAGCTCTCCTCTAATCTATCTTAATAGTAAAAATGAATTAACGGGATTCGACTATGAGCTAGCCAAACAGTTTGCTGATTATCTGGGTGTTAAACTTGTCGTCAAGTTTCGTTCCAGCATTAACCAGCTTTTTGACGATTTGGAAAATGATAAAGCCGATTTCTTGGCTGCCGGACTTATCTACAATAAAGATAGACTGGAGCAAACACGAACTGGCCCTGCATATATTTTGGTCGAACAACAACTGGTTTATCGCAAGGGGACTACACGCCCACGTTCATTTAGCGATTTAAAAGGTAAATTTATCGTCACGGCAGGTTCTGCCCACGTAAGCGAGCTGAAAAAGTGGAAGGAGAAGTCTTATCCTGAGTTAACCTGGGAAGAAACGTCACATGAAAATACGCAACAATTGCTTGAACAACTCTCCGAGGGAAAAATTGATTATACCATTAGCGATTCCATCATTTTAGCCTTGCAACAGCGTATTTACCCCAATCTGGCAATTGCTTTTGATGTCAATGAAGAGCGCCCTCTGACTTGGTATTTAAAACGCAATGGCGATTATAGTCTCCACTCCGCTATGCTCGATTTTTTCAATGACTTGGCTAAAAAAAATACCATAGCTCAGCTACAAGAAAAGTATTTCAACCATGTCGGTTCATTCAATTATTTAGATACCATTTCATTGATTCGCGCCATTAAGCAACGCTTGCCAACATATCAGACAATTTTTCAAAAATATGCTGGCGCACTTGATTGGCATTTAGTGGCCGCCATTGCGTGGCAAGAATCGCATTGGGATCCATTGGCTATTTCACCCACCGGCGTTCGTGGTCTGATGATGCTCACTCGCCCGACAGCAAAATGGGCAGGGGTTACCGATAGGCTAGATCCAGAAGAGAGTGTAAGAGGCGGAGTTGCTTATCTGAACCATCTGATAGAACGTATGCCAAAATCCATTCCTGAAGGTGAGCGTATCTGGTTTGCCCTCGCAGCTTACAACATAGGATATGGGCACGTTCTTGATGCTCGTAAATTAACTATTGAACAAAAAGGTAACCCAAATAGCTGGGTCGATGTTAAAACCCGTCTTTTGCTGCTCAGCAATAAAAAATACTACCCGAATACAGCAAATGGCTATGCTCGTGGTCATGAAGCTTATTTATATGTTGAAAACATTAAACGTCATTACGCAAGTCTGGAAGGATACCTCAGTGCAAAAGCCAGACGCGAAAAAGCAGAGAAAAATGAAGCACCAAAGGATGCATCTATAACCAGCTATCCCTAAACCGAAAACGCTAAAACCGACATGGATAAAACTGAAAGTAATAATATAGAAGACAATAACAAGGACAGTAATAAAGCAAAAAACACTAATGTTGAATCTCACGAAAAAGCGCCGGAAAATAGAACTCCGGCACAACCTGAAAAAAACTAAATTATAGCTAATCTTATAAACAAGACTGATATAAAACGGTAGCTGTCAATTAATTACGGCATTTCCTGCTTTTGGGATTTCAACTTTTTCAATGCCTTATGCTGCTCCCTACGTTGCTTAAAAAAAGAACTCAACATAGCGGAGCACTCTTCCGCCAGAATACCAGCGGTAATTTCAATTTGATGATTCATGCCCGGGTGACGCAATATATCAACCAATGATCCCGCAGCTCCCGTTTTCATATCGCTGGCACCATAAACCAACCGCTGTATCCGACTGTGTATCATCGCTCCTGCACACATGACACAAGGTTCCAAAGTGACATATAGTGTCGTATTCAGCAGACGATAATTCTGCAATTGAATTCCCCCCCGCCGTAACGCAATGATTTCTGCATGAGCAGTAGGATCATGATCTGTGATTGGATGGTTAAAACCTTCAGCAATAACCTTATTATCTGCTACTAATACAGAACCTACAGGGATCTCACCTTTTGCTTGTGCTTGCATTGCCAAATCCATTGCCCGACGCATCCAATATTCATCACTATAATTTTCAGTCACTGTATATATTTCTGTCACTGCACATTCTCTTACTTATGAAAATTCCACTTATTATACTCAATGGATTTCGAGTTGTAGCGCTGCCAACAAAGCTGCGACTTGAAAAACAAAAGATAGAACGGGTCATACTCATATTGTTCGGTTATTTCAATTTGCTGGTTCAGCCTGAATCTCATCAAGAAAAGCATCAAGGAACAATTTCATTCGCTCTGTCCTTTCACTCGCCATTTTTCTACCTGATGCAGTTTGAAATCCGGATTCAATTTTAAATAGTTTGGTATAGAAATGATCAATAGTGTAAATTTTATCATTGTATTCGCGCTGTTTTGCCAGAGGATCGTGAAAATCATACAATAAAGAACCCATACGCCCAGCAGTGTAAAAACAACGCCCAACACCCACCATGCCAATGGAATCCAATCGATCCGCATCTTGCACGATTTTCGCTTCCAATGTTTTGGGGATTAATCCTGCTGAAAAACTATGTGCTTCAATGGCATGGCAGACGGCGCTAATATCCACCTCACACCATTTTAGATCTTTCAGTATTAATGCTGCTTTTTCTGCTGCCATACGCGAAGCAAGATGTTGGTTTGGGGAATTTTTTTCAACATTTACGCAATCGTGCAACAGTACAGCGGTGAATACTAATCGCAAGTTGCCAGATTCCACTTCACAAATTTGTTTGGCATTTCTCCATACTCGATAAAGGTGAGCAATATCATGAGCACCATCATCATTTTCTATTGCCATCGGTAAAAGTTGTTGAGCTAAATTTTCAAAAGGTGAAAAAGATAACATAACCAAAACCTCTCAATAAATGGAAATATTATCTTAGCAAAAAGAGGAAAAAAGGTTTCACTTATTATGTAAATCCGCAATGACAATTTATTTTTTAAATTCATCCTTGCTACTTATTTAAAAATAATATTATCATTCAAAAATAGAGATATTTATAGTGACTATTACAGAAACAAACATTGCTTATTGAATAATGTTTTTTAACTCCTCAATATCTAATATTCAGCGCGAATATTTAGTTTTTAATAATCATTCAGTTCTCCAAGAGGATAATTTCCTATGCTGACAGGACTTAACCATCTGACATTGACAACATCAAACCTCGAACACAGTCTGGACTTCTACATTAATCAGCTTGGATTTATACCACATGTACGCTGGCAAGATGGTGCTTATCTAAGCCTTGGCGACTTATGGCTTTGCCTTTCTTGCGGTGAATCCAAACCTGCAAGAGATTATACCCACATCGCTTTTAGCATTTCAGCGAACAATTTTCCTGCTTTCAAGGAAAAACTGCTATCTGCGGGTATACAACAATGGAAAGAAAATCGCAGCGAAGGAGAATCCATATATCTGCTTGATCCTGATGGACATCAACTTGAAATCCATGCAGGCTCGCTTGCCAGCCGTCTTGAGGCTTTAGAAAAAACACCTTATAAAGGGTTGAAGTGGTATTAAATCCTTTGATTATCAATATCCACTACTGGATTGTTGCCGCCATAAGTGAGCCCCGACCAACGCCTTCCAAGGGGAGAAATCTGCCAGCCATTTTTCTGCTTGTTCAGTGCTAACTTTGTCCTCCTGACTGAGCAGATACTGAAGGTTACGCCTTACGGCAACATCGCCATGCAGTGAACCATCCAAATAATTTAACCCCCTTAGCAGAGCATAATTAATTGTCCACATGCCAATGCCTTTAATAGCAAGCAAGCTATCCGTCAATATCTTCACTTCCCCTTCTCCCTCTGGCATATTTAGCTCCAATTCGCCAGACTCAATGAGTCGACAAACATTCAGTAATGCATTGGCCTTACCCACAGAAAAACCGCACTGACGTAGATCATGCTCTGAACATTGCATCACCTGCTTATGGTTTGGGTGACACAGTAATCCTGAAGAATGCGGGATGCCCACTGCCTGAATAAAGCGCCGTCTAATGGAAATTGCTGCACTTAAACTAATTTGTTGCCCAATGATCGCCCAACTAAGAGCTTCAAATGGTGTTGCAGACTGGTAAATTCGTAGACCCGCCTGTCTGGTAACTAACTTTCCAATAACGGAATGTTCTTGATATATTGATTCGAACAATTCTACTGGTTGCTTCAAACCAAGCATATGTGAAGCTAAAGTCGATAACACTTCATGTTGTGAAGAACACACTTTATCATCATCAATATCAAGCTGTATTTTTGCTCTGTTTCTTTCAATTGAGATTGTTAAAAGAGCCGGCTTTTCGAGCCAAATAATCCCTTTTTTTATTTGATTCTTTTGTACTATTTCAGAAATGCCCATTTCATCCCTTTGATGAAAGGCTAAAAAATCTTTCGTGTGATAATTGTTGGGTAATATAATTTCCGTTAAATAGCTTGCTTTCATTAGAGCAACTCCAGAGACACAGTATTAAGATAACTATCTAACAGACTTTAAGTCTATATCCTTCGTCTTTCAAGTTGCCTCTTTGTTGGCTGTGCTCACTCACTCCGGCCACATAGTTATCTATGCTCCTGGGGGATTCACTCCCTTGCCGCCGCGACGCACTTTAAAATCTATTGGGTATAGATACAATAGCAAATCAACAAATCCAATCTATCAAGCAATATCATCAATTTTACATTTAAATAATTCTTCATTTAAACATTTTATTTGATATTTTGACGGACTCAATACTAATAAATAGATACCTATTCCCATGAATAAAATCATACTAGAAATAACAAAAAATAAATCAAAAACACTCCCTAACCTATTATTTACCACATCTAAATTTAATAAAAACACAACCAACACAGTAAATGCCAATATGAAGAAATACATTGAAAACACCTTCTCAAACCAATAAGTAACATAATAAAAATAACCAATATTGACCTGAACTACACCAGAATTTAAAACAGTAAATGATCTTAGTTTCTTGAGGCTACCTATACACTCTGAACTCAATCCATCTTGTTTTAACTTGATAAATATATTCCTAAATTTATCAGATTTTATCTTCGTGACATCAAACATTATTTCAGATGCAATTTCGTATTTAATATATTTTTTACTTGGTTCATCCAAATAAGCATTATACTCGTTTAGATACTTAATGTACTTTATTGCCCTTCTCTCTCTAAAAATACTGACATCTGCATAGAGTTTCTTTAATACAGACAGGATAATACTAATAAAAGTCCCAATAGATCCCAAGACTTTCACGATATCATTACCATGTTTTACGATGTATTCAATCATGTTTTTACTCTAAAGAACATAAAATATAATTAAGTATATATCATGACCAATGAACTGGATCGTTTTCTAAACTATGAGTGAAAATCCCATATGTGCTAACATATGTTCCAGATAATTTTCTTTGTAAAATACTTTTTTTTTTGCAAGAAGCTCTTCTTTGCAAATACATTGTATGAAATAACAAGGAATGATTTAGAACAATAAATCAGAGCGAAAATTAAGTCTTTTTATTGAAGATTTAATTTATGTAAGAGGTTGAAATGGCATTACTAATTACCAAACGCTGTATCAATTGTGATATGTGTGAACAAGGCGAATAAAACCATACAAATCAATGTATTAATTTCGCGTGTTACTTTTGGGGTTATTAATTTTTAGCCTATTAAATCACCATCCCCTTAACAGCGCAACACAAAATAGCCACTATCTCTATAGGGCAGAAATTGCCCTTTAACCTATGGGATACCTGCACAAATAAAAGGTATGGTGGAAATTACCATACCCAAGATGGGATACCACACCTTGCGGCAACTATAGGGATTTCCTCTATAGTTGATTAACTCATTGATTCTTTTGAGGTCCTCACTTTGGAGGAAGCCAGATAGCCCATTACCGACGAAATTCGTCGTCAGCTATTCAGTTACATACGGGAAAATCCCGCATGTACAAAAGCATCAACTGCAAAAAATTTTTCAGTTGTGAAAATCCCACATGAGCAAAAGTTATGCGAAAAATTTCTCACACCCTCACCTATACGTATAAAAACCAAAGTGGAAATTCTCACTTAGATGGACTTTTAAATCCCAATTGGCGCGATTAGCCAAAAATTTGTCCGATTGGAACTGAGCCAAAGTGAGGACCTCGACTACAAGTTGGTATATTAAACGTACAGGGCTGTTTTAACCTACCGACAAGGAGGAGCCTCTGAAATCGGAGACTCCTTAAACTCAAGGAATCCCTATAGTTAATTTTCACTGCCTCCGTTTGAAACGGAGGGATTAAATATTGAGCAGAAGTTAAAGGTGAGAAATCCCATCTTTTTCTAACCTGTTGATTTTGCCTAATTCCCGCTCAGGAAGGTAATATAATTAAATCAATGAGTTAAAAGAGGATAATTATCCTATTTACGTAATTTGCTGATTTTGCTTATTTCCGGCACAGAACCAGATATTAGAGAAATCAAGGGGTTGGAGGAAGGCCACGCGGTGCGTAGCCTTAAGAAGTTAATCATACCATTCGCAATGGAAGCGATATGTTTTTCCTTCCTGTTCTAACAGCTTACCAATTTCTTTCGTGTCACCATCTCGATAGTGAATATGCACCTCATGGCCTCTTGAATCAGTCCCTACTTCTGTTAGAGTTCCAAGATTATACTTTTTATCATCTACTGTAATTATCAGAGTCTTATTTCTCAAATCTGGAACATAAGCTTGTAAACCAATTACAGCCTCAAACTGTAATTCGAGTTGATTGGCGGCCGAAGTACCATATTGAGAAGTGAACCAATAAACACAGTAGAGACTACCATTTGTTGTTAGATTATTTTCAATAATAATTGGTTTATCTACCCTTCGAAGATTGCCATTTATTCCCGCCTCCTTGCTTGTTGCATCAAAGACTAAATTATACTTCGGAGTCTCTGGTTTAAGTTCAGGCGTTGGCTCTAGAGTAGGTTCGGGTTTAGACTCAGTCTCAGGCTTCACTGACTCTTCTTTCTTTTCTTCCTCCACAAACCCCCAATCACACGCCATCATATCTTCCTGCGTCGGTTGCCACGGCACAAAGTTACCATGCTCATTGCGCAGATCGATATGCGTCAAATAGTCGTACTGAGTGCCAACCGCCACACCATCAACCGCGTAAGCGCTGCCTTCTTCTACGGCTAAATTATTGACACGTGGAGTGATAGCCAAATACATTTCATTATTTCCTTGGCAATTCACCCAAACGGAACGGGTAACGCGCTTGCGGAGTTTTAATTGAATCAACGCCCAGGAGAAGGAACCCACCGGAGCAATAAAGCAATCACATTGATAGTGTTTTGGGTCAAATGGGCATTCGTGTTCTGGATTAATAACGTCAGACATACTATTTCCTTGTATTTATAGATAATTAGTTATTAGACAGCCCCAATATAGTAACGAATGCTTATGGTTGGGTGAATTGATGGGGGTTGTGTGGGAGGGGATACAAGTGGGGAAGCAGGCAGGAAACAAGCTTTACCGGCAATGATTTTATTCCTGGGTGTCTCCTTGCTCCTACAATCCGGATCGATTTTCATCAGAAAGTCCGGGCGTTATTCTGTTGCTGTCTTTTCAATATACAACAAAACATATAAAGGTAAAAAATGAGTGAATTAGCAGCCAAAGAGGGATCTTACGCATGGGCATTATTGCAACTACAAGCCGGCAAACGCGTCAGTAGAAAGGAATGGGCCAATCAGGATGTGTACTTACTGCGCAATCCCGGATTTGTGGGTCACATTGTTAACGAGGGCGATTACCATGCGCTGGCTGGCGTTGAAATTGGCACCCGTTTTAATTATTTGGCCTATACAGAACTTCATACGGCATCAGGTAACTTTGTTCCCTGGAGCGCTTCCTTCATGGATATTGAAGCCCATGACTGGGCGATGGTGACTCAGTTCCCTGTGACTTCAGAGGATACTGAGTATACACTGGTTTTAGATGTAACTCCCTATATCTGGAACAGAATCGATGGATATGAACAATGGAGTATGCGTGCTGACAAATTAGTCATGATTGAAAATAGTTTGGGAGATTACCCGGTTTCAAATCTGACTTGGGTGGACTATTTCTCTGAGTTTAAGCCAAATCATGTCAATATTGATTTTGGCCCTGCATCACTTGATCACCAAGAATCTTTGAAAGCAGTGACAAACAAAAAACTGACGGTCACAGTGAATGATGTGGAATACCCTCTGGGCTATCGCACAAAAGACTCTGAATATAATAGCCCCCAGTATATTGGCGAAAATGCCGGCAAGATCGGCAAAATACTGAAAACTCGTGGTCAAACCTTCCGCTTCCACTTCAAATGGCATGATTAATATGCACGAAAATAACTTTCAGGGGCTCAATGCCCCTTTTATTATTTCAGTTGTTCTGTTGGTTTTCGTTGTTGCTGATTCCACACCGACTCTGCCGGCATCTGGACACGGACGTCTAGGCGGGTAAGGGGCACGCGGCCCTATAATTACTTCGGCTGTGCCGGCCATGCGATATCCGGTGCGGTAGAGCAATCCACCCGACTGAGCAGCACCCGGTATTTACGCCAGACGGTTAATGCGGATTTTTCGGCATCGGTCGCGATATTCAGATTAACTGCATCCTGCATATCGTCACCGTACCTATTTTACCGATGAGCGACCAGATGATGGCCTCTTGGGTCATCGCTCCACCAATAGTTACCTGTGGATCATATAATGATACCCGTTCACTTTTTGATGGCGGCATAGTTATCCCCTCTCCGGCTGGCTGAAACTTCCATAAACCATTGCGCGGAATCCTGTTCGGTTTCTAATATTGTCCTGATACCGTAGATCAGCCAGTCACCGTTACATATTCGTATCTGACTGTCGGCACCACCAAATCTCACCAGCGGGTCATAGAAACATTTGAATTGGGCACCAATCATCGTCGGAACCGGATAGCCAATTAATCCAGTCTCAGGTGAGATAACTGGTATTTTTAATGTTCGTCTTGGATGGTCTTTGTGAGCGATAGCAACGTTTTTATCCTCAATATACAAATCCAAATTGGCGGAATGAGCCAGTTGATAGATTTTGTCGATTTCAGTACCGTGCAGATACGGGTCCGATATTGTGACGCTAACGCCATTAGATTCAAATGAATATCCATGCGTTTACAGATGTTACCCATGATATTTACAACATCTTGCTCGCCTTCGTAGCTCTCTGCATCAACACCCAGCATTTTATCCAGTACGGCAGTTTGAGATTCAATCACCAGTGCAACATTAGGTACATCGCCAAAGTCGGGATAAGCAAAGGTGATGCCACCCCGAAAAACTTGTGATAACTCTTCGCCTTCCTCACCTGCCTCTATTGTCACGTTATTGCGCAGTGCCTCGATATCGTTCCACTTAATACGCAATAGTTTCTCCATTGTCTCCATTGGTAACCCATAAGCCTTAATGCGAGCATGAGGCGTAATGGCACCATTGCCATAGTTAATTTCAGCGCTGATCCTAAGTCCGGTTGCAGAAAGTTTATTTTGATTGCTGGAGGTGAATGATTCGTCTTTGCCTGAGAGAGTGAGGGTGATTCTGATTGCTTTTCTGTTAAATTCCATCATTCCATACCAATTTATAATGGGAACCGAGGCCGGAATATTGAGGGTCAGAGTTACCCTCAATATCCAAAAATACCAGCCATCTACATATGTATGTCAAATTTCGACAAATGCGGTTACACACCAGATATTCACTATTCTGTTTTACCGTGGCGAATATATTTCCTAACCGGGTTTCCAGTGTTAATTCAATTAAATCTGTGCCAATAGAAAATGAGGTCGTCTGGTTGGGGATAGGGGATATTGTTATTTCGGCAATCATTGGAAGCCTCCAGATAGCCATTTATTAAGTTCTTTTAGTTTCCCACCAGTTAATTTATCGGCTAATTCATAACCTTCCTCCATCGCAGCATTGAATGCTGACTCCGATTCGGTTATGCCATACTTCCACCATGATTTATCGCCTTTTTCCACTCGCTGTTTCTGTGATTCTACTTTCTGCGTCTGGTCGCCTGTGTCCTTTTTCTTAACCTGAACTTCGTTTAAGAAAGGAAGAAAAGAAGGGAACTAAGAGCCTGAGGCACGATCAAAGTTTTTGCTTAGAAAACAAAATCGTGGAGATCCTC
>NZ_MUBJ01000031.1 GCF_002127535.1 Xenorhabdus vietnamensis
TTTCATGTCACGTTGCCAGAAAAAACCAGTGAACTCATTACCCGTCTGACTGATAATTTCCAGATTTTAAAACCCGCATCTTCAAGTTAATTGCGTATACATATTCCTATTCTAAGAGATTTATTATTGAGTAATGCTTTCTCTCACTTTAAAAATCCACTCGTCTTTCTTAGAACAATCATCTGAATAACTCATTGCTTTCAAAAAATCATTGATTATATCAGTGGCATAAGCCATCATAAAACAATTATATTCTACAATGCTTTTTTCTTCATTTTTCCATTCCAAGTTGATTTCATAGATATTAAATGGTATTTCACCATTATAAATACGATACTTTCCATGCCAGACAGAATGAACATATGTATTAACCAATTTAAACCCTGACGTTTTTCTTGCATTCCTCATGGATATTATAAAATCAGGATCGGTTTTATGATCCCAAAATAACATACCTTGAACTAACAGTTTTGTTTCAGTTTCGAAATTATCCCCAAACATATTGATCATGGATTTAATAGAACAAGATGAAGACGAAAAAACAATGATACATAAAATGGTTTTCATAAATATATTTTTCGAAGAACGAAATATACGTATAGATAGCAAAAAAATAGCAGTAAAAAGTATAAAACCATAAAAACCAGGCCAAAAAGACATCATCTTTATTATTTCCTAATAGAGTATCAGTGTATGTAAAATAAACAATCCATCTATCGTTGTTGGGGTTTGAGAGCCAATGATGTAAAAAACCACGTCAGGAACGTAATTATCTGAAATATCACCATATATAAATGCTTAAAATTACACTTAACAACAGCAGCTAATGCGCATTGCTGACTATTGCCAAATAATTCAACTAAGTTGCACTTCAGCCTCTAGAAAACCTTGAGCTAATAAGGCCAAGCGCAGCTCTTTCAGCGCACTGGCAGGTACGCCAAGCCACAAGAGGTTGCGGGCACGAGTTAATGCGACAGAACCTTAGCATATCCTCTGGTTGCTAAAATGGAGACATACATTACGAATTTTCATCACTATGACTAAGTTCTGCTTCTAATTCTTCAATGCTTGGTAAACTAGATTTCAAGTCTTCCGGCAACGTACGGGTTAGTTCGTAATCTGAAACACCAATGGGTTTTTGAATGCTGCGCAAGGAATATTCTGCCAATATTCGATCTTTGGTTTGGCACAAAATCAGACCAATAGTGGGTTGATCAGTAGGATGCCTCAGCTTTTCATCGACCACAGAACAGTAAAAATTCATCTTACCAGCATGCTCAGGTTTGAACTCTCCTCGCTTTAACTCAATTACAACGAAAGCTCTCAAAATCAGATGATAAAAAAGCAGGTCAATATAGTAATCTTGTCCACTTACAGTAATAGGATATTGTCGTCCCACAAAAGCAAATCCCTCACCGAGTTCAAGCAAGAATTTTTCAAGGTGTTTGAGTAATTCTGTTTCCAGTTCACGTTCCTTGAAAGGTTCTGACAAGGTGAGAAAATCGAAGATATAGGGGTCTTTCAAGGTTTGTTGTACTAATTCAGATTGAGATACAGGTAATCGATTATTGAAGTTACTAACAACAGCTCCCTGCCGTGCATAAGCATTATTTTTGATCATCTGAAGTAAAGATTCACGGCTCCAACCTTGTATCAAAACTTGTTCAGCGTACCAGAATCTCTCGGTTTGATCTTTTATTTTCTCAATCAGTAAAATATTGTGTCCCCAAGGCAATTGTGCCACAGGTTGTGGCACAATTGCTCCATTAGCGGCCGTTTCTATTTCTGATGACAAGGAGTATTCTCGGTAAAAACGTAACATACGCTTCAGATTTCGTTCTGAAAAGCCTTTGATTTCTGGTAATTCATTAACAATATCTCGTGCCAGCTTCGGGATGATCCCAGCCCCCCACCCCTGCTGCTTTTGGCGTTCATGGAGAATACGTCCGATATCCCAGTACATCTGAATCAGTTCAGTATTAACAGATTGAGCAGCTTTAATCTGACCTCTACGAATCCTCTCTTTTACATCGGTAAGTAGTGAGGTGTAAATCTGTAGTTCGAATGTCATAATTGGCTTCTTTTTTAAATTAATATAAAGAACGTATTACCCATATCCATTTCATGTGTTGCCAATCATGCCATGGAATCTGAAAAGCAAGTAACAACGAATAGTTACTTTTTTTCGTTATTATATTCAGCAAAAATTTCCTGCATGGTTTGCTCAATACGCAATTGCAATTTTTTATCAAGACGAGCGAACTCATAAATGAGCGTTCTGTTTTTGGTATTCTCCTTGCGACGAGCATAAATACGTTTATCTTCAAAAACGCTCAGAGGTGTTATCACTTCAGCTTTTGCTACAGGTTGTGGCTTACGAGAGAGCTTAACGCTCTTGAATACATTCATTACCGCGTCTTTCACTGCGTCTGAAGCACCCTCTTCTATCGTTGTCTCTATAATTTTTATTCGAATTTCTTCTAATATCTCGTTGAGCAGGATTTTACGGCGATCAATGTCTTCCGCCATTTCAAGCAGGAATTTGTAATCTGGTAGCGTCAAATCTGAGACAACAGGGAAAAAAGCGATCATTTCATCCGGTACGGCCGCAGCTTGAAAAGCTCGGGTTACTTTCGCCGTGGAAACGCCTTCTGCTTTGGCTATCTCTTTGCGGTTCATTCCACTTTTTTCCATTAACTGATAGCGTTTCCCAAGCTCGCGCAGATTATGTTCTTTGGCTGTTTGGAGGTCAGCGGCAAGTTGTCTCGCATCTTTGATGCTAATTTCTTCAGCGGCCACTAACACATCAAGCCCGGTGTTTTTTAGCAAACAGGCCGCGCGACGACGGGAGCCGTCGAGGATTTCAATTTTTTCTCCGATTTTCCGACCAATTGCTGGGAAAAATTGCTGTAAGTGAATTGTTCTGAGAATATCCTGAAGTGATTCTTTCGTTAGTATACTTTGGTCACGGCCATTAATTGTCGGATCAACAAATGTTTTGTTTTTGATATGTTCAGCCTGAATGTGCTGACGAGTAAAAACTACCTTTTTTCCTGAACTTAAAGTAAATGTGCGACTCTCAATTTCCTGACTTGAAATCATATTGCTTAACGGAGAGTTGCCCATTGTTCTGCCAATTCGTTGGATAGATTTATTCACGGTTGATTCCTGATATATTCAATTCTGTCGAAAACTGCTCGAACGAAAATGTCGGCCTGATTTTTTGCGTTGCGCAGTGCTTCTGAGCTGCCAGGATAAGATGCTGGATTAGCGCTGATAACTGTATCGAAAGATTCCCCACAACGTTCAAAGCCGTCCAGTCTTGGCAGAGAGGCATCCAACATTGAGGAGGTAAATACCTCTCGTGCATAACTTTGTGACGTCAGGTGGTCGTATTTATTTCCCATTTTTGACATAAACCCAATATTGCCGCGCAAATGTAATTCAGTACCTTCATTTTCAATACGCTCAATCATTTCTGGCAGACGAGTCAAATACTTCATTGTGGAATGAAAGTCGACCTGTGCCGGTGGCGTAGGGGTCAGCAATATATTACTGGCCGCAATGGCATTTAGCATGAACGCATCCAAGTGAGGTCCCGTGTCGATAAGAATAAAATCATAATCATGAGATAAACGGTCAATCACTGTCTTGCGGAGGACTTCAGAAGGTGCCATTCCGGGCAGGTACTCCTGTACCAGCTGGATCCATTCGCTTGCGACAAATGCATCATCAATTGATGCTGGAATCACATCCACACCAGGCATCATTGTTGGTCTGATAAATTGTTTAATCAATTGTTCTCGGCTAACGTTGTTCAACATTGCCTGTGCGGCAGTTTCCAAAATAGAGCCTATGCTATTATGGTGACTGAGAAACATTGTGCTGGAAGCCTGCGGATCCATATCTATAACAAGAATACGCAGGTCGTTATGAATTAAAGTTGGATGCGCCCGTAACCCATGAGCAAGAGTAACTGTCGACACTGTTTTGGATACACCACCTTTTAGATTCACTACGAATATAGTAAAGGCCTCTTTCCATTTATCCCGATAGGTAGGAATTTGACGGTGTTTATATATATCGATGACATTTTGAAGCGTTAATGCATATTGCATTGTTGAACCTGTTTGGCGCTTCCCGAACACATATCCCTGCTTTTCCATTTCGGTGACAGCCAGATCAACAGAACGTCGGTTTAGCATAGGCATTTTGGCCACAGTATTCTTTGTGAAGGTTTGATAATATTCTGTTTGATTAAATTCAATGCGCTGCTGTTCTATATGGTTACTCATCCCTTGGAGCATTTTTTCTGCTCGCTTTGCTGTTTCAAGGACTCCACCGTAATTCTTCTTCATGCGTACAACCTTTTTTTAAAATTACACACTTTGTAGAGTGTACTTGATTTTTTTGTTTTTTCCATAAAATAATGTACAGCATAAAGAGTTATCGCATACGTCATGTTTTACTTCATCATTCAACACCCAATTAAAGTAATTAAGTAAATGTGTGGATGTAATGAAACTTACCTGCAAGGAATAGTTATTAATGCACAACTAAGATATTTAACATCCTCTGCTTTAGGGTGAAAAATATGTCAATGTTTTTGCATAATAGATAAAATTCCCCGCATTGAAGAAATAACTTATTTTATTGTTTTAACGATATTTTTTGTAAAAATTTCAGCCTGAAATTCCCCATATTTCAAGTCGCATCCTATATAAAAGGAGCCCGGATTCTATCGCATTTAAAGAGAACATTTGTGTGAAAAATGGGAATAATTCCGCCTAAAAACCATCCGCAGCATTTTTCGCTTGTAGTAAAAATGACTTCTATTCCACTTTCTCAGTTAGTACCCAGTGAGTTGAATGTTCGTAAGCATCCTATTGATGAAACCAGAATTGTTGAGTTGGCTAACAGTATTCAATCCGTCGGCATTTTACAAAATCTGATCGTTTACCCACTGAAAAACGGTAAATATGATGTGACCGCAGGGTAAAGACGTTCAAAAGCACTTATTGCACTATTACAAAAGAAATTGATTGATAACGCCTATTCGGTTCCGGCAAAAATTGTCAGTGAGAATGATGCTCTGATTGTTTCATTGACTGAAAATAGCCAGAGTGAAGCCATGCACCCAGCGGTTCAACTGATTGTATTTGGGGAACGGAGCAAAAAAGGATGCAAAGAGACAGAGATTGCTGATCTGTTAGGTTATAGCACCCGTCATGTTAAAAAGTGTCTACGTTTGGCTGAAATGGCATCGGTACTGTTAGACGAACTGGCGAACGATAAAATCACACTGGATCAGTTACAAGCGCTATCCATTAGTGAGAATCATGAGCGACAAATAAACGTCTGGAATAATGCTTCTGGCTGGAAAAAAGAGCTGCCCCTATTAAGGCAGATAATCACGCAAGATGGGTCCCCTGCTGCGGGTAATGTGTTGTTTAAATTCGTGGGTAAGAACGAATATAAACAGGCAGATTCAGAAGACGATGATATTAAACGCAGTGAGCTGCATCAGCTTTCCCATGAGAAGGGCGATGAGTTAGAACATATAGAAGAACAATCCGAAATCTTGGCATGGACACTGTAAGAAAAAGCGAACAAAAGCGTGTTTGTCTGTATTAATGGTGGTTGTATTTACATTGTGCGGGGCGTTGTTGACTTAAATACGATTGAAAAAATGGTAGAACCGGATCCAAATAACTAATCCGGAAGTTAAACCAATAACCACTAAGGATGGTAACTAATGAAAATTTCTATCATTGCTTTGTAAGCGTACTGGGAACCACATCTAGCCAGGGTGAATTCACTGATTAAAATAGCTTCACCTATTCTGATTATGGAAAAATCCCGCCTGAGCCAATCCAGGTTTACTCAAGCCGAGTGGCTGGACATTGTTGAACAGCAGAAAAAATCCGACCTGACTATACGCCAGTTTTGCCAAAAAATCGGTATCTCTATGACCCAGTTCTATCACCACTGCCGACGTGACTCCCGCCCACAGGAAAAGCGGTCTGGGCCGGCTGCCCTGTCTTCTTTTATTAAAGTCAGTCTCGCTCAGAAAAAATCCGCATCACCCAGTGCGCCCCCCACTTTATTTGAGACTACCTCATGGCACACTGCGTTTCCCTGCCGGCACGGATAAACACCTTATCCGGGGAATCGCCGCGTGAAAATGTTTGTGGATGTGCCGGAGGTTTATTTATGCCGCCCGTTTATCGACTTCCGGAAATCCATCAACGGGCTGGTTGTCTGAGTCGAGCTTGAAATGCGATTTTCTCCGACGCAGACAGCGTTATTTCTCTTTTGCAACAAGAAGCGGGATAAACTCAAAATCCTCTACTGGGATAAAACCGGGTTTGCGCTCTGGTACAAGCGGCTGGAAAACGCAAAATTCAAATGGCCTACCACCGTCAACAGCCCTGCCCTGAACCTGACGGAGCAGCAGCTGCATGGGTTGTTATCGGGTTACGATGTCATCGGTCATCAGCCCTTATCCGTACAGGATTGCCCTGTCGCCTGATCAATGGATGATCATCAAACTGACCCGCAATAATTAAGTTTTTGCCCCGGGGGCCGGGTAAAATGTCCCCATGCAAATCGATATTGATGCCCTGACCAATGACCCCGCAGAACTGAAACGGCTGCTGATTAAGCAGTCGCAGCGGCTTGCGTTTTTGGAAGAGCAGTTTCGGTTAGCGCAGCAAAAACGGTTTGGGGCCTCGTCGGAAGCGTTCCCTGGACAAGGGGAGTGGTTTAACGAAGCGGAAGAGATTGCGCTGCCGGTTGAAACAGCCACCTCGCAGGAAATCCTCACGTATCCCCCGTCATAAGCCGACACGGCGGCCTCAATTACTTGATGTCGTGCGCACTTTCCCTCCGCAAACCGTCATTGCTATGGAAGCTTGTGCAACGTCTCACTATTGGGGGCGAACGCTGCAGACGATGGGATAGGTTGTCAGGCTTATTCCTACCCAGCATGTGAAGGCCTTCAGCCGCCATCAAAAAAACAATGCCAATGATGCACTGGCTATCTGCGAAACGGCCTGTCGGCCCGGTATCCATTTTGTTCCCGTCAAAACTGTAGAACAGCAGGATATTAAAGCCCTACGCAGTGCCCGGCAGCGCATGGTGGAACACCGCACCGCACTCGCCAACCAAATTCGAGCTTTTCTCGCTGAACAGGGGTTGATAGTTCCCTCAGGTATTCAGAAACTGCAACAGCATCTGCCTGATATTCTGGAAGAGGACAGCAATAGCCTGTCCTGTGTACTACGCCGTTTATTGCAGACTTTATGGGAAGAGCTGCAGGATTTGAACATCGGCATTCATGAAATGGATAACGAAATAGCGGTACTTTCCCGTCAGCAAACCGGCTATGAGCATTTGCTCACGATCCCCGGTGTCGGTCCCCTGATCGCGGCGGCTTTCGTGAGTGAAGTCAGCGCATCCCAATTTGCCAATGGCCGACAACTTTCAGCCTGGTGTGGCTTGGTTCCCCGACAGCACAGTTCAGGCGACAAAAGCCGCCTGTCATCCCTGAGCAAACATGGCAACCGTCATCTCTGAACATTAATCATCCACGGTGCCCGTGCCGTGATGCGCTGTGTCCAAAAACGGGGGGATTATCTGGGAGAGTGGCTGAGAAAATTAATAGACCGGTGTGGGTTCATGAAAGCCACGGTTGCATTAGCTAATAAGCTGACCCGGATATTTCCGCTGTCAGCCACCGTATTGTCCCCGGTGGCCCTGATACGGATATCCTGCCCGGCATTCAGGCTGCTGCCCTGTGACTGCGTCTGTTCCGTGCGGGTTTCCGATTTCGCCGACTGGCTGCCGTAGGAAAGCTGGAGGCCAATGGTGTCAGTCGGTTTTTGTGCGTCCCCGCCCGCCTGATTAATCGCATCGGCTTTCGCGGCGTCGGCCTGACTGAGCTGCCACGCCTGATAACCCTGCACCCCGGACAGCGTGGCCTGCGTGCCTTTCAGCGCCTGTAACCGGCTGTCTTTCGTGTCTTTGGCTTCATTCGCCGTCTGCACCGCCGTGTTAACCGCACTGCCGACAGCACCGGACAACGCCAGTGTCAGGCCCGATTGTTTCTGCTCGGTTTTGCTCAGTTCGGTATGGCTGTTTTTCGCGGCCGTGACCGCCACCTCTTTGGCTTCAATATCAATATCTTTACCGGCAATAATCTCGCTGCCATGCAGGCTGGCCTGTTCGCCGGCATGCAGCGTGACATGGCCGTCACTGCTGCCCACAGTGCTGCCTTTCTGCAACAGGGCATCGCTGTCGTTGGACTGTTTGAGTTTCGAGCTGCCTATTGTAAAGCCCACGCCACCGGTGCCCATCAGGCCGGATTTTTTCTCTTCCTTCTGGGTGAACCGGTGATTTGTCTCTTCGGCCGTGGTGATGGTCAGGTTATTACCGGCCTTTATCGTCACATCCTGTGTGCCCACCACATTGCTGCCCTGAACGGTGGTATCTTTGCCGGACTGGATGTTCACGGTATCGCCGCTCAGGGTGCTGCTGACCGCCTGGGTGCGGTCATATTGCTCCCGGGTCGTGGTGGTCGTCGAGGAAACCCAGCTGTTGCTGCCTTTCACCTTCAGGTATTCGTCATGGGTTTGCTGCTGTTCACCCGCCACGACAGCCACCTCCCGCCCGGCAGCCACTTGCAGTGTTTTACCGGCCGTGATACCGGTTGCGCGAAGGTTAACATCGCGTCCGGCGCGCAGGCTGACCTGTCCGGCACTGTTAATATCAGTACCTGTTTCCCCTGATTCTGTGTGGGTCAGGGTGTTGTCCCGGCCCCATTCAAGGTGTTCACCCTGCGCGGTTTTGACCGTACCGGACTGAATATCCCGCCCGGCGGCCAACTGAATCTCACTGTTTTTACCCTGTGACATCAGTTGCGCGGCCGACATGTCAATATCCTTTCCTGCCCGCAGGTGCAGTTTGCCATCCGTACCCTGTACATAAACACGGGCGACGTTATCCACGTAAGTGGCACTGAACCGGTTATTGCCGGCCTGATTTTCACCGCGGCGGGTGGTACTGGCGATATCAATATTATGCCCTGCCCCTATCGTCAGTGATTTATCGGCACCAATCGCCCCGCCCCGCTGGACCATATCGGTCCGGGCCTGCAAATCAACCTGATGGCCTTGCAGCAGTCCGCCCTGATTGCGGATATTCTCTGCCAGTACGTGGATATCCTGACCGATAATCCGTCCCTGGTTGAGCAGGTCGCCACTCAGTTGCAGATTGACCTGACTGCCACTGAGCAGGGCGCCAGAGCCATCCAGTGAACCGGCCTGCGTGCGCACATACACCTGGGGAACCAGCACGGTTTGCCGGCGGCCGTCCGGTAAGGTGACGGTGGCATTGACCAGCCAGACCATGTCTTCGGTGAGATGGGCCATCTGTTCCGCACTCAGGGCAATCCCCGGCGCCAGATTAAAGGCGTGCCGGGCACGCACACCGGCATTCATCAGCGCCTTAAATTGCTCCTCGTCATTCTGGTGCCCCGGCAGATAACGTTTGCCAGTCAGGTTAATCACCTGCTCACGGATCAGGCGCTGTTCATAGAAACCATCCCCCAGACGTTTATGCATGTTATGGTGATCCCAGCGCAGCTGCTGTTGCATATAGTCCGTCCCCAGCCATTTTTTCAGCTGGGTAAACTGCGGATCTGTTTCAACCAGCGGCAGGTTGTCAATCGCCGCCACCGCCGGTGTGGGTTGCGTATTTTCTGGCGGCAGATTCAGTTTAAATAAGCTGTTGTCCGGTAACTGATAATTCGGCACTTCCGTGCGGACGATAATGGGTTTTTCGCCCACATTCGTGATTTTTTCATCCAGTCCGGCGTTTTTTTCACCGACGCCTGTCAGCTTCTCAACCGCGTTTTTCGTGGTAACAATTAATAGCTACCATCATCATAAGGGCTTCTAGAAAGCGTTTCATCAATCTCACTTTTCGCTTTCAATCCCCATGCTGGTTGGAGTTTTCCCATAAGTTCAATGACCATTGGAAAAGTAATACGCCTTCCATCTCTATTATTTTCAATACGATGATCCAATTCATATTGGTACGCTACTTCACGGACAAAACTAGACATAATCCAATAAAGCAATTCATCCAATGATGAGGTTATCTTTCTAGAAGACTCAACCCCCCCTTTCGGTACAAACATAACTATACTGATTATTATCAAGAGTAATATGAGGCCTACCATCTCCAGGAGATTCTGCAAAAATATGCAGATATCTGGCAAAGCAAGGTGAGATCACCGGACGCTTACGTTTTACCAGACTGATTTTGTGGTGCTTTCGTTCCACTATTGCCAGCATTAACTTGCTGGCCTTTGGCTGAGTTAGCACCTTTATTATCCATCACTGCGTTTGAAGATGATGGTTTAGTCCCTTTGCTGTTCATGCCGCCAGTCACAGCGGCCATTGCCGCGCCCGCTAAGATTTCAGCCTGCTGTTTGTCAATTCCATAACGGCTAATCAACTGATGCGCAAACTATGTACTGGAGCCCCCCTTCCGCTTCGATCTGCTGAGCCAGTAAGGAAGACATGTCATTCTTCATGCGTGAAGGCACATCTTCACCCAGTGCTTTATCAATCGCCTGGCGGACTAACAAACCGTTTGCAGGAATATCGCCGTATTTTTCTTTACAAGCCGCCGGGTTCGAGGCACAGACCGCAATCAGTTCTTGCTGCTGCTTGAGGCTCAGATCTTCCATTTTTGTTTGCAATCGCCACGCGCCTTACAGTCTTTGGCCTTGGCCGCAAAATCATCGATCTGATCGGCACTCAGGAAGTTATTCTCAACCTTCTTTTTTTACTCTCCATTGACCTAGATCTGTTGAAAATTCATTTTCTTTCAGTTTAGGTCCCGAGTATTCAGGAGCAGTTTTTTTTAAAATACGAACTTAAAGCTATAACACACATCTCATCTATCAAAGCACAAAACCAATGGAAATGCTGTTACAGTCTTGGCTTATCCCATAAATCGATTTATGCTTGAATTCAGTGGCCGCCTAAACGGCCACATTTAATGTGAAGTAGCGATTACATAAAATCATAAACAAGGTTTTTGATTATTAAAAATTAAAATACATTATACTTGCGGCATAACTCATCAAATGTAATGCCATTCTCGATCGCCTGTAAGTAATCACATTTATTTATCTCCACTTCTTTCAGTTGACCAAAAAACTCACCAGAAATATAAGAAAATATGTATTTACCATTTTCAACCCTGACACTCCAGTTATCTTTGATAAATTCCCCCTCAACTGGTTCTTGATGTGTATTTTGGTAAGAAAGAGGCTCTTCTTCATAATATTTATTCATCATTTCACCTAAAAATTACTTGATTTTTATTTCAGTTACAGGAGGCTTATGTGAAAAATTCATCACAGCTTCAGGTACTCCGCCAGATGTATACCCGCCTGGTATCCACTGGTTGTTTGCCCCCCCCTCATTTCCTGAAGGAATTCTTAGCCCTTGCATATTTTCACGCTTAACATGAATAATCATAACATCAGAATCATTTAATATTCCTTTATCAAGACCTAATTTATTCTCTATGATTCTAAGATCACCTTTTGACTCATATAATATTTTATCAAATGCTGATTTAGGCATAACAAACCCACCATCAGGTCCTACTGTGTCAAATTTTTTATAGGCAGCTCTAGACGTTATCCTAACCGCTCCTTCATTGAACTTAGCTATATGAGTTTCAATTTCAGCCTTCGCCATGTATGTAGAAGGATCAGGTCTTTGACCATGTGGCGTATTAATAATTTCATCGATTTTACTTCTTGATAAATTAGTCCTTACTTGCTCAATATATTTATGAGGAACCTTTTCAGTACTAACAATTGGGTTCACAGTACTATTTTCTAAAGGTTGCTCAGGTGCCCCAACAACTCCTTTTGTACGACTATTATGCCCTCCATCAGAAAAAGATCTCGTAACTCGGTTATCCTTATCCACCAACACCGTCACAGCTTTCCCTGTCTTCGGTGATGTCAAAACCGTGGTTACAGAGCCCCCCAGCCCGATCATCGCATAGGTAATCTCCGAATACTCCGATGGGACACCCAACGCTTCAAGTCCCTTAGCCCCCATGGTTTTCACTGGTTGGCCTGACACTACAGTGTTAGAACCCACATTCATGTTATCCAGTCCCTGTGTCGCCATCACTGCACCAACCGCACAGCCAATACCTGTACCACAAGACACGGTGCCACCGATAACCTCAACCGCTCCGCCTGCGGTTTGTAACAAACCACCTGCACGGGTTGTTAACTGGTATTTACCATCCGCATACACAAGGTTATCTGTCAGTGCATCGGCTTTCCCATACTGATACATAGGAAACTCATAATGAGCGACTGTGCCGTCCGGTTGTGGAACATCAATTTTCAGTGTTTCTTTCGCTAACTGGTCACGCAAGGCAGCATATTCAGGCGAATTACCTTTCTCTTCCAGCTGCTTATATCTAATCCATTCTTCCGTCCCTTCCACAAACTGGGCAGAACACTTAACCACTGCACAGGCCGCAGCATCCAGTACATCTTTCGGTGCAACACCTTTTTCCGCCAAAGTCTGTAGCCGTTCTTTCTCGACGCTGGTTGTTAGTCTATTTGCATCAACGGCATTTTTGGCTGTCTGAGCCCCGGCCACCCCCCCTGCCGTAGAGTTAGTGGCCAGCCCGGCGGCAATCCCGCCTGCCAGCGTGGACAGATTGCTGACGGTTTCCTTCTCCTCCGGTGAGAGATCTTTCAGATTCTTATCACCGTACAGTGCACTGATAATAGCCGAAGCGGCCAGTTCACCGCTCACTGCGCCCGTTGCCCCGGCAGTGGCTGAGCCGCCCTTCATCTCAGCAATGACACCACCTAAAATCGCATGGGCCATCAGGTTGGTGGCTTTTTCTGCCGGCGTCAACTCATCATAGTGGTTTTTACCCTTATAGGTCAGTGCCTTCACGCCATTGGCCAGATAAGGCGCAGCCCCGCTGGCAATGGCCGATGGGATATCGCCACCTGCCAAACCCTGCAACGCCCCGATGACCGCCGTCACCGCCTGACGCTGATTGCTGCCGATATCCGCGCCCTGCTCTCTGATGGCACCGTCATAGGCTATCTTATACGCCCGGTCGGCAAGGCTTTTCGCATCGATGGCCTGACCTTCGGCCTTCAATTGAGTTTCAGCTTGTTCTTTCAGCCGCTGCTGCGTTTGCGGGTCTTTCAGGTCTGCCGTGGCTTTCTTCGTCGCCTTAATCGCTTCATTCGTATTGTAGATATCCATCACCTGCGTGCCGATTTCAGCGATAGCCTGCGCCTGCGCCAGCCGTTGCTGCTCTTTTTCCTTGTCGAAAATCGGGCTCAGGCCATTGGCGGCGTTATCAGTATCCCGGCTTAAGTCAGCCACATCCTGTAGCTGCTTATCAGCATCCCGCACCACAATCGTGCCGTCACTGACCGCCGCATGAGTCGTAGAAGACTGGCTTTTATGCTTATTGGTGCCGGCCAGCATATTTGAAGCCATATTCGAGGCCAGTTGATTGCCTATCTGGCCGCCCAGTGACCCGCTGGTGCTGAAACCCACACTCTGGTGTTCGGTTTGGTACTCCGCCTTGTTCTGGATATCATTAAAGCCCAGTGTTCCCGTCTCCAACCGGTTTTTATCTTTACCGGCCATGCTGGCAATCACCGCACCGTCAAGCTGGGTGTGCTCGCCCACCTTAACATCAAAGCCGCCCTTACCAGCAAAGAGACCCGTTTGTTCCTGTACGGAATCAAACGTGCTGAGCAGCTTGTCGCGGCTGGCATTGACACTGGCTGAACCGTTCATCGAACCATAGGTGAAGCTGGCGCCGGCACTGACATTTTGCTGCTTGCTGTCGTAATTGTCCTTATCCTGCTCACTTTGCAGGTGCAGGTTGCGGCCGACATCGGCCGTCACTTTATCCCCGCTGACCTGGGCCCCTTTCAGCGTCGTATCCTGACCGGATTTCAGGCTGACCTGATTGCCGGCATCAACCAATGTTTCAGTATGGGTGACCCCGTCGCCGGTTTCATGCCCTTTCCCCTTGTTGACGCTGGCCGAGAATTTAATGCCGTAACCGCCCTGTCCGGCGGTCAATCCCACACCGACACTGCCGCCTTGGCTGCTGTTTTCGCCCCGGGTGGTCTGGGTATTTTCAGCCGATCCCAGCACGATATCGCGTTTGGCGTTCATCTCAATATCATGCCCTGCTTTCAGGCCGCTGCCTTTGACCCGGATATTTCCGCTGGCAGCCACCATATTGTCCCCGGTGGCCCTGATACGGATATCCTGCCCGGCATTCAGGCTGCTGCCCTGTGACTGCGTCTGTTCCGTGCGGGTTTCCGATTTCGCCGACTGGCTGCCGTAGGAAAGCTGGAGGCCAATGGTGTCAGTCGGTTTTTGTGCGTCCCCGCCCGCCTGATTAATCGCATCGGCTTTCGCGGCGTCGGCCTGACTGAGCTGCCACGCCTGATAACCCTGCACCCCGGACAGCGTGGCCTGCGTGCCTTTCAGCGCCTGTAACCGGCTGTCTTTCGTGTCTTTGGCTTCATTCGCCGTCTGCACCGCCGTGTTAACCGCACTGCCGACAGCACCGGACAACGCCAGTGTCAGGCCCGATTGTTTCTGCTCGGTTTTGCTCAGTTCGGTATGGCTGTTTTTCGCGGCCGTGACCGCCACCTCTTTGGCTTCAATATCAATATCTTTACCGGCAATAATCTCGCTGCCATGCAGGCTGGCCTGTTCGCCGGCATGCAGCGTGACATGGCCGTCACTGCTGCCCACAGTGCTGCCTTTCTGCAACAGGGCATCGCTGTCGTTGGACTGTTTGAGTTTCGAGCTGCCTATTGTAAAGCCCACGCCACCGGTGCCCATCAGGCCGGATTTTTTCTCTTCCTTCTGGGTGAACCGGTGATTTGTCTCTTCGGCCGTGGTGATGGTCAGGTTATTACCGGCCTTTATCGTCACATCCTGTGTGCCCACCACATTGCTGCCCTGAACGGTGGTATCTTTGCCGGACTGGATGTTCACGGTATCGCCGCTCAGGGTGCTGCTGACCGCCTGGGTGCGGTCATATTGCTCCCGGGTCGTGGTGGTCGTCGAGGAAACCCAGCTGTTGCTGCCTTTCACCTTCAGGTATTCGTCATGGGTTTGCTGCTGTTCACCCGCCACGACAGCCACCTCCCGCCCGGCAGCCACTTGCAGTGTTTTACCGGCCGTGATACCGGTTGCGCGAAGGTTAACATCGCGTCCGGCGCGCAGGCTGACCTGTCCGGCACTGTTAATATCAGTACCTGTTTCCCCTGATTCTGTGTGGGTCAGGGTGTTGTCCCGGCCCCATTCAAGGTGTTCACCCTGCGCGGTTTTGACCGTACCGGACTGAATATCCCGCCCGGCGGCCAACTGAATCTCACTGTTTTTACCCTGTGACATCAGTTGCGCGGCCGACATGTCAATATCCTTTCCTGCCCGCAGGTGCAGTTTGCCATCCGTACCCTGTACATAAACACGGGCGACGTTATCCACGTAAGTGGCACTGAACCGGTTATTGCCGGCCTGATTTTCACCGCGGCGGGTGGTACTGGCGATATCAATATTATGCCCTGCCCCTATCGTCAGTGATTTATCGGCACCAATCGCCCCGCCCCGCTGGACCATATCGGTCCGGGCCTGCAAATCAACCTGATGGCCTTGCAGCAGTCCGCCCTGATTGCGGATATTCTCTGCCAGTACGTGGATATCCTGACCGATAATCCGTCCCTGGTTGAGCAGGTCGCCACTCAGTTGCAGATTGACCTGACTGCCACTGAGCAGGGCGCCAGAGCCATCCAGTGAACCGGCCTGCGTGCGCACATACACCTGGGGAACCAGCACGGTTTGCCGGCGGCCGTCCGGTAAGGTGACGGTGGCATTGACCAGCCAGACCATGTCTTCGGTGAGATGGGCCATCTGTTCCGCACTCAGGGCAATCCCCGGCGCCAGATTAAAGGCGTGCCGGGCACGCACACCGGCATTCATCAGCGCCTTAAATTGCTCCTCGTCATTCTGGTGCCCCGGCAGATAACGTTTGCCAGTCAGGTTAATCACCTGCTCACGGATCAGGCGCTGTTCATAGAAACCATCCCCCAGACGTTTATGCATGTTATGGTGATCCCAGCGCAGCTGCTGTTGCATATAGTCCGTCCCCAGCCATTTTTTCAGCTGGGTAAACTGCGGATCTGTTTCAACCAGCGGCAGGTTGTCAATCGCCGCCACCGCCGGTGTGGGTTGCGTATTTTCTGGCGGCAGATTCAGTTTAAATAAGCTGTTGTCCGGTAACTGATAATTCGGCACTTCCGTGCGGACGATAATGGGTTTTTCGCCCACATTCGTGATTTTTTCATCCACACCAATGGGTTTCTCGCCCACATTCGTGATTTTTTCCTCCACGCCAATGGATTTCTCGCCCACATTCGTGATTTTTTCATCCAGCCCGGTGTTTTTTTCACCGACTCCGGTCAGCTTCTCACCCACAGTGGATCGTTCACCCACCGTGAATGTCTGACCCCGTTCAGTCAGTTTTTCCCCTGCGATAATCGGCGTCTCTGCCGGGCCACCGGTAATTGTCGGCCTTTGCCCCGTCACTGCCGCGGGCGGGAGGATCACTTCCAGCCGCTGTCCCGGCCTTAATGCGACTTCACGCGGCTGAGTTGCCGCTTCCGTCAGGCCGGCGTTGATTTGCCCGCCACGGACTGGCGTCATCTGTGCCGAGGTGCCCTGATAATCAGCCGGACGCTGGCCATCCAGCGTGACCATGTCCTGTGATGACCGGATCGTCCCGGGGGTCAGGGTGATGGCCTGGATTTGCGCATTGGGTTCATAGCGCGATGACCCCCAGCCTTGCCGGTCACGCCCTTTTTTCTTGATACGCCAAAAATTCTCCACCTGGCCTTTATCGGTGATATAACGCTCACCCTGTACATCCAGGTTATGGGTATCCCCGCCCGTGACCGTCAGCAATCCCCCCGCCACAACCTGGCTCTTATCGTTTGTCAGCGTCGTTGTATCGATGATCAGGTTTTTCCCGGCCAGTATTTTCGCCGGATCAGTTTCTTTCACCCGGGTTTCTTCTATCGTACGGGTGTACTTGTAAATCTGAAAGTTATCCCGGCATCCCAGGTCATCCACACAGGCGTGATCCACTTCATCATTATCAATCGTGATATGATGGTTTTTCACATCATAACGTTGCCCCCAGACTTGATATTCCTCCATTGGCCTCTGCGAAATGCGCTCAAGTTCGGTCTCAAAATGGTCATTGACGTTATTAATGGTGTCGGCCGCCAGCCGCATCTCCCCCATGGCTTCAATATACGCGCTGTGGTTATTGATGACCTGACCTTTTCCACTGGCCCGATACTGGTCATCCAGTTTGCCGCCGAAGGCAAAATCACCGTCACTGTAAATCAGGCTGTGGCTTTGGTTATTCAGTTCACCCACGCCTAGATCGAGGCGCTGACGAGCCGCAATCACCGCCGATTTACCTTTGGCCATGATGTCGTTGTAATTTCCCGCTTTTGTCGCGAACAACTTCTCCCGTTTTGCTTTTGTTTCAGCATCAACCCAGTTATTCAGCGTCCCCGCTTCAATGGCAATATGATCACCATAAATCCGCCCTGTACCCTGGTTGGTCAGCTCAGCGGCACGCAGATAGGTTTGGCCACCATCCAACAACCCGGTGTTGACGAGGGTATTTTTGACGGTCCATTGATGGTGAGCCGCCAGGATTTTCCCGGTTGCCTCATTGGTCAGGTTATCCGCCTTCCCCGCTAAGGTGCTGGCACTGATCAAGCCATTATTGATGACATTGCCCTGACTGCTCAGCCGCAACATGCCGTTGGCAATGATTTCGCCTGTATGGATAAAATCTTTTAGCAGCGTTAACCGAATATCGCCCAGTGAGCGCAGTTTTCCGTCACCAGTGGCAGAGTCGGCATCCATCGTCAACGCGTTTCCGGCTTTGATCTCACCGTCCGTATTGGTGATAGCCAGTTGATTGCCCTGTACGGTCAGTTGCTGATTGGCCTGTAACTGTCCCTGCGTGTTATCGAGCACCGAAGCCAGCGTTAGCGTGGCATTTTCGGTGGCGAATACTTGCCCCTGGGTGTTATGCAGTTTGTCCGCCGAGATGATGACATTTTTGCCCTCAACCCCTTTATCTTGCTGTTGCGTCTCCTGATTCCGGATTTCCGTCGCACTCAGTTCGGTATCACCCCCACTGCGGATTAAACCGGCTTTATTATCAATGTGGTGATTGACCTGCGCTTTCAAATCACCCAGCGCCAGTATCTGCCCCTGAGTATTCAGAAGAGCATCGGCATCAATATGCAGCCCCGCTTCGCTCAGGATCTTACCTTGTTGACGGTTATCCAGTTGTTTTGCGGTGAGTGTGGCAGATTTGCCATGTAAGGTGCCGCGCTGGTTTTTCAGATCTCCACTTTTCACCTCAAGCTCAGCCTGACTATCAATCACGCCATCGGTGTTATCGAGTGCCTGCCCTTGCGTATCCACAAACAAGTCCTGATGGGATTTGATCCGCCCGGACTGGTTATCAACCTTTTGACCTGTCAGGGAAAACCGAGTTTGGGCTTCCAATAATCCCTGCCGGTTATTGATGTTATCCGCCGTGATATTCAGGCTGTCTGATGAAGCCACTACCCCACTTTCGTTATCCAGTCCCCCGGTATTCAGCACCATGGCGTGTTTGCTGGTAATTCCGTTATGATCACCACTATTGCGGTTAATTAAGGATTTTGCCTTGAGTGTCAGTTTGCCGCCACTTTGTAGCAAACCCTGATCATTATTCAGTTCATCCACATGCCATTGGGTATCTTTTCCGCCCAATAGCTGACCGTGTCGGTTGAGGACCGTGTTTCCGCTCACATTCAGTCTGTCGTGGCTTTCAATATGACCGGACTGGTTATTCAGGTCCGCGACAGTCAGGCGCAAAGCCCCCTGGCTGAACACCCCCCCTTCCTGACCACTATCCCGGTTATCCAGCTGCTGACCGTGGGTGTCGATGGTCAAGTTCTGACCGCTGCGTATCGACCCATATCGGTTCAACAATTCACCGGTTCGCAATGTCATATGACGTTCTGTTGCGATAGAACCGGCGGTATTATTCAGTTGCTGCTGGTGCGTATCGATATCCGCCGTCCCTGCACGGATTTGGCCTTTTTCGTTATTAATCGCCTGAGCCGTCAGTTGCAGGTTGTGCTGACTGGCAATTTTACCCCCGGTATTGGTTAACTGTCCGGTGGTCAGGGTGATGTCCCCGTTCGACGCCGCAATCTTCCCCTGCCGGTTATTAATCTCGTCAGCCACCACCGTCATCCCGGCTGAGGCCACTAATTGGCCTTGCTGGTTATTCAGCCGGTTTTTTACGGTTACCTGAAGCTGGCCGTCTTCTGCCGCAATAATTTGGCCTGACAGATGATTCAGCTCACTGTTCTCCAGAACGCCTTTTTTCTTGTTTTCCCTGTCGTTATTCAGTGCGTTTTCTGAGAGGGTGTTGTTATTCAGGGTTTGTGCATTGACCTTCACCGTGCCATTGGCTGAAATCGTCCCGCTGCCGTTATCCAGTTCATGTTGAACGTCGAGCATCATTGAACCTGTGCCCCGTTGGGTCATCTTCCCTAAACGATGGTCAATTGACTGAATATATGCCGTGATGTGTTGTGCGGACGTCTCACTTTTCACCAGATGGTAATCCCCTCCATCCAGTTTCAGTTCACCGTCAGAAATCAAGAGGCCTTCTTTGCCCTGAAAGTGGGCCGTGTCAATGGACATCACGCCGGTTCCGGCATGGATCAGTCTGCCGTTATCATTCGCAATGCTCTGTGCCTTCAACGTCAAATCCTGCCCGCTGGATTCAATTATCCCGGCCGTATTGTCAATCCCGGCCTGGTGCTCCAGGATGAGCGACTGCGGCCCGATCTGGGTGATTTTACCCTGATGATTGCTCAGTTTCTGGCTGCGGAGGGTCAGCGTTTCAGCCCGTAACCGGCCACGCGCGTTATCAATCAGTTCCGGCGCAGATAACGTGAGATGTTGACGGGCGCTGACGTGGGCATCCTGTAAATTTAATTGCTTGTCAGAGGATAGAGTCAAATGACCGGCGTCAGTTTGACTACCTTTCAACGAGATATCTTTTGCGTTAACCGATAACCGGTCATGGGCCAGATTTTGCCCGTGAAGCCGGGCAGTTTCCGTGGTTTTTAGTGTCAGATTACCGTGCTGGGTCAGTCTGAGCATGTTATCCATACCGGCCGCCAGGGTACTGCCTTGGTGGCTATACAATGAAGTGCTTTGGCTTTCAAGGTGGCGCCCGGCCAGTATACGCCCCTGGTTGTCGAGATGGGCGCGGGTGGTTATCGTCATGTCCTGTCCGGCGGTAATATCTCCCCCATTCATCAGATTTCCCTGATCAGGCAGAGTCATATCACCGGATGCCCTTATCACGCCGCTGTTGGTCAATTGCCCACGGTTGTGGAGAACCAGATTGCCCGAGGGTGCGGGTTTACCGCCGCGGTCAATGCCTGCCGCCAATACCGCATTTTTTGAGTTGTCCAATGACGCACTGGTGATATCAAGATGATTCCCGGCCTGTATGTTGCCCTGATTGGCAAGATGATCACGGATTTTGACTGACAGATCCCGGCCTGCGATCATATCCCCCTGATTCTCCAGTTTGCTCTGATCCTGGATTGTCATATTGTCCGAAGCCGTGATTAGCCCCAGATTGGTCAGTTCACCAGAGCTATGGAGAGTCAGATCACCCGGTTGGGACAAACGGCCTTCTTTATCCACGCCAGCAGCCAGGACACCTTTTTCTTGGCTTGCTAAGGAAGCACTTTGAATTTTCAGATGATGGCCTGCCAACACCTTACCTTGGTTAACCAGATGTCCGGGCGTTTTGAGCCTGATATCGCGCCCGGCACTCATCTCTCCGGCATTTTCTAGTGCCGCCTGATTTTCGATGGCAATATCATCCGACGCCATCATCACACCCTGATTAACGAGCTTACCGCGACTGTCGATGGTCAGATTGCCCGGCTGAGTCGGTTTGCCATAATGGTCAGTGCCTGCGGCCAGTTCACCTTTTTTCTGGTTCTCTAACACAGCACTATGAATATCCAAGTGGTGGCCGGCCAACACCCTGCCCTGATTAGACAGAGAGCCGGGGGTGTTGATCCTGATATCGTTCCCGGAGCTGATTTCTCCCCGATTATCCAGCGCCGCCCGATTCTTGATGTCAATATCATCCGACGCGGTCATTACCCCCTGATTGGTCAGCATACCGCGGCTATTGATGATGAGATTGCCCGGCCGGGTCAGTTTGCCCTGATCATCCGTACCTGCCGCTAGCACCCCCTTCTGATGACTGACGAACGAGGCACTGTGGATATCCAGATGGCGTCCAGCCAGTACATTTCCTGCATTATCGAGATCATTACGGGCTTTTATCGAGATATCGCCACCGGAAGTCATATTGCCTGAGTGAGTGAAAGCGCCTTCATTCTCAATATGAATATGATCTGACGCGGTGATAACGCCGTGGTTGTCCAGTTTGCCCTGACTCTGGATCTTCAGGTTGCCCGGCTGCGTTTTATCTATCCCCGCGGCCAGCTTACTTTCTTTCTGGTTTTCTAAATCTGCACTGTGGATATCAAGGTGATGGCCGGCCAGCACCCTGCCCTGATTGGTCAGCTTGCCCGGGGTGTTGAGCTTGATATCACGACCAGAACTTATCTCTCCCTGATTTTTCAACTCGGCCTGATTCTCAATGGCGATATCATCCGACGCGGTCATTACCCCCTGATTGGTCAGCATACCGCGGCTATTGATGATGAGATTGCCCGGCCGGGTCAGTTTGCCCTGATCATCCGTACCTGCCGCCAGCACCCCCTTCTGATAACTGGATAACGAAGCACTGTGGATATCCAGATGGCGGCCTGCCCGCATTTTCCCGGCATTATCGAGATCATCACGGGCTTTTATCGTGATATCGCCACCGGAGCTGATATCGCCTGAGTGATTAAAAACGCCTTCATTCTCAATATGAATATGATCTGACGCGGTGATAATGCCGCGGTTGTCCAGTTTGCCCTGGCTCTGGATCTTCAGGTTGCCCGGCTGCGTTTTATTTATTCCCGCAGCCAGATGACTTTCTTGCTGGTTTTCTAAATCTGCACTGTGGATATCGAGGTGATGGCCGGCCAGCACCCTGCTCTGATTGGTCAGCTTGCCCGGTGTGTGGATCCTGATATCATGATCAGCGCTTATCTTTCCCTGATTCTCCAGCACGGCCTGATTTTCGATGGCAATATCATCCGACGCCGCCATCACCCCCTGATTGATCAGCTTACCGCGACTGTTGATGATGAGATTGCCCGGCCGGGTCAGATTGCCCTGATCATCCGTGCCGGCCGCCAGAATCCCCTTCTGATGACTGGATAACGAGGCACTGTGGATATCCAGGTGGCGGCCTGCCCGCATTTTCCCTGCATTATCGAGATCATCACGCGCTCTTATTGTGATATCACCACCGGAGGTGATATCCCCTGAGTGACTGAAAGCGCCTTCATTCTGAATATGGATAGACTCGGAGGCGGTGATAATGCCGTGGTTGTCCAGTTTGCCCTGGCTCTGGATCTTCAGGTTGCCCGGCTGCGTTTTATTTATTCCCGCAGCCAGTACACCATTCTGTCCACTTTCTAAGGACGCACTCTGGATATCAAGGTGATGGCCGGCCAGCACCCTGCCCTGATTGGTCATATTGCCCGGGGTTTTGAGCCTGATATCATGGTCAGCGCTTATCTTTCCCTGATTCTCCAACTCGGCCTGATTTTCGATGGCAATATCATCCGACGCCGTCATCACCCCCTGATTGACCAGCTTGCCGCGACTGTTGATGATGAGATTGCCCTGATCATCCGTGCCAGCCGCCAGCATCCCCTTCTGATGACTAACTAACGAGGCACTGTGGATATTCAGGTGACGGCCTGCCCGCATTTTCCCTTTATTATCGAGGTGATCTCGCGCTTTTATCGTGATATCACCACCGGAGATGATATCCCCTGAATGACTGAAAGCCCCTTCATTCTGAATATGGATAGACTCGGAAGCGCTGATAATACCGTGGTTATCCAGTTTGCCCTGACTCTGGATCTTCAGGTTGCCCGGCTGCGTTTTATCCATCCCCGCCGCCAGCACTCCTTTCTGGCCGCTTTCTAACGCCGCACTCTGGATAGCGAGATGATAACCCGCCAACACTTTACCCTGATTCGTCAGCTTTCCGGGCGTTGTGATCCTGATATTATGGTCAGCGTTTATCTCACCCTGATTCGTCAGCGTCGCCGGTTCTTCAATAACAATATCATCCGTTGCGGTCATCATTCCCTGATTAACCAGTTGACCACGGCTATTGATAGTCAGTTTGCCCGGTTGCGTTTTATTCGTTCCCGCAGACAAAACACCATTCTGGCCGCTCGTTAAGGACGCACTTTGGATATCGAGATGATGACCGGCCAACACCTTGCCCTGATTCGTCAGGTGCCCCGGCGTTTTTATCGCAATATTATTCCCGGCGGTGATATCGCCTGAGTTGGTTAACGCCTCTTTATTCTGAATGTCGATATTATCTGAAGCGGTCACAACCCCCTGATTATCCAGTTTCCCCTTGATATCCAGCGTCAGGTTACCCGGCTGAGTTAATTTGCCGTCTTTATCAGCGCCGGCGGCCAGTACAATGTGTTGTTGGCGATCAGTGGGCAGTTGAACATTTTTATGGCTTGTCAACGAAGCACTGTGGATATCAAGATGCCGCCCGGCCAACATCCGTCCCTGATTCTCCAGATGATCGCGGGTGTTGACAGAAATATCCTGACTCGCAGTGATATCGCCCTGATTGATGAAATTCCCTTGATTCTCAAGCTTAACCTCAGCAGAGGCATCTATCGTCCCGCTGTTGGCAAGACGACCGCCACTGTTAAGCTTCAGGCTGCCCGGTTTATTGCCACCGGCCAGTAACCGCCCCTGATTCGTTAAATCGCCCTGATTCTGGACAGTCAGGTTATCCGACGCCGCTATTGTGCCTTTATTGGTGAGGCTGCCACGATTCTCAATGGTCAGGTTGCCGGATTGAGTCCGATTACCGCCTTTATCGACACCGGCAATCAATACCCCTTTTTCACCACTGTCTAAGGCAGTGCTTTGGATCGCCAGATGACGCCCTGCCAACATCCGCCCCTGATTTTCAATCTCATTGCGGGTGTTAAGCGTGATATCCTGACTGGCAGTAATATCACCTTGATTTGCCAGTGCCCCCTGATTCCCGATAACCACATCCGAGGACGCCGTTATCGCACCGCTATTCGTCAGTTTGCCCTTGCTATCCAGCGTCAAATTGCCTGCCTGCGCCCCCAACTGTCCGGCATTGCGTACCCCGACGCCCTGTTCTGTGCCGACCAGCTTAATTTTGTTGGCATACATACCGCCCACCGCCGCCACATCCAAACTGAATTCCGGTTTATTCTTCTGGCTCTCTGACAAGGTTTCAGTCACATTGCCTTGGGCATCCACCCGGTTGCGCCCGGTTGTCACGGTTAAATTGTTGGCGTGGAGTTTGGCGTTAATATTGACGGCACGGCCAATCAGGCGGGTATAATCACTTCCGGTATCATTCAGCCCCTGACCTTCCACGCTGATGATACCCTTATGCGCCTCATCCACTTCAAACCCTTTCAGGCGTCCACCTTCCAGTAGGATCTGACCCGCCGCCAACGTGGTCTGGCTGGCATTGATAAAACCACAACCTTGACAGGTGATGCCTGCCGGGTTAGCAATAATGACGTCCGCCCGTTGACCGGCGACTTCAATAAAGCCGTTCAGTTGGCTGGGGTTGCGGCTGTTCACTTCATTGAGGATGATCTTCGCTTCGCCCTGGGCTAACCACGGATTCGCGGTAATGAGGCCACCCAGCTCGGTTTTGGTATTGATGCCGCTGTTATTGAGGATCGCCCCCCGTTGTTCTACATCAAACTGACTGTACTGGTTACGGGAAACCCCATCACCGTTCGGCGTCTGGATATTGATTTGGGGTATGCCGTTGGCCGTGGAAATAACCGAGGGCTGCTGCGTACCGGGTGCATTGTTGTCCGCCACAATGTCGGCCTGTGCACTCAGGCTGACCAGCCCCAGCGCCAGTGAGACTCCGAACACCAAGGGCGTTAAGGCAACACGGGCTGCCGATAATGAAGGCACCGATATGCGGTCCCGTGCCTGTCCGACCGTATGGCTGCTGACCAACTCAGACACCACCATCAGCATCTGACGGGTTTTATTAAAAATCACGCGGTAGCAATGTTTATTCATCGCGCAGCACCTCTTTCAGGTAAGTCTACGGTCAGGGGATGGTTGTCCCACCATGCGGCGGCCTGTTCACGGCTGACGCCTGCCCCTCGAAAACGGATCACCTGCGCCCCGCGCTCTGAGCCTTTGTGATAAAGCGCCCGGACACACTGATAAGGAAAAATGTCATGTTTGATTAAATCAGCCATCACACGGCTATGGCCAAACGGCGCTACCCAGTCCAAAATCCAGATCCGGGCACCCCGGTTCGATGTCAGGCTGCGATTATCCCCGTCATCCGTTGTCAGGTAACACCGTTCGCTCTCTTCATCAAACCGTGACCAGCTCAGGTAAAACACGGGCTGGCCCTGCTGACTGACCAACACATACTGTTGGGCTTTAATAAAAGGCAGAAGCAGTGTGGCAAGCGAACTTAACGGCGCATCCCGGTGCAGAGGGGAGTGCATCCACAACCAGGTTGTGGCACCCAGCATCTCTGTGTCATTTTCGTGACCGCCAAGGATCAGGGGGGCACGCACGTCATAATCACCGATTAACATCACAGCCCCCTCAGTACTGCCAGTTCAGGCTGAAATTGACGTGGGCAGGGTCGGTTTTAAACCCATCCGGTTTGGAGAACGGGGTACCGACCGACACGTCATAAGCCAGATTCGCTGGGCGGATATGGCCTTTCAGACCGAAAACACCCCCTGCCAGTGTGCGCCCAATAATCATTTCTGACCCATGTCCGCCCACCCGGCCGTAATCCGCCCCCAGATAAAACTGTTGATCCGGCACTGGGGTCTGCCATGACAGCGTATTACGCAATGCCCAGCCCTCATCAGCACTGAGTGTACGTTCACCATCAAAACCACGCACCGTCCAGCGACTGCCGATACTGAATTGATCCTGTGGTGTCAGCGGGGTGTTACTCCATTGCTTCTGGTATTCAATCTTGTGCTGAAAGGATTGGTTGCCCAGCTTAAATGGCGTATTCAGTGCCACCGACAACTGGATAATTTCTGATTTTGCCGTGGCGTAGTTTAAGGAAGATTTATCATTGCGCTCTTCATGCGCAGGCAGTGCACCAAACCAGCGGGTGCCTTGCTGGTAACGCACTCCGGCATCCAGTACGGCGGCACCGACATAATGGCGGTGACCCAGCCCCAGGCTCCAGCTGCTGGTGCGGCGTTTCTGGTTATCAATTTCGGTCTGTTTCATGAAATTGCGGGTTTCGCGCACATTCACGCCATAAGTTAATGTGGTTTTTGAACTGGCATTACGATGCAGGACACGGCTTAATTGCGCGTTCAGGCTGCGGCTTTTTCCGCGATATTTGGCATCCCCGTTGAGTTCCGGTACGGTTTGCATATAGTTATATTTGCTGCCGGTGACCGCAAACTGCCAGTAACCGAACGGCACCGAATAATGTGCGGTATAGTTGGTGGAATCCTTGCGGTGGGAAAAAGCCAAATCACGGCTCAGAGAGAGATAAAACAGATCACTCAGCGACATCGGGTTATCCAACGCAAACATCAGCCCGCCCTGCGTCCGTCCGGTGGTTTTGGTACCGCTGTTATCCACCCAGGCACCCACATGCCAGAAACGCGACTGCTGGCGTTTAATCACGATATCGCTCTCGCCCAGCTGCTCACCCGGCACCAGCTCCATGGATGCCTGGACATTTGGGATGCGCTGGAGGTTTTCAAGGCCTTGCTCGATATCCCGCAAATCCAGCACATTGCCGTGATGGGCAGGCATAGCGGTATACAGCGTCGCGTATTTATCCGACTCATTGGTATAGCGTACCTGCCGGATTTTGCCGGCGACAACATTGAGTTTCAATTCACCCTGACTCAGATCCTGCTCTGGTGCCAAAATGCGGGTTGTCACCCAGCCGTGTGAAATCAGCCGGTTCTGCATATTGCTCATCAAAACACCAATCCCCTGCGCACCCAGGCAGTGCCCCTTAGCCTGTTCGGCCAGCCGTTGCAGCGGCACCCAGTGCGGCAAGTCTTCCCGACCGGATAAGGTGACGTTATGGATCACAAAACAGGGGAATTCTTGGGGAAATTTCGGGGCAGACACAGAGGTTGTCTCATCTGCGGCTGAAAGCCGCACCGTCGGTGTCTTTGCCTCCAGGCGTTGCTCTAACGCTTGTTGTTGCTGTTTTTGATGAATAAAGGGTTGATCATCTGCCTGCACAGGCTGAATAGAGAATACAGCCCATCCGGCCAACCCTGCGAACAGATTGCTGCGAGTTACCGTTGCCATAATTGAACCAGTCGGATACTTAATTATTATTGAATGATGTTGAAAGAAATATGAGAGAGGGTAATTATGGTTAAAGATGTTTTATTTTCAACTCATTCGATCAATGATTAACCAAAAAGACCATAATTAAGACTAATAAACTATGAATACGCAACAAAATGGCAATTAATTAACATCTATTAAACATGTTACGTATAACATTAAGCATATTCATCTGCATTTTTCATGTCCAAAAAATAAAAGCCCGACAAATATGATTAGAAAAAAATAACAAATAGTGCGTTTTTCAGAGTATTCTGACGGAGCAGCGCTCCCCCGATTTATGACAAAAAACGTGTCTCACTATTTTCCCTTCGACAACATCTTCTGCATCACCATCTGCCCGAACATGCCAGCTGACTACCTGACTGGCCCCACGCCCTGACTCATCATGCCCGCCATATCGCCCATTCGCACACCAGCCCAGGCTAGTGCACCCAACCAGATCATCGGCAGGACAATAAACAACGTACCCATCACCAGCCCCATAATTAAATCATCCGAAGTGTTCTGAATGCCGGCCAGATTAAACAAACTGTGGGTTTCTGAACCGTACAGAGCTTCCAATAAATAGCTGTCCAGCCAGCGTGTGGTTTCCCACCAGAACGTCAGGAAATTAAAAGCGCAGTTGCCGCAGATCCGGCCGGCAGGGAATAGAGGCCACTACCGCCTGTGTCAGCCCCTTTGATAACCGGTGCACGGCCGCCGTCTGATTATTCAGGCTGGACATCACCGGCGCATAACCACTTTTATCTGGCGCTTTCTATGTCCAGGTGCCACAGCCTTTGGCGCGGGACTGGTCATACTGGAGGGTTGTCAGGCTGACATTGATCAGTGGCACACAACAACCATCATGAAGAAAGCGCAATACAAGGTGTTTTCAATCCGGGCAAGCGACTGTAATCTACTATTACCTGCTTCTTCGCCACACTCCCGCACTTTCAGCCAGACCGCAATCACTTTTATCACTAAAGGCAGCGTAAACAGCCCGGTGGCAATCAGTATTCGCCATAATCCGTTATTGACTATCCAGCCGAGCAATGTCAGAAAATATTCCAGATAGCTGTTGGTCGTCATCTTGTTCCCTCAATATTTCCTGACAGGGCATATTCACCCAGTAAGATAAACAGCAGGCTGGTCACCATCACTCGTATCAGCGTTGCGCTTCTTTCGCAAGACGATTCACCACCATGCTGAGCCTGAGGTCGTGACCCTTGATAAAAGTGGGGCGAACACCACCGCACTGGCTACGCTCAATGCCGATAAACCCGAAGAAGAAACCATCACCATTATGCAAAGCAAATACCTCAATAATCTCATTGAGCAAGATCATCGAAACATTAAACGTCGGATACGGCCGATGTTCGGCTTCAAATCATTTCGCCGGGCCCAAACGATTTTAGCGGGATAGAGCTCGTTTCAATGCTGCGTAAAGGGCAATATTTACAACCAGAAGGGAAGGTATTGTCACCGGCAGGGAGGTTTTATCGATTTACTGAGCAAATAGTAACCAATTCCACATTTACTCAGACTTTCTCTGTTAATGCGACAGAACCCTTGAATCTCTGTTACGCCATACCATACCACTTCTATTTTTAAAATACTGGCTGTGGATATTCATTTGCGCTCCTCATGTGAAATCAGAAATAGACAGAATAAGGAAATAATTACGGCATCACCTATCATGCAGTATTTTGCATTTGAACATCTTCTGCCGCATCTCAAAGAGATCAGCAAACCAATATGCGAGGTAGCACGTTAATGGATAAAGCGCTCCCTAACTCAGCGGAGAAACAAGTCGGTTTACGCAAATTGCTAGAAGCTAAAGATGCGCGGGTTCGTGCAGCGTTATAGCACTGCACAGCTAAAAAGATTATCGGATCTGTTTGTAATATCAATTGATGATCTGACCAACGACGACTATAGAGAGTAGCGTTTCAAAGTAACCTATATACGACCACTATAGAAAGAACCGCAAATGAAATTCTCGAATCAACTCTCTATAGTGGTCATTCTCAACTGACGTTATCTATTGATAGTTACCACATACGTGTACACTCCTGCAATCAGCAACAGCTTTCAATTACAAACAACTACACATACGAATTTAGCGTAAGATCTTTCCGTATAAGACTACTATAGAGAGCAAATATGATCTTTATAGTAACCAACACCAACAGCCCATTCGTGAGGAACATCAATGATGGTGTTACAAGCGCTATGAGAAGCAAGTAAGACGTTATACCGTCTTTACAGTTACAATGTCACAATGCAAGCCTATAGGATAAAAATAACCACTATAGAGAGATAGCTCACTATAGTGGTTATCCTTTTTACCTCTATATAGTAGTCGATAAGGAATTAACCTTATGATTACTTAGCTTTTCTTAGCTTTTCTAGTAACTCTAATTCTTCACGAGTAAGTTCGGCCAAGATAGTATCTCCGGCGTTTTTACTCTCTATAGTGGTCTTACTCTTTCTTGCGGTCTTTTTACCAACCGTTTTAACAGGCTTAACCTTTTTAAGTTTCGGCGTTCTTTCGTGGATCATGAAGTAAACCGAATTCCCTTTCTTAGTTTCGGTAAAGTCGAGATACCCAATTTCTTTCAACTGCTCCATAGCCCGACGAACGGTAGCATTCTGAGTGTTCACGCGAGATTTTAGATTTAAACGCTGTCTAAGCCTCGCCAACGACACCGGAGCTGGATTTGATGGCAAACTCTCAATGAACGTATAAAGCGCCTGAGCACTCTCTTTACGGGATAATTCGTTGATGGCTCGTAGCTGCAATAGAACCTTATGGTCGAACTGGTACAACTCAAAAATTTTTGGATCGGCTTGTAACGTAACCGTATCTTTCTGCATATCGTAGTAGGCTGACTGAACCAGATGGGTATGATACGCTTTTGTATCATTGGTAAACGAGAGTGTTGTGGAGACAATACGCCGCAAAGATTCGTCCAGTCTCTCACGTAGTCGTTTTGATGAGCGGGATGAGGGAATACCGCACAGCTTGATAAAATCAACAAACTTCAACGTGACCTTATCACCGATAACCTTGTGCTTGGCAAATGAATGGATCACACCGACCCACGTTTTGAAGTCATTATCCATATCAAGCCGTTCGCCAGTTATCTTGATATTCGTATAGCCCTCAGATTTAGCGAGTGATAATTGTTTCAATTCATCAGTCGCATCCATCGAAGTCATTAGGTTACGTTTACTGCGATTCGTCGATTTAAGAGTTGGTACAAACAATCCGAGGCGCATTAAAGCCACTGGCTGAACTGTATTGTTCGTGTTTGGCCTTAACGTGACTAACTCACCTGTTTCTTTTTTCACCTCTGAAAAAGCTTGAATTAATTCCTCGTTAAATAAGGTATTTTCAGGCAAAACAGTCCCCTCTCAATTGAATTAATTAGGCTCGTTTACTCATCATAGTAGTCTATTATTATTGCCGATAGTGGTCATGTCACACTCTATAATGGTTTATTTACTCCTCATAGTAGTCATTTAACTCTTCATAGTGGTCAAATAATGATGAATCTATTTGATATAAAAAAGAAAACAAGAACAAAGATCTCTAAGTACTTATAGAACTCTTTTGTGTTTATGTATTATGATCTAGCTTGTTAATACGTAGAAAAACCAAAACAATCTCCTTGTGGATAGAATTTCCCTTTACTCTCCATAGTAGTCATAGTTTCTTCCTACAGTGGTTTTTTTACTTTCTATAGTAGTCATAGAAGCTTATGATAGTGGTTGAAATACTCGTTATAGTGGTCACAGATCCAATCTTAGGTCTTGTGTGATAAGGGATTCCAGCTACAGGGATCTATTTTGATCTTAAATAGATCTCTTAGGGTCTTATTATTAGATCTATCCTGTGGAAAACATGAGAAACCCACTGTTTGATTACACCTTTACACCTAATCCGTTGTTAGCCAAAATCTCCGATGACGTTATCGCGTTGGATTGCAAAACGCTGCAGGGAACGCTCGACAAAGCCAATAGTGTTCCGGCTCTCCATCTGATCAGTCGCAAATCAGCTCTGCTTTAGTCAAGTGAAAGTCTCGGATAAATCGGACGAGATCACCGCGATCCCTAACCTACTAGTCTTGCTGGATGAAGAGAGAACTTCAGACACGGTGAAAGATACAGTAATGGATATGTCCAAGAGCGTAAAACTCTCCTATAAGCCACAACCCGTAGAAAAAACCGAAGTAGTAACACCTCTGAGTGTCTTTATAGATAAGCGTATTTATGCTCGTCACAAGGAGAATACCAAAAACAGAATACTCATTTATGAATTTGCCCGTCTTGATAAAAGATAACAATTGCGGATTACATTATATTTATATGAGCACTTCCCGTTTGCGAAGCACTGGGCAGTAAAAACGAAATAGTCAGTTATAGCTTTATATTCGACCTTCTTGCAGAAAATTATCTGCGGGCCACGATAAGATCCACGTATCTGCGCCTTATTTTCCTCACGAGCTTTAAGCTCAGAATGTAATTCAGGTTTGGCAGATACCGATCTGACCTGTCTTCGTTATCACCATCCGTTACCAGCGCAACCTTTTAGTGTTCACCCTTTTGTTAAGTGTTAATATTTTACAGCTTCAATCGTTAATATGGCCTGATACTAACGTAGTCTTTTTGCCACTCGCGGTTGTGCGCGATAACTGCCCATATCGTTCGAGCCAGGCTCATTAGCAAGCAGCATGACACCCCCGAGCACCCTGTATCAGAAGAGTCCGAACATACTTATCTCCCCGTTTACTGATACCCAGTAATTTCACTCGTCCACCTGTTCCCGTTTGCTTCGGTATTAGCCCCAGGTAAGCAGCCAGCTCCCTGCCATTCCTGAATACGCGGCTGTCTCCCATCGTTGCCACAGCAGCTGTCGCAATGAGCACACCAACCCCCGGAATTTTCAGTATTTTCTGGCAAGCTTTATCTTGTTGAGCCTAGGCCTTTAGGCGTTTCTCAATGTCATCAATCTGCTTATCAAACCAGGATAATCGCTCCCACTGTTCCCGTAGCATTTCTACAGCAGTCGTTTCTCCAGGCGACCTAATACCGCCGACATCGCCTTATCCAGCGCGGCACGTCCTTTTCTGACGGTTTCTCCAAACTCCAGCAGTAATCCATGCAACCCATTTATCTGAGCAGTCCGGTATTTCACCATCTGATGACGGATCTTATGCATTGCCAGTACAGCCTGCTGTTCTTCCGTTTTCACCGCAACCGACTTGCCAGGCTGTTGAACGGCCAGCCAGATTGCACGTGCATCCATAACGTCGTTTTTGTTGCCCATCACAAATGCTTTTACGAACCTGCCTGGCATCAGGCGCACCTTGTATGCAACTGGATGACGTGTTTTGCGATATCTAATCCCACCGGTATACAATTCATCTCATGGCTTCTTGTATCTTGAAACCCGTGTAGAATAAATAATTACTGGGTTTAGCAAGGTTCATGTAGTCCGATGGATCCTTGGGCTTTGAAGCCCGCACTGGAGCAA
>NZ_MUBJ01000032.1:0-4864 GCF_002127535.1 Xenorhabdus vietnamensis
CAGTAATCGCTTTCGAAAATCTAAGCTGTAGCCCATCTCATTTTATGCCTTGTCATCTTAGATTTAGATATTATGTCATATTAATATGATTTAGCTATAACTAAGGATGATTTTTTACCTATTAGCTACGGTAATATAATCTACTACTCCCCATTAAATTCTGAATGTTATGCTCACGTTAAATTAAATGGAGAATATAAACCTAGAGATACTTCCATTAGCATGGATATTACTTTCTTTTCAACAGAAGGTGAACTGTTGTTGAAGTTAGAAAAATATACTCTTATCAAATTATTTCCAAATAATCCGTTAGTAGGATCCAGCCATATGTTGGCCAATAAAGGAGAACCTTTATCAGTAAAAGTTGACACAACAGATAAAGATATCCTGTTTTATGAAGGAGTTGATGCGTTAAAACGCCAATTTTCACATCTGGAATTTGAACAGGTGGTTGTGGTAACCAGTGATCTTCATCAGCTGATTGATGAATCAATCCCAGAGTATAACGATAATATCGTTGAAACTGTAAGTGAGGCAGAAAGGAGTATACACATCAGGCCTGTGTTATCAGTGGACTATGTGGGGCCAGAAAATGATATTGAAAGAGAAATTGTTAAGATTTGGCAATCCATTCTCGGTATTTCTGGAATTGGTATAGATGATAATTTCACTGAGCTTGGTGGTAATTCTCTATTAGCGGTACAAATTATATCAGCAGTGTCTAATGTTTTTGAAATTGATGTTGGCGTTGATCTTTTCTATAAAGATCAAACTATTAGAGGCTTATCAGAACTGATGATTTCCAAATTAGAAGAATTATTACAGGATAAGTAAATCAGTTCAAATCACTCAGTTAAACTGCATGGAAACCTAATATAGATGTTCAATCAGACAGGAGTGGATAGGGTATGACTAATATTAAGCACACCGAAATAAGATCATTGAAATTAGATGAATTAAAAAAATTAGTCAGACAAAAACGGATAAAATCTGATTCAGAATCAAGAGAAATAATTAAGAAAAATGCTGATTCATCCAGGAAGTATTTTCCTTTGACCAGTGCACAAAAAAACATTTGGATGCTTAACCAATATCTTGATGATAAAAAAGTTTATAATGTTCCGTTAGCTATAACATGCAAATTTAAATATGAAATGGATTTACTGTTAGTGAAGTAAACTCTGGCATATTTAACCCAAAAGCATGATATTTTACGTACAACTTTCCAACAAATAGAAAAGGAAATATATCAATATGTATCTGATGATGCAGTGTTTGATTTTTGTTATGATGATATCACTGATTTGCCAGAGAGAGACAAAAAACAACAAATAGAAACAATGGCTAAAGCTGAGGGAGGGAGGTACTTTGATTTATCTTGTGGTCCTCTGGCATATTTACATATTATCAAATCTTATAGTCATGAATACGTATTCTTACTGACATTTCATCATATTATTGCTGATGGATGGACAGTCAGTCTTTTTTTAAAAGAGTTTATAGAAACGTATCTGAATATATTTAGCGGAGAAATAACACAGAAGGTAGAAGAAAATCGACAATTCTCAGATTATGCTTTGGCTAAAAATCAATGGAGTACTGAAGGGAAATATCAACAAGGGCTGGAGTACTGGATTAAAAAACTAGATGATGTGCAAGGCATGCTAGATATCACGACTGATCGACCTCGCCCCCTAAAAATGGATACTGCGGGAAATATAATAAGTCTGTTTTTTGAGGGTGATTTTTGTCAACGTTTGCAAACTTGTGCAGTACATTATAAAGCAACTCAATTCCACATTATTCTGGCAGCTTATGAGCTTTTGTTGCACAAGTATAGTGGGCAACAGGAAATCATCATTGGTATTCCTTTCGCAAATCGTAATCAATCTGTTACACAAAATATAATGGGATTGTTTATGAATACCTTACCATTATGTTTCAGGATAGATCCAGAAATCACCTTATCTACCCTAGTTCAAATAACCCGTAAAGAGTGTGAGCAATCGACAGCTTATCAAGATGTTCCATTCAATTGCATTTTAGATAAAATTTCCTACGTACGTAATCCCCAAGTTAATCCGATATTTCAAGCAATCTTAACTTATCAGATATTTCCACATTACCAAGAAACCTCTTTATTTAAGTACCAGCCACTAAAAATTGATTACGGTGTGGCAAAACTGGATTTAAATTTATGGGTAGAAAAAGAACATGACGGTTTGTTGTTTACTATGAACTATAGTACAGCGTTGTTCGATTGTGACACTGTTCAACGTATGTTAGTTGATTTACGAACTATTCTGGAATCTTTTATAGATCAACCACAGTTGATAGTACGAAAACTGTCTCTATTAAGTCACATGGAACGCTCTAATTTACTACTTGGTTGTCTCCCTACAACAGATATCTCACCAACAGCTGTACATCGACAGTTTGAGCAGCAAGCATGCTTAATTCCTGATGCAATAGCGGTGCGCTGTGTTGGTCGTACACTCAACTATAAACAACTTAACCAGCAAGCGAACCGTTTAGCTCATTATTTATTAGAGAGCGGCTTATCTTGTGGAGAACGCGTAGCATTGTTTATGGCGAAAAGTGAATATTGTGTTGTAGCTTTGTTGGCGGTATTGAAAGCGGGAGGATGTTATGTGCCTGTTGATATTAATCTTCCACAGCAGCAGATTGATTTCATTCTGACTAATGCATCTGTACGTTATGTTTTGGTCGAAAATGAAGAACTAGTTACAAATATACCATGTATCAAAGTTAATCAAGAACTCAATAACATGCCAGAAAGTAATCCGAAGCCAGAACAACTACTGGATGAGCTCCCGGCCTATATCATTTATACCTCTGGTAGTAGTGGTAAACCTAAAGGAGTTAAAGTTAACCATTCCCATTTAAGCCATTATTGCCAGGCAATTACTCCTATACTTGCTCAAAAACCTGGGGCTCGATATGGCATGTTTTCATCCTTTACCACCGACTTGGCACATACGATGTTGTTTCCTGCCTTGATTAACCAAGGGCAATTGGAAGTTATTCATTTACAGCATCTCAGTAATCCACAGGAGCTGTTTGATTACCTAGCAACATTACCATTAGATTGTATGAAGATTACACCAACATATTTAGCCGTATTATTGAGAGCACCTGAAGCGAGTAAATTGATACCGAAAAATTTGTTGGTATTAGGTGGAGAAAAGGTACCGGTGTCGTTGATTCGACATGTCCGTGAACTTAATGCAAATTGTTGTATAGTGAATCATTATGGACCAACTGAGTGTACTGTTGGAGTAACAACATACAAGGTACCAGTTGAACTTGATAAATTACAAAATGATTATCTCCCTATAGGTACTCCACTGAAAGATAGTCATGTTCTTGTGTTAGATACCGATCAAAAACTCGTATCAGGTAAATTGTCTGGTGAAATTTGCATTGGTGGGGCACACTTAGCGGCTGGTTACATTGACGATACAGAAGAAAATAGCGATCGGTTTAACCTTATAGGTGAGCGCCTCTATCGTAGTGGTGATAAAGGGCGTTTATTGCCAGATGGAAACATTGAATTTTCGGGACGTATTGATCGGCAGGTTAAAGTTCATGGATATCGTGTTGAATTAACAGCTATAGAAGATGTATTGAGGCAGCTACCTGATGTGACTAATGCCGCCGTCATCCAATGCCAATTGCCTACAGGAGAAACATCTCTGGTGGCTTACCTGTGTGGAATAGAGGAAAGTCATCAAGATATAGTGCAATCTGAGTTACGAAAAAAATTACCACATTATATGCAACCAGAACAGTGGATCGGGTTGAAATCGATGCCCCTTACTGCTAGTGGAAAAATTAATTATGCAAAATTACCCCTTCCTAGTTCTGAAAATAATCTTTATATACAAGACCCAAAAGATGAAATAGAACATCGACTACATGATATTTATTGTACAGTTCTCAAATGTAGCAAGGTTGATACACATAAGAGTTTTTTCAGTCTTGGCGGGAATTCAATTAATGCGCTACAACTGATTATTGATATAAATAAACATATTGGTTCAACCCTATCACTGGGGCAGCTACTTGAGAACAGCAGTATTAGCCAACTGGCAACTATATTAAAGCAAACTGCATCCTTGATGAATTCTCCATTAGTAATGTTTAATCAGGGATTACCGAATAATAAACCAACTTTACTGATGATTCATCCAGCTGGAGGGAATCTCTTGTGCTACCAGTCGCTAATGAGGGAACTAGGAACTGACTATCCTACTTATGGTATACAAATAGTAAATTTTAATCAGGATGCTTCTCATCATCATAATATTAAATCACTGGCAGAATTTTATCTGGCACAGTCTGGAAATATTATCCAGCGGACAAAATTGGTGTTAGGTGGGTGGTCACTTGGAGCCACTATTGCTTTTGAAATGGCTCAACAGTTAGTTCAGAAAACGGGAGTAGCACCTACGGTGTTGGTGCTGGATCAACCAGCACCCCAAGTAAATATTGATGATTCTGTGCAAATGAATAAGTACGAGAGATTGGTAAGTTTTGTTCGTAAAGTGGAGTTATTTCTTGGTAAGTCCTTTAATATTTCTTATTCAGAGCTAGTACTACAGCCGTAATCATCCCAAAATTAACGTGTTATCTGATAATCAATAAACTGAGAAACCGTATCATTTCAAGCTGTTCTACGGGCATATTTCCGATTGAGAAAAACAAATACGGCTGTAGTACTAGATAATGTCGTCATGAAATATCAACCAAAGCGCGAGACAACGGATCTGGACTGCCGCAAGAAACGATGTACTCTTTTTGGCATAACGGGTCGCTATGCCACGCCAGCGCTTCAGGTGTA
>NZ_MUBJ01000032.1:4964-24273 GCF_002127535.1 Xenorhabdus vietnamensis
GTTATCTGATAATCAATAAACTGAGAAACCGTATCATTTCAAGCTGTTCTACGGGCATATTTCCGATTGAGAAAAACAAATACGGCTGTAGTACTAGTAAAAATGTCAGAAATACAGAGATCAGAGCTATTTCTGACAGAATTCAAACAAGTTAATTTAGTGCCAGATAATATTAGCCATAAGGAATTCCAGTATTTCTTAGTTATTTTGCATGCACATATTAATGCTACAGACCAATATCAAGGGAAAATATATCCCGGAGAAATTTTGGTAGTAGAAGCAGAAGAATCTTTGCCCGGGCGCAAGAAATTGAATGAACCCGGGTTAGGCTGGCAATATTTATCTCATGATCGTTTAAGAATCATTAGTGCAATGGGTAATCATGTTTCTATGATGCAAGAGCCGAATATCACTTATATTGCTAACCAGCTACGGAAAGTTCTTCTATGAGAAGTGATGTTATAACCGTGGAACCAGAACGTCCTCAACTGACTTCCCGCCAATGGTGTGCTGTTGTTGGTGGGTTAATTGGTGGCTTTATGGCGATTTTAGATATTCAAATCACCAACTCATCAATGAAAGTGATTCAGGGGGCATTATCTGCCAGTTTGGATGAAAGTTCGTGGTTGATGACTTCATATTTTACATCAGAGATCATTGCTATCCCTTTATGTGGTTGGCTTTGTCAGGCTTTTGGGACGGGGCGCTATGCTCTGTGGTGCATTATCGGGTTTTTAGCTACATCATTGCTTTGTTCCTCCGCGTGGAGTCTCAATTCAATGATTCTTTTTCGTTCATTACAAGGATTCTGTGGTGGTGCATTGATTCCTATTTCATTTCGTTTGATTATTGAATTTTTCCCCCAGGAAAAACGTCCGTTAGGTATGTCATTGTTTAGTATCATCAGCACCTTTGCTCCTGCAGTTGGGCCTGCTCTAGGAGGATGGCTAACCGAAAATTTGTCTTGGCACGCGATATTTTATATTAACGCAGTTCCTGCATTATTATCATTAATATTAATTAATTGCTCTCTCAAATATCAAGAAATTAATTGGAATGTTATTCGAACAGGTGATTTTGTTGGTATTGTTTCTATTATGTTGTGTTTAGGGTCATTGATAGTTGTTTTAGAAAAAGGCAGTATCGTAAACTGGTTTGAATCTGACATGATTTGCATATTAACCATTATCTCTACAATTAGTTTAATTATATTTATATATGATCAGTTTACTTATCGTTATCCACTAATAAATATTAAATTATTTAAAGATTTTTATTTTTCATTTTACCTTGTCATTTTTTCTATGTTTGGATTGGCAATTTATGGCACATCATTTTTAGTATCCTACTACTTGACTAGGATATATGACTATAATGCATCACAGATTGGTAGCGTGATGGTTTGGATGGGATTACCACAATTAATTATTCTACCATTTATTCCTTTTTTGGTTCAACGATTCAATCCAAAGTATCTGATTTGTATTGGCTTTGCCGGATTAGCGATGAGTACTTTTATGAACAGTAGCATAGAGGGAAATTTTGCTGGATCACAGATGATTTGGTCTATGCTGATACGTGCACTGGGGCAACCATTTATCATGGTTCCACTTTCTTTGTTAGCAACTCGCCATATACAGCAAAGAGACAGTGCTTCCTCTGCTGTCTTAATCAATGTTTTTCGTAGTTTGGGTGGAGCATGTGGTACTGCTATGTTGACCACGTTTTTTATTTCGCGTTTCAATACCCATATTTATGATATTAAAACATCTCTACCATCTAGTAGCAGTGTATTTACTTATTATCTTAACAGTGTCAAAAGCCTGATGATTCGTCATGGTTTGAAAACGGATACTCAGGATGTGAAACATACAGCTGTTGCTATATTGGGACAGAAGATAGTGCAGCAAGCCGAAATTATGGCTTTCAACGATTTGTTTTTGATCATGGGAGGAATAATGCTAATGACAATTTTTTTGGTATTATTTTCCACCCATGATTTCAACTTATATTTGACTAAGAAGGAATCATAATGAATCAACAAAAACCAATGACTATTTGGCATTACTTATTATCACGTGATGCGCTAATGACTATTATTGTTCCTCTTGCTCTTTACAATATCATGTTTTGGATAATGGGAGTGGGTATTGCTGTGCTGGCAGTTGCCCTTTATTCTGGGGGAATACAGTTGGTTAGCCGACAGAGAAGCTCTTTAGCCATCGTTGTTTTAATAATGATATCAGGGGGCAGTCATTACCTTTACCTTCATGGGTATACTTTGTTTAACATTAGTAAAGAAAATGTTTTTTTATCTGTCAGTGGTGCTCTTTCTGTAGTCGTGGTATTTAGCTTTTACTCCTTAATGAGACAACCCATTATACAGACAATAGCTGAACAAGCTATGCCGAGATTGAAGAGTATTCCTGCTTATGGTACAGCGTTGTATACCAGAGTTTGGCATGAAGTTACAATAGCTTGGGTTTTGGTCTTTTCATTGAAAGCCATAGGGATCTATATTCTTTCTCGTCAAAGCAATGTACCTATTGATGTAATTATTTTTATTAGTGGCTGGCCATTAACATTTTTGATGGTATTGTTTAGTTTTCGTTGGCCAAAATATCGTTGGAAATCCAATGCACAGAATAATCACCATAAGTAAAATTATTAAGTAATAGATTAAAAACCTTTTAATCTATTATCAAACTATATTTTATCTTGGATTGTAATGGTTAGTTGCGATAAATATGAATTTTGTTTTTTCTATAACCCATCGGTAATACAAAGGGAAATCACTGGGGATAATTATGATGAAAAACATTAAGGTAATTATCATTGTTTTTATTTTTTTTCTATCGGTTTTCTATTTTTATTGGTATTTTTATTGGCGTTATTTTCAAACGACAAATAATGCTTATGTACAAGCAAATATTAATTCTCGTTTAAATGGTATAGTATTGAAATCTAATATTCAAGATAACCATAAAGTGAAAAAAGGCGATTTTTTGGTACAATTAGATAAGAGTGAAATTGTGCTAAATAAACAAAAAGCTACGGCGGAATTGGAACAGAATGAAAGCACATTAATTAATGCACAGGCAAGCTACCAGATGCAAAAGGATGTAGTTGAAGAATATCGTAATAGTTTAATCTCGGCCAAAGCAAGTTTGAAGTATGCTTGTCAAAAATCAGAACGTTTTCGGATGCTAAAAGAAAGACATTATGTTTCTCAAAATGATTTAGATAATGCTATTTCTAATTATAAAATCGCTATGTCTAAGTATCATGAAGCACAGGCAAAGTTAAGAACACAAATTGGCAAACTTGTTGTGCAAGAGAGTCAAATCAAACAGGCTAAAGCCAATATACAGCAGGCCAGGATTTCTTTAAGCCAAGCTGAACTTATGTTGAGCTATACACGGATAGTTGCACCCAATGATGGTGTGCTCAGTAACCGTAGTGTACAAGTTGGTACGATGATACAAGCTGGGCAAGGTATTGCTAGCATTGTATCGAATCAAACACCATGGATACGAGCCAATTTTAAGGAAACGCAAATTTCACGTATGCATAAAGGCCAGCCAGTGAAAGTTTCTATTGACGCTTACCCTGATAAAATTTTTCCTGCAAAGGTAGACAGTATTTCACCTGCGACTGGGGCTACTTTTGCCTTACTTCCTCCAGATAATGCGACAGGGAATTTTACAAAGATAGTTCAGCGAGTATCAGTAAAGATAATCTTTGACCGGCCTGAAGAAATTGATAGTGGGTTATCTGCCACGGTAACGGTGGATACGCGTTGGTAGGATTTACTCAACCTGATTGCCTAGGCCATGAACCACAGCAATCAAGTGATGGCGCGAACCAGTGATATCCCGTACCATATTCGGAGAGCATAGGCGGCATTTCGGACGGTAATCAACAGGGGTCCGCTTGGAAAATGGGTAGAGTCGAGATGTGGCGCGGTAACTTTAGGTCCGGCATATCTGTTGCCACCTCTTTCGATTGGCGGTGCCTTACTGTCCTGACCATTATCCCGTTTCCACACCCCGCTCATCGAACCGGACGTGCGCTTCTAACGCATCCGGCTCTCGGACAGAATCATGCCTTCGCCCACGGAAGCCTCTGCGGGAATTTCGGCAACTGGATGAGTCCCAACTGATTGTAGAAGGAAATAAGATGAGCACTTCCCACCAATATTTGACCTGCGGTGAGAAGTCAGAAACGTAAAGGAGTGGCTCCCCTCAGGTTTACGGCATCATAGTGCCTGGATTGAGATGCATTCCGCATCCGAATACAAGATGGTCGCCCTCACCATGAAAAGCTATATCGTGAAAATTGCCCTTCGAGGTATCACTCCTAATACATGACCGACGGTATTTCATTGGCGATGAGTAGTTTTATTTTTGAATTCGGTGACCATTTGGACGGTCACCGATGGTATAACGCCACTCTCCTTCGTTACGGTAATTCGATAACCACTGACTTTTCTGGTTCTGTTGCATTAACGGAACATCAGGTAAATTCCTCGTTTTTTGCGCGAGTCCCAAACGATGTCCCTGATCCGAAATACCCCCTGAACGCCATTCATTGGCGGAAGATAAAAACGATAAAAATGAAGAAATCACGCGAAAAAACAGCAATAATCTGTTCTATGAATGACAGAAACTAAGCATGAAAGAGATTAAAGCGCGGAAAAATTGCCGATGAAACAGGTTTATTACGACGAAGGTTTTAGTGGTAACAATAAGTATACGTTTGAGGTTTATCAGCGTGAGGATGGTACATACCTGGCCCTGGCACGCCGTTGGAACCGAAAACTGAATCTGGTGAATGAAGAAGCCCAATTCCCAGCGACAACACTGGCAGCCTTGCTGCGAGCAAAATTACCCACGTACCCGTCAGGTTAAAATCTTCCTGAATTCTGATTTCTGGAACCAGCAAAATGAGTAGAGTTAAAGTCGTCTCTGAAGTCCCTAATCCAAAAACAATCGAGCTGTTACGAAAAAAAATGAGCCTCACTCAGACTGAATTGGGCGAAATTATGGGGCTGACATTACGGGCATGGCAGAAGAAAGAGGCCGCAGGTGAAAATGTACATCACATGAATGCCACTAAACTGGTGCCCGGTGAGTACAATTTTTTGTTATTGATGGCTGATTTGCATCCCTATTATCAGTTAACAGCGCCTTTTGATGCCAAAAAAATGGTAATGGGATCATCTACAGCAGAAGAAGTGAAACATTTTCGGACGGTATTAGGGCTGACACCCTCTGCGATGGCTAAGCTGATGGGGTATTCTCAATCAACCTGGTTTGGCAAGGAATACGCTAAAAAAGATGTCAAAAAATTAAAACGGGCCGAGTACAACTTCGTGTTGCTACTTACCGAAGAACATCCCGGCATGAAAATGATAAGAGGCGTCGGGAAAGATTTAACGCAATACCATTCCAAGACGTTAACAGCGGCTGAATACCATTTGCTGTTATTAATCTCCGACCTGCACCCTTATTATCGGTTAGAAGAACCGTTTGAAATAACGGATCTGATTAAAGAGATGCCGGAAGAACTGCCTATTGAGGCGCTCAGAAATACCTTACAGCTAACGCAGAGTGATATAGCGCATCTCACGGAGTATACTGTGGCGGCTTGGCAGGTAAAAGAAAAAGAGCTGGCAACCATTGCGGATATCAAATTAAGGATAGAAGAATATAATTATTTGCTACTGCTTGCCGGAAAGCACCCGAATATGAAGATGTTACACTCGGCACCAAAAACCGCGTCTTAATGGAGCACCAAAGGCATTTTCCCCAAAACGCGGGGCAAAATGTCGCCAGGACTACGCTTATCGCCCAAAATGCCGGGCGATAAGCGCCGCAGAGCCACTGGGTGTCTCTGTCCTGCCGGATACCAAACGATGCTTAATATCGGAGAACATTGTTGAATGGAGGGTGAGACTACATTGTTGACTCGAATTGACCAGAGTTGATCCTTGCCATATCATTTTATAACTAAATAGTTACCTCATTTGGATAATAAATGAAAATGGCTCAGAAACGACAAATAACACAAGATGAGTGGGAGCGGATTTTACCCGCTATTAAGGCGAGATTTTCTGATTCTACTACAGAAATTGGCTATTCCGTATTCGTCAAAGGCGAGCGTCAGATAGATGTTGCGGCACAAATGGGGGTGACCAAACAGAACGTAGGCCTTGCATCAAAAGCGATATGGACATTTTAGTATCAATTTTTTCTATGGTGACGTTAATAATAAAACGAGCCATAAGTTCCATTTTATTAGAAATTTTACTGTCCTCTTTGAGTTTTTTATTTGTTTCATCTATGTATTCATCATATTACAGACAGTAAATACATACAGCTCTAACCTCGCCCTGGACACCCTGATATGACTCAATTATTGCAAAAATTGGCTTAGTAAGGAACACGGAGGTTATTCATATCTTCTTCAGTGAACCCAAATGGCAACTAACGACTTCAAATAGAAACATTTTGCTCCCACACTTATTCTTTGGTACCTGAGATGGTATGGCTCAACGCCCCTGAGTTATGCCAACGTCAGCGATATGTTGGCCGAGCGGGGAATTTCGGTTCATCGCTCCACCATTTACCGCGGGTTTGTCGAATATGCCCCGATCCTCCGTAAAAAATTGAAACCCTATCAATTCATCCGCACCATTTCATCATGGCAACTGGATGAAACTTATATCAAAGTCAACGGAAAATGGTTTTATCTCTACCGTGCTATCGATAAACACGGCACCACGTTGGATGTCTATTTCTCCCCCAAACGCAATCGCAGTGCGGCTTATCAATTTCTCAAACAGGTGTTAAAACCTTACCCCGCCGAACGGCAACCGAAAACGTTAAATACCGATAAGCATTCCTCCTACGGTTATGCTATCGCCCGTTTAATCAAGGAGGGTAAGCTACGTGAGGGTGTGAAACAACGGCAAATCAAATGCCTGAACCATCGCATTGAGTCCGATCATGGGCCAATCAAAAAGCGGATAAAGGCGACGGGGGGGTAAACGGCCTAACCGGGCATGGTCAACGATCCAAGGATTTGAAACGCTGAGAAGACTTAACAAAGGACCATTTGATGATTGGTTACACCGCGATGAACCCGAAGTTTGGGTACGGGAGCGATCTTGTATGCTCGGTTTGCTTTTAAAATCGTTGCATGGTGTAGTACCGGATGGCTGGATGACAGGAGCAACTTTGGCCACGAGCCAGTAAGACAGATTTTGCAGCAGCCATTCATCCTCAGCATATCGAACAGTATCTCTGCACCTGCTGTACGGGTAGCCCGCATTAACAAGGTTGATAACCGGAGGAGCTTTATGGAACAGGTTTATTATTGTGGTATTGATATCGCTAAAAGCAAGTTTGATTGCGCAATTCGCCTGAATAATGGGAAGTATAAAGATAAAGTATTCAAAAATGAATCTGAAGGATTTAACACTTTTATCAACTGGCTGGCTCATCATGGTTTCAATCATGTCCATATTTGTATGGAAGCGACGGGGATTTACTGGGAAGCGTTTGCTGAGTATCTGGCAGATAAAGGTTTGACCGTCAGCGTTATTAATCCTGCGCAAATCAAAGCATTCAGCCTGTCTTTACTGGTCAGAAGCAAGACCGATCGGGGAGATGCCAGAGTGATCAGTGATTTTTGTTTCGAACGGAAACCGGCAGCATGGATGGCGCCTTCTGCTTCGGAACAGGGGCTACGGGCTCTGGTATTAAGACTGGAATCTTTGCAAAAGATGCGAACGCAGGAGAGCAACCGCCTCCATGTAGCGAAAGAGAATGTCACTAAAAGCATTACAGACCATATCGCCTGGCTTAATCATGAAATCGAGATATTGCAAGGCGACATTCTGCTTCTGATTAACGGAAATGCAGAGATGAAACAGAAGAAAAAACTGCTGGAAAGCATCCCTGGGCTGGGGGTGCAAACTGCGGCTGTCTTGTTGTCTTTTGATATTCATCCTGGTCGTTTTGTCAATGCGCGGCAGGCAGCTGCCTATGCGGGTGTTGATCCCCGACTGAATGAATCTGGCAGCAGTGTGAAGGGGCGACCGCGATTATCCAAAACGGGGCATGCATCTTTACGCAAATCCCTTTATATGCCAGCAATGACAACACTTTTTAGAACGGCGTGGGGGAAGCATTTTTATTCCCGGCTTACCGCGGCCGGAAAGGCGCCAAAGTTAATCATCGGAGCAATGATGCGCAAACTCATCCACGTTGCGTTTGGAGTTCTTAAAACAGGAAAAAGCTTCGATCAAAGCTTACATTGTGTTTGACAGGAAACACAGTATCTGTCTTTATCAATCAGTATTCAATGTCGAGACCATTTTAGCTTAATCACGTCATCCATCTCTGAGTAAAATTATTCATTCTGATTATTTGCAACAAGCCCGTTTTCTGCTGGAAATCGCCGTGGGTCTCATTGCTTATACATTCCAACCTAAAAAACCGAGCTTGAATTTACGGGATAATGATATTGCTATTTTTAAACGAAGCTGAGGTTACTTAATTTATCAACTAAAATAAATGGTAAAATGGACGATGAAGAAAATATGCAGGCGTATTTAAATGCAGCTTTCGAAAAAAAGACAGCGGCTATTTACTGAAAGTGTACAGTGTTAAGTCATATAACCAAGGACAGAACAATCCTGATAAGAAAAAATGAAGAATAAAAAAGCAATCCCCACACCTCATGATGCCGCATTCAAAGGGTTCATGGCTCGGATCGAGAATGCCCGCGATTTTTTTGACATTCATCTGCCGGAAAAAATCAAGAAGCTGTGTGACTTTAATACATTAAGACTGACGAATTCTTCATTCGTTGACAGTCAGTTACGTTCGAGGATGTCCGATGTACTCTATTCGGTGAAAACCCAACAGGGTGACGGTTATATTTATGTGCTGGTTGAACACCAATCAACTCCTGATAAGATGATGGCATGGCGAATGATGCACTACGCGTTTATGGCGATGAATCAGCATTTGCAGCAGGGAAATAAGGAATTGCCGCTGGTTGTCCCTGTTTTGTTTTATCATGGCGATATTAGTCCGTATCCGTTCCAACAGGTCTGGACGCAATGCTTCTCATTGCCTAAACTGGCGGAGGAAATGTACTTTAACCCGTTTCCGTTAGTTGATGTGACCGTCATTGATGATGATGAGCTAGTAAACCATCGAAAAATCGCCGTGATGGAGCTGGCGATGAAGCATAAGAATTTGCGTGAGGGTTTTAAAACGGTGACGACACTATTAGCTCATGCCCTCAAACATAACTATAATAGTGACAACGATGTTGTTACTATTCTGAACTACCTGTTTGTTACGATGGATTCGCCACATTTTGAACAGGTGATCCAGCAATTAATAGAACAGGCAGAGAGTCATCAGGAGGTCATCATGAGTATTGCACAACGATTGCAGGAAAAAGGTCGGGAAGAAGGTATTCAACAGGGGATGTTGCAAGGTATACAAAAAGGCAGGGAAGAAGGTATTCAGCAAGGTGAAAAACAGGCATCAATAAATATTGCCCGTACCCTTTTAAAACGTGGTGACAGCATTGAATTGGTCATGGAAATTACCGGCCTGAGCCGTGAAGAACTGCTTTCTCTGCAATAATATTTCTTTTCTTCTGGTTATTTTCTTACCCGCTTTTCAGGGCGGGTAAGTGTAAATGGCTTGCAAACAAAAACCGTGAGAACATAAAATTGGTTGTGTTGCATTAAGGGTTGAAAGTTATCAGAAAGTCGGTTTGCTGATTTTTTAGTCTGCTAGCAGATAGCATTGTTGTGCCGATGACAATCCTTGCCCTTGTGGATGTTGAAACTGCCCTTTTCGTATCATGTGCACCAATTCAATTCCTGTCAGCAGGGTCTAGGCTCTTCTGAACGAGCCGAACCCCAGCATCGCTCGCACCCATCGTTTGATGTTTCGGTGGTCTTGTTCTATCAGATTATTCAGGTATTTGTTTTGCCGGATTTCGATCAGCTCCTGTGGTGGTTTCCCTGCATTGAGTAGGGTGAGCGCGGCGGTATTGGCCCCGTTTTTATCGAAGGTAACAACGGCGGGTCTGCCGTGCTGGCGTATTGCTTTACGGAAAAAACGCAGGGCGGCTGCCGCATCACGGTGAGCAGAAAATAGAGCATAAAAATTCTATGGTTCCCCTCGTTTTTGCAACACTAATTTTGATGAATTTAGGGTTTGCGTAAATCTATCCGGCGTCAAAGTAGGCAAAATTGCCTGCGCCTCAATGAATTCCGCACCTGATGTACCTAAAAATCCAGTCGACTTCAATGAGCCATTTTGCCAATAAGGTTTTCATCAGGCCGATAGGCCACTTGTGTCATCAATTATCAGTCTTCGCAAAATTAGATGGGAGCAGTTAAATTCAATGTCAATGAGCCAAAATTAAGCTTCAAATACGGTATGCTGTGTCGTGATTGCCCAAGCTATCCTGGCAAGTTTATTAGCCAATGCGCAAACCACTACATTGGTATGTTTTCGTTCAAGTTGTTTTTTAACCCATGCAGCTAATTTCCCTGACCGATATTCCAGAGATTGCAGAAATGAACGGGCACAGAGCACTAACAGTTGTCGAAGTTTTTTATCTCCTCGCTTGCTTATACCCAGCAAGGTCGTCTTGCCTCCAGTGCTGTACTGTCGGGGAACCAGGCCTGTTGAGGCTGCAAAATCCCGACTTCGGGCATATTGCTTTCCATCACCCAATTGTGACGACAGTGCACTCGCCGTAATAGGACCAATGCCAGGCATAGTCATGAGCCGTTGTCCCGTGTCATCCTGCATGACTTCCTGCATCAACGCAGTTTCAATCTCTGTTATCTGTTCCACTAAATAGTGATAATGAGCCTGTAACCGCAATAATAATTGCGCTAAATAAGGAGGCAGCTCGTGTTCGGCCAGAACAGCTGAAAGGCTTTTTATGATAGCAATTCCTTTCGGCATGCTGATGCCAAATTCCAGCAGGAAAGCGGGTTCTGTCGCATTAAGGCATCGTCGGGTAATATGCTGTTTTTTTTATGGTGTTACCTGACCATGTCATTGATCCGAAAAGCCTTCCGGCGCCTGCATTATCCCACCGATGTTATCGCTCAGTGTGTTCGGTGGTACCTGGCCTATGCCCTGAGTCTGCGCAATCTCGAGGAAATGATGGCTGAGCGTGGTGTTATCGTTGATCATTCCACGCTTCACCGTTGGCTCATCCGTCTGGTGCCATTACTGGATAAGGCCTTTCGCCGGCATAACCGGTCGGTAGGCCGCCGCTGGCGAATGGACGAAACCTACATCAAAGTCAAAGGCCAGTGGAAATACCTGTACCGGGCCGTCGACAGCACGGGGCAGACCATCGACTTTCTGCTAACCGCCAAACGGGATGCCGCCGCCGCGTTGCGTTTCTTTCGCAAGACCATCCGTCACCACGGCGAACCTGAAATGGTGACGATCGATAAAAGCGGCGCCAATACTGTGGCTCTGGCCACGCTCAATGCCGACAAACCTGAAGAGGAAAACATCACCATCAGGCAAAGCAAGTATCTGAATAACCTGGTTGAGCAAGATCACCGTAATATCAAACGTCGGATACGACAGATGCTGGGGTTCAAATCGTTTCGCCGGGCACAGACGCTCCTGGCCGGCATCGATGATACGCAAGGGGCAATATCAACATCCACAAAGTGATAGATTATCACCCGCGGAACAATTCTATTTGCTGGCTGCCTAAATAACCGGCAACACCACTTTTGCTAACTTGCCGCTGTTGACACGACACTGCCCTAATACAAATAATAGGTTCTTAATGACCGGAATAACGGCAATCTCGTCTTGGTCTGCTCCCGATAAAAAATCAATATTCATTAACGCATCAAGCCGTGACGGTGCTAAATAGGCTGCTTCAATATCATCGGCGTACATCGCCATGCCAAACTCGTTTTCATCCATTGTCGCAAACACGTATGAGGGGCGCGGGCATTTTTACCCATATTGACGCCGGATAGATTTACGCAAGCCTAAAGTTCATCAAAATTAGTGTTGCAAAAACTGGGGTGATCATAGATTTATGCTCTCTTGAGTTTCCCTGATCAAGTTAATTGTGAATATTACCACTCAGTCATGCTTGGCAAGAAACCGACCATTCTCCAGTTTGATACAGTGGTCAGCCAAGTGGAAAAAACGATCATCATGTGTGATTGCCAGTATTGCTTTACCACGTGCTGCTAATTCAGGCAGTAGTTCTTGATAAAACACTTTCTTAAACAGAGGATCCTGATCTGCCGCCCATTCATCGAACAGATAGAATGGGCGGTCTTCCAAATAAGCGACCACTAGGGCGAGGCGTTTCCTTTGCCCTAAAGACAAATCGCGAGTTGAGAAACAACCATTCTCAACTTTTACTTTATGCTCTAAATGAAGTTTAGAGAGTAATTCATTAGCACGTGCATCCAATGTAGAATCCGCATTATTCAGGCCCACCAGTGATTCGAAGAGATGGAAATCGGAAAAGATCGCTGAGAATAATTGACGATAGTTTGCTCTGTTGCTATCAGTGATAGTATGTCCATCAACAGAAATTGTGCCACTTTCCGGAGCATAGAGACCGACTAACAGCTTGGCGAGTGTTGTTTTACCACTACCATTACCACCTATTAGAAAGGTGATTTCTCCCCTTTTGAGTTCCATATCAAGCGGACCGAGTCGGAATATTTCATCTTCTCTTTCTTGATAATAACTGTGGGTAAGGTTAGACAGAGATAGAGAGTTAATTTCACCGAATTCGCTAATAGAGGTTTGTTGCATCGTGTATTCTTGCTCATCCAGCTCAGTAAACACAGTTCCGATGCGATTCAGTGATACACGAGCTGCATCCAGTGTTGGGATACTATTCAGCACTCCATCTAATGGCATCAGCATAAATAGAAAGATAATTAAATAACTTGCTACAGTCGTTGTTTCGATACCGGGTATCACAGCCGAGGAAAATATCACCGCGCCTAGAAATATATAAAATAAGAAGAGGATCCAACTAGTGCCGAAGGCGTAAACACTGAATGCTCGGGTACGATTCTGACGTACGTTATCAATTTCACTGCTGAGTGAATGAGTGAAGAAAGTTTGAGCGCGTAAAGAATGTAATCTTAATTCTTTTGCCCCAGAGAATAATGCATTGAAATGGTTAAATAAGCGATCTTGTGCTTTACCTGCTATATTAAATGAGGTAATTGCTCTACCTATGCCAAGACTATAGCCAAGTGAGCCCACGACGATTACGGTCAATGCTAAGAAGAACACGGACCAGGACAACCAAGCCAGATAACCTAAGCAACCTAGTACAATTGAACCTTGCATTAAAATATTAGGCAAAATCAAGAACAGCATTGACACATTAGTTGTATCATCGGTAATGACGGATTGACCACGGGAAGTACCAAGCACCTCTATCTGACGGAAGGATGCACAGGCAATGCGTTCTGAGATGATTTCTCGCATCTTCGCCATCGTATTCTGGCTCAATTTAGTGAAAAGCACGTCACCGAGTATGCGGCAGGCTATCGCCAATATAACCAGAATACTGAAGTACCAAGCGAGTGAGGAATAGTTATCGCTGGAGGTTATCAATGCCTTGTTGAGCAATGTGACCAATGAAACACTGAACATGCCATTGGCAATACTGGCAGAGGTAGCGATGACAAGTATCCAGCGTGAACGGTATAAAAGTGTGAATAAAATCTGTTTTATTGTTGAATTGTTCATTTGTCATCCACTAAATCAGTGTGTAACTAAATTGAATGGTCGTGCTTGGGTAAAATTAAGCGATACTGTATGAGATGAATTAAGATAATTCTCTAATGTGAGGTTGTGATTATGCATCATGTCTATTTTTTATCCCATGTTATTATTGTTGAGTTTGTTGACTAATTAATTTGTTTATTAGGGCAAATGGTCAGATAATAAATAAAAATATAAAATAATGCATTTAATTAATAAATGCAATTTTTTCAGGTTTTTGTTTAATGTATTTAATATATTTGATTTGGTGGTTTCAGCATTATTTTATGATCTAGATCATAAGGTGATTTTAGTGTTTTTGATAAAAATATCGCCAATAAGATATAATTTATAACGCATCTTTCAATGTGCGACTCAACTTCTAAAAAATCCTCCTATTGCACTTGTATTAATCCATCGAATCCCATATTGGTTTGTTATAAATAAAGTTATGGCACTCAAATAGTGAATGATATGTATATTATTTTAAATAGCGTGGTAATCTTAAAATATGAGACAATATAGGGTTGAACTAAATTTACAACAATTAATTTTGTATTACTATATTGTTATGATGTTTGTCAAAAAATATTTTGATAAATTAAAGTTATTTCATTTAGTATCAGTGGTTAGTTCAGTTTAAAAAATCAGTCACGTGAACAATGTGTTGTTATTTGTATGTGCTCTTTATTTTCGATGCAAAGCCATCGGTGCTTTTATTTAAAGAAATCCTGAAATTAAGATTGAATAACACCTTGAATACGTGACCTAAGCTTTTCTGATTCAGTAACTTAAAAAAACATTATCCATTAGATTAAAATAACTATTTCCTTATATGATTAATTTGGTTAAATATAACATTGATTTATATTAATTGATTGAAAGTACTTTTTATAAGAAATTACAAATAATATTAAGTGGTAATAAAAATAAATGAAGTCAATTTAAAAATATATGTGAGTGTAGAATGTCTTATTTTGATTTATTGCTGTGGTTATTTATTCCATCTTCATAAGAGCTATTGTGATGTTGCTGTCTATTAATGAGAAATTATGTGATTTAGAAACTGACAGGAGGTCTTGTCTAAATATTTTCATTAATATCTTATGTATTAATTACACTCTCATATTATTAAGTAAATAGTAAGAATAAATATTTGTGGTGACTATAAGACAGGGTGAAATCTCATGTTTTTAAAATGGCTTTTCACGTAAAAACTATCCTCTTTGCGTGTAAGAAATGTATATACCCAATAGATTTCAAGATGTGGCGAGACGGCAAGGGAATGAATCACCGGGAGCATAGATAACTATGTGACTGAGCGCAACCAACAAAACTGCAACTTAAAAGAAGAAGGGTATAAAACAGATAGTTAAACCTATCAATAACATTGTATTGAATGTGCGAAATTATCAATATTAATGTAATGAGTTTTCTTTCTACAAAGTGAAATCCCGACCTGAATTATAAGACTAACAGTTTTCAAATAACTAACAAGTTTATTGAGGTAATAAATGAAAGGTAACATTGCTACAAAGGGAAATATGTTTAAAGGCGAAGTACTTTCTCAGAAGTTAGATGAAAATACCCCACATCGTACAGATGAGACATCAATTCCATCACGAAAGTGCGTTGTAGTAGGAGGGACATCCCTTGCGGTGTCCTGTGCTGAACAAATTCAATCAGCCGGACATATTATACAAGCAGTGTTATCTACTGATAGTGTTTTGCAAACATGGGCTGAACAGCAGGAGATTGATTGGGTTAATTCGGTGGAGGAATTACAAGAACACATCCAGTTACAGCCTGTTGACTGGCTTTTCTCCATCGTCAACCCCCTCATTTTGCCCGCCTCATTAATTAAACAAATCCGGGGTGGTGCTTTTCATTATCATGACAGTCCTTTGCCGCGTTATGCCGGCAGTTATGCAACGTCCTGGGCGCTGTTAGCGAGGGAAACATCGTATGCCATTTCCTGGCACTGTATTGAAGGCGCTGTGAATACCGGAAGCATTGCGATGCAATGGCCAGTCTCAATTGAAGAGCAGGATACGGCTTACTTATTGAATTTAAAATGTCATCAGGCGGCTCAGCAAGGGCTTAATGAACTCTTAAAAGCGCTGAGCCACGGCACATTGATCACTTATCCACAAGACCTTTCGCAACGGCGTTTTTATGCACTGTCGCATCGCCCGGAGGCGGGGGGATACTTATGTTGGGAACAGCCGGAAGAGGTATTGTCGGCTTTAGTACGTGCATTAGATTTTGGCAAGAATGAGACTAATCTATTGGGTTGCACAAAACTGTTGCTAAAGCAGGATACAGTACAAATATCCTGGCTTCAGCAGCTGGACATCTGCTCTGGAGCAAAACTGGGGACGTTGATCCGTGTGGATGAAGAGGGTTGGCAGGTGGCGACGGGCAGTAAGGATGTCCGGATCGGGGGATTTTCCACGCTGGAAGGCCAGTTGTTGTCTGCCAACTCGCTGGCAGACATATCAGAATTGCAACTAGGTGAACAGCTACCTTTGCTTTCACCAAAACAGGCGCAGAATATTAAGAACACACTTGAAAAGCTCGCCCCTGATGAACCCTTCTGGTGTAAGCGTTTTACCGATTGGCAACCCGCCCATTTGCCTTTCGATATCCCCCATAAGACAGCAGAATCCCGCTGGGTAATCAGTCCCTGGCAATCCGCCTTTCCCCAAAAAAGTCAAGAAGTATTATGGAGAACGTTATTACAGGCATTCGTTATCTATCTGGCTCGGTTAACCCAGCAAGAGGAATTCCAGATTGGTTGGCGTGTGGAAGCAAAAGATGAGTTATCACATATGGCCTCGGTGGTACCCATGACCATTGAAGTCGAATTTGATAAACCGTGGCCTGAAGTTGCTGACTCTGTTGAAAATGAACTGACCCTGCTGGCACAGCACGGCACATACAGTCGTGACCTCTTTTCGCGTTTTCCTGCCCTGTCCGCTATCCCAGAATTAAGAACGCGCTATCCATGGCCGATAGCTGTCTCTGTCGTGCAGGATAATCAGTTATATAATCAAGAAAGGTCGGGTGAATTACTGACATTTCAGATAAATACGCAGGGCAATTTCCGTTGGATTTATGATGAAAATCGTCTGGATCCGGCAGTGATCCGGCGGATGAGTGAACATTTACAGCAGCTACTATCATCAGAAAGAGAAAATGAAAAAATCCCCATCGGGCAGCTTAATTTGCTTTCTGAGACGGAACGGATATTACTTTTGGAAACCTGGAATACGACAGAAACACCGTATCCTGAAACCTCTTGCATCCATCAGTTGTTCGAACAGCAGGCAGCAAAGACCCCAGAAGCGATTGCCTTGGTGTATGAAGACCAAACTCTCAGTTATGCCGAACTCAATGCCCGTGCTAACGGGTTGGCTCATCAGCTAATGCAGCAAGGTGTTTGTCTCGGTGAGCATGTGGTGCTGTTACTGTCGCGTTCGGTGGCGCTGGTGGTCGCCCAACTGGCGGTACTCAAAGCTGGCGCAGTTTATGTGCCGATTGATCCGGGTATGCCGGATGGGCGAAAACACTGGATGATACAGGATTGTACTGCCCGGTTGCTGCTTACAGATATACGGGAGGATATCCCGGCTAACCTGACTGTGCCATTATTGCGTCTCTCGGATGAGGAAAAGACAAACCGTGGGCAAGATTGTCGTAATCCTGATTTGCCACGTTCCAGCACTGAGTCAGCGTATATCATGTATACCTCCGGCTCCACCGGCACGCCAAAAGGGGTACTGGTGCCGCATCGTGCAGTGACCCGGCTGGTCATCAATAATAATTATGCTCAAATTGAACCGGATGACCGGGTGGCCTTTACGGCGAATCCGGCGTTTGATGCCAGCACCTTTGAAGTCTGGGCACCGTTACTTAACGGTGGGGCATTAGTGGTTATCGACCATCATACTTTATTGACTCCGACGGCGTTAATCCAGGCTTTACAGGTTCACCGTGTGACGGTGATGTGGCTGACCGTCGGGTTGTTTAACCGACTGGCCGCAGAGTTATCCCCAATCCTGCCGCAAATAAAATGCCTGATTGTCGGGGGAGATACCCTTGATCCACATGTTATCCGTGAGGTACTGAACACCCATCCGCCACAACAGCTATTAAATGGCTATGGTCCGACAGAAGGGACGACGTTTACAACCACTTACTGTATTCAGGCATTAGAGCAGGAAGTGACCTCTATTCTGATTGGCCGCCCCATCGCCAATACGAAAGTTTATCTGCTGGATGCGAACGGTCAACCGGTGCCGCTGGGGGCTGTCGGTGAAATGTATATTGGCGGAGACGGGGTCGCCAAGGGCTATCTGAACCGGCCTGAACTGACCGCGGAGCGCTTTCTGACCGACCCGTTCAGTGTTAAACCGGGTGCGCGGATGTACCGCACCGGCGATTTGGCGCGCTACCGGCCGGACGGCAATCTGGAATTTCTGGGGCGCAATGACCAGCAGGTGAAAATTCGTGGTTTCCGCATTGAGCCGGGGGAAATTGAAGCCCGGTTGGCAGAGCACCCGGCGGTTCGCGAATCTGCGGTGTTGGTTTGGGGGGAGGGCGCAAACAAACGGCTGGTGGCTTATATGGTGGCGGACGCAGAAGCAGGGCTGGCGAATAGCCTGCGTGAGCACCTGAGTGCGGCTCTGCCGGAGTATATGGTGCCGGCGGCGTTTGTGCGTCTGGATGCCTTCCCGTTAACCCCGAATGGCAAACTGGATCGGCGTGCACTGCCGGCACCGGGCAGCGAAGCGTTGGCTCGCCAACGTTATGAGGCGCCGCAAGGGGAAAATGAAACGGTGTTGGCGGCGATTTGGGGGGAATTGCTGGGTCTTGAGCAAGTCAGCCGACATGACAATTTCTTTATGCTGGGCGGGCATTCCCTGCTGGCGGTGCGGATGATTGAACGGTTGCATCAATCAAAACGGACGCTGGCAGTGCGCGATCTATTTCAGACGCCAATGCTGTCAGATCTGGCGCAAACGTTAGGACAACACCAGGCCGTGGAAGTCCCCGCCAATGTCATTACCCCCGAAACGACGGTTCTCACTCCGGCCATGTTGCCGCTGATAGACCTGACGCAGGCAGATATTGATCGTATTGTCGGGCAAATGCCGGGCGGGATAAGCAATATTCAGGACATTTATGCCCTGTCGCCCTTGCAGGACGGGATCTTATTCCACCATTTGCTGGCAAACGAGGGCGATCCGTACCTGTTGACCAGCCAGATGATTTTTGCGGACCGGGCCTTGCTGGAGCGGTATTTGTCGGGCATGCAGCAAGTAATCAATCGCCACGATATCCTGCGGACTGCCTTTATCTGGCAGGGGTTGTCTGTGCCGGCGCAGGTGGTCTGGCGTCAGGCCCCATTATCGATCACTGAACTGACGTTAGATCCGGCAGACGGACCAGTCAGTGAGCAGCTGAGCCAGCGT
>NZ_MUBJ01000033.1 GCF_002127535.1 Xenorhabdus vietnamensis
AATTCAAGTTGCCAAGAGTGACGGCAGGATTGGCAAAGGTAACGTTGATGACCAGAACGAGATCGCCCATTACGATGAATTCCTTTAATTGCACAACAAGATGGGCAGGTTACATCAATCTTTGCCATCTGACTCTTCTCCAAATAGGCATACGATACAAGATTCAATAAATTGACGTCATGACCAGGTATTCGGAGGGGGTAAATATATTTCGGTATCGCGTGAGTATAGTGATTCAGCCATTCAGTTTGCAATCAGTAGATTACTGGATGAACACATTATGATTTTGATACTTCAATTTTAACGGTTGAAAATTATAGAAAAGGAAAAGTTTATCAGCTTGGATTAAATTGTAGTGTTGGTCATTACGGGATTCAGAGCGATACCAATATAATATTAATGGAAATGGATTTTTAACGGAAAATAAAAAAGAAAAAGAACAGATTTTGATGTTATCTTTCTTGAGCTGTGTAAATGATGGTAACTTAGTAAAAGAAAAGTATGAAATAAAAATAATGAGCTTGAGTTATTTTTATTTGAGTAATATTTCATTACGAGATAAATTTGATAGACTTCAATGGCATATTTTTCTACGTTTCTTCTGTTGTTCTGGTTTTTGTGAGGTGCCTGCATTATACGCGCCAACACCCTCCCAAATGTTCCCTGTTAGTTTTATAAATTTTGTCAGATAATACGCCTCTGTATAAATATTTAAACAAGGATCAGAACGTAGTTGATGGGCAGTAATACCATACTGGTTTAATTCATTAAAGTTTTGTAAGTGTATTTGCATTAACCCTATCGCATAACGTTCGTTGTTTGATATGTTGATGGCATCCGGTTTAAAGGATGATTCACGAAAAGAAATGGCGCGTAATAAATCAGGATCTATATGATAATCTTTCCCCGCCATATCATAACAATCCATTGCATAAACCTTACTATGCAATAACAGAAGTAAAATAATGAAAAATATCCGCATGTAAAAGATTCAAGGTTTTAATTTCAAGCCTCACTGATCACGATAGTAAAATAGTGCTCTTCTGAAGAATAAGCTTCACACCCTTCGCAAAATTATATTTTGCATGAATTTTAATGTAAATCATGATGTTATATTTTATATCTTATGTTTTTTGGGGATTTTAATATGGAATAGACCACAAACAGACTGTTGTTGTGGGCTAAATATCAGCTAATTGTGTCTTTTATAGGTGTTTTTTGATAAATATCAATATATTCTCATATTTATGAATAATGCAGTGGTCTGTGTAATAGACTGATTCACAGTGATGTTTATTTCAGTTTTTAATAAGTGGGTTTGTTATGGTCTACGTTCGAAAATCGAAACAGCCCACTTTTATGGGTTAAAACAAAAAAACCTGGATGGTATCAGGAATTTAGTTGATCGAAGAAAAAATGAAGGTGCCTCTAAGGGGTCTGAAGCCCAACCGGACGGAAACGTACGCTAAGTGCATTTTTTGAACAATACTACAAAGCTGTCGTAAAAGAAAAACTTCATACTCATAACAATGGAGATTGCATAATGTCGTCATGAAATGTTCAACCAAAGCGCGAGACAACGGATCTGAACTGCGGCAAGAAATGAAGTACTATTTTTCACATATCGCGTTGCTATACCACGCCAGCGTTTAAGGTGAAGGAATGCATTCTCAACTCAATGCCGGAGACGATAGAGTTCATGATCATATTCCCGCTTTATCTTACGATTTTTTCGACAAGGAATTTGTACCTTTCATGCCTTGCCGTACCGCTTGTTCAACGATTGTGTCACTATCATACCCCCGACCTGGCTTCCCTTCCTGCCATTAAGACTTCAACTTGCGAGCAATCTGCTGGGGTACCGCTTGTAATAAGTACTCTGACCGGCATACCATGCGCATCCACGGCCAAATGTATCTTGGTATTGAGCCCCCTTTAGTGCCGGCCACATGAGGGTGAACTTTGATATGGCTGGCATCAATCATCAACCATTCGAAATCCGGTTCAGCTATCAGTTGTTCAAGTAGGGCTTCCCATACCCCTTTATCTCGCCACCGGCAAAACGGCGGTGAGTATTTTTCCAGCCCCCATAATCAGGCGGTAAATCTCGCCAAGGGGAACCTGTCCGTAAGATCCAAAATACTGCATTGATAAACTCGATTATCCTGAGCTTCCCGCCCCCATGCCCCTTTACGCCCCGGTAAATGTGGCTCAAGTAAGTCCCATATAGGATTTGAAATATCATGACGGCGGTGTGAGAGTGCGTTCATTGCCAAGCAATTTTATTTATGGAATATATCTTGATTATGGCACAAAATATTTCATGACTACACTATGTAATTATATTATAATAACAATATTTATTTCTTCATTAACAACAAAAAGTGCCGACCATACCAAACATTAAATAAAATAAAGTCGCCTGTGTTTTTTTATGTGCCCGCCATGTTATTGGCGTGCCAGTCAAGTGATTTTTACGTCTATATTCCTCCCCTTAAATTACAAGGATAACAATCATGTCGGAAACTCCCCTGTTTTCAGGTGCCTCTGCGGCGTTGCTAAATCGTGCTGGCTATCAGTCTGTTTTTGATATTATTCGTCAGGCGCGCACGGCTTTTGTTCAGTCCTTGCCCGAGATCCAGGAGGCGGAGTTACAAGAAATTTATCGTGAAGCCCGGCAACGGGCTAAAAACCGGTTCTGTCGCATTAAGGCAAAGTTAGCTAAGATATCCGCTGGTCTCATCATGTCTTTAATTCAAAAAACCTTCCAACGTCTCCATTATCCGACTGATATTATGGCTCAGTGTATTCTCTGGTATTTAGCTTATGCCTTGAGTTTACGCAACCTCGAAGAAATGATGGCTAAACGCGGTATTAACGTTGATCATTCAACGTTGCACCGTTGGGTTACTCAATTAGTGCCGCTATTGGATAAGGCCTTTCGTCGGCATAAACGTCCTGTGGGGCGTCGATGGCGTATGGATGAAACTGACATAAAAGTCAAAGGGCAATGGAAATATTTGTATCGCGCTGTCGATACCGCCGATCAAACGATTGACTTCCTACTGACCGCTAAACGCGATACGGCAGCTGCATTGCGTTTCTTCCGCAAAGCCATACACCATCAAGGTAAACCCGAAGAGGAAACTATTGCGATCCGACAAAGCAAATACCTCAATAATTTGATAGAGCAAGATCATCGTAATATCAAACGTCGAACACGCTCGATGCTCGGGTTTAAATCCTTTCGGCGAGCCCAAACGCGGCTAGCGGGCATAGAAATCATTTCGATGTGACGTAAAGGTCAATATATTCAACCGAAAGGAAAGACCTTATCACCCGCAGCCATGTTTTATCATTGGGTCGCCTAAATAATCAGCAATGCGCCTTTATTCAAACTCTTGTCGTTAATGCGACAGAACCGTCGTGATACCGCCGGTATGATTCATCTGATCAAGGAATTCGATGAGATGGGGGTAGCCATACACTTTCTGGATGATGGGATCAGCACAGAAGGGACAATGGGTAAGATGGTGGTCACCATTTTGTCAGCGGTGGCCCAGGCTGAACGTCAAAGAATACTGGAACGGACTAACGAGGGACGTTTGGAGGCCAAAGCGAAGGGGATTAAATTTGGCCGCAAACCCACAATAGACAAAGCTCAAGTTCGCCGCCTTCATCAGCAATGTATCGGCGCAACAAATATATCGAGACAATTAAAAATAGCGCGTTCTACGGTCTATAAAATCCTCGCTACAACGTAACGTACTCAGATTTGGGGGTTCTTCGGCGGAACCCGTGGATCATTACGAAGTGCGGCGATGGCAGAGTTGGCACCGGCATATTACCCTGGCACTGCTGGCTCATGCAGTCTTGGCTGTCCTGCGGGTACAGGAGAAAAAAACACCCGCCGGCCGGGTTCCTCTCAGTGTAGCGGAACTCCGTAAGTTGCTGTCAAAGCTGATGGAAAAAGCGGGAGGGACACTGGAGCAGATTTTACATTGGTCAGACTGGCGACGACGGCATCAATACCGGGCACAACAATGTCACTATCGTCGCCGGGGAAATCATCGGATTACAGAGCAATTACGGCTGTAGTACTAAGCACAAATGCAGTCTGGCGGCACTTTACCGAGAGATCGCTCAGGTCTGTAAAAAGCAAAGCTTACCCGTACCAACGTAACCGTCGTAACCGTCCGGTGATCTCACCTTGTTCCTTCCACCCGGCTCCTGCACGCTACGGCTTCTTATCTTTCATTTGGAGACCCAATCATGCGCCGTAACCGATACACCCCGGAACAAAAACAGCAACATGTGACCCAATGGCGGCACAGTGGCCTGACCCGAAAACAGTATTGTGAACAGCATCAGCTGAACTTTTCCTCTTTTCGTGACTGGATCGCCGACAGTCAAAAACTCTCTCAAAATCCCAACCCGGGTTTGTCGGCATTGTTACCCGTTGCACTCCAACCCGCCCAGACACACACACGGTCACCCTGCAGACGCCCGACGGCTATGTCATCACCTGCCCGCTGGCATTATTGCCGGAGGTGATTCAGGTACTGACCCGATGCTGAAGCCCGAACAGCTTTTTCTGGTGCGGGAACCCGTTGATATGCGCCGGGGAATTGATGCCCTGACCCAGCATATTGAACGGTTAAACCTGCGCTGGCAGGAAGCAGCGGCGTTTGTTTTTTGCAACAAGGCCCGCTCCCGCCTCAAGGTGTTGCGCTGGGATCGCCATGGAGTCTGGTTGTGCACCCGCCGTTTGCACCGGGCCCATTTTGTCTGGCTAAAACAGGGGGAACTCAGCTGGGTGATGACGCCCGCCCAGTTTGACTGGCTTATCCGCGGGATTCATTGGCAACAGGTTGAAGGAGATGACCTGTCCGGCTGGCAAAGTTAATTTTTTAACCTTAGTCACAGTTTTATTCCATAATAACAACCAATTATCCGGTAAACTGTCGCCATGACATTCCCCTGACTTAATGGTGCTGGATGACCCCGGGCAATTTCGGGTACGGGCCCTGGCGCTGCTTCAGCAACAACGCGACTACATTGACCAGCTGGAGGCAGCCCTGAAACAGGCCCGGCGCTGGCGGTTCGGTGCACATAGCGAAACCCTCCTGGCCGGTCCCCAACGCCGTCAGTTTGAGGAAGATGCAGAGACAGATATTGCGGTGCTGGAAACCCAGCTCTCGTGCCTGCATATCCAGGAAGAGCCTCCCCTGGCCCGCCCCAAACGTCAGCCGTTGCCGGCGGCATTACCCCGTGAATCGGTTCGGTTCGAGCCGGATACCGGGCACTGTCCTGATTGTGGTCATCCCTTGCGCTTCCTGCGTGATGAAATCACCGAACGACTGGAATACCGCCCGGCGACGTTTATCGTCCGGCGTTATGCCGGTTACCAGGCCCTGCATGCCCGGCGTAAGTTTTTTGACCATTACCAGGCCAGTCAAAGCCTGGGGGCAAAACAGGCGCTGGACGGTATCCGGGAACTGTACAAACTGGAGAGAAAAATCCGGCTGCGCCCCCCGGATAAACGGCGTCAGTGGCGGCAGCGTTATGCCCGTCCCTGGCTGGATGAGTTCCGGTCATGGCTGCAAAGCTGTCAGGCCAAAACTGCGCCCAACTCGGGATTACACAAGGCGATAAGCTATACATTGAAACGCTGGACGGCGCTGGTGTGCTACCTGGATGATGGCCGGGTGCCGATAGATAACAACCGGGCGGAAAATGCGATCCGGGGTGTGGCCGTAGGGCGAAAAAATTGGCTGTTTGCGGGCTCATTAGCCGCCGGTCAGTGAGCCGCCATGGTGATGAGTTTGCTGGAAACGGCCAACGTGAATGGTCATGAGCCCTGGGTCTGGTTACGTGATGTCTTGCGCCGGTTACCCACCTGGCCGAACAACCGGTTGAATGAACTTCTTCCCTGGCCTGAGAACCCGTTTAGCTAAATCCCACTTTGTTTTTATCTGACAAAGCAAGGTGAGATCACCGGACGCTTACGATTAATCTCAACATGTAATGACAAGGCTGAATGCAGAAAGATTGCTGAGGCAATAATCATGATGACAAAGACAGGTAAGACCGTGACTTGCTAAACCTGTATGGTCGCCAGAGCGTCAAGCTCGTCGGAGGAATGAGGAGCCAGCCAGCGGATTACATCGAGGCCCGCAGCATTGGCTGCAACCTACCGTCGATGTCAACATGATTTTTGTCTTGCAAACGGGATGCGTTCATATAGTGACCAAAGATTTACTCTCGACAGAACCTTGCTTACTACCTTAAATGGAAAAACCGTCACTGAAAGTTTTCTACTCAGAAAAATATTTCCCAGTGACGGCTTAAACAGGATTCGGGTTAAATTAATATCATACTGGCTCTGTATCACTGCTGATTAACAAAGTTCTATTCAAAGCTTCAACTAAAGCGATTTTATGCTCATGGTTCTCCATCATACTAAAATGATTACCCGAAACAGCAATCAACTGAAGTAAAGCATCAGACATTATATGTGCCCAACCTAACGAGGGATCTGTGTTTACAGATTCGGATGTTTCTTCCATCATAAAAGAAATAATAGGATTAGATTCAATTGCATAGAATTGATGCAATGTTATTGTCAATGCTGTCGGTTCATAATCTGTAACTATTTGCGCATAATGTGCAATTTGCTCCCAACGTTTGGCAATTACATCAGCATGTAGATTTGCCGGATATAATGCTAATTCTTGTGCAACTTCAATAAATTGCACCAAATTCAACTCTTCAACACTCCGGTACAACGCCAATATTTCTTCTGGATGCCCCCCTCCTAACTGTCGAGCGAGTTCACTAAGGAAATGATATTTGGGTTGCACAATTTCTTTTCCTAAATAATGAGGCGCAGGTGAATCAATTAGCCCCAGGTAATTAACCCGTTCACCAGTATTCAAAAGTCGCTGGGCAATAGCATAGGCCAATATACCGCCGGAAGAATAACCCCCTATCCGATATGGGCCTGTGGGTTGAATAGCTTTCATTAAGACAATCATTCTGGTTGCTAATTCTTCTATTGTTGATATCGGTTTTTCATTGATAGAAGGCCATGGCAATGCATAAATCGGATAACACGATGAGATATGTTGAGACAGCCCGAAGACATATGAATAATCCCCTATGCCACTAGGAACAAAAAATAGTGGCAACCCTGTTCCACCAGACCGTACTGATATGGCGTTATTTTGCGGTTGAAGCAGAGGATCTGAGGCAATTTCTGCTGCCAATTCGGCCAACACAGGGAACTGAAACAGGGTATTTAGCGTGAAACTCAAGCCCTGCTCCGCGGCAAGATTCATTATTCTCACAGCTAATAGTGAATGTCCTCCTAGGGCAAAGAAATTGTCATGCCGGCTGATTTGATCAATGCCCAGCAGTTCATGCCAAATCGCCGCCAACATGATTTCGGTTGCCCCTTGTGGTGCCTCATAGCGTTGACGGGCAAACGCTTCGCTATCCGGTGCTGGCAATGCCTGTCGATCCAGTTTGCCGTTAGCGGTTAACGGGAAGCGATCCAGTCGCACAAACGCTGTCGGCACCATATAATCCGGCAGAACCGAATTTAGGTGGATGTGCAAACTGTTAACCAGCCCCTCTTCAACGTCCGCCACCACATAAGCCACCAACCGTTTCTCCATCCCGTCATTCAGTACCAACACTACTGATCCATGCACTGCAGGATATTCCATCAACTTGGCTTCAATCTCCTCCGGTTCAATACGGAAGCCTCGAATTTTCACCTGCTGATCATTACGACCGAGAAATTCCAGATTGCCGTCCGGACGATAACGAGCCAAATCTCCAGTACGGTACATACGTGCATCCGGCTTATCACTATATGGATCATGAAGGAAACGTTCAGCTGTTAATTCGGGCCGATTGAGATAACCGCGAGCCACACCAGCACCGCCGATATAAATTTCGCCGACTACGCCTAGCGGGACAGGTTGCCCAATAGGATCGAGAATATAAATTTGGGTATTGCCGATGGGACGGCCTATGACTGATGCTTCCGGTATTTCTGTCTGAGCAGGGTATTCATACCAGGTGGCATCACCATTGATTTCGGATGAACCATAGAAATTTAACAGACGGAGCCAAGGGGAATCCGTCACAACTTGTCGAGCCAGTTCAGGATCCAGCCGTTCTCCGCTGCAAACCAACGTTCTAATGGATTTCAATTCATCGCTATGACCTTGAATTAAATGATTTAACAGCGAAGGTACTACCACCAGATAATTAACCCCAAAGCGGCGTAAACCATCCCTGAAACGGTCGAGATCTTTCACTTCATGATCACTGAACACAACCAGTTTACCACCGGCCAACAACACGCCTAGCATCTCGGTGACGGAATCAACAAAACTGATGCTGGTTTTCAGTGCCCCTACCAATGGTGTCGTTGCAATATCTCGGACGAACCATAGCAGACGGTTGCATAAGGCTTGGTGACTGTTCATCACGCCTTTGGGCTGTCCTGTAGAGCCGGAGGTATAAATGACATAGGCCAGATGGTGTGATGTGAGTCCCAACACCTGAGGATCTGGATTATCGGTGGAATATGACATCCAGAATGCTGCTTGAGCATCGAGCACTACAGTAGGTACAGTGCTGGCTAGCCGGTCAACCCACTCGGTTTGAGTTAGTACCGCAACGGGAGCTGCGTCTTCGAGCATATAGACCAATCTTTCGTCTGGATAGGCTGGATCTAGCGGCACATAAGTCCCACCGGCTTTCAGTATGGCCAATACCCCAACTACCATTGTTAGTGACCTTGACACACACATCGCTACCCGTTGATCCGGTTCAACACCCACTTCAATCAACTGATGGGCCACTCGATTAGCCCGGGCATTGAGTTCGGCATAACTGAAGGTCTGCTCTTCATACACTAGGGCAATGGCATCCGGAGTTTTCGCTGCCTGCTGTTCAATCAGCTGATGAATACATAATTCTTTAGGATACAGCGTTTCCGTCGTGTTCCAGGTAGTCAGCAATAACCGGCGCTCTGCCGGAGCCAGAATATCAATGTCTCCTATCTTCTGTTGGGCATTGGCCACCATCGCGTGCAGCACGGTCTGCAAATACCCTATGTGTCGTTCAATAGTGGGGCGATCAAACAGCGCGGTACTGTAATTCAATACTCCGCTAATCCCACCAGATTCCTCATACAGTTCCAATTCGAGATCAAACTTAACAGCCTTGACGGCGTCAAAAACCTGATCAATCGGTGTGACGGTCAGACCCGGTAATACCCAGTCCGTGTGTTCATTGTTCTGCCAGATAAACATCACCTGGAACAGGGGCGTATGCGCCAGCCGACGTGGCGGTTGGACGATTTCAACCACCTGCTCAAACGGCAGATCCTGATGTGCCTGGGCTGCTAACGCAGTTTCCCGCACCTGGGTCAGGCATTCCGCTACGGTCAGTTTGTTCGAAGCAGCCATTCGCAAGGCCAGTGTGTTGACAAAAAAGCCTATCAACGGCTCTACTTCTTGTCGGCTGCGGCCAGCACTGGGGGTGCCGATAATAATATCGTCCTGACCGGACAACCGCGACAAGACGACGCCCCAGGCCGATAGCACGGTCATAAACAACGTAACACCGTGCTGCTGGCTTAATTGTTTGAGGGCGGCGGTCAGTGTCGGGTCGAACTGGACAGGCACCGCCTGACCGACAAACGACTGCGCTGGCGGCCGTGGCCTGTCAGTAGGCAAATCCAGCAGCACCGGCGCATTTGCCAACACAGCCCGCCAATAGTCAGACTGCGCCTGGGCGCGCTCGGCGGAAAGCCACTGATGCTGCCAGACAGAATAATCCGGATATTGGATGGCCAACGACGGCAACGGATCCGGATGCCCAGCCAGAAAGGCCGTGTAGAGCGCATTCAGTTCTCGTATCAGCACCGTGACCGACCAGCCATCGGACACAATATGATGCTGGGTCAGTAAAAACTGAGTATCCTCCTCCGTCAGCCGGATAAGCATCGCCCGAATAAACGGTCCCTGACTGAAGTCAAACGGCGCAGACACCGCTTCGGTGTACAACTGTTCCAGTGCCGTGTCTCTTTCTGGATTTCCGCGTAAATCATGCTGCACCAGAGGCACGCCTCTGTCTTTTGCCAGCAGCCGGACTTGCGGCTGACCGTCAACGGAAATAAATACTGTGCGCAGTGCTTCATGACGGGCAAAGACGGTATTTAGGGCCTGCTGCCAGGCGGTGATATCCAACTGACCGTGCAAATGCAGCGCCAGGGGAATATGATACGTTTCACTGACGCCATCGAGCTGAGCCAGGAACCACAAGCGCTGTTGGGCAAAAGATAACGGTAATCTTCCCGCTCGGGAGACGGGGAGTATGATGGGCAAGGTGGTATTGTCCTGTTTATCCCGCCGAGCCTGTATTTCCTGAGCTAGGGCCGCCAACAACGGCGAATTAAACAGCACAGTCAGCGGTAATTCCACACCCAATACGGCCATTATCCGGTTCACCACCCGCACCGCCAGCAGGGAATGCCCACCCAACGCAAAGAAATTGTCGTGTCGGCTGATTTTTTCAATACCCAATAACTCACGCCAGATAGCAGCCAGGGCGGTTTCTATTTCCCCTTGGGGAGCTGCATACCTCTGGCGGGCAAACGCGTCCTCATCGGGCACCGGCAACGCCTTGTGATCCAGTTTGCCATTCAGTGTCAACGGGAAACTGTCCAGACGGACAAACGCCGTCGGCACCATATACTCCGGCAGAACCGTATTCAGGTGCTCACGCAGGCTATTCGCCAGCCCTTTTTCCACGTCCGCCACCACATACGCCACCAGCCGTTTGTCCGAACCCTCACCCAGTGCCACTACTACCGATCCACGCACTATCGGGTGATCCATCAACCGGGCTTCAATTTCCCCCAGTTCAATGCGAAAGCCACGGATTTTCACTTGCTGGTCATTGCGGCCGAGAAACTCCAGATTGCCATCCGGCAGATAGCGCGCTAAATCGCCGGTGCGGTACATGCGTGCTTCCGGTTTGGCATTGAACGGATCGCTCAGGAAACGCTCTGCCGTCAATTCAGGTCGGTTCAGGTACCCCCGGGCGACACCGGCACCTCCGACATACAGTTCTCCGGTGACACCCTCTGGCACGGGTTGACCATATTTGTCCAGCAAATACAGCGTGAGATCTGGAATACGTGTGCCAATCGGGCTGACAGTGTGAATCACATCATGGTGATTGAGTACCCGGTAAGTCACATGAACAGTTGTTTCCGTAATGCCATACATATTCACCAACTGTGGCGTAGTGTCTTTTCGCAAGTGATACCACGGCTTCAATATACTTGGATCAAGGGTTTCGCCACCAAAAATGATATAGCGCAACTGATCCGGTAAGGGATTATCAACGTAGCTGGCAATAAAAGCTTTGAAAGCACTGGGGGTTTGATTCAGTACCGTGATACCGTGCCGACACACAAATTGATGGAATTCCTGTGGGGAGCGGGTCATCGCGTGGGGGACTAAAACTAGTTTAGCGCCATAACGCAATGCCCCCCATAATTCCCATACCGAAAAATCAAAAGCAATGGAATGAAACAGGCACCAACTGTCTTGTTGATTAAAGTGATACCAGAATTCAGTCGCCTCAAATAAACGCAGAATATTACGATGTTCGACCATCACTCCTTTCGGGGTGCCTGTCGAGCCAGACGTGTAAATGACATAGGCCAGATGACGGGGAGTCAATGCTCGTACCTGTGGATTACTGTCCGATTGTTCAGGTAGATAATTAGGGTCAAGTACCTTCCGTTCGGCCAGTACCTGCTCGCCTAAGGCTGTCCGCCCAGTCTCATCCGCCAAGATAATAGCTGGGGCGGCATCGGTGAGAATCTGTGTCAGCCGTTCACCGGGATAAGCCGGATCCAGCGGTACATACGCCCCACCAGCTTTTAGTATGGCCAATACCCCGACTACCATGGCCAATGAACGTGATACACAAATCGCCACTAACTGGTCTGGTGCTACCCCCAACGCCATCAACTGATGCGCCAAGCGATTAGCCCGGGCATTGAGTTCGGCATAACTGAGCATCTGGTCTTCATACACCAGCGCAGTCGCGTCCGGAGTTTTCACTGCCTGTTGCTCGAATAATTGATGGATACATAACGTTGCAGAATATGGTGTTTCCGTCACATTCCGGGTTGTTAATAACTGTGCGCGCTCTGCTTCCGGTAGGATTTCCAAGCACCGAACCAACCTGTCCGGAGTATGCTCCAGTGCGTCCGCCAGACTTTCCAGTGCCTGTTGCATATAACCGCATATCCGCGCAGGATCAAAAGGCTGAACTGTCTGTGCCGTCAACCCCAGCGCATCACCAAAATCTTCGATCGATAACACTAAGGGGTAACTAGTCCGCTCCTGCCCGTTAACAAACTCAATCCCGCTTACCCATTCATTGGACAGGGCTGACACCGTATTATGTCGGTAGTTCAACAGGGCACTGAAGAGGGGACTTTCGTTGTCAATGCCACTGCACCGTTGAGCCAACGCCAGTGATGCATGCTCATGTGCTAATAATCCGGCCAGTCGGGTGTGAGCCTGCTGTACACTCTCCCGCACTGGCGTATTATCGATATCCAGCCGCAGCGGCAGGGTATTAATAAACAGCCCCAGTCCACTCGCCGCCCCAGTACCCGCTGCCATACGCCCAAACAGCACGGTGCCGAACACCACCTTTTCCTGTCCGCTGGTGTGCGACAAGACTTGCGCCCAGGCCAGATGATATAACGCCGCCAGACTGACGCCCAACTGCTGGGCCTGACGGCGCAGGCGGCGATTCAGTTCAGCGGATAACATCTGGAAATATTCCGTTACTTGCGAACCATCACGATGCACCTCAGCTAAACCAAACGGCAGTGTCGGCTCTGTCACATCTGCCAGCATGTCCGTGAAGAAACGGGTGTGCTCTTCCTGACTGATGCCCAACCTCGCCTGCGCCACCAGATGACGGAACGGCACCGGAGTGGGCAGGGTTTCCGCTTGTCCCGTCAGATACGCCCGGACTTCATGGTGCATCACTTCTTGTGCCGTGTGGTCGCCAATCAGGTGGTGCTGTAATTCCAATAAGCACCAACGGCCATCCGTTTCCCGGGCAATGACAAATTGCAGTAACGGCGCCTCACTTAAGTTAAGACGATAATGGCAAGGATCAAAATGCCGGCTTAGTTTCTCACTGACCGGTCCTTCCGCTGGATCTAACGTTAGTTCGATAACCCGTAACGTTGCCTGGCGCAAGACCACTTGCGCTGGCACAGACATCCCCTGCCAGATAAAGGCCGTTCGCAGAATATCGTGGCGGTTGATTACTTGCTGCACCGCGGCCAAATACTGGTCCAGTAAAGTGCGGTCAGCAAACGTCATCTGGATGGCCAACAGGTAGGGATCCCCCTTGTTTGCTAGTAAATGGTGAAATAATATCCCGTCCTGCAAAGGTGACAGGGCATAAATGTCCTGAATATTGCTCATGCCACCCGGTACTTGCCCGACGATATAGTCAATATCCGTCTGCGTCAGGTCTATCAACGGCAACATCGTCGGCGTGAGCGTGGTTATATCCGAGGTAATGACATTGTCAGGCACGGGCACGGCTTGGTACTGCCCCAGTTTGTGCGCCAGATGGGATAGTACGGGTGTCTGAAACAGGTCGCGTACTGCCAGTTTAAGCCCCTGATGACGCAAATGTTCAATCATCCGCACCACCAGCAGAGAATGTCCTCCCAGTGCAAAGAAATTGTCGTGCCGGCTGATTTTTTCAATGTCCAGTAACTCACGCCAGACAGCAGCCAGGGCGGTTTCTATTTCCCCTTGGGGAGCGGCATACAGCTGGCGGGCAAACGCGTCCTCATCAGGTATTGGCAGCGCCTTGCGGTCCAGTTTGCCGTTCGGGGTCAACGGGAAGGTGTCCAGACGCACAAATGCCGCCGGCACCATATAATCCGGCAAAACCGCACTCAGGTGCTCACGCAGACTATTCGCCAGCTCTGCTTCCACGTTCGCCACCACATACGCGATCAACCGTTTGTCCAGCTCATCGCCGTGTACCAGTACCACTGATTCACGCACGGCCGGGTGCTCTGTCAACCGGACTTCAATTTCCCCCGGTTCAATGCGGAAACCACGAATTTTAACCTGGTGGTCATTGCGACCCAGAAACTCCAGATTGCCATCCGGCAGATAACGGCCTAAATCCCCAGTACGGTACATGCGTGCATCCGAGCTATCACTGAACGGATCAATCAGGAAACGTTCAGCCGTCAGTTCAGGGCGGTTCAGGTAACCCCGGGCAACGCCCACACCACCAATGTAGATTTCACCCATACAGCCTAATGGCACGGGTTGCCCTCTTTTATCCAGCAGATAGATGCGCGTATTCTTAAGTGGCCGACCAATAGAACGATCTTCGCTCGGCGATGAGATTTCTTGACAGGTTGCCGTTACCGTATTTTCCGTCGGCCCATAAGCGTTTAATAGCCGGGGGCGATAACTGTCCTGCCTGAACCAGTCTTGAATGGCATGTTTTTTGACTGCCTCACTTCCAATGATGATAAGTCTCAGGGCATCAGGCAGTCGCAGTGCTTGTTCACTGGCTGCCAGTTCAGACCAGAACAGCGTCGGTAAGAACATGACCGTGATGTAGTTTTGTTGGGTCAAAGCAATAAATTCCGGTATGGAAGTCAGCCAGCTATCATCACGCATCACCAACGTGGCACCATTGCATAATGCCGAGAAACATTCCTCAACGGAGACATCAAAGGAAAAAGTGGCAAATTGCAGTACACGATCCTGCGTCGTCACACCATAAAGTTCATTCACCCCCAAGTAACGTTGGTACAACGCCTGATGCTCTACCATCACCCCTTTCGGGATCCCTGTTGAGCCGGAGGTGTAAATCACATAGGCCAAATGATGAGGGGTCAATACCGCTCTCTGTGGGTTACTATCCGGCTGGTCAAACCAGACATTCGGGTCAAGCACCTTCCGTCCAGCCAGCACCTTATCGCCCAATACTGTTCGTCCAGTTTCATCCGCCAAAACAAGAGCCGATGTAGCATCAATGAGTATCTGTGTCAGACGTTCACCGGGATAAGCCGGATCCAACGGGACATAGGCGCCGCCAGCTTTCAGTATGGCCAATATCCCGACAATCATGACCGGTGTGCGTGAGACACAAATCGCGATCAATTGATCTGGCGCTACCCCCAACATAATTAATTGATGGGCCAGCCGATTAGCCCGGGTATTGAGTTCGGCATAACTCAGGCACTGTTCCTGATACTCCAATGCTGTGGCACCCGGCGTTTTCTGTACCTGCTGTTCAAATAACTGATGGAGATACATCGCGTCAGGATACGGCGTTTCCGTGGCATTCCACGTTTCTAGCAATAACTGGCGCTCTGCCGGCGCCAGAATATTGATATCCCCCACCTTCTGTTGGACATTGTCCACCATCGCTTGCAGCACGGTCTGTAAATACCCCATGTGCCGCTCAATCGTAGTGCGATCAAACAGGGCAGTACTGTAATTCAATGCCCCGCTAATCCCGCCAGCGTTCTCATACAGTTCCAGTTCGAGATCAAACTTAACGGCCTTAACCACCTTGACGGCGTCAAAAATCTGATCAATTGGTGTGACGTCCAGTCCCGGCAATGCCCAATCCATATTTTCATTGTTCTGCCAGGCAAACATCACCTGGAACAGGGGCGTATGCGCCAGCCGACGGGGCGGTTGGACGATTTCCACCACCTGCTCAAACGGCAGATCCTGATGTGCCTGGGCTGCTAACGCAGTTTCCCGCACCCGGGTCAGGCATTCCGCCGCCGTCAGTTCACCCGAAACCGTCATCCGTAAAGCCAGTGTATTGACAAAAAAGCCTATCAACGGCTCCACTTCCTGCCGACTGCGGCCGGCACTGGGGATACCGATAATGATATCGTCCTGACCGGACAGACGCGACAAGACGACGCCCCAGGCTGACAGCACGGTCATAAACAACGTGACACCGTGCTGCTGGCTTAACTGTTTGAGGGCGGCGGTCAGTGCCGAATCTAAGTGAACCGGCATTGCCTGACCGGCAAACGACTGTGCTGGCGGCCGAGGCCTGTCGGTAGGCAAGTCCAGCAGCACCGGCGCATCCGCCAACACAGTGCGCCAATAGTCAGACTGCGTCTGGGTGCGCTCGGCGGAAAACCACTGATGCTGCCAGACAGCATAATCCGGATATTGGATGACCAACGGGGGCAACGGGTTCGGCTGTCCGGTCAAAAAGGCCGTATAGAGCGCGCTCAGTTCCCGTATCAGCACCGTGACCGACCAGCCATCGGAGACAATATGATGCTGAGTCAGTAAAAAATGAGCGTCCTCTTCCGTCAGTCGAATAAGCTTCGCCCGGATAAGCGGATCCCGACTGAGGTCAAACGGCGCAGACACCGCTTCGGTGTACAACTGTTCCAGTGTCGTGTCTCTTTCTGGATTCCCGTGTAAATCATGCTGCACCAGCGGCAACCCGCTGTCTTTTTCCAGCAGCCGAACCTGTGGCTGACCGTCAACGGAAATAAATATCGTGCGCAGTGCTTCATGACGGGCAAAGACGGCATTCAGGGCCTGCTGCCAGGCGGTGATATCCAGCCGGCCGCGCAAATGCAGCGCCAGGGGGATATGATATGTTTCACTGATGCCCTCAAGCTGAGCCAGAAACCACAAACGCTGTTGGGCAAAGGATAACGGCAATGTCTCCGCCCGAGAGACAGGCAGTATGGCAGGCAACGCAACATTGTCTTGTTTATCCCGCCGAGCCTGTATTTCCTGAGCTAGGGCCGCCAACGATGGCGAATTAAACAGCACAGTCAGCGGTAATTCCACGCTCAATACAGCCATTATCCGGTTCATCACCCGCACCGCCAGCAGGGAATGTCCGCCCATGGCAAAGAAATTGTCGTGTCGGCTGATTTTTTCGATACCCAATAACTCACGCCAGACAGCAACCAGGGCGATTTCTATTTCTCCCTGCGGCGCTTCATAACGTTGGCGGGAGAAAGCCTCCTCTCCGGGCACCGGCAGCGCTTTGCGATCCAGTTTGCCATTCGGGGTCAACGGGAAGGTGTCCAGACGGACAAATGCCGTCGGCACCATATACTCCGGCAAAACCACACTCAGGTGCTCACGCAGGCTATTCGCCAGCCCTGCTTCTGCGTCTGCCACCACATACGCCACCAGTCGTTTGTCCGTCCCTTCTTCCAACATCAGTACCACCGATTCACGTACTGCCGAATGGTCAGCCAATCTGGCTTCAATTTCGCCCAGTTCAATGCGGAAACCGCGGATTTTCACTTGCTGGTCATTGCGCCCCAGAAATTCCAGATTGCCATCCGACCGATAACGGCCTAAATCACCAGTGCGGTACATCCGGGCATGGGGTTTATCACTGAACAGGTCGGGCAGGAAACGCTCTGTTGTTAACTCGGGCCGATTCAGATAACCCCGCGCTACACTCACCCCACCAATATACAACTCGCCTATCGTCCCTAATGGCACTGGCTGAGCATAAGCATCCAGCAGGTACATTTGCATATTGGGCAGTGGGCGGCCAATGAGATTGGACTGTCCTGTTTTTTCATTTAGGTAAGCAATCGTCGTGGTAATCGTCGTTTCTGTCGCGCCATAGCAATTCACCAAAACAGGAAATTCACGGTAAACAGATAACCAGCCTTCTAATTCATGTTGAGATATCGTTTCCCCGCCGATACAGATAATTCTCACGCCCTGATAGATATCGCCTCGATTAGCTTCAGCCAGCATCCGCCAAAATTGAACCGGAATGGATATATAAGTCACCTGATATCGCTCACACAGGGACCAAAATTTCGATGCACTGGAGGTCCACTGATTTGTCCTCAATATGAGTGCTGAACCATTAGTCATTGCAAAAAATATTTCTGATACACAGACATCAAACGAAGTATTGCAGAACTGTAATATCCGATCAGAAGTGTTAAACGACAATGTCGTACTCAGCGCAGTAATTTCCTGCACCAGTTGATTATGTTCCACCATCACCCCTTTGGGCGTTCCTGTTGAACCGGAGGTGTAAATCACATACGCCAAATGCCGGGGAGTTAATGACTGTATTTGTGGGTCACTGTCTGGCAGTTCAGGCAAACGATTCGGGTCAAGCACTATCCGTCCGGCCAGTGCCTTCTCTCCCAAGGCCGCTCGTCCAATCTCATCCATCAGAACAATAGCGGGATCGGTATCGGTGAGCATCTGTACCAAACGTTCACTAGGGTAATCCGGATCCAGCGGCACATACGCCCCACCAGCTTTTAGTATGGCCAATATTCCCACCACCATGGCTGGTGTTCGTGACACACAACTGACGATTAGCTGGTCTGGTGCTACCCCCAACGCCATCAACTGATGCGCCAGCCGATTGGCACGGGCATTGAGTTCGGCATAACTGAGGGTCTGCCCTTCATACATTACGGCGATGGCATCCGGAATTTTCTCTGCCTGCTGTTCAAACAACTGATGGATGCACACCGCTTCAGAATACGGCGTTGCCGTCGCGTTCCATGTTTCCAGCAATAATCGGCGCTCTGCCGGAGCCAGAATCTCTATTTCCCCCACTTTCTGTTGAGCATTGGCCACCATCGCTTGCAATACAGCATGCAGATAGCCTACCTGTCGTTCTATGGTCGATTTATCAAACAACGCAGCAGAATAGCCAAGATCGCCAACAATCCCGCCTGCTTCTTCAAACAAATTCAGCTCAAGATCAAATCTGACAATATCCAACGCTTGATCAACTTGTGACACTTTCAGGCCCGGCAATTCCAAGTCTGTGCGTTCATTGTTCTGCCAGGCAAACATCACCTGAAACAGGGGGGTATGTGCCAGCCGACGTGGCGGCTGGGCAATTTCCACCACCTGTTCAAACGGCAAATCTTGATGTGCCTGGGCAGCTAACGCAATTTCCCGCACCCGGGTCAGACATTCCTCTACGGTCAGTTCACCTGAAACCGCCATCCGCAAGGCCAGTGTGCTGACAAAAAAACCTATCAACGGCTCTACTTCCTGCCGGCTGCGGCCGGCGCTGGGGGTGCCGATAATGATATCGTCCTGACCGGACAGACGCGATAAGACAACGGCCCAAGCTGACAGTACGGTCATAAACAACGTGACACCGTGCTGTTGGCTTAAGTGTTTGAGGGCGGCGGTCAGTGCCGGATCGAACTGGATAGGCACGGTATAACCGACAAACGATTGTTCTGGCGGCCGTGGTCTGTCGGTAGGCAAGTCCAGTAGCACCGGCGCATCTGCCAACACAGTGCGCCAATAGTCAGACTGCGCCTGGGTGCGCTCGGCGGAAAGCCACTGATGCTGCCAGGCAGCATAATCTGGGTATTGGATGGCCAACGGGGGCAACGGGTTTGGCTGTCCGGCCAGAAAGGTCGTATACAGTGCGTTCAGTTCCCGTATCAGCACTGTGACCGACCAGCCATCAGACACAATATGATGCTGGATCAACAAAAACTCATAGTCCTCCTCCGTCAACCGGATAAGCGCGGCCCGGATAAGCGGCCCCCGGCTAAGATCAAACGGCGCAGACACCGTTTCGGTGTACAACTGTTCCAGTACCGTGTCCGCCTCTGGGTGCCCGCGTAAATCATGCTGGACCAGCGGCAACCTGCTGTCTTTTTCCAGCAGTCGGACCTGTGGCTGACCGTCAACGGAAACAAATACCGTACGCAGCGCGTCATGGCGGGCAAAGACGGCATTCAGGGCCTGCTGCCAGGCGGTGATATCCAGCCGGCCGCGCAAATGCAGCGCCAGGGGGATATGATATGTTTCACTGACACCGTCGAGCTGGGCCAGAAACCACAAACGCTGTTGGGCAAAGGATAACGGCAATGTCTCCGCCCGAGAGACAGGCAGTATGGCAGGCAACGCAACATTGTCTTGTTTATCCCGCCGAGCCTGTATTTCCTGAGCTAGGGCCGCCAACGATGGCGAATTAAACAGCACAGTCAGCGGTAATTCCACGCCCAATACAGCCATTATCCGGTTTATCACCCGCACCGCCAGCAGGGAATGTCCGCCCAGCGCAAAGAAATTGTCGTGTCGACTGATTTTTTCGATACCCAATAACTCACGCCAGACAGCAACCAGGGCGATTTCTATTTCTCCCTGCGGCGCTTCATAACGTTGGCGGGAGAAAGCCTCCTCACCGGGCACCGGCAACGCCTTGCGATCCAGTTTGCCATTCGGGGTTAACGGGAAGGCATCCAGACGCACAAACGCCGCCGGCACCATATACTCCGGCAGAGCCGCACTCAGGTGCTCACGCAGGTTATTCACCAGCCCTGCTTCTGCGTCCGCCACCACATAGGCTACCAGCCGTTTGTCTGCGCCCTCCCCCCAAACCAACACCGCAGACTCGCGAACCGCCGGGTGCTCTGCCAACCGAGCTTCAATTTCCCCCGGCTCAATACGGAAACCGCGGATTTTCACCTGTTGGTCATTGCGCCCCAGAAATTCCAGATTGCCGTCCGGCAGATAACGGCCTAAATCTCCAGTACGGTACATGCGTGCATCCGAGCTATCACTGAACGGATCAATCAGGAAACGTTCAGCTGTCAGTTCAGGGCGGTTCAGGTAACCCCGGGCAACGCCCACACCACCAATGTAGATTTCACCCATACAGCCTAGTGGCACGGGTTGCCCTCTTTTATCCAGCAGATAAATACGGGTATTCTTAAGTGGCCGACCAATAGAACGATCTTCGCTTGGCGATGAGATTTCCTGACAGGTTGCCGTTACCGTATTTTCCGTCGGCCCATAAGCGTTTAATAGCCGGGGGCGATAACCGTCCTGCCTGAACCAGTCTTGAATGGCATGTTTTTTGACTGCCTCACTTCCAATGATGATAAGTCTCAGGGCATCAGGCAGTCGCAGTGCTTGTTCACTGGCTGCCAGTTCAGACCAGAACAGCGTCGGTAAGAACATGACCGTGATGTGGTTTTGCCGAGATAAGGCGATAAATTCCGGTATGGAAGCCAACCAGTCATCATCGCGAATAACCAGCGTGGCGCCATGACATAATGCCGAGAAACACTCTTCGACGGAGACATCAAAAGCAAACGCCGCAAACTGCAATACCCGATCCTGTGTCGTCACACCATAAAGTTCATTTACCCCCAACGTACGTTGATAAAGAGCCTGATGCTCCACCATCACCCCTTTTGGCTGCCCGGTAGAACCAGAGGTATAAATCACATAGGCCAGATGCTGAGGCGTTAAGGCCGAAACCTGCGGGTTACTGTCCGGCTGCTCCAGTTGCACTGCCGGGTCAAAAACGGTCAACTCAGCCAATACCTTGTCACCCAATATGGACTGTCCGATCCTATCCGCTAATATCACTGATGGCGTACTGTCACTCAGAATATAGGTCAGACGCTCCACTGGATAGGTGGTGTCCAACGGTACATAGGCTCCGCCCGCTTTCAGCACCGCCAATAGTGACACAACCATAACAGGTGAGCGTGCCACACAAATAGCGACCCGTTGTTCCGGCTCTACTCCCAACGCAATTAATTGATGAGCCAACCGGTTAGCCCGGGTATTGAGTTCGGCATAACTCAGGCACTGTCCTTGATACTCCAGTGCCATGGCATCCGGCGTTTTTTCTGCCTGCTGTTCAAATAACTGATGAATACACATTACGTCAGGATACGGCGTTTCCGTTACATTCCATGTATCCAGCAATAACTGGCGCTCTGCCGGCGCCAGCATATTGATGTCCCCTACCTTCTGTTGGGCATTGGTCACCATCGCTTGCAGCACGGCCTGCAAATACTCCATATGCCGCTCAATCGTAGTGTGATCAAATAGCGCGCTACTGTAATACAATGCCCCACTAATCCCACCGGCTTCCTCATACATTTCCAGCTCAAGATCAAACTTAACGATGTCAACAGTCTGATCAACCGATGTGACCGTCAACCCCGGCAAGATCCAGTCCGTCTGTTCATTGTTCTGCCAGGCAAACATCACCTGGAACAGGGGCGTATGCGCCAGCCGACGGGGCGGTTGGACGATTTCCACCACCTGTTCAAACGGCAGATCCTGATGGATTTGGGCGGCTAACGCGGTTTCCCGCACCCGGGTCAGGCATTCCGCCACCGTCAGTTCACCCGAAACCGCCATTCGCAAGGCCAGTGTGTTGACAAAGAAGCCTATCAACGGCTCCACTTCCTGTCGGCTACGGCCGGCACTAGGAGTACCGATAATGATATCCTCCTGACCGGACAACCGTGATAAGACGACACCCCAGGCTGACAGCACGGTCATAAATAACGTAACACCGTGTTGTTGGCTTAAGTGCTTGAGGGCGGCGGTCAGTGTCGGTTCTAACCGGACAGGCACGGCATAACCGACAAACGATTGTTCTGGCGGCCGAGGCCTGTCCGTGGGCAAATCCAGCAGCACCGGCGCATCTGCCAACACAGTGCGCCAATAGTCAGACTGCGTCTGGGTGCGCTCAGCGGAAAGCCACTGATGCTGCCAAGCGGCATAATCCGGGTATTGGATGGTCAACGGGGGCAACGGGTTTGGCTGTCCGGCCAGAAAGGTCGTATACAGTGCGTTCAGTTCCCGTATCAGCACTGTGACCGACCAGCCATCGGAGACAATATGATGCTGGGTCAGTAAAAACTGATAGTCTTCCTCCGTCAGCCGGATAAGCGCCGCCCGGATAAGCGGCCCCCGGCTAAGGTCAAACGGCGCAGACATCGCTTCGGTATACAACTGTTCCAGTACCGTGTCCGTCTCTGGGTGCCCGCGTAAATCATGCTGGACCAGCGGCAACCTGCTGTCTTTTTCCAGCAGTCGGACCTGTGGCTGACCGTCAACGGAAACAAATACCGTACGCAGCGCGTCATGGCGGGCAAAGACGGCATTCAGGGCCTGCTGCCAGGCGGTGATATCCAGTCGGCCGCGCAAATGCAGCGTCAGGGGGATATGGTATGTTTCACTGACACCGTCGAGCTGGGCCAGAAACCACAAGCGCTGTTGGGCAAAGGATAATGGTAATTTTCCTTCTCGGGAGATGGGTAATATGGCAGGCAACGCAACATTGTCCTGGTTATCCCGCCGAGCCTGTATTTCCTGAGCCAGGGCCGCCAACGAAGGCGAATTAAACAGCACAGTCAGCGGTAATTCCACACCCAGTACGGCCATTATCTGGTTCACCACCCGCACTGCCAGCAGGGAATGCCCGCCCAGCATAAAGAAATTGTCGTGTCGGCTGACTTGCTCAAGGCCCAGCAATTCCCCCCAAATGGCCGCCAACACCGTTTCGTTTTCCCCTTGCGGCGCCTCATAACGTTGGCGAGCCAGCGCTTCGCTGCCCGGTGCCGGCAGTGCACGCCGATCCAGTTTGCCATTCGGGGTTAACGGGAAGACATCCAGACGCACAAACGCCGCCGGCACCATATA
>NZ_MUBJ01000034.1 GCF_002127535.1 Xenorhabdus vietnamensis
TCTTGTTCCCAGATTTTGGCAGGGGATGGCATGTGACACCGCCTTTTATTTAAGGAAGAAGAGCCCCATCATGGCACAATAGGGATTACGGCTGTAGTACTAGTGTCCACTGCTTCCTTTTCCATGCCCTTTGACCTCCTCTGCTTTGTGGCAGTAACGACATTATAGTTAAGCAATTAATTTATTTGATAAGTAGTAGGCAATTATGTAATTAATCTCTTCCCCAACATCAACTGCACATATATGATAACTTTAGAGTATAAAACTGAGAGCAATGTAGAGCTAATAACTTTCTTAAAGGCTGTTAGGTATTATAGAAGAAAATTAGTTATGAATTAACAGCAACCTTCTTAAGCCACATTGCACTAATGTGAAATCTATGAAAACACTCTATCAACTAAGAAAATTTTTATTTCATAGCATGAGGTTTTGTTTATGCACGTCGTTTACGGAGAAACTATTAACGGTGTAATAATGACGGTCTTAGAAAAAGTTCTCACTGAAGGTGTCAGAGTATCTACTAGGAACGGGGATGCGATGACTATCTATGATGTCAGTATGATCTTGCAGAACCCGAGATCAAGGCATTTAAGTTTAGTTGGCCGAAAAAACAACATATTCTCCACTTTCGCTGAGACTATGTGGGTTCTAGCTGGTGACAACAGGATTAAACCATACCTAACTTTTTTTCTCCCGAGGGCACCCGAGTATTCAGATGATGGTGTTATTTGGCGAGCAGCTTATGGAGAGAGGTTATATGCCTATGGACAATTAGAAAATGTTATACAACAGTTCAAAGAAGACGGAATCTTTACTAGACGTGCAGTCATTAGTTTATACATGCCCGACAGAGATACTAATGAAAGTCTTAGAAATATATACAATTTAGAAAATAGTTTAGATATACCCTGTAATAATTTAATACACTTCTTTATCACTCCAGGCAAAAAGCTAAATATTAAAATCATTCAAAGAAGTGGAGATCTGATATTTGGTGTAAGTAATATAAATATTTTTGAATTTAGCTTACTTCAAGAAATGGTACTTTGCATATTGCAAAGAGAAGTTGATAGCCAAATACAGTTAGGATACCTGCATCAATCAGTCACAAACCTACATATTTATGAAAACAGAATACAACAAGCTGAAAAAATATTAAAAAATAAAGAGCAACAAATAACAGATTTCATAAATAATGATGAAATAATATTCCCTCCATCAGTATCCGAAACAAAGTTTTTATTTAATGATATAGTTTCATTTCTAGAGAAAAAAATAACATCTAAACCTACAGAAATAAATACAATTAATAAGGAAATTGAGGGGTTAAAGGATATATTCTATAAACATTTTGTAAAAATTGAGGGCAACTTACTTTGGGGATACGCAGAAGCAACTTTAGCATATGTTTTTCAAGAGAAATTTAATCAACCAATCGTATTAACCACCAAATTAAGTGATGATTTTAACTTAAGTGTAAGTTCAAATCATTTTAATAAATTTACTAAGGAAAATATATGAAAATTGCATTTATGGGAGTGTCAGGTAGTGGTAAAGATTTCCTAGCCGATTATTTAATATTAAATCACAATTTTATTAGATTATCATTTAGTGACCAACTTAAGAAATTAGCTAACTATATTTATCCATGGATGGAAAAAGACTATCCTCCTGAAAGAAAAATGTTACCACTAAATATTACTTTACCTACAGGTGAATCAATCCATCACTCTCCCAGAGATATATGGCTAAACCTCAACAATCTAAGAAATGTTGAAGAAAAAATATTTATTAGAATGCTCTCAGAAGAGATAAAATTCTTGGAAGAAAATGGCAAATTTAAAAAAAATATAATCATCACTGACATAAGGTCTAATGAAGAGTTTTTATGGTGTAAGAATAACCATTTTACTGTGATTCATATCAACCGAAAAGACAATGATTATGAGAGTTATGACATTGATAAGCATATAATTGAAAACAAAACAAAAGCAGATTATCAATTTAATAATGATATAATAGGAGTAAATAAATTTAAATATTTCTTCGAAGAGGTATTATTCTGTGAATAGTAAAAATGATCAACTTTTTTGTAATGTCAGAGAAAAGAAAATAAAAAGCGCTAATCCTAGTTTGAATGAGGATGTTATTAAGGAATGGTTTCATCATCAACGAGAGCGGACATCCATATATTATAAAAAAGAAATACTTAACCTTACTCCTTTTTGGACAAATGACGAAATATTGAAGAAGTATAAATTTGTAAATACGAAAAGAATATGGGATAGAGAAACAAAGTGGTTATTAAAAAATGTAATTAAAAATAACTATGTAACTTATGAGAATAAGCTTCTTAATTCATTTTTGTTTAGAGTTATAAACAAAAGTAGCACCTTAACGAAAATTAACGCTCCTTTTGACTTCTCAAAAATGAGTATTGATTACATCAATACAACAATCAGAGAAAAAATTCACACTATACATATAACAAATCCAGACTATGTGTTTTTTAGTGCCGCTTATATTTTAGGAGGTCCTAAAGTTAGTTTTGGAAGATTTCTAGAAGTAGAGGAAGGTATAACTGAAAAAGATATGGTTCTTAGGATGATAAAGTTTGTGTTTTACAACCAAGAAAAGATAGTAAAAGGAATCAAAGTAGCGACGAATCAACTTGAAGTATTTAATCATCTTAAATCATTCCCTGGGATTGGGGACTTTCTTGCATATCAGATATTTATAGATTTTACATACATAGCAGTTTTCCCTTTTACTGAAATGAACTTTGTTGTTGCAGGCCCCGGATGTGAAAGAGGGATAAATTGGATTTTTTCTAACAGAGATGGAATGAATAGTGAAGAGTGTTTGTTTTGGTTTACAATGAACCAAAACAAAATTGCAGATAAGTATAACGAAAAATGGATCATGGATGAAATTTTTCACTTTCTACCTAAAGAAGAAAGAATCTATACTCTAATGGATATGGAGAACAGTGGCGCATGTGAAATTGACAAAAGATGTCGTACTAAGTTTAGTAGCAAAAGACCAAAACAAAAATATCATTACTAATGACAATAATAACTTGAGATTATTTTGATATAACCAATCTCCTAGAAAAGGTTTAGAAATGACTAAAGAAATTAGGAAAAACGTCTTTGTTAGTCATCATCACAAAGACGATGCTAGTGTTGATGGAATTTCACGTTTAGCTGCTACAAAGGGTTATCAACTACGAAATAGTTCTGTAAGAATGAAACCTGAAAACCAACGGCGTGTTGAGGAAAAAAAGGTTAGTGATAGAACAATAGCGCGTTTGCTGAGAATGAAAATGAGATGGGCTAGTCAAGTTATAGTCGTTATCGGCAAAGAAACACATACAAGACCCTGGGTAAACTGGGAAATTAAAGCAGCTCATCAACTTGGAAAACCAATCATAGGTGTATATGAAAATGGTTTAAAAGGAGATGTCAAGCTACCAGAAAACCTCGAAAAATATGCAACCTCTATCGTAGGTTGGAGAGGTGACTCCATTATCAACGCATTAGAGGGTAAGACTAGCTTTCAAAATCCTGATGGGACAGAACGAGATAAAATCCAAGGTAGGAATGTTGTATGCTAATCGAACCAAACTCTCATCTCTATGCCTATGCGATAACACGAGACTTCGGTTTTGCCCCTAATCCATTTCAAGGCAGGTGTACGTTGGCTACATGCAAACCTAAAATTAGGCAGTCTGCTAATGTAGGTGATTGGGTTTTAGGAATTGGTGGAGCTAATTTAAAACTAGTTAAAAGGAATTGTATTCTTTTAATGAAAGTTACTGAAAAAATTAGTTTTAATGATTATTGGGAAGATCCTAGGTTCTCTATCAAAAAGCCAGTTCGAAATGGGAGTCATGTACAGATGTTGGGAGACAATATCTACCATCACGATGACAACGGTGAATGGATACAAGAAGATTCACACCATAGTAATGCTGATGGTTCATTTAATATGACCAATTTAGAGCGTGATACTCGCTCTGATCAAGTATTGATTTCAGAACATTTCTATTATTTTGGAGATAAGGCTGTTGCAGTAGACTTAGAGTCAATTGGATATCATAGGAAAATTAGAGACTATATAAAAATTCGCTTAGATGACTGTATACCTGCTATTAATCTTATAAAAAAAATAGATCTTGAGTATCGAGGCGATAAAAATTTAGTCATTTCCGATCCATGTCAATTTTCTGATTTCTATAAGCGTGTTGATCAGAAAACTGGAGAGTTCTACTGAATATAAGAAGGTGATAGAGAGGCTCACTAGAGCCTGTAATGAGCTTTGGCAACATCAATACCGACACAAATCGTTTCAGTCATGGTTCTTCGGCTCCCATTCTTGCAAATGCGAATTTTGTTTCAAGCAACTGTTCGGGTTTCTCGAAGAAAAGTAACAACCATGCGTCGAAAGCTCATTAACGGGCTTAATCCCTTGATGGTTATCTGACTGCATGATTGTTGCCAACTACCGGCTCGACTAGCGGTTATTATTGAAACCGCCACGCTCAAGATTTTAGGTGAAAAATTATCATTTACAAACTAGATTACAAATTAAAGTAGATTATTTCTGTGATTTATTGCGAATCTTACGCTCAATCAGTTGACCATGCCGATCAAAATACCGGCTCGGCCAGATTTCTGAGGGATGGATTTCAAGAAAATTAGCAATAATCCACTCTCCTTTAGGCCACGGTCTGCTAAGTACATTTGCCAGTGTAGACGAACTGAGTCCAGTTTCGCGAGAGAGTGCCGCTAAGGTTGTACCGCGCTTACGTAATGCAGCAATAATGTCGGCCTGATGCCAGTCATTTTTAACGTTGTTATTCATTCCTGCTACCCCTTCCATTAATTAATATTGATGGTGGTGATTCAGACAGGGTTCGCAGTACCGGGGATTACCATCCGGCGAGGCCGAAGCCTCCCCCGCCTGAACCACCATTGAAAGGGTGATAGCAGACGCACTGGTAGAGGAACTTACTACCAGTGGGTAATCCTTACAAGGCTGCGAAACCTTACCACTAGATTTTGCTAATGGCGGGGACACTTTAACTGATTGTTTTATCTAACTCAATAACTGAACGACTAAGTTTAACGGCTATAAACCCGCTCAACATAACGCCCACGACCATCGCCATGACCCAAATCCATTGAAACCAATGCCCGTGCTTCCTGATGACTAAAGCCATTCTGTTGGTAAAAAGTCAGAGCATCCTGCGCCCACGCATAACGCAGGCTGTGGGGAGAATGGCAACCGGTTAAACCAATCTTGGTGGTATGTGTCCGCCAGTAATTCATGGCTTGCCTGAGATCCGGTTTATCAATCAATTTACCATTACGTTGTTCAGCAATAATAATGGCTTGTTCGACAGCTGCTTTGACCGCTGCGACATCCAATACGCGGGTTTGCCGTGGTCGCCCGCCTTTTGTGCCGAAAACTACATGCAGTTTCGGTTCGGGTTGTTCTAACTGTTTCAGCCAACTTTTCAATGAAGCACTGCATTGCACCGCTTCCTGAGAACGTAATCCCAGCAATCGGGCGAGTTTCAGTGTGACGGCAAATCCGGCATCACGTTCAAGGGCTTTCTGATAAATCACCTGAAACTTATCATCTGGGATTGCCTGTTTTGTTCCGGCGCGGCTGGTGCCACTTAATCCCAATGCCTGATTGCTCAAACGTGGTGAGGTTTCCAGTTTCTCGCGGCCTGCCATGCGGAAAATATTACGCAGCGCGGACATTTCATTTTGCACCGTTCGTTTAGCAATACCCTGAGATAAACGAGCATCAACGTAATGCTCTACATGCTTAGCTTTCAAATTTTTAAGGCTCTTAACCTGAATATTCAGACTTAACAACAACGCGCCCAGACGACCTGCGATCCGAATGCGATCATGGCAGGTTTTGTGGCTACCACCGCCTTGCTGGGCAAAAAATTTTAATTCTTTCATCAATCGACTCATCCATTTTTCTCCACTGATATCCGACAATCTACGATCTCTGGCACGCGTCAGTGCGGCAAAACAGAAAGCATCGGTTTTGCCCCTGACGAATATCTGTGCGCCAGAGTGAACGCAGGTTGAGGTATTGCGGGGTATCGGTTGAGTACGCGGTACTGCCGCCTGCGTGTGCAGGTCATCCCCACCGGCGGAAAGCCAGCCTCGATATCGTCAGGTTCTCCTTTTTTACTCTAAAAATGCAGTGTCAGATTCACTGCGGGGTGAAGCAGGCGTAAGCCTGTCAGGGTTGCGTGGTGCTTTGGTTGCGGCGTCACTTTCAGCGATAAACCGGCAAAAAGTGACGCCTTAAGTTCCACAAACAGTCAGCAAAAGTCGTGCAATCGTTGAAATGCCAGTAAGCATCGCAAAACGTCGCAAGGTTCAGTGTTAAACGGTAGTGATGAGTTAATTATTTGTGTGTAGAAAACCTGTCCGCTGAATATTTCAAACAGAAATAGTTAAGGCATTGAATCAGGTGTGTGAAAATTATCCTGCACGTATGGTGTGAAATGAGTTCAGGACGTCACTCAATCTCACTATGCAAAAGTTAAGTGAAGATAGGATCTGATGTTGATATGAAAGAAGTGCATGATTCAACGTTCAATGCACTTGGGGGACAATATAAAAACACCTTTTTGAGGTATTTTTTCGTTTAAAAAACCTTCATCGCCAGACAAGGGGTTTATGTCTGACAATATCTGCTTCCAAAGGTGTGCCGATGTACCGCAATCTTGCTCTCCCTTTCAGGCTACAGGAGTTTTATTTCGCCACCCGAAGGCGATCCTGACAGGCGATGGATCGGTTTTGTAGAAAAAGATATTAATGGTTGGGTAGGAAAGAGTCAAACCATTAACTATTCCTGTCAGCCTTATTTTTGCCTGAATTCTCGTGCGTATTCCGCTAGTTCCCCCATATCTCGCCAAAATCAGGCGAAAATTCCATCTAACTGGTTAATTAATTTTACTGATTAATGTGTACAATAAATTAACCTGCCGGATAAAAAAATCTAACATAACAAAGTAAAAATAATGAAAAACAATAAGGAATCTCTGTACCTGCAAGAACGTGCCTACCTGCGTGAGCTGGCACAATGCATAGCGAAAGACTCGCCGCATTTGGCCGATTTTCTGGTTTCATCCCATGATCCCGATATTCAACGTGTTTTCGAAGCCTTTGCGTTTTTGATTGCCAATATACGGGATAAACTGGAAGATGATTTTCCTGAAGTTATCCTTGGTATTCTCTCGCGTATCTGGCCGTTAGCCTTGTGTCCGATCCCGCCCACGACGGTGATACAGTTTACGCCTACCGATGGCGAGCATCAGGGCATTGTCAATATTCCGATCGGTACACCGGTGTCTGCCAGCCTCAACGGGCAGTTGCTCGGCTTTAAAACCTGTCGTCCCCTGCATATTGAGCCGTTAATCGTGCAACAACGTACAGTAAAGAAAACCGGTACTCACAGCGAGATCATTCTGACTTTGTGTCAGACGGGCACAACATCTCCGGTTTGGCAAAGCGGCTCGCTGACCTTTTTCCTCGGTACCGACACGGAGCGCGCTGCCCAGCTTGGTCTGTGGCTGGATCAGCATATTTGTGACGTCAGTCTGAACGTACAAGGTAAACAGAGGAGACTCAGTGCGTTTCCTTATGGCTGGCATAGTCTGTTTGATGACCCGTTACTACCGATGCCCAAGAGTACCTATTCCGGCCTGCAACCGTTGGTGGAATATTATGCGCTGCCTGCACTTTATAACTTCGTCACGTTGGACATCAGCAATGAGTATGCGCAAGTGCCACTGAATGAAGAGGGCATGTTTGAGCTGATTTTGCGCTTCGAGGGCGAATTGCCGCTGGATGATGTCGACGGGGCGTTTTTGTTGGGCTGCGTGCCTGCCATTCATTTGGAAAACCAGACAAGCCCGCCGATCCTGCTGGAAATGGGTAATCACAGTTACCCGCTGCCGTTGGGCGAATCTGTGAGGTTATTCCGGCTGCGGGACATTCAGGTGGTGCAACAGCCCGATGACGATGAGCAACGCGGCACACCTTATCGCTGGCTGCCGATTGAACAGTTCACTCCGGCCGGGCATTTTCTCGATGACGGCCAGCAACCTGATGACTTTTATTACCAGCTTCAGACCACACAGGATTTACTAGGCAGAACTCAGCACCGGCTGAACTTTTTTGATTTGACCGGCAAACCCGCAAAAAACTTACCCGATATTGCCATCTCGTGCCATTTCATCGGCTATCACGAGCAGGCGTTGACGCTGGCACAGGGGGCGATCATGGTGACACAGGAAAGTTTACCGTCTCATCTTGGTGCGCAGAATATTATCCCGGTCATGACCGATTACCCGCCGTTGTTACAGGAAAATAGCGGCTGGCCGCTGCTGTCCTGCCTTTCCAGCCCGCCGGTGATGATATTTGCTACTGACAGCCTGAAACAATTCCTCCGCTTGTTTGACTCGCATACCGAGACAAATCGCCCGCTGAGCCGCCAGTTCCGCCAACATATTGACGGTATTGTACAGGTGGAAGAACGCCTGACCGACCGATTGCGGGTGGGGCGACCGGTTCGCGGGTATGTGCTGTCACTGACGCTGAATCCAGATTGTTACCGCACTCCCGGCGAGATGTACCGCTTCTGCCGTTTAATCAATGAGGCGGTGGCCTGTTTTATCAGCCAGTCTACATTTGTGATGCTGGAAATTTTTATCCCGGACAGTAACACAGTGCTGTGGCAGTTCGGGCATGTCGATGGGTTACGCCCGGATATGTAACTAAGGAACCGATGCAATAAATCAGAAGGAGTAAAAATGAAAAGTGGATTACGTTTTGTCTGCACTATCGCCGGTGTGCCGGAAGACACCTTTGCCGTGGGGGAATTTTCCCTGCAAGAAGGCTTATCGGAACTGTTTACCCTGAACCTGACGCTGGTCAGAGCTGGCAATGCAAACCCGTTTAAACCGCAGGCGGAGATTGATTTGGCCTCGCTGCTGATGCAGGAAGCGGTATTACAGGTTTTTAACGGCGAAACTGAGCAGCGCAAAATCACCGGTATCGTTTCCCATGCAGATTGGATCGGTACAGATGGCAATAAAACACTCTATACCGTCACCGTGCGCCCGGCGCTCTGGCGTCTGACGCTTAATCAGGACAGCCGGATTTATCATCAGCAAAATGTCCCGGCGATGTTAAACAGCCTGTTGAAAAAACACCGGGTGAAAACCGACTCGAAGCTCTACGATACGCATCAGGACAGGGAATATGTGACTCAGAAACGCGAATCGGATTATGCGTTTTTCAGCCGATTAGCGGCGGAAGAAGGTATCAGTTTCTGGTTTGAGGATGAAACGGCGTTTTTCAGCGACAGTCACCTCGGCATGACCGCCGGGCTACCGTTGCAATACCAGCCACAACCGGAAACAGCCTACGGCGTTGATACCATTTATCAGGTGCGGCTAGGCGTTGGTATGAGTCCGCAACGCAGTCTGCATAAAGATTACAACCCAGAGAACCCGCGCTATCACCTCTCCCATATGCAAAGCAGCGAAGGTTTCCGCGATTTCGGCAGCCAGACTCCTTATACCGTGTTTGAAAGTTACGGGCGTTTTCAGAAAGATGCCGCCGCCATCCCCTTTTTAAAATATCGGCAGGAAGCGCTGGATAACCAGAAACAAACCGGCAGCGGCAACAGTAACTGTATCAAACTGATGCCGGGCAAAATCTTCGAGATAAAAAATCATCCACATAAACCGCTTAATGTTCGCTGGCAGGTGGTCGATATCAGTCATCACGGACGTTTCCCGCAGGCGTTGGGCGATAACAGCGGGCAGGGCACGACACTCAGCAATCAGTTCAATTTTATCGACGGCCTGGCCGACTGGCGTCCACCGTTCCACTACAAACCCTTAGCCGATGGTGATGAAACGGCGATGGTGGTCGGGCCGGAAGGGGAGGAAATCTTCGTCAATAAAGATGGAGCCATCAAGGTACATTTTCACTGGAACCGCTATGACCAACCGGATGATGGTGCTTCGTGTTGGGTACGTGTTGCACAGGGCTGGAACGGCAACGGCTATGGCTTTATGGCCATTCCCCGTATCGGGCAGGAAGTGATTATTTCTTATCTGAATGGCGATATTGACCGCCCGATAGTTACGGGTTGCGTTTACAACGGCCTGAACCGCCCGCCACTGGATTTACCGGCGCAAAAGACCCGCACGACCTTTAAAACCAAAACCCACAAGGGCAAAGGTTTTAACGAACTGCGCTTTGAGGATGCGAAAGGCAGCGAAGAAATCTATTTTCACGGCCAGAAAGATTTTACCGCCCATATCGAAAATGATGCCTACTGGCATATCAAACATGACCAGAAAAGCCGCATCGATAACAACCGTTACCACGATATTCGTGCCGATGACCATCATCAGGTTGCCGGTTCGCGCAAAATCACCACCGAAGGCGATGTGTCGCACCGGATTGCTGGCAGCCAGCATATCCAAACCGGGGATGCCACCGTGATTGACAGCGGGCAGGAAATCCACCTGAAAAGCGGTGGCAAAGTGGTGCTGGAAGCCGCCTCAGAAATCACGCTAAAAGTCGGCGGTACGTTTCTGAAAGTCACACCGGGCGGCATTCTCTGTTCACCGATTAATGTCGGGCAGGGTTCAGGCGGCAGCGGGCGCGGGGTTTCACTGCAACTTCCTGAGGGAGTTGCGCCGCTCGCACAAGTGGGACAGCTCCCAATGGCGGAAGCGCTCCCGGCAACCGAATTTCCGGTGCAACCGGCTTGTGCTGTACTGGCACAACAGGATGCCAGTTTAGTCATTAAACCTGTTAAAGAGTAAACACAATGGAAAGAGCTATCACGATGGAGAGCACCGGAGCAGCAATAAGCTGGCAAGGCTGGCTGAATGAACTCAATAAAGCGCCTATATTCTTCATTCTCAATTCACTGGCTAAACCGGATCCTGTAGAGCCATTTTACCGCCATGACTGGGTTGAGCAGGCATTTCCGCTGTATAGCGGCACGCCGATGCGCAATATGTTGAAACAGAGTCCGTGGTTGGTGCAACCGAAGGCTAATCAGCTCACTCAGATAGGGGCAGTGCTGGATCGCCATGAACTCAGTGACAACAGTTGGGGTTGGGCTTACCGCAGCCAGACACCGTGGCAGGAACAGCTTAAACATTGGCAGCAGCGGCAATGGGTCATGATGAATGGCGAACCGGCACTGTTCCGCATGATGGATGCACGGATATTTGGTGCACTGGTGCCTGCCTTTACGCCCAGCGACTGGTCACTGATGCTGTCGTCTGTCACAGAACTGATGATAGACAGGCCGCAACCGATGAGGTTTTGCCGTCCCGAAGCGTGTAGCGAAGGTAACAGCGAAATCCCGTTTACATTGGGTGAGCATTTATTAGCAGTCTGGCTACGTTCTCCCTACGGACTGAAAGTGTTAACCAGTTCACTGTATTGTGATTTATGGGAAAACCATGGCGCGATGGCGAAGCAACTGGATAAACCTGAAGGCAGCTTGGAACCACAGATTGAACAGTGGTTGAGACAGAAACTGGAAGCCGGACAATGTATTGAAAAAGTGTCCAGTCGGGATTACCTGCTGGCGATGGAACAAAAATAAGAACAGGAGAGAGTGATGAGTGATAAGAATTCGGTTTATTGCCATGATTGCCAGAAAATACTTAAAAGTGATTTATACATTAAACTGGTCAGAGACTACACCAATGAACCGATACCTAATGTGCCTTACACACTGACAAATAAAGGACTGGAACATCCGGGAACAAGTGATGGTCATGGGATGAATCTTGAAGAGGGTTTAACCAGCACACCTTTCACCATCAAAATAAATCCGCCTCAACCAGTTTAGTTGCCGCGCTTCATTAAAAATACGAATGAGGCGAATGGACGGATATAAACGATTTAGTAACGGAATGATATTAACCCTATTTTAATCAGGAAGACATAAATGACCGAAGTCTTTAAACAACATAAATATGATGACATGGAGTTGTACAAGAGCACCCAATCAGTTGCAGCGTGTGACTGTCATTTCGAAGAAAAAGATGGAAAACAAATTAAAGTTATTGATGTCCCCATCCTCACCTGTGAATGTGTTTGGCGCAGGTATCAGAAAGAGGCCGAAGACATTGTCGCACCCGGTGGCAAACTAATTGTCGATCCCATAGAACGCAATAAGCGCATAAATCAGGCTTATGCTAAAATTTGGTTGGAAGATAACCGCTTCCAATGGGCTGGTCTTGCTGCTTTTGCTTCCAAGCAAGTTGGGTGTGGTTTGTTACATTCATCTAATATGAATGAACAAATACAAGCTAATAATGATGCCAACCGACGCGTGCGCCAGAGCGCAAGTGAGCTAGAAAACACAATGGATAATCCATTTTACTTTCTTCATCCAAAGCTGAAGGCGCAAGCAGAAAATAAAGTTGAGGATTTAGCTCAAGCTGTGGAAGAAGCAAGGCAAGCCAGTAAAAACAATAAATTATCAATATTTTCTGATGTACCCGGCCTTCAGGGAATATCAAGTTTGTCACAGTATTCATTCAACTATGTGTATGAAAAGATGGCACTGGGAAATACGACGCTATTTTTGGATGTATACCCGCTTCATGCTTTCTACAAGCAACGTGGATTGAAAGACCTCAAAACTTGCCTAAATTTACGCCAAGATATCTACGGTAATAGCCAATTTCCAATATTGTGGCCAATAGGACAAAATAATTTGAAGTTTGGCCTTCCCTATGACGATATTCTACTCGCTTTTGAGGCGATAGAAGCAGGAAATATTGCTCAAGGTGTTGTACATCTCGCCTATCACGAGCAAATCAATATATTGCAAACCACAATGTATAGTGACGAGCAATTAATAGTGTTCTTGTGGGGTAACCAATTCTCCTATGTCACGGGCTTTTTACCTGATAATGTGGCACAACCTGTTGAGTTAACGTTGGCTAGTCAATGCCAATTCATTGATAATGAAAAAACTATCAAATTTAGCGATGAGGTGGCTAATCTTGCCAATGCAGATCAGCGTATGCCTTTCGTACTTAAGGCAGCGGAACGTTTTGATGAATTGCTGCGTGGTAGCGACCGACATTTGATTGAAAAATCTTTACAAGATATTGCGGCAGGGAGAGGTGTAAAATGAATCTCTTACAGCGTATAGACTGGCGGCACAGTGGCTTAATCTTCGTGTTATTCGTCATTCTAGGGCTGGCAGGTATCTATATTTACCAAGTCTTTTATTCTCATGAACCTGAGATAGCCCTAATAATTGGTGAACCTTACGAAGATATGCGACAACGTTCCAGTGCTGCTATTGATCCCGCTCTTCCAGGTAAAATTTGGTATAACGTTCCCAAAACGGACGCACGTTTACGTTTTACCGATCCAAAATATGGATTTATGACACCACCTGCCCGATTTTTTGTTGTTAAGTATAATAATGGAATAATCGAGAGTGTACGCATATCTCCACAAATTGAGCCATTACTCTTCGATGATGTGATCAAAATTGTACTGGATTTACAAAATCAGTGGCGTAAAGCAGGTTGGATACCTGTTTATGATAGGACGTTCCCACCTCTGGCTAATACGCCAGAATTGCGAACCCAACTTCGCAGTTTAAAATGTTCTGAAACAACCTACTGGAGAGCTGGTGATCAATATCAAATTATGATGAATTTGGGATGCTTTAACGACAAGAAACATCCTGATGAAGAACGATTTATGATCACGATGGAGATTGCCAAGGCGCGATAGTTCCTTGCTGTAGTAAACAGGTGATAACGCAAACTCAGATGGAAGTGAAAGTATTATTTTTTCATACCTACTATACAGGCCAATACTGACGCGCTTCGCTTGTCTTCTCCGATTTACCGGACTAATAAATTAACCCGGTAAATCGGAGAGCTGAAAAAACATTTCTATTGGTTGCCTCTATACCACTACACAAATTTCCACGGGATAACGGGGTAAATGGCATATTTATTATATATTTCATTTGGTTATCCTATCCCATGTTATCCCAACGTATCCCGTGATAGTGTGTCACCACTTTAAATTGTTTTAAATTCAATATATTAATGCCTACCAGAAAGAAGTTTTTTTCGGGATAATCTCCACTGTCACAATATCTCTTTATTTGAAATCACATTACGTTACGGGATAGAGCGGGATAATACGGGGTAATTAAAATATTTATAACTGATTGATATAGTTTAAAATAAATATCTTTTATCCCAATATCCCGTTATCCCAATGTTTTTTAATTCTACGTGAGTGCTAATCTTCATCCTTGAAAACCAGTACGACAAATCGCCCCTGAGTGCCGTTCACTGAAATGGTTTTGCTGATAAAGCGATCTTTTTCCGCTTTAACCAGCATTCCGGCCTCTTCTAAGGCTTCAAAGCCGGATTTCTTCTGCAATCCCTGCAATATCTCTGCTTCAAATACACTGGGGATAATGTGGTATTCCGCCTGTCCATCATGACGGCGGTTATGCACTAAATACCCGGCAAGATCACTAATTCTCATGGCGTGTGAGGTATCAATATCACCGTTTGGCCTGCCGTAGGTGTAAGGCTGAAAGCGTGACAGCCCGTATTTCTGGATAAAGTCACGCGTTCTCGTGATCACCTGATATTTTTCCCGGTTTCCGATACCAAAATCGGCTAACCAATCATCGAAACTTTGTTTTATCGCGGCGTGACTCGCTTCTTTACTCCAGCCAGTGATATGGCCCGCCAGTTCTCCAACGGCATCCAGTAACGCGAAACGAACGGCAACACGCTTGACTTGGGCTGAGGCTTCTTCTGGCAGGTTATCAAGCCATTCTTTTTCTTTACGGGCCGTCATTTCTATTGCCTGCTCCTGATTCTCAGACAACAATTGAACCCATGCCCGACCCGCTGCACCACAATAACGTTTAGATTCACGCTTAATGGCTCTTGCATGAGAATCACCATCCTCATAGCCATTGAAACATGCCGTATCAATAAAAGGTACACTGAGCAGTCTGACAAGCTGCCCGGCTTTTGGGGTGATCCCGCCTTTTATCAGAAACGTTTCTAAATCTTCCTCGCCTGTTGAAAGGGCTGCAATCTTCCAGCGGATCACAGCACGGTTTCCGCCTTCCCGTTTTCCCTGAATTTTACCGACACCGTTAAACAGGCTGTAGGCACTGTTAGCAACTTCTTTCGGGTTCGAGCTTTGCCCGATTTCATCAATCGGCATAAAGCCATCATTACGGGCTGCGGCTTCATTGTTTAAACCGTGGTTAGTACCGTGCCATGATAATTTCAGTTCTTCGGGATCGCCGTATAAGCTGCTGGCCGCCTCAACGGTGGTGGTTTTCCCTGCGGAGGATTGCGCAAATAAATGCACACCAAAGCAGCTCCCGCCTGTCAGTGAGTTAAGTGGGGCAGACAATCCCACCAGTACGCCCAGCATCATTGAGCGGTTGCCTTGCAGCAATGACGCAACGTGTGTTTTCCACTGTTCGGCGCTTCCCCTGACCACATAACCGGCAATAGCAGATGTGCCGCCACTGAACGCGACAGGCATATAGGGCTGGCCGATAATCTCACCGTCCGGCATGACATATGCGCCGCAGTGCCAGCCTGCCTTTTGTGTCACAACCCATTCACGGCGATCGCCGCTGCGTTGCAGATGTTCAGCTAAAACAGGCAACAGACTGTTTTTTACGGTGATGTTCATTCCTCGTGAACGTAATCTAGCCCAACCAACGGGCATCCCGATTTCACGGCGTGGAAGTGCCTCAACGATATATTTTCCTGTGCCTTCCTGACGTAGCTTAATAATGAGATAACCTTCGCTGCCATCATTGCCAATGCCAACGATTTCCATGTAATCGCTCAGCCATTTTTCAACTTCGACGATTTCGCCACCTTGTTCTTTCGGTTCAGCCCAGTAAATTCCGTTCTTGCGGATATCGATATGAGGTTTTAGCGGATCATATTCTTTTTCCCGGTATTCATCTGAATGAGTGGTTACAGATTTTGACACGGCTACGTTCTCTACCGCCTGATATAACCCATTGCTGAATGCCTGCTTTGCTGATTCGATACCGTGACACTGGCGATAATCGTCCCAATCAGCTTTATGTTCTGTAGGTGGTAACGTAACCCAACCATTCACTGCAAGAGCCGCTTTTTCTGCTGAAATCTTGCCGATATTTACTTTTGGTTTGCCGTTCTTATCCAGTTCGTCGGGGTGATGCCAGTCATTATCTGCTGCCAGAATAATTTTCGTGTCCGGCCAACGCTCCCTAACGGTTTTAGCGACAGAATACAAATTGCCAGCATCCAGCGCCGCCAGAACAGTGCCTTTACAGAGTTGGCTAACCGTCAGTGCAGTGGCATAACCCTCGGTAATGATTAGCGTGTCGGGATTTTTTTCCAGGTCTGATACAGTAATAAACGCGCCTTTCTTCTGGCTGCCAGACAGTAATTTTTTCTCACCGTCAGATTTGATGATCTGTGCGCCAGTGACCTTTTTATCTAACGCTGTCAGTGCCAATAATAGGGAACCATCTTCCAGTAAACGCTGATCATGGTGTTGTAGTCCCTTTGTAGTCAGATAGGGAGACTGCCCAGCAACAGTTTGAGCCATCAGTGCTGCGACTCTTTCGGTAATCGGCTGTACTGGATAAGTGATTTCTTTGGCTGGTTTAGGTTCTGACAAAGGTAATGCCAGTACGTTAGCAACAATCTTAGCAGCCTCAAGAACTGAGATACGGTTAGTTTTCGCTACTAAATCCAATCCATCTCCGTAGTTCGGAAGATCACACTGGCGACAGTGCCAGTTGCCGTGATGATGGTCATCAATAAAGTGAAAACGGTCGGTGCCGCCGCAGACAGGGCAAGCACCATGTTTACCCTTTGCTGGGATCTCAATGCCACAGGCAGGCAACAGATTCCCCCAATGATACATCGCGGATTGCTTCACGGTTTGGATAAATTCGAGCGGTTTTTGGCTGCCTGATTTATCCAAAGATGTAAATTTAGGGCGAGTTTGGTTATGCTGTGTATCAGCCATTTATCGTTACTCCTATTAACGGTTATTGGTCAGACGCCTCAGATGTGTGCTACCACTCTGGGGCGTTGTTTTTTCATATTGATATAGGTAATGTGTAATGACACATAAACACATTACAGTGAGTGTAATTGACATGTCAACACACAAAAATACTCGTCGGGGCAATCCCCCATTCCAATTCAGACTTGATCCTGAACTACGGGCACTCATGGAAATAGCCCAGGCACAAGATGGCGATGAGTCTTTAGCTGCGTGGATTAAGCGCATTGTCCGTAGAGAATTGCAGTCAAGAGGTATTGAATCTAACCCCTGAAAAAAGCAAGTTGAGGGTAGGCAAGTGCTACCCTTAGCTTTTGTATTCTTATCAAATGGTAGGTACATGTCATTAAATACCACGAGATTCAGCAATTCGTTGATCTACCCAGCCATCAATTTCTGATTCAACAAACGCAACCGAACGAGGGCCGATTTTGACTTGTTTCGGGAATTTATCTTCTTTAATCAGCCTGTAGATCCAGGCCTTGCTATAGCCTGTTCTGCGCTGAACTTCTGGCAGGCGAATAAGACTTTCTTTAGATGTTGTCATTGTTGGCATGTATACCCCCTGTTATCGAGTCCTTGAAATGCCTTGGTAGACGTTATTTGATGACAGAGGATTATTTAAAATTTCTGTTTAATTGAAAGCGTAAACTCTTTATGCAATTCGTAAAATTACATGCGGGGGTATTGACTGTATGAAAAATAGTCCTGTGTGCCACGGGCACAGGAGATTAAAAAGCAATCATATGTATAATGAATGCTTTTTATTAATGAATTGAAAAATAAGGGAATATATTATTTATGCAGAGTGTGGAGCTTTAATTATTTATTTTTTGTATGAAAAATAGTCTTTGTTGTCTTGGGCAACAACGTTTAAAAAAACATCTTTCGCGTAAAGATTAATCAAAAGAAAGGTAAAATAAATTATTGACAAGATCAGAACATAAAATTCTTATCAGTTTATGAACCGCATAAAAAAATAGTCTCAAAAAGGATGAAATATCACCATATGATGATTGTTATACTAAGATGGGTTTATCCGTTACTCTATTTGGCAGGATTCTGTAGAAAGGTACGGCTAAATCTGATAGTCAGCTATGCGCGAAGAGCGGAAGTCAGCACTAATCAGCCAAAAAATGGCTACTAAAGCAGTGGCAATTCAAGCTGTGTAATCGATATCCGATGACATTCGACTAGATTTACTTGAAGACAGCTCATTAGATAGTTCGGTTGCACAAAGCCAGCCTAGTTAGCGGTATTATTTGACTGCTACGATCCGTAAAGGGTTAAGCTTGAAACTAGCGGTCGGTTTGTCAGAGTTGCTGTCCATTGGTTTTACATAGAACTTGTTTAGTATGAGTTATTCATGCTGATTTTGAGTTTTTTATCATTGGCTATCTAAATAGTAACATCCTAGAAAAGGCTGCTAAATTAGCAGCCAGCGGCATTACAGTTTGAAGAATTTGTTATCTTGAGATAGTTCCAAAATGATGTAACGTTTATACTTCTGGTAATCTTCTTGAGCTAGCTTATCAGACAGCATAGATACAATATGTTGCCCTGATAGTTTAATCGACTCGTCAAACATTTTGCGAACGTGTTGAATGTCGATTTCATCAATGGAATCGTGCAGTACAAAGTTAGGTCTCAAAGCTTGTTTGTCACAAACGGTCTTGATGTATGCTAGATCAAACGTAACAACTTCAAGTCTCTTTAATCCGCCTTCGTTGTTTGACTCCACATCGTCTACATGTGGGGCACATTCGCCTTTTTCTTGATCTAAATGGAGACTGAAGTTGTACTCAACACTATAAAAATAACGAGTGTAGTCTTTGAAGTTTTCGATGTATTTCTCTTCAAAAGAGGTTACGTTACTAAGCTCAGTTTCCAGTTCCCCTGACAACTCAGTTAAGCTTTGTCTTTCAAGTACCAGCTTTGAATCGATGTCATCTTTTTTGTCGATGATGGCTGTTAGCTTGGCTAACTCTTTGTCTAGTGTGCCAATTTCCTTCATCGTGTCAGAAATCTCTTCTATTTTCTTTTTCGACTTAAGTTCGTCGAAAAGGCTCTGCTTCTGATTCTTTAGCTGACCAAATTTGACAGTTGCTTTTTCATATTTCTCTTGAAGCTTATCTAGCCCATGAGAAACAAACTCACGCTTAGTACTTAGAAGATGCTCATGGAACGCAAGTGCTTGTTGATAATCCTCAAGCGTGGATTCTATCTTAACCGATGCGTATTCATAAATTGTCTGCAACTCATCTAGCAAATGATGTTGTTCATTATTCTTGAGTATTTCATTGGTTTTGAAGATGTTTTTTATCTTTAAATCTAACGACAGTATTTCATCAGATAAGGAGTTTTGCTCATCATCAATCGTGTTGATTTTAGATACGATCTCTAGCTTATCGATCCCTTTTTCAGACGATGAGAGAGACTTTTCCAACTTAGCAATTTCTCGTTTTATTTTGAATATCGAGCCAACAATCTTGTCTTGAGAAATCACACTATTGAATGCGTTTAGGTTTCTTTCATAACCCCTGATTGTGGTCTTTAACCTATGGACTTTACTGAGTATTTCAGTGTCATTAAAGTTGAACAAATATAGAAAGACAGTATTGATATCCGACTTAGAAACGTTCCTACCGTTGTCAAAGTTAACTGTCTTTGTCATACGGTGTTGTGTTGTTCTAAAGAATTTCGGAGCAAGTTTTCTGATCGTTGGTTTAGCAGAGTAAACGTTGAAAATGCTACCCATGATATGAGAGATGTACTCTTTGCTTGTTACTTCGCGCCCATTCAAAATGTAGCTTTGTAGCTCTGCATCAGTAGAAAGTCTACGTTTGATAACGCTGTATTGATTGTCTAAACCTAGATATTCTAGTGATACGTATACTTCACTATTGGTGAAAAGCCGTTCAATCTCTTGTTTTGGTGTTTGAAACTCATCATCAATGTAGATAGGGTTAATTGAGCCATCAAACAAGTAGTCTAGAATTCTTCCTAAAGTTGATTTACCAACGCTGTTGCCAGGTGCATCAGATTCCTTTTTGCTTGTAATGATGTTTAAGTTGTCGAAAAATGGTATCTCTCGTCTTTCTTCACCGTCGATCTCTAAGAGAAATCTAAGTAGCTTCATTGATAAAAACCTCTTTGCTATCGTAGCCAATAGCAGAAATGATATACAGCCAGTCCAACGCTAAAATTATGTGGTCTACAGAAACAGAAAGCTCTTTGGCCCCAACTTTCATTAGTTGAGTGATCGTCATACGCTCTCTTTTGCGCTCATGAAGCTTTTTCAGAATAAAGCCACCAATGTAGAGCACATTCATCTCTGGATGAGAACCTTTAGTTGGTAGCATTGTTAGGGTTCTCCAAGACACAACATTCGACAAAGGCATGTGCAACAACAACGTTTAGGCCAATTTCTACTTGTTCTTTGTATTGAGTTACATTGGCTGAGTTGTAAACGAACTTCCTCAGTTGTTTGATTACATCGCTGATGATATTGTCAGCGTGCTGTCGTACTTGTGCTATGTCTGGTTCAAAAGAATCGACTTCATACTTCTCTAGCGAATTGCAGTACATTTCATTCAGTAACTCCATCGCTGTTTGTTTTCCGTTGATTATGTTTTGTTCTGCGAGAATGTAGGCTCTTTCAATATGAGAGGAGTATGATTTGTATTGCAAGACTATACGACGCTTGGTTTTAAGCATGTTGTGGTCGATTTTTGTAGCAACACTAGCAGGAAAAGACCGATCAATGCGGTCAATCTTCACTTTAGCTGATGCAATATCACCAATGATAACGTTGATAATAGAGTCAACATTGTTTTCTGGAGACCCCACATTGTAGAAGTCTCCCTCGATCTTTTGAATGTCAAATCTTGTTTCACACATAGACAAGCCTAGAACTCTTATTTGTTGTAAATAAAGTCGCCTTTGATTACACCTTGGTTAAAATTGTTTTGGCCATGTTGATGCACTTCTTGATAGTTATCGTGAAAATCGTTTTTTTCGATTTCGATTATTTTTTGTTCAAGATTTGTATTCTGGATCTTTAACTCGTTATGCGTGATGTTTAGATCATTGAATTTCTGTTTAATCTTGGTCACATTGCTTTTTTGGACAAAGGCATAGATGCAGCTAACGACTGTACAGACCCAAGCGATAGCTACAAAAGGTGCACTGCCAAAGATTTCCCAAAATTCTTGCATTTCTTATCTCGACTTCTAGACATATGAACATACATTGTACAACTCATATGCATGGTGTTCCACTAAAAGGCGCATAACTCACTAATAACTATAAAAGAGTTTGTATAGTCACCAAGCTGTTTCACTTCGAAGCCAAAGTATCTAAGAACTTTGGTCGTTCTGTAAGTATCCCACCCAAGCGGACCATGCGCTTTTAGATATCTGATCTAACGTGCCGTAACGTTCGCGATGTCTGCTTTTGGCACTGAGCTGGCTATCAGATTAAAGATGAAATAATACAACTATGGGTTGTATAAAAAGCAGACTTTGTTGGCAGTGCCAACAAAATATAAAAAATCATCTTTTATTCAATAGCCTTTAGGTCATTATTATAAATATTAATTAATGTTACTTCCGGCGTTTCTTAGCAAAATCATACGGTGTGATATGTTTTTCTCGGTTGGCATCCAGATAATCGGCCCACCACTGAACCATCAGCCGCCGTTCATCCAGATGTTTAGACGTGTGAATATAGGCAGCTCTGACATTTTTTCTTTCCACATGGCTTAACTGGCGTTCGATGGCGTCATCGTTCCATAATCCTGATTCTCCCATTGCACCACGAGCCATTGTTCGGAATCCATGCCCGCAAACATCGGTTTTGGTGTCGTATCCCATGCCACGAAGGGCATTATTAACTGTGCTTTCACTCATGACTTTTTGTGGATCGTGATCGTTAGGGAACATGACTTCACAGTCACCGCTCAGTTCGCGTAATGATTTGAATAAAATGACAGCCTGACGACTCAGAGGAACAATATGCTCCGTTTTCATTTTCATGCCCCGTTCGGAGAATTTAACGCCTTCAATGGCTTTTCTTGTGGCAGGGATTTTCCAGACAGCATTTTCAAGGTCGAGCTCTTCCCAACGTGCAAATCTCAATTCACTGGAACGGACGAATGTTAATAAAGTCAGTTCCACCGCTATACGGGTGATTAAGCGTCCACGATAGCGAGAAAGTCGGCTCAAAAATTCAGGTAAACGTTCGTGAGGTAGGGCAGGATGATGTTTAGATTTAACAGTGGAAAGTGCGCCTGCCATATCATTAGCGGGATTGAATTCAAGAATATCATTC
>NZ_MUBJ01000035.1 GCF_002127535.1 Xenorhabdus vietnamensis
AAAGACCTTATCACCCGCAGCCATGTTTTATCATTGGGTCGCCTAAATAATCAGCAATGCGCCTTTATTCAAACTCTTGTCGTTAATGCGACAGAACCGATGTATGAATTCTTACAGTCCATCGGGGGCGGGAGTGCCAGTAAGGGTATTCAGGAGATGTGTTTGGAAAAAATGAGGGACAATGCCCCGATGGATGCCATGTTTTACCCGTGATATATGCCTAACGAGGCTTTGATTAAGCCGTGGGATCATGCATCCCCACGGCGTATTTTTAAAGGTAATCGCTAATTAAGTAGACTTAATCTTGATTCACCGAAACTTGAACCCATTGTGAGAGCCGTTACAACTATTTATCCGATTAAAATATTCCCGAGAGTTCTTCCCATAATGCTTCAGTCAAGGTATTTTCGGATAAAATCCCGGATCTCTGGATCTGACACACGGGTATAGACGCTATAAGCCTCTGGCTCAGTACATTCATCACGAAGGATGAAGCCAACGATGCCAGCTAGGATCATATTGCTTGGACCCCGCGTAGCAGGTCCACCAGAATCGCCATAACAGTGACCCCTTGCACCTCTGGAAAATCCAGCACAAAGCACGTTAGAGGTAATCTGACTGGGGTTTTCAGCTGCTGCCTTACAAGTTGCATGAGAAACGATGGGCACCGAGACCTTGAGTAGCAGATGTGAATTGTCTTTACCATTACCATGACCCGTCGCCCCCCAACCAGTAACTAGGAGTTTACTGCCAATAATGCCGTCGCTGGTTGCCAACTGGGCAAACGGAATGCCTTCTACCCGCGTTTTGAGCTTCCAGACAGCAACATCGTAGCCTGGCTTATCCAGAATATATTTCGGATGTACAAAAATGTCCATGACGTCGTGGGGCACGCCTCCACTATTCAGATCACGTGTACCGGCGAGAACTGTCATCTCGCTGGGGGATACGTGCTGCTTTGGGCCTTTTTCCATGCTTATAAAACCACAGTGTGCCGCCGTGACGACGACATTTGGTGCAACGAGCGAGCCTCCGCAGAGGTAAACACTGTGATCTTCGTTCTTTTGCAGCAGTGCCACTTGGAATGGGTTGTCATTGGGGCCAGCAACCGTGCCCCCAACAATCAAGAGAGACTTGTGTTTTTTTGCCTCGAGAGTGGGCTGTTGCAGAGTCGCAGACTCGTTCATCTCAGTATCAGTCTTGACAACTTGCTGCGCTCTTACTGATGTAGAGATTAAAACCAGACAAACAAGAAAGAGTGACTTCGCTCCGGTAGGTAGGATCGAAACCATTGAATACTCCTTTTTATGTATTGGGGTTTCTTACTCGAATATAAGCCTCACATATTCATGGAGACGACCGTCTCAACGCTATCAATTGCGTCCTCGAGTCCATTGACGCAGAGGTATTTGACACTACTCTTAGTGTACGGATACAGCCCTGCATAGTACAAGCTATTGATAGGATCGAAGGCCCAGTAACTGGCATTAATCCAGCTAGAATAAGCACCTATGTAAGAGTTATCGTTATAGCTCAGGTAGTACGTTTTGTATGATCCATTTGCGATAACGATGTAATTTCCCTTGTAATACGGAACGAGAAAGTATGTCGTACTTGGGGAATCCTTGTATACTTTGATTGCCAATTATGTCGCAGTGAATGCCAAGAATATTGGCCTGAATGAGTATGAAGGACACTCTCTTTACGACATGATTTACAACAATAAAACCGATATTGACATTCATATGGTCACGGGCGACAACCACTCACTGAATCAGCTGAATTTTGTCACGCTTGATTCGATAGACGTTGATTATGTCCCCAGCATCAAAAATGTAAGGAGTGCAGCAGATGGTTTACATGCTACCCAACCACTGGATAACTACACGGGCTTAATAAAATCCAAAAAAGTTATCAATGTTGAACGAATACGTTCTCAACGTCGTGGCGTGATACGGGTGTTACTTTCACTCATCATGCAGGAAAACACGCAAAGCAATATCATTCGCAAACTAAACTCCCATGCTCGCTATGCCAGGTTAAAAGCCGCATTATTTGAATACAATGCAATATTTAAAAGTATCCATGTCCTGAATCTGATCGACGATATGCAACTCAGGAAAGCCATACGAAGCGCCAGAAACCATACCGAGGCTTACCACCAACTTCAGAGAAATATAAGGAAAACGTATCACGGTGTATTCCAGGGTAAAAGGATCGTTGAAAACCGCATAAGTGCCCATGCAGCAAGATTAATTGCTAATGGCATTATTGCTTACAACAGTATGATCCTGAATTCTGTCTATGAAAGAATGGTTGCCAGCGGTGTATCTCAGAACATTATTGATGAATTCACTTGGATATCACCAATAGCCTGGAGCCACATGTTGTTTACTGGTCGCTACAATTTTAAGAAAAGTAACGGGGTGCTTGATATTGACGCGATGTCGCTGATGCTGGAAGCACACGTGAAACAACATTTTTGGCACGATAACAGATAAGGATCCCGTACTCGTCATTCTCGAGGGGTCTTCCACTGGACCCCATAAACATCGACTTTCCGGGCGCGTGTACGCTTTCTGCCGCTGAGCAGCAAAGGCTCGATTTACTTAAACACGTCTCGACTGATATCACTGATATAGGCTTTTCTCATCCCGGCAGGATACATGAAAAACAACTGCGTTCAAGAAAGATTCTGAATGGTTTCTAATTCTCCAATCATCTGCTTTATTACTTGCTCTACACACCCACCATACGCATCAACATCCATATCTATTCTCCCCGATATATATTCAGAATGTTCATCTAACGTAATTTCAAAACCTGCTCGGCATGTGCTGTTTGGTAGCAACTGAAGATCCACCCACTCAGTATCACCTAAAGGGATTCGTGTACCGTCACATCGTGAGTTCCAAGCATTGAACAACTGAGGGAAAGGGAGTTCATAAGCTACCGTTCGGGGTGAAATACCATCGGGATAAAAAGCGGCGGCTTTTATGTCCTGACGAGCCGCTGCTCTGATAACATCACGTTGCAATTGATTAAGCATGCCAGGCAAAGACTCACTGGGTATATTATGATGAGTCGTGACCGGCACTGTATTCGACAAAGGGCCAACAACGACGTTTTCATCAGGACTTTTTCGATTGATAAATGGAACGCCAGTAACAACAGTTGTAACTCGACTGACCACACTGACTGCACGTTGGAAAATAGAGAATAACAGTACAAATGGCGTAACTCGGCAAGCCCTTGCATAAGCCAAAACCACACTACGTAATACAGAAGAACTAAACCGTACACTCTGCATAATTCCTACTGAGCCGTGTGGAGTTTCCCTAATTGCATCAAGGCCATACGGACCTGGTTCTGAATAGACTTCAAGCCGCTCCTGTAAACTTATTACTCGCTTTGATATCCGAGCGTTCTCCATACAGGCATATTCGCTCCAACTCTTGGATATTCTAGGAGGCTTGCCACAATAGCATTGAACAATGTCTTCAATTAACAAATCAATTGATGCTCCGTCACAAACATAGGTCCAAAACCCTATCCACACGTGAATACCGGTATCATCAGTGACTGATGTTATCCGGAGTCCGGAGTCACTGGCGCGTCTCGCACGGTGAGCAAGGAACATCTCGTCCGTTATGCCCATATGTCTAAGATTCAAACGTTCCCAGAGGGCTCCACGTAACTCAGTTTTGTCCGGAGCACGACCCACAAGTTCATCATCTTCGATATCAAATTGAGCCGCTAAAATGGGATGCCGTATTAATGTATCAACAATTGCGTTGAACACACATTCTGGCACACATCCTGGAGAGAAATCGAGGCGTAACGCCCCCGCATAGGCTTTTCCCGTTTGATCTAACATCGCACCGATCCATTTTTCACGCAGACCTGCTGTGCTAGGAACTACTATGGAAGAATCGCCCACAAATGAGATTAGATAGTTCTGGTACATAACGGGCAGCCTAATGTTTGATTTCTGAGTTTTCTGTATCAAGGGCTAATACACTGCGCCCAACACCAATAAAAACGGCTCCGCCAATAAGAGTCACTGCTGCCAAAGCAAATGCAACGATAAACCCAATAGACCCAATAGTCGCTGCCGTCCCCCCAATTCTGTCCGAAAAACTAATAGCAACGGCAACAAAGAGAGTCACTCCCCCCACCTGAAACAGTTGTTGAATTGTTGTTGCTATACCTGATCCTGCGCCAGCATCTGATTCAGAAAGTCCAGTCGTCGCAAGAGATTGCGAGACTGGGGCAACACAACCGAAACCAACAGACGTGACAAGCATCGCGGGCATCATTCCGATCCAGTAATTTTGCGCAGGTATCCCAATCGCAAACAATATAAAACCAAAAGCAGAAATGGATAGACCAACAACAGTAGCAATTTGAGATCGCCATTTTTTTGTAACGAACTGAGAGAGGAAAATTCCAGGAAAGAAACCGAAACAGAAAGGTAACCAAGCAAGGCCTGTTTGCAGGGGGGTCATTCCAATATAATCCTGCAACAATAACACACCAAGATAAAATACAGCGCCAGATGTCCCTGCTTGAATTGCAATGATAGCATACCCTGCTAACCGAGGTGATCGGGCCATTAACCGAGCAGGAATGATGCTATCCTCATATCGCTTACAACGTCGTAACACCACTATAATACCGATCACCCCCAATAAGAACAGTATAATACGGAGCCATAAGAGTTGCTCAATGCCAGAACCGATCACACCAAGCACAGTTATACACACCGCGACAGCTAATATAAGCGCATTACTAAGATCCAGCCGAGCAGATATTTGATTAGAAAATTTTGGTATTAATAATATAGTAGCTACAGCTAGGATCAATATAATTGGTACATTGATCCCAAAGACCCAACGCCACGAAAATTGCTCTGTGATTACACCGGATAACAGAACCCCAATTATTGAGCCTAGCCCGCCAAGAGCCGCCCAGACTGAAAATGCCTTGCCACGTTCTACCCCCGAAGGGAACAACAAAGAGATCATCGCTAGACCAGTCGCCGCAGCTAGAGCTTCACCGACTCCCTGACCAGCACGCCCTATGATCAGGATGGTTGCGTTAGGGGCAATCGTTGCCACAAGAGAGAACACCCCGAAAATTGCAATACCTACCTGAAACGTACGCAACACCCCAAAGGCATCACCTATCCGCCCACCAAGCAAAAGCAGCGAACCTGCAGTAATGAGGTACGCGTTTACAATCCAAGTTAAAGAGCCATCAGTCAGCCCTAGATCGTGCTTAATCTGCGGTAGAGCTACATTTACTACAGTGGCATCAAGCAGTAATATTAACTGAATAACAGAGATGACACCTAGCGCTTGCCATCGATTCCGACTTACAGTACCCATAGTCCCCCCTAATTTTTGAGCCTAATAATTAGATTTCGTCATGCTGGTCTTATTACTTACGGCGAATACAATCCCGCTTGTTTTTGGGGCTAGGACTGCATGACTTCACGATTAACTAAAGTTAATGAGTTCTGAATCATTCTGAGTCCATACTCTGTTCCTATGCTCTCTGGATGGAACTGCACGCTTTCGATAGGTCGTATACGATGACGAGCGGCCATGTTCACAGACCTCTCTTTGGTATATGCAGTAGCCACCAACTCATCCTCGGTTCCAGAAGAATTAGTGATAGTCAATGAATGGTAACGAACAACTGTAACAGGTGATGGAATATCATGAAAAATACCTTTCCCATCGTGTTGTACCTGAGAATACTTACCATGCTCCACAGTGGGGGCGCGTATAAGCTTCCAGCCAAAGTACTCCCCAATTGCTTGATGACCTAAACAAACACCAAATATTGCTTGCTCTTCACTCACTGCACGCATTATTTCTAGGTAGCCATGTTCTTGTGGCGTTCCTGGCCCGGGCCCTAGGACTAAAAGCTGAGGTTTCCATTGTTGATACTGACCTATTGGATCATCGTTAACACGAACCACCTTAGTCTGTATCCCAACAATCGAAGAGTAGTAGTGTTCAATGACAAACACAAAACTGTCGAAGGCATCCACCAACAATACTTTCATACACGCCCTCCCATTGCTCGGGCAAATGACTTAATCTTCACACCAGTTTCCGCCCATTCAGCCGATGCTTGCGAGTCAGCAACAATACCCGCAGCAGATTGCAATACATAACAGCCCGAATCCCCAATAATTGTGCGTATTGTTAATGCAAGAACACCACAGTTTTCCCCCATTAGGTATCCTGCACATCCAGCGAACAGCCCACGTGGTATTCCCTCTAATTCAGTAATAATTTCCATCGCACGAACCTTGGGTGCGCCCGTCATTGTTCCTGCTGGAAAATTTGCTGCAATCAAGTCCCATATATCGCAGTTATCCCGAACCCCAGTTTCAATCGTCGAAACCAAGTGAATAAGTGGACCGTAAATATCTTCCTGCATAAACGAAGTAACCTTTACCCCTCCTGGAATAGCGCAACGCGCTAAGTCATTACGCGCAAGATCCACTAGCATTAGGTGTTCAGCCACTTCTTTAGGGATCTGATTCAAACGACCGCCTTTCAAATCTTTCTGTGTTATCGTTCCTGCAATGGGGCGAACCTGAGCTACACCATCCCGAATACGGATCATGAGTTCTGGGCTAGAGGATATTATATGTTGATCGTCAAGAGCCAAGTAATACATGTAAGGAGCTGGATTAATTGATACAAGACGTTCGTATAGATCTACTGGGGGAATCGTCGCATTTGATACTGCACGACGACACAGCTGCACCTGATAGATGTCGCCGGATCGGATATATTCTTTAGCACGATTTACCGCAGCATAAAATACACTCTGATCCGTCAGGTCTCGCATGGATCCTAAATCCCAAGAGCCAGTTGGAGGCTGTACGTCTTCTTGAGCAGTGAGTGCTGCAAACAAAACCGTGGTGTCTATCGTCTCATCAGGATTAATTTTCAGTACATCCACTTGAGCACCATTTTCAGTACCATCATAACGCACAACGTATCGATAGACACGCAGCACCACCTCTGGTACGCCCGCCTCAATAGCTATTTTGGGTAAGTGCTCGACAAAACGAGCGGCGCTATACCCCAAAACTAACACCAGCGGGAAGTTATCCGGTAATGCGAGAATTTGTGTCACTTGCCGCAAACGCTTCCATAAGGACTGATTGCAGTCATTCACAGCTAAGCGGCATGCCGTAGTGTATTCTTCAAAAGGGCCACAGCCCCGAATACGCCAGATGCCATTCACCAGTATGAGTTCGAATAGCAAGTCAATCATGAACATCGTTTGTGAGCCATCAACAGCTTGAAATCCTCCCCCCGTTTCGAACAAGGCTGGGTGAGGATGTAAGCCAAGCAAGTGCCTCCGTACTTGTGCTATCGAAGCAGCCTCTGGAACCTCACATCGTTCTACGACCCATGAATGTTTTAGCTGTTGTTCAATCATAGTGTTGGCTTCCTCTGATCTCGGATACGAGCATGCTTCCAGGAAACATAGGCTCCAGTCTCTGTCCTCAGGTCCAACCGTTCTACTAACTGTAACCTGACTGGAACACCAAAATGATCCGCCAGTTGCTTTTGAACCTGAGCAACGGATCGACCCCCAATATGGGCAACCATTGATACTTCAATCTCGTCAGTACCGCTATCCACCGCCAAAACTGTGACCTGATATCCCAAAACCCAATCAGCAGCCCTCAAAATAACCGATTCGACTGATGCTGGTAGAATTAAACTCCCACCTAGTGTCATAACGTCATTGATCCGACCAAATATTTTCAGGCAACGGGAGGGGTTACCACATCCGCATTCCTCTAGCGATTGAAGGCGGACCAAATCACCTGTGCGAAACCGGATTAACGGTTTAGCTCCAGGTACTAGCATCGTCAGACATAACTCTCCTACCTCACCATCTAATCCAGGGATTGGGAGAATTTCGGCAAGATAATTTGTCTCTGACAGATGTAGATTGCCCTTTGAACAACCTGCAGCAACTGCATGAACTTCTTGTGAGCCATATAAACCATGAGTACATTGCGCATCCCAGATGCGAGAAATATTCGAAAGCATTTCTGGTGTGCACAACTCTCCAAGAACAAAAATCTGTCCTACTGAAGTGCTTCGAGGATCGACTCCCAGACTTATATAAAGGCGAGCTAACGCAAGTGCTACTGCTGGAGAGCAGATTAGTGAACGTACTCCAAGATCAGTAATGAGATGGGAAGCTTTATTCAAACCAACACGCGGACTTTCCGGCCACAATCGTACAAATGGAATCCCTAGATTACGGCAAATCTCTCCATAGGTATCCCCAAATGCATACAACTCTGATGGCCCCATGATAGCAGTAAGGGCGTGCATCGTACCAAAAGTTGATTGGTATATCTCCGCGATAGCTCTCTGAACATAAGCCCCGCTAGTTTCAACGTCAATTGACGCTCGTGGGCACGGTGTTGGCTGTCCAGTCGTTCCTGTCGTTTCATAGTACATAGCTATCTCACTGAACGGGACACTGCAGACTGCCGTACCTGCGGAGCGAAGATCATCTTTGGTGGTAAAAGGAATCCCGTCAAGAACCCTGAACATACTTAAAGGACCTTGCTTAGTATGCAGATGTTTGCGATAGAATGGCGATTGGTCCGCGACATACTTCAGTATTTCTTGTGCTCGCAACTCAGATTTTTGATGCAGACACTGAAGTTTTGTTTGCCCACTCAGGTACGCAGCAACATATTCAAGCCATTCCTGATGCAATTGTTTGGTGATCATCGCAGACTCCTTTCTGCAAGTTTTTCAGCACACTCACGGATCGACTCTGTCAACATAATACTCTCAAGTGGAATTGAGATTTCAAATTGGGACTCTAGTTCGATTTTAATCTTCATCGCAGTCAATGAATTACCGCCTAGGTCGAAGAAATTGTCTTCAGGTAATACAACTGGTTCGGCTAGTTGGGCTGAAATTACGCGTATAACTTCTCGTAAAATAGTCTGTTGATTCCTAATAATTGGCGCTTTCATATCACCCCTTAGTACGTTACGCAAGACCATTACATCCACCTTACCGTTTTTTGATAGAGGCAATTCCAGCATGTGCTTAATCGTTTTTGGAATCATATAGGCAGGTAGGTATCGTGTAATTATTTCACTGATTATGGCTTCATGGTTCGGCTCACCAATATAGGCCAATGCAATCTGTTTCGGATGTCCATCTAGGCCAGGCAATGCCACAGCGCATGCTCTGGATACGCCATCACAGGACTGGGCTACGTTCTCGATTTCTCCAAGCTCGATCCTTAGTCCATTAATTTTGATCTGATTATCAATACGCCCAAGGATTTCAATTTCACCATTAGGTAAATAGCGTCCTAAATCTCCAGTACGATACATTCGACCCCCAGTTCTAGGATGATAAACAAACGCACGTTGGGTAAGTTCTGGCTGCCCTATATATCCACGAGCCAACGCAATGTCACTTTCTACCAATATTTCACCTGGTACCCAATCTGGACAATCAATCCAGTCATCAGCGACAATGTGATATGCAGAATTCCGCATCGGTGTACCATAGATAACTGAACGCACAATGCTGCCTTCAAATTCATTAATCTCATGTATCACTGACCAGTTTGTGGTCTCAGTAGGCCCGCCACACGAAAACATCCGGGCAGAAGGGAAGACAGCTCTTGCCCGTGGTAACAATGACAAAGGGATCCAGTCACCAGCCATTACTATGTTGACTACTGACTCGATAATATATGTTGTACGTGCAACTTCAGCTACGCTACATATGAGTTCCATCACAGCAGGAACACAGGCCCAAAATGACACCTTGTGACGACGATGTAACTGCAGCCAAGCGTCAGGATCTGGTCCAGCAGCTTGTTCAGGTATTACAACTGAACCACCGTGTACTAAAGGACCAAAAATATCGAATACTGACATATCAAAATGTAAAGCCGCAGTAGCAAGATGTCGGGTTGCCCCATCCAGAGAAAAGCGTTCAACGACATCAAATACATGATTGACCACTGCTGCCTCTGGAATCTCAACCCCCTTTGGATTACCCGTGGAACCTGAAGTAAAGATCACATACGGGGCATAATTTTCCCGAATGGACTCAATCATAATTTCGGTCTTTTGTTGAATCCAAATGTTAAGATCTGTGGCCGTACACTCGACCCTCTGGATACCCGAGGGTAATATCGCTTCTGGTGATGAAATTACGGCTCGTACCCCAGCCTGTGCGAGCATTGTCTCTATTCGTTCGGCCGGTAGATCAATATCTACAGGAACATAACCAACACCTGCCAGTAAACACCCATAAACAGCAACATACTGCATCAGCCCTTTAGGCAACACGATTCCGACAAATCGATCACTAGGAGAACAAATCGTCTTAATTAAAACACTGAGTTGTGCTGCTGCATTGCCTATCTCCTCCCAGGTATATGTTCCATGGACATCTATAACTGCTGGTTCATTCGCACGATTCGAAAGGCAATTCAAAAACAGATCGCGCAAATGGACTTCAGGTACTGGTTCCTGTGTTGAGTTGACCGTGTTTCGTGTAACAATCTGGGATGCTGGTCGCAGGTCGAGCCATGTACGTTTCCAAATGTCAGAATCACATGCTAGTTGTTGTAGTAACCTGCAAAAAGCACCAAACATCGCTTCAATCACATCAGGGCGAATAACTCCTGTTAAATAGTCCCATTTGAAATAGAGTACTCTATCTGATTCTCTGACTTGAACATCCAGCGTCACTTGCGGGGTTTGCGACACACCGAACACCTCCCGGCCCAACCGAGCAACATCGTGTCGACCAGGATGTCCGAGAAGACTGGTTAGTACTACTGGCATCAATGGTGCACGCCCATTCCTGCGGATCCGAGACAACTCACGCAATACCTCCACACCAGTAAAAAGTCTATGGTCAAGCGCACTCCAGATCGCGTTCTGTAGTTTCTGGCCACGTTCCTCAAGCGTATCGTCAATGGTAGTTTCGTAAGGCACGAGTAACGTGTTAGTGAAATCCCCAACAACTAAGTCAATATCATCGCTAACCGGCATTCGATCTGAGACGGGGAAATTCAATGTGAACCGATCTTCTTCGCTCCAACAACGTAAAACTTCGCACAAGGCCAAGGCTACAATACCTGAAGGTGAAATATTTCGTTCTTTAGCTTGAGCTTTTAATCTATCCCAAGATGCTTGTTCGAGTGTACTTTCATGTCTTTCAAATCTTGGAGATACAATAGATTCCCCTATTTCAAACTGCGGTAACCGAGGAGCAGGCGGTAAGTCCACGATTTTTTGTAACCAAAATTCTCGGTCAGCACGATACTGAGCGCTTTGAATAACTTTATGCCTGTGCGCTACATAGTCGAAAAAAGAAGTTTTGAGTTTCGGTAACTGAGGATTTTCCTCAATATATAAATCAATCAAATCAGGAATAATTACTTGAAATATTGACCAGGCGTCAGCGATCAGCATGTCAATACAAAAATGCACCCTACTTAAACGTGGACTAATTTTACTCACAACAAACCTAAATAAGGGCCATTGTGTTGTTCCAATCTCATCATCCGCCATGCGGCGGCGCGCTATGTTAATTTTGTCATTTATTCCGCTGTCTGGAAGGTCACTCAAATCTACATATTCGACTGCCTTGCTTCCATCAACTACTCCAATTTGCTGATAACCATCTTCGCTAATTGTTATTTGTAGCATTGGATGACGGTCAATAAGCAAACTCACAGCACGTACAAATCTTTCTTGTTCCAGATATTCTACTTCCCACTCAAAATATCCTTGACAACCGACACTACCGTAATCGAAGTCAGATCCACGCCCAATCCATAAAGCCTGCTGGCTTTCATTGAGCGCAAAAGGCTGTAATTGTTTGTCGGCGGACAGATGTTCAAACGTTGGCAAATTGGTGTCACGTGAAGAATTGCCCAAACGTACAAGATTCGACAACAGCGGATTTTCAAGAAAGGGGCTCATCTCTATATGGATGCCATGCTTACAAGCCAGTTCTCCCACCATTCTCATGGCTCGCAAGGAATCTCCACCCGAGTTAAAGAAATTAGATTCAAGGGTTGCCTCATCACATCCAGTCCAATTCAACCAGCAGAAACGCAACACATTTTCAATTTCCGTGCTTGGGGAAAAAATGGTATGCGTCATATCCAGCTCAATCGGAGGTACCTTCAACGCACGGTAGTCTACCTTGCCATTTCTTCCTACCGGCAAAACATCAACAACTATTTGATTCGGTTGAGCCGCAGGTTTTACCCTCTTACTGAGATGCTTACGTATTGTATCTACGACATCCACTTTCCCTTTAGCTTCTGGAATTTGCTCAATGAATAGTACTAGAGTTGTTCCCATATCATTAGTGAAACAAATTGTGGCAGCTTTCGCCACATCATCGACTTCGAGAGCAGAGATCTCTACTTCTGTTAGATCTACCCTATGTCCACGAATCTTCACGATCGAATCCAATCGTCCAAAAATTTCGACCGTACCATCCAAGCTCATCCGTGCTCGATCTCCAGTGAGATATTGCAATGATGAAGTATTATCGAACATATTCGGATGGAAAGATTTCTTAGTATCCTCAATATTAATGTAGCCTACAGAGAGAGTATCTCCAGTAATAACTAATTCCCCGATGCAATTTGCTGGGAGTTCCTGGCCAACACTGTCAACTACATACATATTTGCTCCAGCTACCACTTGTCCAACCGAAGGCAACATTTTGTAATGCTGAGGAGAAGACAGATTTTCAATCGAGACTACGGCAGCTTCTGCGGAACCATACACATTAAGTACCTGATAGCTGAGGTTAGGAGGAGGCCATCGCTTGCACCTCTCACCCGCAATCAGCATAGTGCGTAGTTCCGTTTGCCATCCACCAGCCCAAAATGCTTCAGCAAGCGATGTCATGGCTAGTGTATGTGTAATATTGTTCTTTACAAACCAAAGGGCTAACAACCTGACATCCTGTAAGACTTCAGATGAAGGAATACATACTGTTCCACCTGCATACAATACTGGCAGCGGATCGACTTCAACCATCCCATATCCTGGTGATGTCAACCATGACCCTCGTGAACTCTCCCCTAGTTCAGCATAATTAGTAATGGTATCGAGTGTGGCAGCCATTCCCCGGTAGGATAAACAAACTGCCTTAGGTCGCCCAGTCGTTCCAGAAGTACCTGCAATGAAGCCTGCTTCATTGGTTGACTCAACCCAATTTTCATACTTCCAATCAACCTGTAGCAACTGGATATCTTCTTTACCTATTTCCAATATAGGACAACTTGTGAGATTGCGTACTCTGTCTAACATGCTGCTAGTAGTGAGTATAGAATCAGGGCTACACTCCTGAAGGAAGTTACGTATTAAATCATCAGGATTCGCAGGATCGATCAACACACAAGTTCCCCCCATCCTCTGGGTAGCGATGATTGAAGCCAGATGTTGCCAACTTCGTTCCAAAAAGAGTGCAAGACGCGGCTGTAAGCACTGAGGAAATATCTGATCACATACCTGCTGTATTAACATATTGGATGCATTCCAAAGCTCGGAATATGTCAAAGTCTTGCTATCATTATCATCTACGATCGCTAGGGCTAATGGCCTCATCTTTACATGAAAAAGAACATTTTCTATCAATGAATTACGTTTATTTGATTCATGCACAGGGTGTGTAGGCAAAGTATCAGGCATGGGAATTGCTATGGGATTCAAAACCCGTGCACATGCAAAGAGTGTGATTTTTCGTAAATGTTCACGCGCAGCTTGATCAATACGATCTTTCCTTACCGACAATACACACCTATCACCCTTCGCTACAAGCCATACCAATGATCCCAGTGGCGGAGAAGTCTGTCCATCCGTCACTTCTATGTCTGCGCAGACATTTGGTTGTACCAGTTCTGTTGTTTTACGCAATTCAGCAATATAGGTATAAACATCATCAGTATCACATAACTCACTCGAATCAACATCAATGTAACTTACTGAATCATAATGGTATATTCCTATAATTACTCGTCCTTCAGTACTGAGCAGAGAACCCAGCATCGCAGCAATCGCAATAAGGTTATCGACAGATGCAACAAGTCCATCAGGTAAAATAATTTCCTCTTCCACTCGCTCAACCATTGTTGGCGGGTCAGTGGAGCAACATTCAAAAGCATCCCACATTGTCCGTACAGTACTAGGAAACAACCCAAATTTCTGGCGAGCTAACTGTTTCTCATCTAGTTCAGAGACTACTAATATCATGTTATTTTTCATGTCACCCAACCTTACCTGTTGTAAATTTTTTAATATTCTTATCAGGGTCGTAAGAGGCCTCAATTTGGTTCGCCCAAATTGAGGCCTCTTTTTGAATGGCATCTCGTTTCTTGCCTGTGACACATGAGAGATCAATCTGGATAGAACGTTTGGAACCATTTACTTTCATGCCCCAAGTAGTCACAGCCTGTGCTCCCATTAAGACAACTGGAAGGCCATTTCCTGTTGCATCATATCCACCGACCAGATCAAGTCCGAGACACTTGCGTTGCTTTGAGCCGGGAGCATATCCCATTACCAACGGATCCCAAGCAGGCAAAAATCGCACATCAGCATTTAGATTCTGAGTAGTTTGAGAAATACACTGTTCAAATAACTCTTGCCGAGTCATACTTATCCACATTCCGCTCCCTATCTCACATGCCCCAGTGTCCTCCATAAGCAAACTGGACTTTTCCTTTGAAATAGATAGCCACCAAGCCAAGTCATCAATGGTGACTGGCCCATAATGTTCAACGTAACGAATAGCAATGTTTCGCAATAGCCATTCACTGTTTAATGATGTGCTATCACCTTGGAGCAGTCCACCAGGAGCAGCAGCATATAACCATCTATTAGACCAAATATTCGGTGGCGGAATTCGAATTAAAACACCATCGTAAGTTGCAACAGAAACGCACGCACGAGCCTGAGGACCGGTTAATCCAAAGGCATTCCCAATATCTTTCAAACGAGCAGGGGCGCTTGTAGTAAACCCCACAAGATCAGGTATTATTTGTCGATAGTCTGCTAAAGTCAGGCCGACATCACACAACCGCCATTCATGGTTGACCAAAGGCAAGCGTGTAGCACCAAATACTATTGTCGCTAAAGGTTGGGGGAGTAAGAATTTTGAGCGTCGCATTCCTGGTATCCGAACTAGATCAGGATTAGCCTCCATAGAAATAACTGTCGGCCGATCAACATTATTATTGCGTGCCAAGATGGCTAGCCAACTAGTTGGACGAGTTGAATACACCCCAACATAAGCCTCTGCGACTTCCTCTACAGTTGCCTCCTTAAAACGCTCAAAGTGTTCTGACATAATCCACTCAGCCAGGAAATTGTTAGGCAGCCCATCCCAATTAATTTTACTGTGTTTCATTTTCTCTGTGTATCTCGCTCATTAGAGTGACGTTAAGTCACTCAAGATCATATTGGAGTACAAGGCTTCAAAATGCCTACAACTCATATAAGTGACATAATAGAATCCGCCTATATCATTCTTACCATTGTTCAGTAATCGCCCCATAGTCGCTACCTAGTACATGTCGAGCTTAGGCGGGACGTAGAATTCTTCATTCTCATTCATACGATGGCGCTCTCCAGGCTCCAAGACTTGCAGTGCTTTTTGCCCCGTTAGTTGTTCGTATTCACGGATGAGTCGAGTCATTGATACCATACGGTCGAGCATCCGGCGCAACATCTCCATTCCTTCTTGATCACCAAGTACTTCACCTTTTTTGTCACCCATCAAGATAGCTGGAAAACCGTATCCGACTAAAATCATCCGGTTCAAGAGGGCGCATTGGAGCATCTGGTTGTACACTTCGATGTGCCCCATCCGTCTCCCTGTCACTATTACCCCAGCCACTTTGTTAGTTAATGTTCGGTTATGGCGCAAAAAACCTGTACCAACTCGCTCTAAAAAAGCAGACATCAAGGGCGTTGCACCAAATCCATGCACTGCACATGCGAAGATAACGCCGTCACTAGCTTCCATTAGCTGGACTGCACGCGCGGCATCATCATTCTGTATGCACGGTTCATTACGAAAATTGCAATCGCCACATGCCCCACACGGTTCAATTTTAAATTTGGCTAGAGGGAGGACATCTAAAATGACATCTTGCCTTTCTAGGTAATGTTTTGCCCATTCCAGAGCCTGTGCATTGTTTCCATCCAATCGCTCTGAACCATTAATAGCTATATACCTGATTTTATTTGTCATATTCCTTTCCATAGAGTTCAAGTTTGTTCACTTGGAAAATAATTTTCAGTATTCAAAAATGCGATATTTCTATGAATAATCCCACTACACTGAACTGCCATACCATCAACTCAAGTCAGAATCGACATGGAATTTCCTTATCCAGAATCAATTAGTTAATCGTATTAGCGCTCCATGTAATTAACTAAAGGATACATTGCACACAATGCTTCAGCCTCTGAACGAAAAACTTCCCGTATCGCTGGTTCTAGCACAAACTCATGCTCATCAAACGGCGTCACTGCATCAAGTATCCGACAAACCAAATCAACAATCCGGACACAACCTGGCTGGTCGATTTGACGCTGCGCCAAAGAGCCTGTACCAATACGTAACCCACTGGTGACGAATGAAGAACGCGTCTCCCCAGGTACTCGATTCTTGTTAACTATAATTCCACATGCTTCCAGAGCCGATTCAGCAATGGAACCAGTGATAGAGTCATGTAAGCGAATCAGAACTGTGTGGTTCTCAGTCCGTCCCCCTATAACTTCATAGTTATGTTTCTGAAACTCACTTGCTATTGCATCAGCTGTGATTCGAATTCGCTCCATATAAGCGTCGAATTCTGGTGACATTGCATAACCAAAAGCTGTCGCCTTTGCAGCGATAATATTGACAGCTGGAGCTCCTTGCATTCGGGGAAATACCGCTTGCTCCAAAGTACGAGCAAAGGTTGTTTTGAGGCCTGGAACCTTTTCGTTGGCATCACGTCCAGACATGATCAAACCGCCACGTGGCCCTGCAAGTTGTTTGTGAGTACAAGTAGTAGTTACGTGTGCAGCATTAATCGGACTAGGATGTCGCCCAGTGGCAACGAGTCCCGCAATATGAGAAATGTCAGCAAGCAAAATTGCCCCTGTTTCATCAGCAATTTTTCTAAACTGTTCGAAATCTACCAGCCTTGAATAGGCTGTAGCACCACAAATAATTATGCGAGGACGATGAGCAGATGCTAACCTTCTCACCTCGTCATAATCTATAAGCCCTTCTGGTGTGGTGCCATATCCAATGGCTCGGTAGTATGTGCCCGAAAATGTAACGGGGCTACCGTGTGTAAGATGCCCTCCATGATCAAGAGTCATGCCTAGCAAAGTATCTCCTGGCTCAAGTAGGGCTGAAAGTACCTGATAATTTGCGCTTGATGCTGAATGTGACTGAACCCCCGCATATTGAGCGCCGAATAACTTTTGTGCTCTTCTGATTGCTAAGGATTCGACCAAATCGACATTCTCACATCCTGCATGATATCTTCGGCCTGGGACTCCCTCTGCCGTGACATTAACCAATGTAGAGGCTGATGCCACCAAAGTTCGTGGAGTAACCGCACAGCAAGACGCAACCAGTGATAATGTTCGATGCTGACGCCTTACTTCGCCATCTAAGATCCTCGCAAGCTCTTCATCTTGTATTTCTAAATCTGCTAAACCCCTCTGTAGTAGGCTAGCTTGGCTCAGGAGTAGTTCATTGTTGACCATAATTCTGTATCCCTTCTTTTTCTATTGCGTGTTGCAAATGAAATTACTGTGTCTGCAACTTCTCTGGAATGAGTACGCACGAAGTAGTGACCACCGCCAATTAAATTTTTTGAATCAACGACATCAATAAAATTTTTCCATTTTTCTACTATGCTACTGAACTGAGGTGTAGCGGGATCTGCATCACCTAACAGTACCAGTGCGGGTATCCCACGAGCCGGATGTTGTGCCAGAGCTTTATATGCCTCCGCAGCGATTAGGTGATCTCTTCTGCCCCGGATTAACATCTCATCAATTTCTGCATCAATCAGTCCGGTAAACGCACCCAAAGATCTTAGATATTGGCTCCATGTATGATCTGAAGTTTCCTCGGATTCGCTTATTGCCATATCAGGATCATCCATTGGATTTGATGCAGCGACCACAAGAGATAGAGAAGCCATCGTTGATGCTATAGCCGAAGCTAAGCAGGCCGCCATTGCTGCTCCAGCACAATGCCCATAAACAATGAATTGCTTGGCATCAATTTTTTCAATCTCACTAATGAGTGTACTAACCAGTGTGGAGAAATCTGATGAGTCTCCGATTTCTAGATCACCAAAATCCACCCCAAATACACGCACATCTCTATTTTCACGAAAGAGATTTTTATACGCTGTAGGATCGCCCCCACCAAATGGAACGCCAATGACGACAACCGATCCATTGGAGGAATTTTCGTCGTATAGAGGAATAAGCCGTGCACTACGCTTAGTGGTTTCAGAAAGGATATGCTTAGCTAAATCTCCTGCGGTTGGATTTTCGAAAAGAGATACGATCTGTAAATTTTTCCCTAACCGTGATACCACACGAATAGCATCAAAAGAGTCACCACCAAGCCTGAAGAAATTATCATTTGTGGAAACAGATTCGATCTTAAGAACATCACAAAATACAGTCGTTATCCGCTCTATTTCGTCGGCCAGTTTTTTTTTACTTATTTCAATATCGTCACTCATTTTATTTCCTTCTATCTATCCGAAAGTTCGTAAGCTAGCTCATTGAGTAAGTCATTTGCTGCTGCCCTACTACAAAATGCCCCCTCTATTTCCAATCGAATTTCCGAAGCATTGATTCGTTTAATATCTATACCCACAGGAAATGTAGAACTTATAACTTGATAGGAAGGGATTCCACGGGATACAGCTCCATTGATGAATAACTCGGACACACGACAGCATGTCAGCATCTCACTCAAAACCGAGCTATATCGTGCACAAGCCTCTAAGCTGGTCTGCAGCTTGCTGGGAGTGTATTCTGGCCATCCAAAAGGCATTGCAAAGAGCCCTGTCATCATACCGATAGCCCCTGATTCGTGTGGTAAACGCCAACTACGTGATGAACATACTGTGTTCCCTTCCTGTACCACATCTGTTGTCTTACCTAGCATCTCAAGAACTATTTCTATAAGTTGTTCTTTTTTATCAATGTTCCCGGTTTGAACTATGCGGTGTAGGCTTATCCGTTCCACTCGCGTATCCCACGCTAATCTCCCCCTCTCTGACAGTCGCACAGGTATCATCGGATAATGACCCGGCTCCGCTAGTGCGCTAGCGTCTTTTGCCGACATAAGTTGGTGCGCCACATAACGACTATAAATTTGCCGACCTTGTTTCATGGTATGTAGAGCCAAATCCACCTCTCCTGTACACGCTATTTGTACTAGATCTCTCATGATCATAAGAGTATGCTCATCCGCAAGTGCATGATGTATAGACAGATAGTATTGCTGGTAATCCTCTCTCAACACGTTGTATATCGCGAATAGTACTGTTCCAGATCTAACTGCTAATTGTGCTATCCGCAAAGCGTCATGCTCCGTTACACCACTATCTTCAATTGTTTTAATATCAACATATTGTCCCAGTTGTTTACCCCACCCAGAGACCACAAATTCATGTAAAAACTCTTTCGCTAAAATTGTCTTCTTCTTCAGTTTTATAATTGTGGAGACCTCTTGTATCATTCCCGAATAAAATGCATGAGCAGTCACCGCTTTTGCCTCAGCACTTAGTAGAGCATCTGTCAACGTTTGTATTACTCTCTGCCGTTTTACAAATTCTCTATCAGATAAAAGAGGAAATACTCTTTTTGGCATATTCAAATCCTCAAAACCATTTATAATCAATGGTAAAGACATTTATATTATGTATCCTTGGCTTCTATGAAAAACGCATTAAATTATTTTCTTTAAAAACTTTAATTATAGTAAATTAATCCAATCGCTTTGTTTCCCTAGTTTCGATGAGTAAAGATGTAATTCATCTTTCAATCTATGAGTATTCATAGGCATAACCAATAAATTAACATGCCAATTTTTTTCACACATATCAATTAATTATAGTTATTTAAATATAAAATACAGGGTTATTATTCTTTTTTAAGAAATATCTGAAATAACTTGGTTTATAATAATGAATATGCATTAGTTATTATTAATATAAAAACCAATAAAATATAAAACTTCATAACAACCCTAATTCCATTCTTTTCAAGACTAGATAACCATGTACATAAAAATTATCCCCTTGAAAACGCATTTAACCATTTTATAATTTTTATTATCATAATCATATAATTATCTGTGGCTTCAGATGTAAGTATAAACTGAGCCTAACGAAGTTTGTTAAAACTGCATATTCAAGTTTTCATATAAATTCTATTTTTAGGATTTATACCATGATATATTTAAACAATAGTATAAATATTATAACCCCAAAGTTTTTACAAGTGCATTTTTACAATTGTTTAACCCACATTTAGATTTTAATTTAATAAAACTTAAAATCAACCAAAAAAATTATACCCAGAAAAAAATGGTTCTGTCGCATTAACGACAAAAGTTTGAATAAAGGCGCATTGCTGATTATTTAGGCGACCCAATGATAAAAGGTTCTGTCGCATTAACGGAGAAGTCACGAGTGGAATCGGGCTGAGTGATTTTTATGCAGTGAGTTGATAGAAAAAGGCTGCGGGTGAAATTGGACAAACTGGTTTCTGAGGATATTGTCCTTTACGCAACATACTGCACAATTCAATTCCAGACAACAGGATCTGTGCCCGCCTGAAATTGTTGAATCCCAGCAGAGGACGTGTCCGCCGTTTGATATTGCGATGATCTTGTTCAATCCGATTATTGAGGTATTTATTCTGTCGGATAACAATGATTTCTTCCTTGGGTTTTCCCTGATTTAACTCGTCCACGGCCGCTTTGTTAGCGCCACTTTTATCTATCGTGATGACTTCGGGCTGCCCATGTTGCCGCCTCGCTTTTTTGAAGAAACGCAGTGCAGCCGCCTTATCCCGGCAGGCCGTCAATAGAAAATCAACCGTATTGCCATCGGTGTCCAACCGCCGGTTTACTGCGTCGATAACGTTTGATAATCAGGGGAACCAACCGATGAACCCAGCGGGAGAGCGTGGAGTGGTCGACGGCAATTCCACGCTCAGCCATCATCTCTTCCAGGTTTCGTAAACTCAGGGCATAAGCTAAGTACCAACGGATGCACTGAGCGATAATATCAACAGGGTAATGCAGACGTTTGAACGTTTTTCGGATAAGGGACATCAGGGAGCTCTCAAAAAAAAATGACATGTTACCTGAATATTTCCGCTTAATGTGACAGAACCGGCTCAGGGCGTAGGCCAGATACCAACGAACACACTGAGCGATGATATCAACAGGGTAATGCAGACGTTTAAAGCAGTAAGAAAAAATCCATGCTATAGTCCAATGTAATCCATTTGAATTTTAAAAAATGAACCCTGTTCAGATTGCGTGTTCCTGTGAGGTAAATAATGAATGATTTGATAATTAGTGACAACGTAACAAAATCGTATGACCTCACAGTCAATACACATAATGCTATTAACCCTGCGGTCAGTTATCTGCTGAGATTACGATCGACCAAAAGCCAAATAACTATGCGGTCATGTCTGAATAAAATAGCGAACATGTTCGAAGCCTTTGACCTG
>NZ_MUBJ01000036.1 GCF_002127535.1 Xenorhabdus vietnamensis
AGACTGGAGACGGCGGCATCAATACCGGGCGCAACTATGTCACTATCGCCGCCGGGGAGATCATCGGCTTACAGCGCAATTACGGCTGTAGTACTAGTACTACAGCCGTAATCATCCCAAAATTAACGTGTTATCTGATAATCAATAAACTGAGAAACCGTATCATTTCAAGCTGTTCTACGGGCATATTTCCGATTGAGAAAAACAAATACGGCTGTAGTACTAATCCAACCACTCTCCCCATTAATCCATGCGAAATATGAAAAATTCGTAATATCAGTTTTATTTTGGAATTTAGTCAAGATACCGAAGGAGCCTTCATGGTCAGGCCCGGATGCAAATTCATCGTCAGCAAGATATCCCCAATCCTGCTCTATTTTAGAATATCTGCCAACTCCTATTTCAAGAGCAAAAGACAGCATGCAATTATCTGGCTTTGACTCTGATTCCAGCAATTTTCAATCACAAGCTATTAAATCTTCTTGGGTTGGTATCCAACGAGACCAGTACCCATCTTTATCACTCTTCTCAATATAAGCAGCCCCATCATCCGCACTGCCATCTTCTGATTTGTGAGCAAGGCGCATGTGTTCTATAGGGGTATTCCAACCAGTACGATGTACTTGCTTTCCTAAATACACCAGGCTCAGCGCCCATGCGAAAGAGCCTACTGGTACAGCAATATTGTCATTGTCAATATTATATTGGTCAGGATCAAACGGACATTGTTTATTATCTAGCTTATTAATTTAAGACATAAATCCCTCACTTAATTAACCTAAGCTTCGTATATGGTCTTCCCCAGTATTGCAAGAGGGCTTCTCAGGCAAAAGAACAAGGTAGCTTACGTATATCCGGCCTACTGGTGAAGTGGCATGACTTCTGGCCTTGATGAGGCATTCGCACGCTCCGTCCTTAACGCTTAAACGGCTGGCTTTTATCGCCTAAAATCTCAACAGGTTTTCGGGGCGTCGGTTTGACCTGTTTTTCATCATCTTCGCTTTCTTAACAATGCATGACTTTTGGGAATATCTTCAATTGCTATAACGCCAGTCGGATATAACTTTGCATTAACCGTTTTCCAGACTACTTCTCTTAGGAATATAGATTTTTTATCGGGAAATAATGGCCCAAGCAATACGTGTCAACTTATTGGCCAGTGCAACAACAGTACGGTTAAACCCTCTTTTTTCTCGCAGTCGATTAATCCAAAGGCTCAACGCATCTGTTTTATTGGCAGCCCGGCTAACCACGGAGCGTGCTCCCTGGATTAGCATGGCTCTGATATAACTGTCACCACATTTTGTAATACTCAGCAATATCTGCCGGCCTCCCGTGCTAAATTGCCGGGGAACCAGTCCCAGGGCCGCTGATGCATCGCGTCCCCGTCTAAATTGTTGCCCATCCCCTATCCAAACTTTGAATAACTGACTTACTAGGGGACCAAATCCGGGAATGGTTTGGAGCCGTTGACAAACTGTATTTTTCTTTACCTGTATTCTCAATTTACTGTCATACCAGATTAGTTCTTGTTCTAAGGCCACGAAACGTGCATATTGACGCTGCATCAGTATTTTTAACTTTGGCGTCAGAGCAGGATCACCGTCTTCCAACAAGCTCGGTAAAAGATGATGCAGAGCAGAGGCACCTTGTTTCAAAATAATGCCATAATCAGCCAGCAATCCGCGGATATGATTGATCAGCTGCGTCTTTTCTTCTACCACCCGTCGCCGCATTTTCAGAAAAGTTTGCTCATCTTGCTGTTCAAGGCTTTTTACTCTCACCGAACGGATCGTACCATGCTGGCAGGCTTCAGCAATTGCCTGGGCATCATTATAGTCATTCTTTTGCTTACGCCGATAAGCTTTAACATGTTGAGCAGGGAGAATTAACACCTGGTGTCCGAGTGCCTGGATTTCCCTTGCCCAATAGTGAGCCGAGTCACAGGCTTCCAACGCGACGATGGCCACGGTTTGCTGAGCCAACCATCTCAGCAGTTCACCACGGGATAATCGTTTCTTCCCTGCCGGGTTGCCTTCCTTATCAAGAGTAAAAAGATAAAAATGTGTTTTTGCCAGATCGATTCCAATAATTTTTCCTTTGTTCATGATCTTGCCCTCTTTAATGAAGTTGAGCAGGAAAATAGGCGCTCTTATTCTGGCACAGAGCGCTATTGTTGAGGAGGGGAAGACCGTCTCATCGCTTAAGAGAAGGGAACTAAAGTACCTGAGGCACGATCAAAGTTTTTGCTAAAGAAAACAAAATCGTGGAGATCCTCAAGCATGTATAATTTAGAAGAACTTTACTGCTGCGTCGATGACTTTTACCAAAAATTTATCCCTCTCTGGCATCAACAACTCATTGAAAATGGATTACGCAAACGGCACCGCAAAGCGTCCCTTTCTCTCAGTGAAGTCATGATGATCCTCATTTTATTTCATATGAGTCATTATCGTGATTTTAAAACATTTTATATTAAACATGTAAAACAATATCTTACAGCCGATTTTCCCAGATTAGTCAGTTATACGCGTATCTTCACCCTGAAGAAAAGGGCACTGATCCCTTTATGTGCTTTTCTTTCATCACGTAAGGCGCACACTCAAGGAATTGCTTTTATTGATTCCACCAAAATTGCTGTTTGTCACAATCTTCGCATACCCCGCCACCGGGTATTTGAAGGGATAGCGCAACGAGCTAAAACGAGTACAGGTTGGTTTTATGGCTTTAAACTTCATTTGGTTATCAATGATTGCGGTGAATTGTTAGCCGTGAAACTCACCGCAGGAAACCAGGATGATCGTCAGCCAGTCAGCGCGCTGACAAAAGGACTCACAGGATGTTTGTATGGTGATAAAGGGTATTTATCCCAGGCTTTATGCGATGAGTTGGAAGCGGAAGGCGTCACGTTAATCACCCATGTCCGGAGTAACATGAAAGCCAAAGCCTTATCTTTCTGGGATAGGTTGATGTTAAGACGCCGATTTTTGATAGAAACGGTCGTCGACCAGCTCAAAAATATTTCTCAGATAGAGCATTCAAGGCACCGCAGTCAGCTCGGTTTTTTGCTGGAAATTGCTGCCGGTCTTATTGCTTATACATTCCAACCTAAAAAACCGAGCTTGAATCTACGGGATAATGAAATCGCTATCTTTAAACGAAGCTGAGGTTAATTATTTATTAATAAAGGTAATTTCATCCTACTGCTAAATTGCCAGTTAATCTTCCTTAAGCCGGACTCTTATCTCAATTGAATAACCATTAACAGAATTAATACGCCTCAAAATAGGGTGACGTATTATAAAATCTGTCTATTGGTCGAGTGTGTGGTTCACTGAGTTGTAAATTTGAAGTTTGGTGCTAATACATGCCATGTCAGCCATTAGTCAGACAGTAACTATTGTCTGAGAACGGGGAACATGGGCTTATCTATGGGGATCAATAAGTTGACCATACCACTCAAAATCACAGATAATACTTTGATTTAACATTGATATTGATGATGTCCTACCCCGATCAGTTATCCGATCTTTCCGGTGAGTTGAGCCTCATTTCGTAAGGCTGACGGTTAGAGACGTCGCTCTAATACCAGATGCAAGATAACATTGTCACCATGACAATGTGTTTTGCGTTCTTGAAATATTCATCTGAATCCCGGACTCTGGCGGGGATTTTGAACTACCGAGGATTCTTAGGTAGTTGGATTGTAAATTTCAATAATAATATAATTTTTATTAATCTAATTTATTTATATTTTATCCAAAGCAAATCGATTCTGGTTTTAATTCCGTTTAATTGAGTATTTATATAATGCCTCATATTACACCAAAGTCATTCTAATTCTGTTGTGAGAATACCTATAACCAACTTATTTATATTGAGGATATTTAGCATCATGAATCGATTCGCAAAAGTTTTATTTAGCCTTATATTAGTATCACTTCCCTTTTCTGGGCACAGCTTTCAAGCATCAGATACGACGACAAACACATATCAAATCTCACCCACTAAAATAGGCTGGTTTGGTGATTCAAGTGATCTTAAGCACTTTTACCCATCAATCAAGGATGCGCCAAATTATCCAGTAGGGTTTAAGAACGCCAGAAATGGAGTAACTAAAAACACCGTTAAAAAGAAATACTTATTGGATAAATTAAGAAAAAAAGCACCCGGAAAATGGTATAAAATCTATAGGGATGGCCGGGTTGACAAAAAACACGTGTCTATTCATTATTTTGCTCACCAAAGTGGTAGTCCAGTATTTGATGTGAAAGTTGTAAGTGGCTGGAGTAACCCACAAAGTTCGTGACTGGAGTAATAAACATGAGAAATATGAGGCTTAATTATAACATTCAAGATAAACACGCAGAGAAGTTTATTAGCTTTTTAATCTTGGGGGTGCTGCATTCTCTTGATAAAGGACTAATATCTATTGAAGAGGCAGAAGGATTTATATTTATGCCATCCACTTGTGCTCCCTTGAAAGAAATAAAAGCATCTGACGCATTAATTGATATTATTGAAACAGGATGTCAGCTTGAAGATGTAGAAAGTTTACTGCCTGAAAAGCTGTCAGAATGTGTTAACAAAATGATAGAAGATACGCTATCAGTTATCAAAAATAATAAGGAAATTGGAAGATTAGTAAAAAAAAGAATCAAAGTAATCGGTTAGGTAGAAGATACATTACCCAGACTATATTATTTTTGTTTAAATGCGATCTGACCAATCACCCGTTTTGTTTATCAATTTCAAAGCGGGTGACTACCATCTTTTAAAATCTGAATTCCGGGCATAAAAAACCCCGCCGCGGCGAGGTCTGAAAATTCAATAAGCTGTTTGACATTGCTATGATTCTTATCACAATATACTGACTTTTGTAATTACGCAACCTGATTAATGATTTCTTTTTGTCCGCATTGATCCCGCTCCAAAATCACCCCTTATACCGCCAGCACACCGTCAATAAATCCCTCTGCCGTCTGTAACCGTTTTGCCACTTCATTATGGGATATGCCTAATTTGTTTCCCATCGCTCTCAGCGCAAAGGCTTTCACATAGTGCATGATGATCAACTGAAAGTAATAAGGGCTGTGCTTCTTCAATCGCAGAACGGCAGCATCAATCGCAATCCCATCATCATCACAACATTGGGCGCGGGTCTTTCTGGTACTGGGAACCAGACCGTTAAATCCTGCCGCAATGGGCGACCAGTCAACATCACTGTTCCCCTCACTGGCCCATGCACTCCACTGGTTGAGTATTATCCGCATATCACGCATTCGTACACTCCCCCACCAGATTAAGAATAATCCTGTCGGTCAGCTCACGATATTTAACGCCGGTGGAATATGAAATGGCCTTAAAAAAGTGTCCGGTTTTTCTTGAGCAGAACATCTCCTGCCGAGCGATAACGGTGAGCCCCCGCTTGGCGGCTTTGCAGACCACATTCCTGCATTAACCGTCTGGCCTTCCAGCGGCCAATGGACCGGCCTTCATTGGTCAGTAGGTGGCTCAATGTGCGACTGCTTATCACACCCCGACTTTGGTTATACAGTTCACGAACCCGGATGCGCCACTGCAGACGCTCCGTGTTGACAGGGCGTTGCCGCCAGTCATAATAGACACTGCGTGACACCTGAACTATCTGACATAATTCGGTAATCGGCCACCGGGTGCTCAGCGAATAGCAGCACTGCGCATCTCGCTCATCAGCACAGCCGCCTGCTTTAAGATGTCTTTTTCCATTTCCAGGCGTTTCACCTGCTTTTCTCATGCCTGTATCTGGCGTTGTTCGGGCGTCAGTGCCTTGCCGACAGGCGTTATTCCCTGTATTTCAGCCTGGTACTGGCGAATCCATTTTCCCAGCGTGCTGTCATTGATCCCCAAGGAACGGGCGACATCGACAACCCGTTGTTGATGAAGAACAACCTGTTGAACCGCTTCCCGCTTAAATTCAGCGGAATAGTGGCGTTTAGTGAGTTTCAATTTCATCGTCACACCTCATTGTCATGTCAATAACATTAGCAAGCTTTTGAAGTGTCCGAGATCCTTATACCACTACAGTTGTCCTGTGGTGAGCTGAATAGGTTCAAGAGCTAGGGTGTGTTCACACTAAATTCAGTTTCATTGGATTATCACTGGAGAGATGAAACTTAACGATAGACAATATAAGCAGTTGTTTCCATACTTAGTTCAAAATGTTTTCTGACACTTAAATCATGAAAGGCGAGGTATTTCAGTGAAGTCTTACTATGGCGATATGATTGATGAAGGTACTGGGAAAATTATTGTAATGGTGCATGGCACCATGATGGATAAAACCATGTTCCTGCCGCAAATAGAAGCTTTAAAGGCAAGCTATCGTGTGATCGCCTATGACCAGAGAGCGCGCACATCCGCTTATGATATACCTTATGATCTGAAAAATCTGGCCGATGATTGCCTCACCTTGCTTGATAATTTGAAAATAAAAAAATGCGTGATATTGGGCATGTCCATGGGAGGCTATATGGCTACCGAATTCATTCACCATTTTCCAGATCGGGTAGAGGCTCTTGTTATGGTAGGTTCCCAAATAGGCGCTTACTCCCAGCATGAACAGCAGATTTTCATGCAAGAGTTTATCAAATTCAACCATGAAGGTTTGGTATCACGGGAATTGGCTGAAGATACTGCTTCATTTATCTTTAGTTCTTATGCACATAAAAACAACCCTGAGCTTATAGAAAATACAGTTGAAAGCTGGTCAAAATTGCCTGCTCGTTCAGTCTTGCGAGAAGCGCAAAGCTGGCTTGGTAAACAGGATTATACGAAAACTGCTCGTAATTTTGATAAGCCTGTTTTGGTTATTCATGGTGAAGATGATAAGGCGCTTCCTGCAATAGTAAAGACAAATGCTATGAAAAATGCGTTTCCAGATGTTGAGATCATTTGCATTCCTAACACTGGACATGTTGTCAATCTTGAAGCACCGGAAGAAACAAATAAAGCACTGCGTCATTTTTTGGAGCGCCTGTAATTTAAATTACAAAATGTCGCAATACAAAATATGAATGCAACAAAATACAATTGTAATTTTTATTACATATAGTATTTATATTTCCAACTCACTCTGCTGAATATTCCGTCTATATTGTTATTACAATTTTCTTGTGCTATTTCATTAACATTTTCGGTCACGTACTTTCTTCCTCAAGACAGAGTTCAAGAGATACTAAAAAAACATAATGTACTCAATAGAACCTGAAATGTATTAGTTCAGATATATGAAACAGAAGGAACTTTGAAAGAGTAACTGATACCTTCTTGCAGAAGGTGCGCAAATTACGTGTCTTTCTTTTTATATATGTTTATATATGTTTTTCTATAATTTTTAATTTAATTAAAGCTTAGGCTGTGGTTTTTAATAAAATCGATAAAACAACGTAAACGTGGAGAGAGCGTTTGGTTACGGTAATAAACCGCGTTAATCGGCTGTTTTTGTTCAAAAGTGATGTGAGTCAGTACCTGTTTAAACTCCCCGTTTTCTCGCATTTCATGCGTCATAAAATCAGATAAACATGCTATACCCACGCCTTTTCGAACCATATTGCACAATATTTCACCGCTGCTTGCAGCAACCGTCGGCGTGATTTTAAACCCCTTTTTATCATCGTGGTATAGCGGCCACTCGTTGAGACTTTCTGGTGCGGTAAATCCGAGCAAACAGTGTTGTTGTAATTCATCAACCGTTTTGGGTTCGCCATAACGCTGCAAATAGAGAGGACTCGCCAGAATACGTAACTGACTATGACCCAGTAATGTCGCGTGCAGGGAAGAATCTGTCAGTGAACCAATACGAAAGGCAATGTCAGTGTGCTTTTCCAGCAAGTTGGTCACACCTTCGTAATTGGTCAGTTCCAGAGCTATCTGCGGATAGATTTCATGAAATTGGGCAACCAGTGGTGTAACGACGTGAAGCAGAAAGGGGGTAGAAGCATCGACCCGTAGGATGCCGGACGGAATGGTTTTGTGGTTTATCAGAACTTCTTCCGCCTCTTGTGCAAGCCTCATAACTTCACGCGCTTTTTGCAAAAATGCGGCGCCTTCTTCGCTCAGTTTTATCCGTCGGGTAGTACGGTATAACAGCGTGCTATCCATTTTCTCTTCGAGACGTAATAAAGCTCGGCTGGTCGCTGAGATAGTCAGATCCAGTTGCTCAGCAGCAGCGGTTATTGAACCGCAGTTCACCACAGCAATAAACACTCGCATTTCTTCCAGTGTAATTTTCATTTTTGCATTTTATTCAATTATTTTTCTCAGATTATCGACTGTCTATGCAAAGATCAACTTGGCATAATGACTCTCGTTTCAGCGAAGTAACGCCGCTGTTAAAAATATGAGGAAATATTCGCTAAAAAGTAATGCCGGTCGCCATAAAGAGCCGGCATTTTGTTGTTTGTAGGGCAGAGAAAAGTCTGATAAAAGAGGAAGGGTAACAATGATATTACTCATCCCAAACAGGGGCTAATCCATCCGGGTTGACTTTGCGTCCGTTACGTTCAAGATTATAAATCTTAGCCATATCATCACTATCAAGCTCAAGTTTTTGAGCGAGCAGGTTACTGGCCAAATTTTCCCGTTTTGTTGATGATGGAATGACCGAATAACCAAGCTTAATCGCCCAAGCTAATGCAACTTGTGCGGTTGTTGCATTGTGTTTATTAGCAATATCTATTAAAGCTGAGTCTTGTAAAACCTTTCCATAAGCCAGTGTCATATATGATGTAACATGAATATTCTGGGATTTCAGAAACTCAGTTATCTTACGACCTTGTAAATAAGGACTTAATTCAATTTGATTGGTCGCTATAATATTATCACCAACTATATCAATGGCTTGCTTTGTTAACTCAATATTGAAGTTGGATATACCTATCTGCTTTGTCAAACTTTGCTCTTTTGCTTCCATCAAGCCTTCCATGTATTCCCTGAGAGAAACATTTCCATCAGGAGCAGGCCAGTGAATTAAAGTCAAATCGACATAATCTGTTTTTAGTTTATTCAGGCTTTCTTTAAGGCTGGGAACCAACTTGCCTTTAGAATAGTTATCAACCCAGATTTTAGTTGTTAAAAATAAATCCTCTCTGTTGACATTGCTCTGTGAAATCGCCAAGCCTACTTCTGACTCATTATCATAGATTTGTGCAGTATCGACTGCTCTGTAACCCAATTCTAACGCGTTAGTGACAGAATCAATGACTGTTTGTCCTGACAATCTGAAAGTACCAACGCCGAAGGAAGGTATACTCATAAATCACCTATATTCAATGTATTGCTGAGAGATGAAAAGCCAATAGTATATAACCAGCTATTTCAGAATTTATGTGATTATCAACAAAATAAATGGATTTGATAAGCGGATTTTACGCAAATGAAATTTGATTTTTTGTAAACAATACCGCCTTGTTATCGTCAAAAGACAGGTAATATACTTCATCAGAATAGTCTTGAACCCAAAATTCGGTTTACCAACCGATGAGTTGAGAATATCTATTAAAATGACACTCACTGATAAGTTGAGGAAAAAGAAATAATCTGATGGTTGAAGTGTAGAAAATTGTGCATGATACTTTGCTTTTAGTCACATAATAAAAGAAGCGTAAAACGTGAAAAAAGACCAACCAAGAATACGTAATATCCGAGAATAGCTATTATCAAACAATTGGTATACTCTCAAAAAGTATACGTTTGAATTTTTACGCAGAGACGGTACATGCAAGAACTGAACCGAGAGTCTTACGATCGAGGTAATGGTGCAGTCGTCCTTTTATACAATAAAGCCAAAAACACCGTAGTTTTAACGACTCAATTCCGTTTTCCCATATACATCACGGATCATTCTGGGTTCTTAATTGAGGCCGCGGTTGGATTGTTGGACAATGCTTTTCCTGAAGCAAGAATAATTGCTGAGGCAGAAGAAGAAACAGGATTTCAGATAACCCAAGTAGAAAAGGTTTTTGAAGCCTATATGAGTCCAGGCTCTGTGACTGAAAAACTCTATTTCTTCATCGCTGAATATTCTGATCATAACCGTCGCAGTATGGGAGGAGGGTTAGCAGACGAAGGAGAGGATATCGAAGTGCTCGAATGGTCATTTGAGAAAGCTTTGGAAGCCATAAAAACAGGCGAAATAGTGGATGGGAAAACCATTATGTTACTTCAATATCTTGCCTTAAACTCAATTTTGGCCGTTGGAAAAGACTGAGCAATAAACGACAAAAAATCGGCATAGAGTGTTTGATCTTAAAACGTTGTGAAATGAAATAACTTTCAACCAAATAAGCCTCTGATAAGAGGCTTTTCGGTAGAATTTTACTATTATTTTCTACCTTCGTATTTAGCAACATAAACATTCATTCCGCAATTATATAATTTCTTAGAGCCTTTCAAATACCATTTAATTCCATTTTCATTACGTACATTAAGAAAAACAATACCCTCTTTAACAAGATATTTAGTATATAAGCCATTGTTATATTCTTCAGGAGAGTTATAACAGTTGTGCCAGGGGATAGTTACGTTTGCCGATGCAGCCCCAATTCCTCCGGTTAATGTAATACCTGCTGACAATACCGTACCAACTAATAGTTTTTTTAACATAAAGACTTTCCTTTAATAACTTTTAAATTAGCGGTTTAATTATATGATTTATCAAGTAATTCATTGATAATGTGCGCTAAATGTAAGTCATCTCCAGATGGTTTTACAATTACAAAATTTAAAAACCATTATATTTTATCTGAATTTATGAAAGTCAGTTAAAACAGAATAATAAGGGGGAATAGAAAATATTATTATTCATGAAAAAGGGAAAACCTCGTTAAAAATAACGAGGTTTGTTAGCACGCTGAAAACCCTATAACAAGAGGGTTTACGGTAAAGTTTTAACTTGCCACACCTCTATACTGAGCGACAAAAGCGAGAGTTCCATTATATGTACAAGAGAAAGAAGGTCCTTGAAAATACCATTTAATATTTTTCCCGACATCAGGTTCATACCGAGTAAATACATTAGCGAAATTATTATAAGGATTAACAACTTGTCTTATATACTCATTGCCTGCTTGGTGTACTTTCTGATCTGGACATTTTGGTTGTACTTGTGCTGATGCAGTTCCTATTGTTAATGAAATACTTGCTGCTAATGCTCCAACCGTTAATAATTTCTTAAACATAAAATTACTCCTTTGATTATTTTGAAATTTCAGTGTATCGCTGATGAAATCATATATAGCAATACAAGTTAAAACTAAATCATTGCAAAATAACATTACAATTTTAAAATTTAGCAACGTTCTACATATTTAATTCTGGATTACAAACCTAATTTCCTCTATCATAATTTATGAAAAATCATCATGATGCTATTATTAACACAAATTAAGTAATTTATTTTTAATTTAAAATAAATATAGCATAACAATATAAATTCAAGACGAAAAAATTATTATTTGATTGTTAACTATTTAGTGTTAAAAAATCGGTGATTTTAATAAAAAGGCTATTATCTTTGATAAAGAACAGTGTCAAAGCGGGAGATATTATAAAAACAATGGATCCTATAAATTCTATTCAGCCTACAGTATCGATGCCACCTGTTATCAATATGCAAGGATTAACCCGTGTTTATCAACATGGAGAAGAGAGCCCAATACCCGTTCTGAAAAATATCTCAGCACAAATTTTTGCCGGCCAAAGTTGTGCAATTGTCGGAACATCGGGGTCAGGTAAAAGCACCTTACTGAATATCCTCGGTTTGTTGGATAAACCCACTTCCGGGGAATATTTTCTTTGTGGCATTGATATGTCAACAGCCAATGCTGATCTTCGTGCCAAAATGCGCAATAAAGAAATTGGTTTTGTTTTTCAAAGTTTTCATTTATTGGCCAGAATGACAGCAACAGAAAACGTCGCTCTGCCACTTCTTTACCGCGGTATTTCTACCTCACTGGCCTATAAAATAGCCAGAGAAAAACTGCATTTGGTGGGTCTTTCACACCGTGCCGTGCATTATCCGGCTGACTTATCCGGCGGGCAGCGACAGCGAGTGGCGCTCGCCAGAGCATTGGTTGGGGAACCCTCGTTACTACTGGCTGATGAACCTACTGGTAATTTGGATCAACAAACCGCAGAAGAGATTTTAGTGTTACTTTCTTCTCTTCATACAGACAATGCGATGACGCTAGTCGTAATAACCCATGACTCTATGGTTGCGAACCATATGCAGCGTGAATTACGGATGATTGATGGTCAGTTGCATGAAACCAGAGGTATGGCAATTCATGTCTGATAATCATAATCGTCAGTCCGGTAACTATGGCATGTCGGTGTTAATGATATGGAGAGAGGCCTGGCGTAACCTAATGGCAACAGGAAGAAGTACTCTGCTTGCTTTATCGGGTATTGCTATTGGTTGCGCATCTGTTGTGGCATTTGTTAATACCGGGCATAACGCCACACTGGCTGCATTGAAAATGTTCAGCGGGCTTGATATCAACGTTATTACAGTAAATATGAACTCTTATAATCATGGAGTTGATAGTGCATCAATTAAAATGGTCGACCTGACAACGGCTATTCCCAGTTTATCTTCAGCAGCACCGTGGATCTATTCTTCTTCTCCCGGGCGCTATAACGGGAAAACAGAAACAATTACCATAATAGGCTCCTCTGCGGAACTTGAAGAAGTCATGCAATTGCGACTTCGTTATGGCCGATTTATTTCTGATTATGATCAGCACTCTCCTTATCTGGTCATTGGCAATGAAGTCGCCGTTAACCTTGGTGAAGGGGATTCCTCCCGTGTACTTGGCAAGCAGATTCAGCTTGGCAATTATTTATACACAGTAATTGGCATCTTTGATGTAAAAGGGCAAAACCCCATTTTTCCTTTTTCTCTGGATTCGGTGGTGATTGCCCCTATCAATGCCATGCGTAAAATATCATCCAATACTGATCTGAATGGCATTATTGCTCGCACTATAACAACCGCCACCACTGAATCCGATGCGAAGGATTTATTGACGTTACTTAAGCGTAAATTCCCAGCGGTTGACATTGATGTTCGGGTCGCACAGCAACTGTTGAAAGGGCAGACAGGACAAAGCAAGACCTTTTCTTTTATGTTGATCGGGTTGGCAGGCATTTCGCTACTCACCGGTGGCATTGCAATTTCAAATGTCATGCTGATGAATGTTTCAGCCCGACGAAAAGAGATTGGATTGCGTATGGCTTTAGGCGCAAGACCTCAGGATATCCAGCGACTTTTCTTGTATGAAGCAGCCGTACTGACTTTTTCCGGTGCAATACTTGGCACACTAGCAGGTATCATCGTTTCCATTCTTTTCGTATTTTATTCTGGTTGGTCATTTTCTCTGGCACCTTTATCCATTCCTTTAGGGATAGGAAGTTCAATTGTGGCAGGGCTTATCTCCGGCTTGCATCCCGCACATAAAGCTTCACAAATGGAACCCGTACAGGCATTACGTGATGATTAAAAAATATTTCCTTTATGGTTCTCTGACCCTATTTTTCCTTGTTCCACAAACAGGGATCGCTGTATCTGAACAGGAACAGTTAGTTTCATCAGCACCTGATTACAGTCTGCGGGGGGAAGCTTCAAGAGAGGCAATAAGCCTGTCGTTAAGTGACGCAATATCGCTTGGTTTAAGGAATAACTACGCGATACGCAGTGTTTATCTGGATCGTATCGCCCAGAAATTTGATTTACGAGTAGCAGAAGATCGATTTACACCAAAGCTACAGCTAAGCGGGCGTTACGTTACCGGGAAAAATCAGGATGCAAATTTCAGGAAAACCAATCTTTCTCCTAATGCTACATTACTCACACCTTTGGGAACGCGTTTTGCACTTTCCTGGACGCGTGAAGACAATAGGTTGGGGATAAAAAATCTTCACAATGATGGTGCCAGCATTACTGTGATACAGCCTCTTTTACGCGGAGCAGGAACCGATGTTAATAATGCCCCTATTTTACTGGCCAAGCTCCGGGAACAAACCAACCGGCTGAATTTAAAAGCCACCATTTCCAATTCAATCACACAAATTATTCTGGCATACCATGCGTTACTCCGTGCTCAGGAACAACATTCATTATCCATTGCTTCATTGAAACGAATGCAGAAATTAGTAAATACAAACAAAGAGTTGATTAATGCAGGCAGAATGGCACAGACAGATATTATACAAACGCAGGCTGATCTGGCAATGCAGGAGCTTTCAGCAAAAGGGGCCGAAAATAATGTGCACGCTACAAAGCTGGCATTACTTAAATTACTCGCTCTCAACCTCAAAACCTCCATCTATGCTACAGATACGCTAAAAGGTATTCACGTAAGTCTAAATGTTGAACAATCCATTAAAAAGGCACAGTCTCAGCAGCCGGAGTACCTTACCCAGTTACTTTCTGCCAAGATCGCAGATATTCAATTATTGCAGGCCCGAGATAACCGACTTTGGGATTTATCACTGGTTGGCGGTACATCCCAGTATCGTTCATCATCTTCTGAAACCCGAAACTGGGAAAATTACGTAGGTGTACAGTTGGATATTCCAATTGGTGATATGACAAAAAAACAAGTGGAAGTGCAGGCCAGAGTGGATGTCCAGAAGCAAACGTTACACTTGGAGGAAGCAAAAATAAATCTGGAACAAAAAGTCATCAATGCTATCCGTGATACAGAATCACGCTGGCAGGAATATCAATTAGCGATAAAAGCCAGCTCACTTTCTCAAAAGAAACTCGAAATTGAACAGGAAAAATTACAGGCTGGAAGATCCAGCAACTTTCAGGTTCTGAGTTTTGAAACTGACCTGAGGAATGCTGAAGATGCACGTCTGAATACACTTATTCAATACCTCAATGCTCAGGCTGAACTGGATCAAATTCTTGGTACGACACTGGAAAGCTGGGAGATAACGATCAATGAATAAACCTTCAATGACTAAACGTTATCGATGGGCCATTGCTGGCATACTTGTCGCCGTGACGACCTGTTTTGTTGTCTTTCTGTCCTCAAAAAAACCGCCAGATCAGGAATCAGTGCAGTGGATTGAGGTAAAACATAGCCTGATAGAGAAACAGTTAGGTCTGGTAGGCAAGTTGCAATCCGGTCGTCTTGAAACTATACCCGCACCATTTGATGCAATTATCAAACAAGTTTTGGTTAAAGAAGGGCAACGGGTAAACGCTGGTCAAGCATTAGTGACACTTGATACCCGAAAGCTTGATATTGAGCTTCGACAAGCGCAAGTTGAAATGATCAAGGCCTCATCTGTCGTTGACCAATTGCATGATTGGGAAAACAGTCAGGAAGTTATCCGAGCCAGAAGAAACGTCGAAAATGCAAACCATATGGTTATGGAATTGAAAGATAATCTCGCAAAAACACGGGTTCTTTTCTCACGGGGCATTATTCCACGAATGGAAGTGGAAACCCTTGAGCAGCAACTTCGCCGACAACTTACGGAACTCGCTTCCATACAGGATGATCTCGTATCCACTCGACAAAAAGGAAGTGTTAATAATGTACGTGTTGCAGAAATGGAGCTTCAGAATGCAACAAGCCGCTATCAAGCACTACAAACACAATATTCACATAAAGAAATCAAGGCACCCTTTTCGGGTGTCGTGCTTAGGGCATCACAGGGAGAAAATGGGAAACTCTTAACGCTTCAAACTGGCGTTCGGGTTACCGAAGGAATGCCCTTACTGGAAGTGATGGACACAACACAGTATCAGGTATTGGCACAGGTTGAAGAAGTCGATCTCGCTAAACTCAAAGAAGGGCAGGGAGTAAAAATTAGTGGGGAGGGTTTTTCTGATCACGCTCTGAATGGGGAAATTGAAACCATTGCGATGCAAAGTGTGAATACGGACAAACCAGGATCGGCGATTTATTATGATGTTGTGATTAAAGTGACTTCATCCATGAATCAGAGTTACCTCATCAGACCCGGTATGAGTGCTAAGGTCAATATTGTTATTTATCGTAATGAACAGGGAGTTGTTATTCCAGAAAAAGCATTAATTCACGATAGCAATGGGCAATTAACAGTAAATTGGCGACCGGATTTAAAGCGTCAGGCTGTGCCTCGCCACGTCACTGTTGGGGAAGCAATGCCGGAAGGTATGGAAGTTCATGGACTGGAAGAAGGATTTATTGCACTGCCTCGTTGAAAACGATAATTCAAGAGATATAAACACCTTCCTGCGGGAATTCCTAAGTGGCAACGCAGAATTTACTTCCCACTCTAGGAGAGTGGGAAAATATCCATCTGGTTTCTACAATCTATTAGTTTCTAAAAGCATTGGTTTCTAAAAGCTATTGGCTTATAGCCAAATAATCGGTATAACCTTCCTCATTGCCACCGAAGAATTTCTCTCTTATCGGCTGGTTTAGTTCTAACCCATTAGCAAGACGATAGGGTAAATCTGGGTTAGCAATAAAAGAACGACCAAATCCGATCAGATCCGCCCAGCCTTAGTCAGAGCCTCTTCAGCACGTTCCAATGTGTATTTTCCAGAATATATCATCGCGCCGTGATAAAGGATACGGAACGCTTCTTTGAAGGCAACGGGCATGACAGGAGCATCTCCCCAGTCAGCTTCAGCAATATGAATATAAGTTGCACCGATATCATTCAGTATACTTGCGGCAGCCAGATAAGTTGCTTCAGGCGTATCATCTTTTTAACCCATCAGGGTTGTGAGTGGAGCCAGACGAACATCCAGCTTATCTTTCCCTATGGCAGCGGCGACTGACGTAGCGACGTCTCTCAAGAAACGCAAACGATTTTCTAAAGTTCCACCATACTCGTCATCCCGCAGGTTAGTCTGAGAATCAATAAACTGATTAATAAGATAACCATTAGCTGCATGAAGCTCTACGCCATCAAAACCTGCTGCAATCGCATTATTTGCCGCTTGAACATAATCATTTACGATATTTGGAATTTCATCGAGAGTCAGCGCTCGTGGCTGCGAGTGTTGTACCATTTCACCGGTACCATGTTCAGGCCCACGGCCTTTCACATCCACAAAAACTTTTACCCCTTTCGCTTGAAGGGCAGGAGAAGAAACAGGTGCAGAATTATTAGGCTGGAGAACAGTATGTGAAACACGTCCCACATGCCATAATTGAGCAAAGATTTTTCCACCTGCCATATGCACCGTATCTGTTACTTCTTTCCATGCTATTACATGTTCAGGTTTATAAATACCTGGCGTCTAGGCATATCCTTGTCCCTGTTGGCTGATTTGTGTATCTTCGCTGATTCAATCCTGCACTGGCGCGTTGTGCATAATATTCAGCCATCAAATCAGTAGCTACATCGCCTGTTCCCGCCCGCGAACGGGTCATTGGAGGCATAACAATACGATTAGATAACGACAGACCATTCAGAGAATAACGTTCAAAAAGCATAACATCCTCATTTTTCGTTCATTTTGATTTACGTATATGGGCTATTATGCTTCTCAAACTTTCGCTAAAAAGACTGATTAGTACAAAAGACTTTTGCTGTAAATGTGAAAATGTTCGAGTCAACTCTTTGCAGCAAAGCGTGTTAGCCGATAAGGGCTTAACTCAGCTTGTTCTGTGCCATTTATTATTTCTTCCCGCACCAGTCGGCATATCAGTGGTGCAAGTGTAATTGCCGCATGCATACTGATCATATATAAACCAAGATAATCAGACACCTTTCCGACGATGGGCATTTCATCTTCAGGAATCGGACGCATACCAACAGAAGCCTTTTCTAAACATAGACTGGTGCTGCCTATAAAAGCTTTCTTTATGACAGTTAAGGCATTTTTTGCAATACATATAGCACTGTGTTCAGGTATATCGCTCAAATAATCTTCTGCTGCAAGCAAAGTCGTTCCTGATATCGGACGTACTTCCATATCAGGGGTTGAGATAATGTGGTGCACAAAAGGGGTTTCAGCCTGATGTTGATACTGGGCGATGATAGAAGGGGAAGCAGATAAGGGGAGCTGTTCACCCAATTTTTCCATCAGAGAAATTGTACCGACACCGGCAGTGAGAACAACCTGATCGGCGCAGATGACACCCTGCGATGTAGTAACTCCGAGAATCTGTTTGCCATTATGGTTAATGGCAGTCACTTCCATTTCCGTCAAGTAAGTGACACCATTGCTCAGGGCTTCCTGCAAAAGCACTTGTGTTGCATGAAGGGGATCAACGGCACCTTCTTCCGTAGCAAAAGCAGCAAGTTCCGGAAGAGTTGTAAGCTGAGGTTCCAGTGCCTGAAGTTCGGTTTTTGTCAGGGCTTTGATATTAAAACCCGATTCACTATAAGCATCGATAAATTCACGAGTGGCAGATTCAGTTTCCTGCCAGCTGATAGCACCTGACCAATTTACATTCAATTTTCCGTTTGTCTGTTTATCGAGATAATGCCACTCCTTGAGTGCCTGTTGCCTAAGCTTACTGTAAGCATCCGGTCTGCCATAAGAGACATTAAGCCATGCAAAGGCCTGTTTAGTCACTCCGTTACCAGCCAATCCTTTATCAATAAGGATAACGTCTCCCTTATGGTGATTGGATAAGTACCATGCCAGTGTTGTACCTACAAAACCTGCACCAACAATGATGATTTTATTATTTTTCATCGTGTTTATTGCTCCTACATTGATAAGAGCAATAGATACTTTTTTCACATTTCATACAGGCTTGGTTCATTAACGCAACCTCACTTATTGAGTTGAAGATGATTTTTAGCTTATTAAATGGCTAAAGTGAAGCAGGAAACTCATAATGTAAAGCTACATGTTCAGTTTGCCGCTGAAGTGATTGAAAAAGGTGCAATAGCACTCAATCCACACGGTGAACGTTATAGTGAAGCGACAATACGTGAACGCCTGAATATGCGTGATTTTATGGATACGATGCGAGCGAGTGGAATCCAAACGGGAGGGCCGGCTCTTTTAAACCAACGTGATCGCCAGCGGTTCGCAAATGAACTAGATAAATGGTTATTGAAACAAAGAAGTATCTTGAAAGGAAGTGTGACTATTCAATGAATCAGTGAACAAAAAACACGATTGTTATTAAAAGGATTATAGGTTCTATCTGTAACGCGGCGATTAACTGCATGCTTTGATGTTTTCATGACTGAAGCTTTTTGGGAAGTTTCAGTCTCCGACAATATGATAACGATTCATTATGCTAAGTTATTAAATTTCTAACACGTAAAAGAGCAAGAGCCAAGCAGGGGAAAAGAAGCCAATTGACTGAAAAAGTCTATCTGATGATAGTTAATTTGAATGCCATTAAATTTAACATGATATACATTTATGCGATCATAAGTTGTAATAGCAAAGTTGTAATGTCCGCTCTGGGGATAATAACCGCTCACAAAGCATTCCTGCTGGTGATGGTTCATCACGTAAGTGTAAAAAGCCGATGGAAAAGAAATCCCAACGTTCTTTAAATAATGACGATATGATTGAAGCATTAGTCACGTTTCAATCTCGCTCAGAAGAAATATTTGGAAGAAAGATTCAGGAGCCCTGTCATGGCTCCTGAAGGATATTGTTTTTTACCGCGGTAGAAAATATTTCTGGTATATTATTGGGATAAACAGTCTCCAACGTATTGATAAGTTGGTCTATTTCCCACCAATGATGGTGTTTAATAACTGATTTTTCATTTTCAGTCCATTCAGTAGTGTTGATATCTTCTTTATCAAACTTTACGATATAAAAATGTTCTTTTGCTAAAACAGCCTCTCCACTAGGGAGAATCATTTCAAATGTTCTTTGAGCAACGCATTGTCCAACATTATCTTTTCGGATACCTGTTTCTTCACGAAGTTCTCTAATAGCGGCTTGTTCAAAAGACTCTCCTTTTTTAACGCCTCCTCCAGGCGTAGCCCAATATGACTGACCGGCTAATGCATCGTCATTATGTACAAAATTAAACAATAATACTCGATTAGACGGGCTAATGATCAGCAAACGCGCTGAACAGCGAATACGCATATCTTATTTCCTTTTAGCTATAAATGGAGGATTAGCTTAAATGATAACAGCAACATTGTTGTAATATTTTATCTGTATTCACCTATTACTTACAGTTAACAGCTTGTGGGCATTTTAAACTTGCAATAACATTCTCATCCTGTTTTTCCTAAAGCAAAAAAACCTAATGCCCCAATGTGGTACTAATCAAAACGGAGCATAGTGACAGCGTCATCTTGCTTTTCTTTTGCTCCATGATCGGTGATTGAGTCATGGTATCTTAACTAATTCCTTTAGCTAAGTCTGGTCAAGTTAGGTTTCTTTCGACGGTGCAAGCCAAGAAAGGTTCTGTTGCATTAAGGAAAGAGCAGGTAATATGCGATCTTTTACAGAGTGAGTTGCCCGTGTCTTTAATTCGAAAAGCCTTCAAGCGCTTGCATTATCCTATCGAGATCATTGCTCAGTGTGTTCGCAGGTACCTTGCTTACGCCCTGAGTCTGCGCAATCTCGAAGAGATGATGGAAGAACGCGGCATTGAGGTCGACCATTCCACGCTGTATCGCTGAGTTATCCGACTGACGCCATTACTGGATAAGGCATTCCGTCGGCACAAACGTCCTACAGGGCGGCGCTGGCGCATGGATGAAACCTACATCAAAATCAAAGGACAGTGGAAATATTTGTACCGGGCGGTCGATACGGCAGGGCAGACTGCTGACAGCCAGACGGGATACCGCAGCCGCGTTGCGCTTCTTTCGCAAGGCGATTCGCCATCATGCTAAGCCTGAGGTCGTGACCATTGATAAAAGTGGGGCGAACACCGCCGCACTGGCTACGCTCAACGCCGATAAACCCGAAGAAGAAACCATCACCATGAGGCAGAGCAAATACCTCAATAATCTCATTGAGCAAGATCATCGAAACATTAAACGTCGGATACGGCCGATGTTAGGCTTTAGGACCTAGACGATTTTAGCGGGGATAGAACTCGTTTCAATGTTGCGTAAAGGACAATACTTATAACCAGAAGGTTAGTATTACACAAATAAACTCATGACGGCACTATCTAGTACTACAGCCGTATTTGTTTTTCTCAATCGGAAATATGCCCGTAGAACAGCTTGAAATGATACGGTTTCTCAGTTTATTGATTATCAGATAACACGTTAATTTTGGGATGATTACGGCTGTAGTACTAGTACTACAGCCGTAATTGCGCTGTAAGCCGATGATCTCCCCGGCGGCGATAGTGACATAGTTGCGCCCGGTATTGATGCCGCCGTCTCCAGTCT
>NZ_MUBJ01000037.1:0-4622 GCF_002127535.1 Xenorhabdus vietnamensis
GCGCCGCATGGCCCCGTTTGTTTCCCCGTTAGTGGAAGGCAAACTGGTCGAGTCGCGCAAGTTTCAGACCAACAGCTTTAAGCCTGCGTACATTAAAGACAAACGCGCCCCGGATTTACGCAAACCCATTCGTCGCCAGATTGGTGAACGGATTGGCGGTCAATATACCGCGGCTGAGCGTGAGATGCTCAATATCCAATTTGAACTGGCCGACCAGATAGACATGATTAACCGCCGTCTGGAGTGGATGGCGGCCAGCGCGCTGGCAACCGGTACAATCACCGTGGCGGGTGAAGGTTACGAAACGAAAGTTGTCAATTTCGGGCGCTCTGCTGACCTGACGGTCACCCTGAGCGGCAGTGATAAATGGCCGACAAAGGTGGATGCAGGCAAAACCAATAACCAGCCAACACAGGATATTGAAGTATGGTCGCAGCGCATTCTGAAAAATTCCGGTGCCGTGCCGACCGATCTGGTGTTTACCACTCGGTCATGGAATGCGTTCCGTCTGGATACCACTATCACCGACAGCGCCATCAAATTCCCGGCACTAAACCCGTACGGTAACCAGATTAACCCCGGCACGCAGGTACAAAAAGGGGCTGTCTATAAAGGCCGTTGGGGTCAATTTGATTTGTGGGTGTACAACGACTGGTTTATTGACCCGGTAGATGGCAAAGAAAAACCGATGCTGCCAGAGGGTACGGTCATTATGTCCGGCGCGGATTTAATGGGTACGCGTGCGTTTGGGGCGATACTGGATCCCGCCTTTACCTATGGTCCAATGGCCTATGCACCAAAATCGTGGTTACAGGAAGATCCTGCCCAGCGCTTCCTGATGATGCAATCCGCGCCGCTGGTTATTCCAAGCCGAGTCAACGCAGCTTTGTGCGCTACAGTGGTGTGATATGGCAAAGAAAACACAACAGGAACTGGGCGAATTACCGCCCGAATTGCAGGTCGGGTCAACAGATGACACTACCCCACAAGACACTCAGCCCGCACCATCCGATGAACTGGATAGTGATGAGCTGAGTGCTGATGAGGAAACCCCTGAGTTTGTCGTTGTTAAAGGCCACACGGTCCGGCATAACGGTGTTGATTACCCTGAAAACACCGTAATTGATTTACAGGGTGACGACGTTGAACGCCTGATTCAGTTGGGGGTTGTCATGCGGCTGGATACGCTGAAATCGCAATTATTGTCCGGCAATTCTGTCACCGTTCAGGACGGCGTTAAAATCCAACAGGAGGCCTGATGCCGATTGACTGGGATAAACATCTATTGGCACCGCTGCATCAACAATTTGCCGAGCGGGTGAACTGGCGGCCTCAGCAGGGTGAGCCTTACGACATCATGGGCGTATTTGACCGCGCCTATACCCAGCAGGTGGAATCGCTCGACGGAGACAGCAGCATTAACACCACAAAACCGTTGCTGGGTGTGCGTGATGCGGTATTCAAATCCCCGCCACAGCAACAAGATCGGGTGTTTGTGTACAGCATCAATACTGAATTTGTCGTGAGTGACGTTCAGCCGGACAGTCACGGTGGGACGCATTTGCAACTCAACAGGATTAAACACAAACAATGAACGCATCAATAGTACGCAATATGGTGGTTCAGGCGCTCACGGGTAAAACGGATGCGCAATCCCGTGTTTATTCCCCGCGTGATTGGTCAACGAGAGGGGATGATTATCCGTGCATTTTGGTGCAAACGCCATTTGATCATAAAAAATCGCTGGGTCGCAACGTTCCCCAATTTCATACTGTAACTACCGTTAGAGTCACCGGCAGGATAGAGGCATTTGACGGTGATGTTGATGATGGGGCAGAACAGGCGGAACTGGCATTGGAGGTGCTGCGGGAACAAATCGAACGGGCGGTCATTAACAGTGACAAATTAACGCGGGTTATTCAGCAATATGCTGAAATTCGCTCGCAAATCGATATTGATGCCAGTGGTGAGGGACATTTTGCCCAGCTCCTGATGGATATCGACATTGAATATTACCAGGGTGAGGAGGATTTCTATCCCATCGAAACACATCAACTGGACGGCATTGACGTGACCGTAGCAATGCCGGAACACACCCCCGAACCCAAAATCAGTATTAATCTGGAGTAACCTTATGATTGTTAAACCCGTAGCTGGGCGGCGCGTGCGCTGTCCGGTCAGGGGCGAGTTTTTGCCCGAATCCGGTGCCGAGGTGCCGGATAATTTGTTTTGGCACCGTCGGTTAAACGATGGTGATGTTGAACTGGTCAAGCCGGACGTGACAGAAACCAAACTCGTCAAAAAGGCCGCTCAGGAGAATGAATAATATGGCGATCCCCTTTTCCCGCATTCCCAATAACCTTAGAACGCCACTGTTTTTCGTCGAGTTCGATAACTCAATGGCCAACAGTGCAACCGCAACACAACGCACGTTAATTCTCGGTCAAATGCTGGGTAATACAGCTGAAAAATCGGGTGTACCTGTGCGCATTTCCTCGGCGGAACAGGCCGCTACCCAGTTCGGTCACGGCTCATTATTGCATGGTATGGCTGCGGCGTATCTGGCAAACGATCAGGCGGCAGAACTGTGGGTATTACCCCTGAAAGACGGGGATAACATGCTGGCTGCAAAAGGGCAGATTAAAGTTTCGTCGTTGCCAACCAAGACGGGCGTTATTTCGCTGTATATCGCCGGCCAGCGCGTACAGATCACCGTCATGGCGACGGATAAATCGACGCAGATTGCCAATCATTTAACCGCTGCCATTAACCGCAAGCATTCTCTGCCAGTGACAGCGAATTCAGCGGATGACACGGTCACGCTGACGGCGAAAAATAAAGGCGCTCACGGCAATGGGATCAACGTTTGCCTTAATTACCGCGGGCAGGCAGGCGGAGAGGTTACTCCGGCAGGGCTGGCGCTGGTGATCACCCCTATGACAGGGGGTGCCGGTGCGCCGGAATTAAAAAATGGCCTGTCTAACCTGAGTGACCGTTCATTTGATTTTATCGTCAATCCCTACACCGACACCACGTCAATGGATGAGATGAAATCATTCCTGTCAGATACCGGCGGTCGCTGGTCATGGGAACAGCAATTGTACGGCCATGCGATCAGTGTCGTCAGCGGCACTTATGGTGAGCTGGCGGATATCGGAGCGCGCCGCAACAATCAGCATGAAACCTTACTGGGTGTAACGAAATCGCCGACACCCAACTACATCTGGTCAGCAGCAGTCACAGGTGCCGTCGCGCCGTCACTCAGAAACGACCCCGGCAGGCCGTTGCAGACCCTGCCCGTGGCGGGTGTTCTCGCACCGGCGGCTGAGGATCAGCTCGATTTGATTGAGCGCAATAACCTGTTGCACAGTGGTATTTCCACGTTTACGGTGGCCGATGATGGCACGGTACAGATTGAAAACCTCATTAGTACCTACCAGAAAAACCCGTATGGCGATAATGATGACAGTTATCTGCAGATAGAAACGCTGTTTTTACTGGCGTTTGTTTCTCGTTACATTCGCACGCAGATCACGTCTAAGTTCCGTCGGATGAAACTGGCGGCAGACGGCACGCGATTTGCGGCAGGCTCGGCCATTGTGACCCCGAATGTGGTGCGTGCCGAACTCATCGCCCAGTACCGGACACTGGAATACAACGGGTATGTGCAGGATTCAAAGGCGTTTGCGAGTGGGCTGAGAGTCGAAATCAACGCTCACAACCCAAACCGTTTGGACGTTCTCTGGACAGGTACATTGATCAACCAGTTGCGCGTATTTGCCCTGCTCAATCAATTCCGTCAGCAACCAACTAACTAGGAGAAAATCGTGGGAAACACTTCTAACAGGCTGGCAGGTACAGCCTATGTTTCTGTTGATGGTATGCGGATCATGGTGGTGGGTGATTTCACCTACAGCCCCTCAGCGGTCACCCGTGAAACACTGACCGGCATGGACAGTGTGCACGGGTATAAAGAAAAACCGAGTCCATCATTTATATCCTGCCGGGTGCGTGACAGCGGCGGCACCACCGTCGCCGATTTTAACAACCAGACCAACGTCACTATCGTCGCTGAACTCGCCAATGGCAAGACTATCATCGGTGAGGGCATGTGGACCGTGAACTCGCAGGAAGTCAAAAGTGAAGATGCGGAGTTCGAAGTTCGTTGGGAAGGTATTTCAGTTACCGAAAACTAAGAGGCAGTCATGGAAAAAACAAAAGTTATTACACTAAACAAGCAGATTGAGAGCAATGACGGTAAAGAAGTTTATACCGAAATTCATCTGCGAGAACCTGCGCTGTTTGAGGTTGAGCAGTTTTATGAAATGGATAAAAAATCCAACCCGCTGGCCGCCATGAGATTACTGATTACTCTGGTATCGGGTGTGCCTGAAACGGTACTGAAAAAGATGGCAATATCTGATTTCCGTCAATGTGAGGTGTTCTTAACCCATTTTTTGGCTTATACCCCCTCCAGCAATGGCAACGATTAGCGGCAGACATCACCTATTTTTATCGCTGGAGGCCACAAGAGGCGTGGCTCCTGAGTCGAACGCGGCTAGTTTGGTGGGCTGAGCAGGCGCAACGCATTATAGAGGCTAAACATAATGGCTAATGCATTT
>NZ_MUBJ01000037.1:4722-10581 GCF_002127535.1 Xenorhabdus vietnamensis
TTATACACCACCACCTCGCCGGAATTTAATCCCCGGTGCCGGTACTGTTGATGGTTACTGCCAATCACCACCGCATTAGAGCGGTCACCCCCTAAAAACACGAGGACAACATCGGTTCCGGCTGGCAGTCCGGACGAAAAACCAAACTCGGTAATGCGGTTTGTTTTGTCCCGTACCTCCATCACGGTTTGGTACTGCACCTGTTGGATGACGCCGCTGTCATTGCAGGTTGTGATCCTGCCCAGCCCCAACATCATCATGGCGCGGCGATATAAATTTTTAACGTCCATAATCACGTGACTCCATAATCGTGTCGTAGAATTCATAGGGCTGAACAGTAAACGCCGCTGGCGGCATCAGGGTTAATTCAGCCCGTGTGCCATCATCTTTATTGCGAACGTAGGATACTTCCGATAACAACCACTGTTCAGACTCCAGCCCGAAGACGGGTAAATGGATCGGTATCAGGGTATTGGGTGTCCACAGCGTTCCGCCCACATCTCGCCAACTGTCAACCAGCACTTTGAGCACCTTAGAGCGCCCGTAGCGGCGGTTCATTTCCCAGTTAATCGAATCCTGCTGCTTTCCCCATGTATGCAGAGTACTTTCGATAATGGTGACATAATTACGGTAACGCATTTTTTCCGCTTCAGGATCTTTCGCCGTGGCAATCGTCACCACTTCATAGCCTTTCCCTGCTGATAGTTCACTTAACCCGCTGACATTCATCGACAGGCCGCTGTACTCCGAGAATCGTTCATTCATGGAAGATTGGTAATCGGCCAGCTCGATATTTTTCCCCTGGGCCACACCACTCGCCGCCACTTTGTCACTGACGCGGGTCAAAAATAAATTGCCGTCTGGTGTGTCGTAATACAGCAAGGCGGACCAGCGGGTGATGCGATCAATGATTTCCTGTGAGGACTCTCCCCAGTTCAGGGTAAATTGCGGCACGGATTTCATATCAGTCACATCGGACGTCACGTCTATGCCGTACCACTGCGCCAGTTTCTGGCTAATCTGCAACGCCGTCGCGGACGAAATAACGTTCTGCGGCCATTTAGCCGAGCAGTCCACCAAATCCTGGCATTTGCTCCTGCCGGTAACACGAATTTGGTGGGTTGATTTATTGATGGATGAATTCCAGATATCGATATAACCGGTGATAACAGGATCATCGCCCAGCAGAACCTTGCAGGGCTGGCCTGCCTCAACCAGCTGTTTTTCACTGCTGCCGGGATAATAGTCCATCAACATCAGTTCAAAATCGGATGGCAACCGCTCAATACCCCGCGTCACGCGAATGCTGTCCCAGCCGTAAATCCGTTTACCACCAATCACCAATGACAACTCATTTGCATTTTTTTTCATTTGCGCAGCGCCTCAAATTTGACCGGCATAAAGGCCGGGTGGCGAGGGTTAGTGGCCTGAACCAGTTCATCGCTGCGACCGGCATCCTGATAAATCCGGTTGGCCACATTCAGTGCCGGCAATACTGCAGGCAAAGTAAACTGGGCGAGCCGGCCTGATTCTGCCCCCTGCAATTCTGCGCCGGTGACAAATTCATATCGCAGCGACATCAGAGACTGATAGATGTCATCCATACCCAAATCACCGGACATCACTAACGCAGTATCCAGCACATGACACACGCGCCTTTGCAGGTCACTAGCCTCGTGAGTGTTCGCAGGCGTGAATTCACTACCGACCTGAGCCATTGCCCCGGCAGACAACACAACCAGTAACAACACCGTCATGTCAGTCACGTGGCGATCAACAGAACCCGGTTGATATTGGGTATTTTGAAATGATGACAAATGTTCAAAAATAGCGATTTTCCCGTCCGTGCTGCCTGCTGAACGGATAATCGCCTCCACGACGCCCTGCGCAGCCTGACTGAATCCCTCCACAGTCAACGAATGCGTCATGTTATCGATAGATTCAGAGACAGCTTTACGCCCCATCACCACTGCCGCCGTGGTCTGTTGAACGATTTCAGTATCATGATGGGTCTGGTTATCACGCGACCTGACGCCCGTGGCCCCGGATACCGCACCGCCAATTTTCCCGCGTTGATAGCGCCCGTAACGCTCGCTGCCAAACGTTGTTTTCAGCATATCGCTGAGATTCGTCACCTCATCCACTGAGCGGGTCACCATGCCAACCCACTGGTTGGCGGTCGCTTTAATGGTTTTCATTCCCTGCACGACTGAACGGATCTCCCCCCTGACGGCCGAAACATATTTCGCCAGCATGGTGGTGTAGGTTCGCAGCCAGTGGTTTTTAACCCCGGTTGCTGATTTTGTACTGTTTGTGACAGCAAAAACCTGTAGCCCGGATTCGATGACCGTCAGGGTGAATTCGAATACCCGCCCGAACTCGGCACTCTCATTCATGCGCAGGCCGCTCTCTGTCACACTGACCGTTAATTCACCCAAAGTGGGATGAATTAGCGTGCCTGTAGAGCCTGTTTCACAGGCGGCGACCAGATTTTTACGCTGGGTGATCACGTCGGGCGCGTGATAAACCAGACTGTCCTGGACAATAAATCCCCGCAGCGTGATTTTTCGGGTGGCGCGGCCTAAATCCTCAATCCATGCGGTATCGCGGTACGGGTATTCATGCACGGCCTGACGACGACCAAAAACGCTCTCACCGGAAACCACCGCAAATGGGACGCCGCGAAACGAGGCGGGATGCAAATGTTCTGACCATTTCCATGATGAGTCATTGCCGCCACCCAGCAATGAAGAAATGGCGTCTTTAATAAATGCCATACATACCCCTCTTAAATTTGGACATAAAAAAACCGCACAAGGCGGCATAGATTTAGATATAACTAACAGATTTAGATATAACTAACCCGCTCAGCGCGGGTTAGTTATATAATTTATCTCTACTAATTATGTTGACTATATTATCGCTATCATAATTCAATTTTTTTTAAATCTTGTATGGCATAGGCCGTATCAGGTATTGTTTCAGGAGCTAAGTATCCCAACCTTTCAAAAAATTCGATTGCATGATCTCGCATTGCAATTAAAAATTCATTTTTCTCAATAGAAGTTTTCACCTCTGGACGGGAAGGTCGACATACACTTACACATACTCGTCTATGTCCTTTTAATGGAACGAACTTCACTTCTATTGGTTGATCAGGAAAGCCACATTCAAATTCTTTATTTTCATAGAGTAATGATAATCCCTCCGAGAAATAACCCCAAAGGTGATTGATATCATCCCACATTGCTTTAGTGATAAGGAATTTACCGTTGATGGTCAATTCCAATGCACCTTCAACATAATCAATGTCGTCGATATCATCCTTTATATTGCCTTCATATTGGAAAAAATCAATAAATTCATCTCCAATTTTAATATATGAATTAATATTTATATTTTTCATTTTACCTCTATTCTACCATTGGATAAAACTGGGCAATTCTTCCTCTATTAAATCCAACTTTGTACCAGTGACCTTTGTACCGTCCTTTAATCTGATAAAATCTTTTACTTCCTTTTTTTATTAAAACATCTCTGTTTTCATGCATTATACTCTGAATGGCGTAAACAATCTCTTTTACTGACATATCAGGCGATAAAAAACTTTGCGTATCTTTAATTGAACCATTCCAAAAGCAAGGGTGATGTCGTTCAAGAATGTGTTTCATTCCCTTTCTATCTAATTGAAACGTTTGATTTCCAAAATGATAAATTTTCCGTTTAAATGAATTCAGTTCATTAACGACTTTATGTTTACAAACCTTCTTATCGGGAACTTCCAAAGAATTGGCATGAGACAGTGAACCAAACGCCACACAAAAAATCGTCAGAATGACGACGAATAATTTTTTCATCGTTGTTTCCTATTTGAAAATAAAAATTCACCATGTCGCTTTAACATGAGGCATTTGCCATTACGCGGCAATTCTGAAAATACAAAAATAAAAAATATATGACAATAATTCATATGAAATTATTTATTTTCTGTTTATAAAATATTTATAATTACATATTCAGTGATGCTATTTTTGAAAAAAATTAGATACATAAAATATTTAATATTAAAATATAAATAAATCTAAAAATAAACAACAAAAAGCCCCATCATGGGGCCACGAAAATTGCTAGATTTTCTAATAAGTTAAATCATCAAGCCACTTCACAATGAATATACCATCCGAATATGTTCCAACAAAATCACCATCATCTTTCGTGTGAATAACTACCTTATTTTTTGATAAAACCATAAATCGCTCTATTTCAAAATCATTATCATCTATAGTCACTTGTGTGATTCTGCCCGTTCCATAACAAAGAGTGCCTCCTTTTTCATAAAAATTCTGCTCATCACTATAGCAACCTTGACTGACTGCATCTTTCATTACAAAAAACACAGAAACCAAAATAATAGGGATAGCAATAGATAACACCCTCATTGTAGTTCTTAGTCCTGTTTTTTCTTTTTTAAAAGAAAAGAATAATGCAATAAAGAATAAGAGAATAAGTAATAACATGACTTGCCAGATAGACATAAATACCTCTTTTATTAAAGGACTAAACATCATTTAAACAAGTGAGAACAGAAAATCAAGGATATCGCATTGATGTAGTTACTCTGCCACCAGATTTTGAGTTAAATTGCTGACGCTCTCCAGTCTTATCATTAACTAAAGAAATTTCCATTTGAAATGGTTTATCACCGATAGCTTCTTGGAATGCCTTAGCCATACCTTTTGCTATTTCTACCTCAGACTCAATATCCTTTTTCTTACTGTAAAGTGATGGGAATGGTTGTTTTTGTTCACTATTACTGTATTGCTGGCGCTGCTCCCTGAGTATCTGAGGGTTGCGCAACCCACTCCATCTATTATCGTGAATAGCATCATTAATCCCTGCGCTCATCTGTTCATCACTGTATGGGTTTGAATTATTTTCAACCACAATCATCGCGCCCATCACTTTTTTTAACTCTTTCGGGTCGTGCATGTTTATAGGCTGATTAGGTCCGTAACCAGTTTGATTGGAGACCCTCTCGATATAAGCAGGCGTATTATTCCTCGCCTTGGGATGTGCGTATTTATATAATAGAGAAGTGATCGTATTTAGCCCTCTCTCTGCATCCAGCATTATTTGACGCGCCATAGCAGATATCCCGTCATGTGCTGTACCAAATTTCACATAGGTGTGAGTCTTGCCATAGTCTTTACCTACTGCGTTCGGCGCTGCGATTAAATTTCCGGGATTATTATTGCGAATACCACGTGGTAACTTTGCTGAGTTCTTTAATGGATTGGGGTAATTGGGTTCTTCATACTTTGGCAATGCTAGGATTTTTGGCGCACTAGACTTAGCCTCGTGCGCTTTTTTCTGTCTTTCCCATGACTCACCATATCTATCATTCAGTTTCTTTTGCAGGTTTTCATCCGGTTTTTCTCGAAGAAGACGGAACTCTTCCATAAAGGTTAACTGGCTAATGAACTCCTTGTCCCGAATGGCCCGTTTCACAATATCCTTTTCTTTGTTTCCATGATAGAAGTTGTCGGCGGTGTCGCTTTCGCGCATCCTGATATCTTTAATGGTTTGCCACGCGGGGGTTTTTTCTGCTTCTTTACCTTTGTCCAAAAACCATGTAGCAGCATCTATCTTTGTTCGGTTCCACATCCCATCAATTCTTGCACCAACCTCATTAGCTTCGGTATTGAAGTCAGTGAGTTTTTGATTTTCTTCTTCGGTTATGGCTTGACCGTACTTTTTCGCTTTATCCAGCCGTTCCTGTATTTTACCTTCTCTGAGTAAGGCCAAAATTTCGGGGGTTAACCCCAATTTCACTATCAGTCTGTTCTCGGTCTCAGACGG
>NZ_MUBJ01000037.1:10681-20495 GCF_002127535.1 Xenorhabdus vietnamensis
GACTGCAAAAAACTGCGGTTCTGCTCGCGTAATTCGGTCAGTGTTTTTCGTTTAAATGGCATTTTCTCGTTCCCATACCCAAAAAAACCGCAAGTCCTCGTTATCACGCCCGGGACGCTGATAACGAATGATCATGTTTAACCGATGGGGCCAGACAATCTGTGTGCCAATGTCGACAGAATCAGCCACCCCATCATCCCGCATCCATTGCAACGCTTCACGGGCATAATCCTCGGCGGCCAGTGCAACTGCCGTGGTGAGTTTTTGCCGATGCAATAACCACAACCGAGAGCCGATTTGATAATCTGCACCACTATCGCCCCACCAACCCCGGCGATCAGTGCCGTCAATGACATCATCCGCCCGCGCCTGTCGGTCTGTAAACAAACTGATAATGATCGCGGTTTGCAGGTCGTTACCTGTCACCAAATCACCGCGTCCAGCCTGCCAATCCGCATGGATATTTTTGACATCCCACCATGAGGTAATATCACTCATTTTACTGTCGCTCCTGTCGCTCTGCTGGTTACGGTCGAATCACCTGACCTCACGCCGGGGACGGGATGGGTATGTTCATTATAATTATCACGGAGTTGCTTCATCGTGGTTTGATTGCTGTTACAGTTATCAATAACATCGCCAGAAACTCGTAACACGGGCGTATTCAGCAAAACCTCCGTTGAGGCATTAACAGTGACTTTCGAGGCATTATTAACCGTGACCGGTTGCCCCTGAGCCTCCACCGTCATCCCCGATTCGGTCAGCAGGATATGCAGCCCCCATTGGTTATACACCACCACCTCGCCGGAATTTAATCCCCGGTGCCGGTACTGTTGATGGTTACTGCCAATCACCACCGCATTAGAGCGGTCACCCCCTAAAAACGCGAGGACAACATCGGTTCCGGCTGGCAGTCCTGACGAAAAACCAAACTCGGCAATGCGGTTTGTTTTGTCCCGCACCTCCATCACGGTTTGGTACTGCACCTGTTGGATGACGCCGCTGTCATTGCAGGTGGTCACGCGCCCCAGCCCCAACATCATCATGGCGCGGCGATATAAATTTTTAACGTCCATAATCACGTGACTCCATAATCGTGTCGTAGAATTCATAGGGTTGCACAGTGAATGCTGCCGGGGGCATCAGGGTTAACTCAGCCCGTGTGCCATCATCTTTGTTGCGGACGTAGGACACTTCTGATAATAGCCACTGCTCAGACGCCAGTCCGAATACAGGCAGGTGAATCGGGATCAGTGTATTGGGTTGCCACAATGCCCCACTGACATCGCGCCAGCTATCCACCAATACTTTCAATACTTTTGAGCGCCCATAACGGCGGTTCATTTCCCAGTCGATGGCCTCCTGCTGCCGCTGGTGTGAATGCAAGGTGCTTTCGATGATGGTGACGTAGTTCCGGTAGCGCATCTTTTCCGCTTCAGGATCTTTGGCGGTTGCAATTTCAACCACTTTATACCCCTGCCCCTGAGACAGTTCACTCAGGCCGCTGACGTTCATGGACAGGCCACTGTACTCTGAGAACCGCTCATTCATTGACGACTGATAATCCGCCATTTCAACGTTTTTACCCTGTTCGACGCCACTCGCCGCCACCTTGTCACTGACACGGGTTAACAACAGATCCCCATCGGGAGTGTCGTAATACAGCAGCGCTGACCAGCGGGTGATGCGGTCAATAATTTCCTGTGAGGACTCCCCCCAGTTCAGGGTAAACTGCGGCACGGGCTGCATATCGGTTACATCAGAGGTCACGCCAATGCCGTACCACTGCGCCAGTTTCTGGCTAATCTGCAACGCCGTCGCGGACGAAATAACGTTTTGCGGCCATTCAGCCGAGCAGTCCACCAAATCCTGGCATTTGCTCCTGCCGGTAACACGAATTTGGTGGGTTGATTTATTGATGGATGAATTCCAGATATCGATATAACCGGTGATAACAGGATCATCGCCTAACAATACCTGACAGGGCTGGCCTGCCTCAACCAGCTGTTTTTCACTGCTGCCGGGGTAATAGTCCATCAACATCAGTTCAAAATCGGATGGCAACCGCTCAATACCCCGCGTCACACGAATGCTGTCCCAGCCGTAAATCCGTTTACCACCAATCACCAATGACAACTCATTTTCATTTTTTTTCATTTGCGCAACGCCTCAAATTTGACCGGCATAAAGGCCGGGTGGCGAGGGTGGGTGGCCTGAACCAGTTCATCGCTGCGACCGGCATCCTGATAAATCCGGTTGGCCACATTCAGTGCCGGTAATACGGCAGGCAAATTAAACTGGGCGAGCCGACCGGATTCAGCGCCGTTCAGTTCTGCACTGGTGACAAATTCATAGCGCAGCGACATCAATGCCTCATAAATTTCATCCATACCCAAATCGCCCGCCTGAACCCGTGCAGTATCCAGCGCGTTGCATACACGCCGTTGCAGTGCGTTCGCCTCCTGATTGTTTGCCGGTGTGAACTCACTGGCAACCTGAGCCATTGCCCCGGCAGACAGCACAACCAGCAACAACACCGTCATGTCAGTCACGTGGCGATCAACAGAACCCGGTTGATATTGGGTATTTTGAAATGATGACAAATGTTCAAAAATAGCGATTTTCCCGTCCGTGCTGCCTGCTGAACGGATAATCGCCTCTACGACGCCCTGCGCTGACTGACTGAATTCCTCCACAGTCAATGAATGCGTCATTTTATCGATAGATTCAGCAATGGATTTACGCCCCATCACCACTGCCGCCGTGGTCTGTTGAACGATTTCAGTATCATGATGGGTCTGGTTATCACGCGACCTGACGCCCGTGGCACCGGATACTGCACCGCCAATTTTCCCGCGTTGATAGCGCCCGTAACGCTCGCTGCCAAACGTTGTTTTCAGCATATCGCTGAGATTCGTCACCTCATCCACTGAGCGGGTCACCATGCCAACCCACTGGTTGGCGGTCGCTTTAATGGTTTTCATTCCCTGCACGACTGAACGGATCTCCCCCCTGACGGCCGAAACATATTTCGCCAGCATGGTGGTGTAGGTTCGCAGCCAGTTTTGCCCTACCTCGGTTGCGGATTTCGTGCTGTTGGTGACCGCAAATACTTTCAGGCCGGATTCAATGACCGTCAGGGTGAATTCGAATACCCGCCCGAACTCGGCACTCTCATTCATGCGCAGACCGCTCTCTGTCACACTGACCGTTAATTCACCCAGCGTGGGATGGATTAGCGTGCCTGTAGAGCCTGTCTCACAGGCGGCGACCAGATTTTTACGTTGGGTGATCACGTCGGGCGCGTGATAAACCAGACTGTCCTGAACAATAAATCCCCGCAGCGTGATTTTTCGTGTTGCACGACCTAGATCTTCAATCCATGCTGTATCGCGGTATGGGTATTCGTGAACAGCCTGACGGCGACCAAAAACGCTCTCACCGGAAACCACCGCAAATGGCACACCGCGAAACGAGGCCGGATGCAAATGTTCTGACCATTTCCATGATGAGTCATTGCCGCCACCCAGCAATGAAGAAATGGCGTCTTTAATAAAGGCCATGAGATACCTCTTTTTTAGGCGCAAAAAAGCCGCAATTAAGCGGCCTGATAATATTTAAACTTAGTTTTATGCTCTGAATCTATAGCCTTCCAATGCCTTCATCATCGGCTGCATATCTTCCTTACGTATCAATAGATATCCAGCACGTTGGGCTATTTCGTGCTATCAGCCTTCTTATTTGATATTTAAATTGCATGCCTTCACGAATTTATTAACAGCAACTGCTGAACCAGATGAATTTCCTGAAAAAGATTGCTTATAATCAACTTCATCAACAGAAATACCCGCTAAAATTTTTTGCTTTGCTGAACTTAACTGCTTTAATAACGACAAAATCTTTTCTCTATCAGTCCCTCTGGCTTCTATTGCATCAGAATTTCTTCTTTGTAGCATTGTGTTAAATTCGACCACTTGATTGCTATCAACTCTCATTAAAAAAGTCGCAGGTGTAGATTTAATATCGCTATCATCCATTAATTCAACATAAGAAACCGATAGATCATTACTATCGCATTTGAATACAATGCCTGATTTAGTGTTTTTAAGCTCCCCTATAAGAACAGCGCTATTATCACCAAAAATGCTTTCTTCTACATTCGTAATCCAAGCTGCATTTACCATAAATGGTATAAATAATAGAGTTATAAATAATTTCTTCATGAGATTACCTTATCAATAAAATATTGCATGCTGAGTAATGCCGTGTTTTTATCCAAGAAGGCCTCTATAAGATCACTTCTCTGTATAGAACAAAGTAACTAACAATCCATACAGAATAATAAAACATCCTATAATGACATGGTTTTGCTTGCTTGAGACTAATCCAATGTTATGAACGGTTTCGCCATAAGAAGAAACGGTGGTGCCCATATTTAGGGCAACAATCAGCCATATAATGCCAACCAATAATAAAAAACGCCCGAATCTATGCATTTATAACCTCATTAATAATATGATAAAAATCACATTGATGAATAAAACATAAACTATTTTAAGGATACTGCATAGAGGTTGTGACTCTCCCCCGCAGTTTTATTTAACTTTTATGGCCGTCCGGTCAGTTTTTCTCGTCCTTCAAGGGGTGAGGGGATACTGAACCGTCAGCGACCAGTGCAAGTGTGTTCACACACAGCGTGATACAGGGTGAGCAGATATATCCATACAGACCCGCAACAAACATATGAGTGCCATCGTTTATTTTGCCGCAGAAATTACATCCAATATCGAATCTCTTTTCTATTGTGGGTGACATGTCAATCTCCTTAAGGATATCTCATCGACGTTGTAACTTTTCCGGCAGTATTTGACTGGAAGTTTTGCCGCTCTCCGGTTTTGTCATTGAATAAATTAATATCAACGGTGATGGTTTTATCGCCGATAGCCTCTTGAACTGCCAGTGCGATTCTTTTATTCATTTCTTCATCGTATTCAGCCCGTTTGTCCTGGCTGTAGAGAGAGGTAATTGTTGGTTGTTCCGATGGTTTTTTATTGCTTGCTTCTTCGTTCTCTTCAGCCTGTCTGTTCTGGCTATAAACGGGCGGCTGTTCGGGGTTGTACTCATACCAGAGCCGTTGGCGTTGCAGGTTTTCCCTTGACCGTAATCCCGCCCAGCGTGGATCATGAATTGAGGCCATAATCGCGCTTTGCAATGCTTCCGGGCTAAATTGCATCTCGCTTTCTTTGAATATCATCTCTTTCATAATCCTTTCAAGAAGCGCAGGATCATGCATATTTAACCTTTCATTCGGATTGATTCCTGTTCGTTTAGACACAAAATCAATATAACCAAAGGTGTCATTATTATCCTTTTTAGGGGCATATTTCGGAATAATGGTATTCAAGGTATTAATGCCTCTATCCCCGTAAAGCATCAGTTGCCGACTCATCGCAGCCAATCCATCATGCATGGTTCTAAATTTAACAAAACTGTTATTGCGATCTGGGCCGTCTCTGCCGATCGTATTGGAGGCATCCCGTAGATTTCCCGGATTATTGTTACGCTCACTGCGATTGGGCTTTCCTTTGTTTTTTAGCGGATTTGGGTAATTGAATTCTTCATACTTTGGCAATGCTAGAGTTTTATTCGCGGCTGTTTTCGCTTCATGGGCTTTTTTCTGCTTTTCCCATGACTCACCATATCTATCATTCAGTTTCTTTTGCAGGTTTTCATCCGGTTTTTCTCGAAGAAGACGGAACTCTTCCATAAAGGTTAACTGGCTAATGAACTCCTTGTCCCGAATGGCCCGTTTCACGATATCCTTCTCTTTGTTTCCATGATAGAAATTGTCGGCGGTGTCGCTTTCTCGCATCCTGATATCTTTAATGGTTTGCCACGCGGGGGTTTTTTCTGCTTCTTTGCCTTTGTCCAAAAACCATGTAGCAGCATCTATCTTCGTTCGGTTCCACATCCCATCAATTCTTGCGCCAACCTCATTAGCTTCGGTATTGAAGTCAGTGAGTTTTTGGTTTTCTTCCGCTGTGCGGCTTTGACCGTTTTTTACAGATTTATCCAGCCGTTCCTGTATTTTACCTTCTCTGAGTAAGGCCAAAATTTCGGGGGTTAACCCCAATTTCACTATCAGTCTGTTCTCGGTCTCAGACAGAATATTTTTATTTTTAAATGCCTTTTCCAGTTCCAATAGCGTTGGAATAACATCCGCAGAACCCCCCTTTGTCGTGTGGATTTTAACACCCAGCTTATCTAATTCTGCACGAGCAGAACCATTCTCACCCCGCTCTGCCGCATTGAGTGTATTAAACAAATTCTGTACAGAATCCGTTGCCTTCTCAGCTTCTGTACCAATTTGTACCATTGCGCCGATTAAGCTAGAAGAGTCTTCAATTGACATCGCGGTGTTTTTGGACAGGACATCCAGATTATAGGCTTCTTTCCCCATATCCCTGAGCGTCTTATGTCCCGCTGTCAAACCGCCAATAACGCCCCCGATACCGCCCAGCAGTCCCATTTTGGACGCCATGCCACTGTATTTTGTGAACAGTTCACCAAAGTTCTTCAGCGGCGGGATCATGTCACCGATGTTTTGCACGTTATCTTGAGCGGAGCGTGACATATCCCGTAGTTGGTTGCTCAATGCCCCTGTATTTTCCAGCGTTTCACTGCCGCCAAATCGCAAGCCTTCCCGTGTAGAGTTTAATACAGGCTGCAACCCCTTAATTCTGGCCTCAATCTCAGCCAGCACTTTTGTTGCGTTTTCATCCGCGTTAATCTCAAAATCAAAGGCATTAGCCATTACGTTTAGCCTCTATAATGCGTTGCGCCTGCTCAGCCCACCAACTAAGCCGTGATCGACTCAGGAGCCACGCCTCTTGTGGCCCCCAGCGGTAAAAATAGGTGATGTCTGCCGCTAATCGTTGCCATTGCTGGAGGGGATATAAGCCAAAAAATGGGTTAAGAACACCTCACATTGACGGAAATCAGATATTGCCATCTTTTTCAGTACCGTTTCAGGCACACTCGATACCAGAGTAATCAGTAATCTCATGGCGGCCAGCGGGTTAGATTTTTTATCCATTTCATAAAACTGCTCAACCTCGAACAGCGCAGGCTCCCGCAGATGAATTTCGGTATAAACCTCTTTACCGTCATTGCTCTCAATCTGTTTACCCAATATCACAATTTTTGTTTTTTCCATGACTGCCTCTTAGTTTTCGGTCACTGAAATGCCTGCCCAACGAACCTCTAGTTCCGCTGATAATTTATACAGCTATATTATTGCAATATATGCAACAAATCAAATTAATGATGCAAATAATGCAAATAATGCAATAATATAAATTACACAAATTATGGATACACAAGGAACAGCAGAGCCATGTGACACTGCCGTTTGGTGAGGGGGATTAAGGGCATTCACTATCAGCACCAAACTTTGAATTTACCCTCACCGAATCACGCATCATCTTTCAAATTATAAGCCTTGCTATAGCAGGAATCCGATTGAGATTAAAATTTGACCTCAGTAATGTTTCTGGTGAGTTAACAGCAGGATGAAATGACCTTTAACGAATAATAAAGTGAGGTGTTTATGTCTGATGTTAATAAGCTGGATGATAAACAATGTCCGTTTGATCTCAGTAAATACAAAAGTAATGATGTGGTGGCTCCTATAGGTTCTCTACCGTGGGCAATCATTCAGGTGTATATGGGGAAGAAAGTTTATCGTAGTAACTGGAACTTTCCTGTTGAGTACATACGCCTTGCTGGTGTAACTGATAGTAATCCCTATATTGAGAAATATACACCAAACAATCCAACCCATTGGCAACCAACACAAGAAGATATGATGGCTTGTGATTGGGAACAGATGGATTGTATGTTGTCTTTTGATCTTGCATCGGGAAGTAGCGTGGCTCGTAATCCGAGCAAGCCAAATGAACCACTAGCTTGGGGATATATAATAAATACTGATTGGGATAATCATTTTGGTACTCTAAATATAGAACCAAACAATAAAGTTGATATTGTGAAAGTATGGGCTTTTATTTGGAACCCAGTAATATTCTATTTTAATTTTGATGTGGAAACCAAGCCAGATGCCGAAAGTCGTCAGAAGGTTATAGAATTATTCCAAAATAACGACCTTCGGGTGACAGTGGGTGGTATAGCTTATAATCTTGGCAAAACATTACCAACGGGAAAAGGTAACTGGGGTGCTGGAGATTATGGTGTCGTATTTCAGTCTCGAAACACTGAAACACAAAAATTAGGTACTCTATTGCAACAAATGCAACAAACAGGTCAAACCAAACGTTTTTGTCTCAGTTGGTAATCACATACCCTGAATTCAAGGCTGCTTAATGCGGCCTTTTTCAAATAAATCCACCTTTAACTCCTTGATATCTCTTATCTCCTGCATGATGCAGGTTTAGCGCTATATCATCGTTCCGTTTGAAACGGAGGTAGTGGAAACGAACACAGAGGCACCCCTGTTAAAATAGCTCAGTACGCTTAATATGCCTACCTGCTACCGTGGTCCTCACTTTGGTCTATCAATCAGCGAAATATTTCGCTAAAAGAAGGGCTGATTTTCTCGATTTTAAATCGGAGAAAGCACAGTGTCAGTAAACCTATGAGTAATCAGGGGCTGCAACCATTATCACACTAAGATGATTGCAGGGCATTGCAAGAGAAAGTTCTACGATAATTAGTTCACAAAAGTTCGTTTAACTCTCACTGATACCATGAAGTAAGGTATCCATATAGCAGCGGTAGCTATAGCTTGTAGAGCAGGTAATAAGGTGTCATAGCTAATTGAATACCCAAGTCTATTAGTCACTAAGAAAACCATAATACCCTGTATGATCACATTTGATAGGCAGAGTAATATACAAAAACTAGGCGCTTGCTTTAATTTATTAAAAAAGAGAATGGCTGTATGAAAAACCAATAAGAGCAAGATGATATTAGCAACCATTGTAAATATGACTATATTCTGCAAGGTAGAATAATATGCAACTCTAGACGCTACCTCAGCAGCTACTTTGAACTGATATATAATAAAAATCACTGCTAATATTAGACCTGTAGCAGGAAGATAAAGCCATCCACCTATTTTATTAAAAGGCTTTTCTGAGCACTCTTCACAATATTCTGTGTCTTGAGATATTTCTGTTTTACCACATTTAGTGCAAATCCATTTATCCATATGAGTAGACCTCTTATGTGAATATAAGTAATAAAATTACTAATTGATTTTGTTGGATAAGTAAAATACCACAAAAGAATCTCCAGTCATTCACTGGCAAAAGATTTTTTAGGCGCCTTAATCTCGCATTACAATATGCGCGAGACAGAAGACTAAAGCGCTTATCGGTGCAACACAGGAGATCATCTGTGAATTGTGAGCTTTAGCGTTCTCACGGGTTGAAAATAACAATTTAATTACCTGTTTCACATGATTTTTTTGACACACCTCTTTCGACTAAATGCCTGTACTTTAACTTCATTCCAAAGCCACCAATTTATCAGAGGCTCTTTATACCGTTAGAAATGCCGATAATGACTGAGTTTTTACTATCGTTTTTCGCTTCTAACGAAAAAATAGCAAAATAACTGTACCATCTGTACCACTTACAATATTTCAATTAAATATCAATAAATTAAGGTGGTACAGATAGGAAAAACAACTGTCAATAACTGTCCATATCTGTACCATTGAGATTAAAACTCCTGCCTTAAATCTATGCCTAAATCTGTCGGCTCAATCGAACCTTTGCAGACCACACAGGGC
>NZ_MUBJ01000038.1:0-2863 GCF_002127535.1 Xenorhabdus vietnamensis
ACTCTCTGTTCCCCCAAAACGGGGGAATCAAAGACCAAATATTGAACAATTAACCTCAAGTCGGGGAAAAATTAACTATAGGAATTCCTTTAGTTTAAGAAGTCCTATTGCCGTAGTCCTCACTTTGGCCGATGGGTATGCGAGTATTTTCGGACACCTCAGTAACCCATTGATAAACAATCAGACGCCAGATTTGGCGTTTGGTCATACTTTAGGATACCCGATAATTTCAGGTCAGTTACCTAACCCATTGAAACATAGTCAAGCTGCAAATATGCAGTCTGGTCATAATCTGCGCGTATCATTTAGCGACGCGCAAACTTTGCAGTCATCATTTAGTGGAGTGCAAAAAGAAAAGGATAGCACGGCGAATGCTACCCTTTGGGATGATGGCTCTTTCCATCATGATATAAATCAATTGGTTATCCGTAATCCAAATCTGGTTTACGAGGAATTACAACAGCTTAAGAACTTACCATCTTTAAGAGGGGGAGTGAACCAAGTGAATAGTGTTCACTTGGTTGGTTATTGTTCAATGCCGCGAGATTGCAACTCTTTACGGATAATTCTCTTTATCCATGCAGATATAGATTCATCACCATCAATTTTCATCGCCTCCCTCATAGCTTGTTCCAATTGTGGCTCAACTCTGAATGCAATTTGTTTATTGCCTCTCGGCAAATTTGTGTTTGACATATGTAATACTCAGGGTGTATGTTGTTTGTGTCTGACAGTGTACAACACATTTGTGTCAGATGTAAAACAACAACGCCCCGAAGTGCTACCAACACTATCGAGGCGTCTAACCAAAAACGTAAAGGAGTCTTACGCTATGGATACACCACAGCATACCCAAACTCGCCTTAAATTTACATTCCTAATTGCGTCAGGCACTCAACGGCTGGTGGATATTCACCCTGTACGCCTTATCACTGTACTGGCAGACAGCGAAGGTGAAGCCCGTCTACTGGCAGGTATCCCCTCACTGATATTCGTTTCCCGTCAGGAGGTGGTCGCATGAGCCAGCCTATCACTATTCATCAAGCCGTTGAAAAGGCGCAACAACTCGAATTTATTAATCAGCTTATTGAGTCATACCCTCATCAAATACAGGGCAGTGAAATATCCGTTATGTCTTCACTGATGGCGAAGCTATCCGGCGATATTGCTGTATTTCTGATTGAAGTAATCGCAGGTGAGGAAGCTATTGATAACACCTCCCACTGTAGCGATATGTCTACCGTTCGGGGGGTGAACCATGCGTAACCCCACCCCTCATGACTATTACACCCATAAGAACGGGGAAGCTGTTCAAGTGCTGTCGGTGGCTTTTAACCGCGTGACCTTTGTCCGTGAAGGTTATACCTACCCGTGCATTATGCCATTAAGCCGTTTCACTCAAGAATACACCTACGCAGGGAGAGCCTGATTATGTCTGATATCTATAACCATTTGGTAAAAAATAACTTTAGCGCTATGGACACTGAGGAACTCAAAGATCTGCGTATGAATGCAGATGGTGCACACAGCGCAGTGATGGCGGCGATGTCTGCAATGGGGGAACTGGCTTTCTGGTCAGCCGATAATGAAAACTATGACAATCGTCAGGCAAGGGAAGATTTACGCCGTATCGGTGAAGCCCTGATGCATTTACCGAGGATCGCCGAAGCGCTGAACGATACGGAACAAAATGCTCAGTTTGAAATCCATCACCGCGAGGGATTCCCGAAATGGTAAGTCATATTGATATTCGTTCGGTGAAAGCAGCGGCTCAAGGTCAATGGCAAGGTTTGCTGGCTGCCTGTGGGGTTGATGTTCCGGCGAAGGGTAAGCATGGCGCTTGCCCCATCTGCGGCGGCACTGACCGTTTTCACTTCATGGACGATCACGGTCACGGTGACTGGCATTGTCGCCAGTGTGATGAGCCGAATCACGGTGATGGGCTGGATTTGCTGGTGAGAGCCAAGGGGATCACGATTATTGAGGCCGCTAAAGAGGTTTCTCAGGCGTTATCGCTGCCACTGCCTGAGCCTGCCAGAAAGGAGGCTCCAAAATCAGAGGCTCCTCCGATAACCGAGAAAGTTAATAAGCTGGTGGCTCAGGCCACTGCCGGGCAATCTGATTATCTGACGAAAAAGGGGCTGCAATGCCCCGATCAAAAGCTACTGAAAGACGGCTCTTTGTTGCTGGTCACTCAGACGCTGAACGGCACAATCACCGGTGCTCAAATCATCAAGCCGAACAGTGATAAGCGTCTTGTCTCTGGTACGCAGAAAAAGGGGAATTTTATCCCCTTATCGGCAATTACTGAAACGCCAGACACGATCATCATTACTGAGGGCTATGCAACCGCCTTAACGGTGAGCCAATTGTGTGAGGGCTTAGTACTGGCTGCGATTGATGAAGGCAATTTATCCGCTGTTGCTAAACAGGTCAGGGAACGGTGGCCTACAGCAAAAATCATCCTTGCCGCCGACAATGACTGGCACGAACCCGGAGAACTGGACGATAAAGGCAAGCCCAAGAAGAACGTCGGCAAGATAGCAGCCGAGAAAACCGCTAAGGCTATCGATGGGTGGGTAGCATTACCGCCAACAGAGTACAAGGCCGACTGGGACGATTATCGCCAGCAGCACGGCATCGAGGCAGCAAAGCAGGCATTCAGTGAAGGGTTGTATCAGTATTATGTAGGGGCAGAACTTGATATGTATGAGCTGGGTAGCGGTGAAGTCATTACGGGTGCGGAATTGGTTTTACTGGAGAAAATGAACAAAACCTATACGCATATCACCATTGGGGGTAAGCATCGGGTTGTCAGCTTAAAACCGTGTCAGGTGAACGGGGTCACGCATGTTTTCGAGGA
>NZ_MUBJ01000038.1:2963-9108 GCF_002127535.1 Xenorhabdus vietnamensis
TCCTCGAAAACATGCGTGACCCCGTTCACCTGACACGGTTTTAAGCTGACAACCCGATGCTTACCCCCAATGGTGATATGCGTATAGGTTTTGTTCATTCTCTCCAGTAGCGCTAATTCCACGCCAGTAATGACTTCACCGCTACCCAGTTCATACATATCAAGCTCTGCCCCTACATAATACTGATATAACCCTTCACTGAATGCCTGCTTTGCTGTCTCGATGCCGTGACACTGGCGATAATCGTCCCAGTCGGCCTTATATTCTGTTAGCGGTAATGCGATCCACCCGTCTATAGCTTTGGCTGTCTTCTCTGCCGCAATCTTACCGACGTTCTTCTTGGGCTTGCCGTTGTTATCCAGTTCCCCCAGTGAGTGCCAATCATTGTCGGCGGCAAGGATGATTTTTGCTGTTGGCCACCGTTCCCTGACCCGTTCAGCAACAGCGGATAAATTCCCCTCGTCAATCGCAGCCAGCACCACGCCTTCATGTAATTGGCTCACCGTTAAGGCTGTCGCATATCCCTCAGCAATGATGATCGTGTCTGGTGTTCCAGTTACTTGTGATAAAGGGATAAAACTCCCCTTTTTCTGCGTACCAGAGACAAGGCGCTTTTCACCATTCGGTTTGATAATCTGAGCACCGGTGATTGTGCCGTCCAGCGTCTGAGTGACCAGCAACAAAGAACCGTCTTTCAGTAGCGTCTGATCGGGGCATTGCAGCCCCTTTTTCATCAGATAATCGGATTGCCCGATGGTAGTCTGAGCCACCAGCTTGTTAACTTTTTCGGTTATCGAAGGAACCTCTGATTTGGAAGCCTTCTTTCTGGCAGGCTTGGGTTCTGGCAAAGGTAACGCCAGTGCATCAGCAACGACTTTAGCCGCCTCAATAATCGTGATCCCCTTCGCCCTCACCAGCAAATCCAGCCCATCACCGTGATTCGGCTCATCGCACTGGCGACAATGCCAGTCACCGTCCCCGTGATCGTCTATGAAGTGAAAGCGGTCTTTACCGCCGCATATCGGGCAAGCACCATGCTTACCCTTTGCTGGAACATCCACCCCACAGGCAGACAACAAACCTTGCCACTGATTTTGTGCCGCCGCTTTCACCGAACGAATATCAATATGACTTACCATTTCGGGAATCCCTCGCGGTGATGGATTTCAAACTGAGCATTTTGTTCCGTATCGTTCAGCGCTTCGGCGATCCTCGGCAAATACATCAATGCTTCACCGATACGGCGTAAACCATCCCTTGCCTGACGATTGTCATAGTTTTCGTTGTCAACTGACCAGAAAGCCAGTTCGCCCATCGCTGACATTGCTGCCATCACGCTACTCAATGCCCCTTCGGAGTTTTTGCGCAGATCTTTGAGTTCTTCGGTGCTCATAGCGTCGAAATTAGTACGTACCAAATGGTTATAGATATCAGACATGATCAGGCTCTCCCTGCGTAGGTGTATTCTTGAGTGAAACGGCTTAATGGCATGATGCATGGGGTGTAATAACCTTCACGGACAAAGGTCACGCGATTAAAGGCGACTGACAGCACTTGTACGGTTTCCCCGTTCTTATGGGTGTAATAGTCATGGGGTGCGGGATTACGCATGGTTCACCCCCTGAACAGTAGACATATCGCTACAGTGGGAAGTGTTATCAATAGCTTCCTCATCCGCGATTACTTCAATCAGAAATACAGCAATATCGCCGGATAGCTTCGCCATCAGAGAAGAAATAACAGATATTTCACTGCCCTGTATTTGATGAGGGTATGACTCAATAAGCTGATTAATAAATTCGAGTTGCTGCGCCTTTTTAACGGCTTGATGAATAGTGATAGGCTGGCTCATGCGGTCACCTCCTGACGGGAAACAAATATCAGAGAGGGAATACCGACCAGTAAACGGGCTTCACCTTCGCTGTCTGCCAGTACAGTAATCAGACGCACAGGGTGAATATCCACCAGCCGCTGAGTGCCGGATGCAATTAGGAATGTAAATTTAAGGCGAGTTTGGTTATGCTGTGGGGTATCCATAGCGTAAGACTCCTTTACGTTTTTGGTTAGAGGCCCAGTTAGTGTTCGCGCACTACTGGGCTTCGCTATTTGTATACCTTGAATCCTCAAGGTGTGTTTCACAATACTTTCATAAGAAACACACGTCAAGGCTTTTTTGTATTTCTTTTTTGTGTATAATGAAACACACCAATTGTAAGGAGTTTCATTGATGCCAACACCAAACAAAAATGCAAAGTCACAGTTAACTACCGTCCGTGTACCGCATGATGTAATGGAGGGAATGGAAGCAGTAAAACAAGGTAATGAAAGCAATGCTGGATTTATTATTACTGCGATGCGTGTAGAAATAGCTCGCCGCCAAAGTGGGGGTAACTGTAAAGATCCACTACTCTCGTCCCTTGATGCTCTTGCCCGCGTCGAAGAAATCGGTACAAAAGTCAATGAAGAAATAAGATTACTTATCGGTGTTGCACAGGAAGAACTCCAGCAACGCAAAGCCAAAGCATCATCTGAGCAGTAACTAACCAAGGCAAAATTATTGACTTGGTTAACTACACTTCTTAAAGAGTTGTAGTTAACTAATTGATTTATCTCATTACGCAAAAATGCGTGATCCCAAAGGGTAGCATTCGCCGTGCTATCCTTTTCTTTTTGTGCCTGACTAAATGACGGTCGCAAAATTTGCGCTCCTCTTAAAGAGGTGTACAGATTCTGTGAGTCAGCCAGACTGACACTCAAATTATAAGCAGACTGCATATTTGCAGTGCGATTAGATATCAATGAGTTAAGTAACCAACCCGAAATTATCGGGTAGCCTCCCAAACTGAGGACTTCGAAAGAATCAATGGGTTGCCGTAGGTGTCCGAAAAATTTCTCATACCCATCAGCTAAAATTTGAGCCGATTGAACTGAGTTACCGATATTCACTCGGTTCAAAAACGATGATTGATTTCTAACTACACCTCTTAAAGATATGTGGTTCTGAGATTGAGGACTCCTTAACATCAAGGAGTCACTAGACATAATGACCATTACACCACCTCTCGCAACTCTATTCCTTTCGCCGTGTAACCCTGAACTCGCACACCTTCTACACGGTGGCGTTTTTTAGTCAGAAAGCGAATATGATCGGCATAGACGTAGAGCCACTGACCATCTACAGCAATGCGCTCAAAGGTTCTGATTGGTCGTTTTGCATACTGGACAAATGGAGTAAACCTATTGATTTTATTTATTTCTTTTGTCCCAACCCCCTTATCATTTCCTGTTTTTCTGTATAACCAAAATCTCTCACGTTTTCCGGTTAGTTTTCTTGTGCGAACGGGAACATAACCCAACCGACGCATAAGTTTGCTGAACTCAGCATCATTACGGATTAGCTTACCTAGATATTCCAGTGGCTCATGCTTCCAGCCTTTGGACTGATAGCACGTCGCCAGTTCATGATGATGCTGTTTATTGAGAATGGTGTACTTATCTGGCTGGTTCGGATTGCGGTATAAAATCCAGTTATCCACGGCCTGTTTCCGCTGCTTCTGGTCAATCAGTAGTGCGAACGTCGCTAAAGGTGTGCCATTTTTACGAGTGTGATATTCAGAACTGATTGAAGTGATAATATTCAGGGCATAGCTATCAATATCTTTTAGCTGGACAAATCCATAATAGTTACCACTATTCAAATGGTTAATTGTGCGCACCTCTGAATGATATTCAAAGGATTGCTTATCCTTGCCTGTCAGCCCTGTATCACTTTCTGCATCATGAACCGACACACCAGAATTAAGCCAGACCAACCCCTGACCGTTATGACGCAGCCCTAGATCAGTCAGTGTGCAAATACCCTTGTTAATCGGTGACCAGTCACCGGAAATAACTGCTTTGCGGATATTTAAAATATCATTCTGGCTATTTTCAGAGTGAGCGAGTCCCTGGCCATTTAAGGCCATATTTTTAGATGTCATAGTTTTACCCTGTCTTAATTAATTTGATTTTCGGCTATAGGGGTTATTTATATGCTCAGCCCTTGATGGATAAATACCACCAAAGGCATTCAATGAAATTATTTAAAATTACTTTTACCAGATAAAATAATAGGGAATGGAGGTTATTCTTGATGTGTAGTTATGCAGTAATATGAGCGTATTTCATTTGAATGAAATCTAGCGGCACTTCCTTATACCTTGATGCCCTGATTCATTGGTATCTTGCCTCATCACGCTCTTTAAACCAGCTTTCAACCTCATCAACAAACCATCCCTTACGACGAATACCTATCCTGATAAATTTTGGAAAGTTAACCTTTTCATCAGCACAGAATTCATCAAAAGAGCTTCTTGATGCAAATCTTAATTTCTTCATTAATTCTTCTGCTGTTGTTATTTCTCTATCAATATATCGCATAAGTCCTCACCAAATTAGATTTATAAAAAAGGGCAGGCATTGGCCCACCCATAATATACAGGTATACCTATCATCTTAAATCATCCAACATTAATCCTTGTGCGCCATTATTCCAGTTTATTTCTCCTCGCTTTGAGGCATCCAGAAAATCTCCCCACCATTCCATTAATTTAAACCGCTGCTCAAGATATACACTGCGATTGTAGACTCTGCGCACAGGATTCTTATCCACATGAGCCAAAGCGGCTTCAATCACGTCTGGGTTAAAACCCTGTTCATTCAGGGTAGTACTGGCTAACGATCTAAACCCGTGAGGAACTATGTTTACATGCGCACGCCGCAAGGCATCACCGATTGTCACCCGCTGAATTGGTCTTACTAATTTTCTCGGTGAAGGGAATACGAAGACTTGCCCAAAAGAATACCTTTTCATTTCCTCTAAGATACTAATTGCCTGTTTAGACAATGCCACTGTGTGGGCGCGTTTGCTCTTCATTCTTTCTGCGGGGATATTCCATGTCTTGTTATCGATATCGATTTCATCCCAGCGAGTACCACTGGCTTCATTCGGCCTAACCATTGTCAGCATTAGCCACTCTATTAATAACCGAGTTTGCGGTTCCATCATGACGTTATCCAGGGCTTTCCAGAATTCAGGCAGTTCATTCGCTGTTATAGTTTTAAACGGTGTCGTCTTATGTGCCACGACTGCTTTTGTAATACTGTGTGCCGGATTGTGAAATATAACACCTGCATTAACAGCGTAATCTAATATCTCTCTGACTCGACGAACGGCATGATTGAGCGTCCTAATTTTCCCCTCCTTTTTCAGATAATCAAATGACCTGAGAATGTATTTTGCTGTGATTTCAGTTACAGGGACATTTCCTATGGCAGGGAGGATATGGCTATTTAAAACCAGCTTTATTGTTGACACCGTTGCTGGTCTTACCCCCAGTGACTTTTTTAGCTCAAACCACTCAATAGCCACATTAGCAAAAATATTCTCTATCTCTGCGGTTTTTTGCATCGCTTTTGCCTCACGATACTGCCGAGGGTCTATATTTTTCGATAGCATTTCTCTCGCTTCATCCCTGAACTTTCTTGCCGAAGATAAAGTTACAGCCGGATACTGACCAAAACTCATCAGTGCCCTTTTCTTTGTATAGGGTCGACTATAGGAAAAACGCCAGATCTTTGAGCCATTAGGTTTAACTAATAAATACAAACCACCACCGTCATGAAGGCTATACTCTTTATCGGTCTTTTTCGCTGATTTGATTTCGGTGTTGGTTAAAGGCTTTGATATTTTAGGCATTTTCATTCTCCATGTTTTTTGCTATACGCTCTAACCGTATATCAAAACGTATAGCAAGATTTACCGTATTTAAGCCCTGATAACCCTTTACTGCCATGTATGCTTTTTAAGCAAAACAGCCATAACGTATTAAGTACACAAGGGTTTCTTTGACTTACCGAGAATTACCGATAAACAATAACCGTGACGATTTGGTCAGCCAGTTCAAATTGTACGTTGAGCATCTCACGTTCAGCAGCAGTGTACTGACCGCCAATCCGCTCACCAATCTGGCGACGAATGGGTTTGCGTAAATCCGGGGCACGTTTATCTTTAATGTACGCAGGCTTAAAGCTGTTGGTCTGAAACTTGCGCGACTCGACCAGTTTGCCTTCCACTAACGGGGAAACAAACGGGGCCATGCGGCGC
>NZ_MUBJ01000038.1:9208-16608 GCF_002127535.1 Xenorhabdus vietnamensis
ACTCTCTGTTCCCCCAAAACGGGGGAATCAAAGACCAAATATTGAACAATTAACCTCAAGTCGGGGAAAAATTAACTATAGGAATTCCTTTAGTTTAAGGAGTCCTATTGCCGTGGTCCTCACTTTGGCTTGTCACTCAGCGAAACTTTTCGCTCAGTTCCAATCGGAGAAATATTTCGCTGATGGGTATGCGAATATTTTCGGACACCTCAATAACCCGTTGAAAAACATTCAGACGCCATATTTGGCGTCTGGTCATACTTTAGGGTACCCGATTATTTCGGGTCAGTTACCTAACCCATTGAAATGTAGTCAAGCTGCATATTTGCAGTCTGGTCATAATTTGAGCATTAGTAATACTGACTCACAAACTTTGCGATCGTCATTTAGTCAGGCACAAAAAGAAAAGGATAGCACGGCGAATGCTACCCTTTGGCGTAAAGCACATTTGCTTTACAGGTTGAATCAATTAGTTATCCGTAATCCAAATCTGGTTTACGAGGAATTACAACAGCTTAAGAGCTTACCATCTTTAAGAGGGGGAGTGAACCACGTCAATAATCTTGCCTTGGTTAACCACCGGACTTATTGTCGGTCGGTTAGTTATTGCTCAGATGATGCTTTGGATTTGCGTTGCTGGAGCTCTTCCTGCGCAACACTGATAAGTAATCTTATTTCTTCATTGGCTTTTGTACCGATTTCTTCGATACGAGCAAGGGCATCAAGGGATGAGAGTAGTGGATCTTTACAGTTGCTCTCACTTTGGCGGCGAGCTATTTCTCCACGCATCGCAGTAATAATAAACCCAGCATTGCTTTCATTGCCTTGTTTTACTGCTCCCATTTCCTCTATTACATCATGCGGTACACGAACGGTAGTTAACTGTGACTTTGCATTTTTGTTTGGTGTTGGCATTAATGAAACTCCTTACAATTGGTGTGTTACATTATACACAAAAAAGAAATACAAAAAAGCCTTGACGTGTATTTCATATAAATGTAATTTGAAACACACCTTGAGGGTTCAAGGTATACAAACAGCGAAGCCCAGTAGTGCGCGAACACTAACCGGGCCTCTAACCAAAAACGTAAAGGAGTCTTACGCTATGGATACACCACAGCATAACCAAACTCGCCTTAAATTTACATTCCTAATTGCATCGGGTACTCAACGGCTGGTGGATATTCACCCCGTGCGCCTTATCACTGTTCTGGCGGACTGTGAAGGTGAAGCTCGTTTACTGGCAGGCAAATCTAATCTGGTATTTGTTTCCCGTCAGGGGGTGTCCGCATGAGCCAGCCTATCACTATTCATCAAGCCGCTGAAAAGGCGCAGCAACTCGAATTTATTAATCAGCTTATTGAGTCATACCCTCATCAAATACAGGGCAGTGAAATATCCGTTATGTCTTCACTGATGGCGAAGCTATCCGGCGATATTGCTGTATTTCTGATTGAAGTAATCGCAGGTGAGGAAGCTATTGATAACACTTCCCACTGTAGCGATATGCCTACCGTTCAGGGGGCGAATCATGCGTAACCCCGGACCCCATGACTATTACACCCATAAGAACGGGGAAACCGTACAGGTACTGTCAGTGGCCTTTAATCGCGTGACCTTTGTCCGTGATGGTTATCAAAGCCCGATCATCATGCCCTTAAGCCGTTTCACTAAAGAATACACCTACGCAGGGAGAGCCTGATTATGTCTGATATCTATAACCACTTGGTAAAAAATAACTTTAGCGCTATGGACACTGAGGAACTGAAAGATCTGCGTAAGCATTCCGATGGCGCGCACAGTGCAGTGATGGCAGCGATGTCCGCAATGGGGGAACTGGCTTTCTGGTCAACCGACAATGAAAACTATGACAATCGTCAGGCAAGGGAAGATTTACGCCGTATCGGTGAAGCATTGATGTATTTGCCGAGGATCGCCGAAGCGCTGAACGATACGGAACAAAATGCTCAGTTTGAAATCCATCACCGCGAGGGATTTCCGAAATGGTAAGTCATATTGATATTCGTTCGGTGAAAGCAGCGGCACAAAATCAATGGCAAGGTTTGTTGTCTGCCTGTGGGGTGGATGTTCCAGCAAAGGGTAAGCATGGCGCTTGCCCCATTTGCGGCGGTAATGATCGCTTTCACTTTATAGACGACCACGGGGACGGCAACTGGCATTGTCGCCAGTGTGAACACCCGAACCACGGAGACGGTTTTGATTTACTCTCGAAAGCTAAAGGTATCACGGTAATTGAAGCGGCTAAGGTGGCTGCTGATGCGCTGTTGCTTCCCTTGTCTGAACCCCAGCCTACCAGAAAGGAGGTTCTGAAATCAGAGGCTCAACCGATAACTGAGAAAGTGAACAAGCTGGTGGCTCAATCCACTGCCGGGCAATCTGATTATCTGACGAAAAAGGGGCTGCAATGCCCCGATCAGCGGTTACTGAAAGACGGCTCTTTGTTGCTGGTCACTCAGACGCTGGACGGCACAATCACCGGTGCTCAAATCATCAAGCCGAACAGTGATAAGCGTCTTGTCTCTGGTACGCAGAAAAAGGGGAGTTTTATCCCCTTATCGGCAATCACCGGAACGCCGGACACGATCATCATTGCTGAGGGGTATGCAACCGCCTTAACGGTGAGCCAATTGTGTGAGGGCTTGGTACTGGCTGCGATTGATGAAGGCAATTTAACGACTGTGGCTAATACTACAGCCGTATTTGTTTTTCTCAATCGGAAATATGCCCGTAGAACAGCTTGAAATGATACGGTTTCTCAGTTTATTGATTATCAGATAACACGTTAATTTTGGGATGATTACGGCTGTAGTACTAAACAGGTCAGGGAACGGTGGCCTACAGCAAAAATCATCCTTGCCGCCGACAATGACTGGCACGAACCCGGAGAACTGGACGATAAAGGCAAGCCCAAGAAGAGCGTGGGCAAGATTGCAGCGGAGAAGACCGCTAAGGCTATTGACGGGTGGATCGCATTACCGCCAACAGAATATAAGGCCGACTGGGACGATTATCGCCAGCAGCACGGTACCGAGGCAGCCAGGCAGGCATTCAGTAACGGGTTATATCAGGTGGGAGAGAAAAAGTCAGCGTCAGAGTCTGTTGTGATGAATTGGGATGAACACCGTGAGAAAGTGCGCGATCCGCTGATCCCGTTTATTGACGTTCGCCCCCAGGGCATTTTTTACGTGACACCGAAATTAGACAAGGAAACCGGCGAAATCATTAAACCTGAACAATGGCTGTGTTCCCCGCTGGAAGTTATCGGCACGGGCATTGATGAAAATGATGAGCAATACCTGATTACCCGCTGGCAGGCGAAAGGCAGTAAAGACCCCGTCATCAAAGCGATTGCGTCAGCCGATATTGGTGAGCGCGAAGGCTGGCGATTGCTGAAAGCGGGCGGGGTGCAGGTGACCACAAAAAGCAATCTCAGGGCGATTTTAGCTGACTGGCTGATCCGAAGTCACACCCAAGAAATCTGGAGCATCACGGCAAAATCTGGCTGGCATAAAGGGGCTTATATTATGCCGGATGGCTCGGTGATTGGTGTGCCTGAGCAGCCTGTTTTATTTAACGGGGGCAGCGCTGCGGCCCATGCCTACACCGTATCAGGGACAACGGAAAGCTGGCGTGAGCATGTGGCGCGGCTGGCTAACCATAACCCGTTTATGATGCTGGGGGTGGCGACGGCTCTAGCGGCACCGATGATAGGCATTGTGGGGGCGGATGGGTTTGGTGTGCATCTGTATGCCCAATCGACCGCCGGGAAAACCACAACCGCCGATATCGCCACCAGTCTGTACGGCAAGGCGGATGATCAACGGTTAACGTGGTATGGCACGGCGCTGGGGATAGCCAACGAAGCGCTGGCCCACAATGACGGGCTGCTGTCACTGGATGAGGTAGGCCAGGGCGCGAACCCTAAACATGTCCATACCTCAGCCTATACCCTGTTTAACGGCAAGGGGAAAATACAGGGGGCAAAAGAAGGCGGTAACCGTCCTTTGGCCAGCTGGCGAACCGTGGCAATCAGTACCGGTGAAAAAGACATTCCTACGTTCTTAATGGAGGCCGGGATAAAAGTGAATGCCGGACAATTGGTCCGGTTGCTGAATATTCCGATGGAAAGATCTCACACCCTGCACGGCTTGGAAAATGGCAAGGCACACGCCGACGCCTTAAAGCGGGGCTGTCGTGAACACCACGGCGCCGCAGGGCGGGCGTGGATTGAATACCTGACAACCCATCAAGGAGCAGCAAAACAGGCTTATATCGATGCGCAATCACGGTGGAGCAAGCTGATACCGGAAAGTTACGGTGAACAGGTCCAAAGGGTCAGCGATCGCTTTGCGGTGCTGGAAGCCGCTTTAATACTGGGGCGGACAGTGACCGGCTGGAAAACGCAGGATTGCCGCGATGTGTTGCAATATATCTTTAATGTTTGGGTGGCGGAGTTTGGGACCGGCAATAAAGAATTTGAACAGATTGTCGAGCAGGCCGTTTCATTTCTTAACGCCCATGGCATGAGCCGCTATGCCCCTCTGCCCTATGATGAGCGGGACTTACCGATTCGGGATTTGGCCGGGTATCGGGAAAAGAAAGGCCTTCATGATAATGATCCGATGATTTTCTATACCTTACCCGCCACTTTTAAGCAGGAGATCGCCCGGGGTTTTAACGTAGATATGTTCGCAGACACGTTAGTGAAAAGCGACATCCTCAAAAAGCCGGCCAGTGGAAGGAGCTATCAGGGCAAGACACCCCGTCTTAAGCATCTGGGGGGCATTCAGCAACGGGCTTACATCATGGTGTTAGTGCCTGAATCAGACGAAGAAGTCTGATCTTCTCATGTGAGGGCTAAAACCTGTTGTCTCAGTTGTCTCGGTTGTCTCATTTTTATTAACTGTATGAATTTTAATTATTTTAGTTTTTAAATTGAGACAACATGAGACAACAAACCGGGGTTTTGAGACAACATCAAACGGGTAAAAATTTTCTTTTTGGCAGGCCATTGGAGGCATTATGAGAAAATTACGTAAATTATACCGTCAGAAAATCAATGGCTTTACGGGCATACTGTTGGAACTTCGCACCTTGTCCGAAGAACGGTTCCATGATCGTGAGCTGACCGACAGGATTATCCTGAATCTGGTGGGGGAGTGTGTGAATGCGTGATATGCGGATAATACTCAATCAGTGGGGCGCATGGGCCAGTGAGGGGAACAGTGACGTTGACTGGTCGCCCATTGCGGCAGGATTTAAAGGTCTGGTTCCCAGTACCCGAAAGACCCGCGCCCAATGTTGTGATGATGATGGATTCGCTATCGATGCGGCGGTTCTGCGGTTGAAGAAGCATAATCCTTATTCGTACCAACTGATCGTACTGCATTATATTAAAGCACTGCCATTGAGAGCAATGGGCACAAAGCTAGGTATTTCTCATAACGAAGTTGCAAAACGGTTACAGGCGGCAGAGGGATTTATTGACGGTGTACTAGCGGTATCCGGGGTAACTTTGGAGCGGGATAAATGCGGACAAAAAGAAATCATCAATCAGGTTGCGTAATTACAAAAGACAGTATATTGTGATAAGAGTGATAGCAATGTCACACAGCTTATTAATTTCATACCTCGCTCCGGCGGGGTTTTTTATTGGTATTAAGTAAATGCACCTCAATTATCTGAGGTGCCAGTTGAGTTATCTTGTTTTTTTGTATGCGAAAATAGAATAAAAAATGATAAATATTCCGCAGATGATAAGAGCCGAGCCTAACCCAGCATTACCAAAATTCTCATAGAACGGATAAATAATTCTAGGGATTCGTGTGACTTCTTTTTCATCTGTAAAATATGTTACGCCATAAATAATCGACGCCACCCCTAAAACAAATGCAATTAATAGCCTTACTTTGATATTCAATTTTTTACCTTTCATTATTAACAAGTTAGCTTTCTTTATACCTGAAAACCGGCGAATTACTATATCCGGCATGATGATTATAATATTATGAATGTTGCAGTTAAAGAGCCTCGCACTCGCGGGGCTTTTTCGTTTCTACCCGTAGTCAACTTAGAGTTTACAACTCAACTCGATCATGGTCGGGCAGAACCTAACATCACTGTTAAATCAATATGTTATATTGTTTTTTGGGTGACTTGGTCAACACTTCGATCGGGGTTAGAGAACACCCCTATATGCCAGATGAATCAATAGGTTAATCTGATTTTCAGCGAAAAAGAGATCACCCTCATGAAAGACGAATTCGAATGGTGTGATGAGTATGAACACTTCTAAATATCCAGCTCGTGCTGATGCGGCAAGAGCCATGCCGTATTCAGAGAGAGAACCAAAAAAGCTGTCGAAAAAAGAACGGGAAGAGCGGGTGAGGAAATTTAATGCTGCTCTTCTGAGCGGTAAATATTTCTCACTACTGTAACTCCAGCTCCTCTTCGAGAGGCATTAAGACCTGTTTAAGGTGCGTCCACTCAGGCTACCGTCTGGATGGCGGTATTGTTGAAAGCCCATGTTCCCCGTTCTCAGACCATAGTTACTATCTGGCTAATGGCTGGCATGGCATGTATCCAAGGCTGCTTAATGCGGCCTTTTTTTATTTTGCAATCCTAACTATTTGATATTCATTCGATACCGGAATTCCGGTAACGGTACCTATTTATTGTCTGACTGCACCAACAAAGAGGGAGGCGGAGCAGTGAAATACATGGGAAGTAAATCCCGTATCGCAAAATATGTTGCGCCATTTGCAGGCGGCATGAATATGGTGAGTCATATCAATACCAAACACAATGGCCCCATTATTGCTGCCGACAGCCACGAATATTTGATTGAAATGTGGAGAGCGTTGTTATCTGGCTGGCAACCTCCGGGGCAAATATCGCGAGAGCAGTACTACGCGGTAAAGAACAACCAGAATGAAATCCCACATCTAACAGGCTGGGTGGGGTTTAACTGTAGTTACGCGGGTAAGTGGTTCGATGGGTACGTGGGAGTCGGGCGGGTCAAATCCGGGCGCGTTCGTGATTACCAATTGGAGGCTATCAACAATATTCAACGACAGATAGGTGATCTGGATGGGGTGCAATTGTTGTGCACTGATTATAAAGAACTGAACATACCGGATGGTGCAGTCGTCTACTGCGACCCGCCCTATGCGAACACCCGGCAATACCGTGATGCATTTAATACGGCTGAGTTCTGGTATTGGGTGCGTGAATTATCGAACCGCTGCACGGTGTTTGTTAGTGAATACACCGCGCCGGGGGATTTTGATTGCATCTGGTCGCGTGAAATTACTAGCGGTATTTCTGGAACAAAAACGACCTCAATTGAATCACTATTTGTGATGAAGCCTGAGTAACGG
>NZ_MUBJ01000039.1 GCF_002127535.1 Xenorhabdus vietnamensis
CCTGGTTGAGCAAGAGCACCGTAATATCAAACGTCGGATACGACAGATGCTGGGGTTCAAATCGTTTCGCCGGGCACAGACGCTCCTGGCCGGCATCGAACTGATTCACATGATACGCAAAGGGCAATATCAACATCCACAAAGTGATGGATTATCACCCGCGGAACAATGGAACAATTCTATTTGCTGGCTGCCTAAATAACCGGCAACACCACTTTTGCTAACTTGCCGCCGTTAACGCGACACTGCCAAATTGATTCCGCCACAGTTTGTCCGCCCCTTCGTCAAAAGATTTTATTGATGCCGAAGCCATCTGTGAAGCGGCCTCACGTCCTTCCATTCATCTTGTTCAGCCCAGAACTGAATCTCAACAAGCAATGCGTGCATGACATCGGGTCAGGGAGTCACTGGTCAGAGATAAGGTTAAAACGACTCATCAGATGCAGGCTTTTTTACTGGAATTGGGTATCAGTATGCCGACCGGGGTAGCGGTGATAAACCGGCTTTCCCACATGCTCACCGGGCATGAACTTCCGCCTTATTTAACTCATTGACTTATGCGCTTGCATACCCATTATCTCTATCTGGTTAAACAGATAACTGAGCTTGAAAACGCGTTGGCGCAAGCACTGCAACGTGATGATACGGGTTAACGGCTGATGAGTAAGCGTACGGGGAACCACACCCAGCCAGGGTGAATTCACTGATTAAAATAGCTATCATCTATTCTGATTATGGAAAAATCCCGCCTGAGCCAATCCAGGTTTACTCAAGCCGAATGGCTGGACATTTTTGAACAGCAGAAAAAATCCGACCTAACTGTCCACCAGTTTTGCCAAAAAATCGGTATCTCTATGACCCAGTTCTATCACCACCGCCGACGTGACTCCCACCCACAGGAAAAGCGGTCTGGGCCGGCCAATGGCATTCGGTTAAGGAAATAACGATGTTATAAAAATAAAATTTAAATGGGGGGAGCAAATCATGAATATCTACCAACGCCTAAACAAAACTTTTTTTAATTCATGTTCAAGAATTGATAAATCTTGGCAAAAAAGAAAGAGAACAATAGATACAAAACTGATTGCTTTATTCCTAATGAAAATTATATCAGGAAAGAATAATCATGGATATGCTTATATTATCAATGAAATATGGGATGACTGCATTCGTGAAAAAATACCCCTTCCTCAATATAATCCTGTCTCTGCTTCATCGATGTGCGAAGCCAGAATAAAATTACCGGATGATACTATTAAAACTATTAATAAAGATATTGTCTCTGTCTGGGAGAAGGATTCTCGCCCAACAACATGGAAGGGACACCGGCTTTTTGCTATTGATGGTTCAAAACTAAATGTTCCCAGAAAACTTATCAATAATGGCTATCGGGTCACGCAAAAAACATCCAGATATTATCCCTATGCGATGATGAGTTGCCTTTATGATATATTGAATTTAATTATATATGATATTGATTTTGTTAATCATAATAACGAGAGAGCTTGTGCAGAAAAACACTTTAGATATCTGGATAGTGATGCTGTCGTTATCTTCGATAGGGGGTATTTTAGTTATTATATGTTACATCAAGTGATAAGAAATAATTTGGATGCGATATTCAGAATACAGGAAGGCAATAGAAACAAAGTGATTAGAGACTTTACTGACAGCCATTACGATGATGCTATTGTGACCTATATCCCTTCGGACGCGGTAAAGTCAAACCTTAGAAAAAGAAAACTTCTTTCTGAATTACCGCCTATAACGTTACGGTTAGTAAAGTATTTACACGGAGATGTTGAATATATTCTCGCGACGACTTTAATTGAACAAGATTATTATGGAGCAAAAGATTTTAATGATTTATACCATCAACGATGGGAAATAGAAGAATTATATAAATTATCCAAGTCAATCCTATATATTGAAGATTTTCATTCACATAATGAGAAAGGCGTCAAACAAGAACTTCAGGCACATATATTATTAATTAACCTGACAAGGATATCGGAAAATTATTTTAATCACAGGAACTATGATGATGAGGGGAGTCGTATCGATAACAAGGAGAGCAGGGATAAAAAACAGAAGCTGAGTTCAAAAAACTGTTTGTTTTTTGTCGTCAAGCATCTCCCCCTGCTAATACAGGGGAGGTTAAAAAAACATTTAAAATCATTTTATTACATGCTTCACGCATTTCTGGCAAGAATGATACAACGGGTGAAACCAGGGAGGCACTACCCACGGAAATCGATGAAACCCAGAACACGATGGAATTCTTTTGATGCTCCGATAAGGATTTAACCGAATGCCATTGTCCGGCTTACAACCCCAATTATTATCTCCTTTTAATGTTCGGTTTTACTGTACGGATAATTTTGCATCGTACAGTATACTTCCTAAAGAAAAACATATTGTTGGGAAATATTGCACTCAACGTATAGAAAGAACCAACCTGACACTCCGTACACGTTTAAAAAGACTAAACCGAAAAACGCTGGGTTATTCCAAATCGGAAGAGATGCACGATAAAATAATAAGTACTTTCATAGAACAGGAATATTACCTTTGCTAAGGAATTTAACTATTGGAGGAGTGACCCGAATTTGGAGTTTTATACTAAATAAAATTTACAAAATTTAAAATTGGAAAAATCAATATTCTCGGTCGGAACATTATTTTTTTCGAGGTTTTATGCACAACTGTTTTTGAATTTCCTACATGTATATTATAGTTTCATTGGAAATAAAATTAAACCCAAAGGAAATTATTATGGGGCAAGGTGGATACATAACCTTAGTTAACAGTACAAATTCAAACTGGAACAGAAGTGATTACCACAGCTATCAAATGAATAGCTGGAATTTTCCTGAAATTATTGCAGCAAAAAGCAGTGCAAAGATTTACGTAGAATGGAGTCAAGGTTTTTTTGAAAATAGCTCAGACGATTCGGGAGAGGTCACTTATACATTAGAAAACACAAGTAATGTTTCATTTCAGATACAGGCAAGGGCTTTTTTCCGACTACAAGTATACTTCAGCAATCTTGAAACCAGCGGTAATACTAAAGGCTCCACTTTGCAACTTGCATGGAACCACGATGGAATAGTCAATTTCTTATTGTCTGGTCGTGAAGGTGAATATACAGCTTCAAATCTCGATGCATTCAGTTGGATGAGTGACAATATTAGTTTATTAGGAAATAAAAAATTAAGAAATATCTGCATGGCAGGTTCCCATGATGCAGGAATGAGCATTCGTAATTCTGGCACTCCTTTTGCTTTTGAATGTAATACACTAACACAGAGCTGTGATATTTTGGGGCAACTTAATCTTGGTGCAAGATATTTTGATATTCGCCCTGTCATAAGCGGCGGTCATTATTATACCGGGCATTATGGCCATGTGGAGGCCATATCGTCATGGCAAGGTTCGAATGGACAATCAATTCAGTCAATAATCAATAATATCAATGAATTCACTGCCTCTCGAAATGAACTCGTTATTTTAAATTTTTCACACTCACTTAACACAGATGTCGGCAATAACAGTTATCGCACTTTTACTCAGGGTGAGTGGGATGGACTGCTGAATGAGCTTTCATCAATAAAAAAATTATTCATTACTAGTGACTCAAAGAATCCAGACCTCACTTTGCTGACATTGAATGATTTTATCAGTGACGGCCCATCAGTATTATTAATTTTTGAAGATGATAATGTTCAACTTGGAGATAAGGAAAATAAAGGGTTTTATTATCACAGTTGCTTTAATGCGTACAATGAGTATGCAAACAGCGACAATGTGTTGTCCATGTCTGAAGATCAGATTGAAAAAATGAACCGGGAAATGCCGAATAACTATTTTTTACTGTCCTGGACTTTAACACAAAATAATACCCAAGCAAGCACATGTTGTACGGCTTTAGCATCAAGCATTAAACAGCTAGCAAATAAAGCAAATCAAGAGTTAGCCTATCGGTTGTATCCCGCAATATCAGGAAATCATTATCCAAACATTATTTTTGTTGACTACATTGATACATCTGAAGCGACAGCAATGGCAATGGCGGTAAATTGGTTTATTCATGGGTAGCCATAAAAAAGAGCCACAAATATTGCGGCTCTTTTTCTCATAATCCATTAGATATTGAACGTGCTGCCACTGTTATATTGGTGCTATCACATTTGGGGTTGGTTCACCTTCTTACGGCACAGGTGGCGGCTGAGGAAACGACAGTTGGTGAGAAAATGACAACGCTACGAATGTCACTGGTGGAGTGGCAACACATTTTGTTAAACGGCCTTTGTTGAGATTGACTAGGACGCCATGATGGAGGAACTTCAGTTAGGCTGACAAAATTTCGGACGATATGCGGAATTCAAGAATATGCAGATTCACAAGCAAAGGAGCCGGATGCAGACAAGCATACCGGCTCCTTTCACTCAGCATATTCGATCACCCCGCAGCGAAGCGATCAGTTTATCCGGAGCTCGAATCTTCCCTTTTTGAGGCTCGGTGGTACAACGGCGTTCATCGTATCCGCACGCAAATATATTTCTGTTGTTTGGATATCTGCATGACCGAGCCATGACAGAAATATGCCGAGAGAATCGGTCAATGGAACCGCTATTACTATCTGATTTCAAGACAAACGCTGCCGTCCAGGAACAGGATACTCCGCATATCGCCGAATATGCCGTGCTCTACATATTCGGCGGTTCCGGCTTGGAACCCATGATGGAGAGAGCCCCCCAAGAGTTACTAACGTGAACTCTAATTTAATTAAGTGTAATTTAATAAATATGAGGTTTTTTATGAGTGTATGGGATGAATTTCACAAACTGAGTACTCTTTCTGTAGGTTTTCTAGATAACACATCAGCAAAGAATGCTGAGATTTTTGCTAATGGAAAGAACCAGGTTGCCATTTACATTAAAGTCAAAGTATTGAAGCAGGATGGCTCGGAATCAATAATCTCACCTGAGGAATTGCTAAAACAAACATATTTAGTGAACTATGTTACTGGTGAAAAAATAAATTACAACGGGACATGGAATTACTCACCAGACAATTTAGGTTATAGTAATATAATCTCATGGAATTCATCTTATCTCCCTTATGAAATGCAGGTTAGAGGTGGTGAACGGTTGGTTGTATATTATATTTCTACCCAAAATATGTCTTCGGGAATTGATATCGGTGCAGAAATTGATATTCCCGGCGTGGGTCAGTTCAATACTACACAGGACGGTACCCGTACAATCAACGCGCCAGCCAAAAGTAAAGGTTCCGTATTTAAGTCCCCGAGTTTTGTTCGTGTAAGTGCACGAAATTCTATTGATTACAGCTTATCTGAAAACATTATGATTTCTAATATGCCTAAGTCGATATCAGATTTTGAGACTGTCGTATCAGATATGCTGGTTACCCACACCAACTGGGCTAATGTTGCTTACGATAATTACGAAGGTACCAGTTTAAGAACGGAATTCTACATCAAACCGAAATATGGAATTTTGTTCCATGAAATGAATGTGAGAAGGAATCAGGCCACCTTAAGCACAGTGCGCATTGTCGGTGATGGATATGCAGATACGGTATGGGGAGTCGGTGGTGAGTATTACGATACCCAATTCATTTTTGTCAACAAAGAAACCTACGGATTAGATTCTGATTCATCCATCCTCGCGAAATGTGGATGGGAAGACTATTGTTATAAAATTGGCGATAGTGATGGGCGCCATTGCTGGCGACAGACGCTTCCTGAAGGGATGATTAAAGTTAATATTTGCAATCATCGGATCCCCCGAAGCCAATCAGAGCAGAAAGGATGGAGTAACGATGGGACAACAATCAGGATTGATGTTGTAGATAACTATGGTAATAGCGGCGTTATTACCATTACTGCATCTGATTCTCGGTGGCCTCAATTAGTTGTAAACGGCATTTGACTGTGAGATGAATTATTTTCGGCACTAATAATAGTGCCGTTTTATTTCGATAGTAATAAAAGGCAATTCAGTGAAAATCAACTTGCCTTGGTTATTTCTATAAGGGACTATGTTATGAATGACAGCTTTTCTTCACAAGCCAGCAACTTTATCAGCACTCTGCAAACCCAAGTGGACCCGCGAACTGGACAGTTCATGGTTAAGCTCCCCGTTGCGCAATTAATAGGGAATAATCAACTCGGACCGGAGTTATCACTCTCTTTCAGTTATTCCCCCCTGAATAAGAACAACTATGGATTTGGTATTGGTTTTGGACTGGGCCTTACCCAATTCAATAATAGAACTAACCTGCTAGAATTGAGCAGTGGTGAAAATTACAGAGTTGAACCAGGCTCTGATACAGTCCGCAATAAAAAACTAAACAGTTTCCGCTTCGTTTATACCAACGGCCATAATGATGAAGAAGGTTATACTGTATTCTGGAAAGAAGGCAAATCAGAACGTCTGACACCAATAGAAGACGGTGAGACCTTCGTTACCACACAAATAATCTCTCCACTAGGTCGACATCTGAACTTGTTTTGGGACTGGAGTGGGCAAATATCCCGACTGTCCAAGGTAGAAGATGAATCCACAACACTGCTTCAGGTGGTCTATGACACTTTCTCGACTATGGTGATTTGGCCCGGCACCGCTGATGAATACAAGGTCAATTTTGAATTTATTGATAATGACTCTCGACTTGATGCGGTATCCTGCCAAACATCTGAGACAGAAACGCTCAAATGGTCTTTTGTTTACGACACCGTAGATTCTGGTCAACGCCAGTTACTCACCGGGGTGAATTCCCCTACGGGGAAGACCGAGAGTGTACAGTACAGTCAAATTAACGGGTTGCGTTTCCCTGAAAATTCAGGTTTGGCCCCACTGCCGGCAGTGTTGTCTCATACATACAATCCGGGGAGCGGACAGCCAGAAACAGTGACCTACTACGAATATACTGAACAAAATTTTCTTGGATACAACGGAAATTTTGGTGACTGGTCAGGCGATAGTGATTACCTCTATACCACACTGACTGATTATACCTATGGTTCAACCGAAACGGTGACGGATGGTGGCGTTACGGTGACCACGCACAGAGAGTATAACAATTATCATCTGCAAACCCTTGAGGAAACCATCCGTCAAGGCTGTACATACCGTACGGAATTCACTTATTACGCGCAAGGTGGCGATTTTATTGATGCTCAGCCACCACAATTTCAGTTACCGCGTGAGAAAAAAGAAATCTGGGTGGACACTAACGGTAAATCCCGAGAACAGAGCACATTCACCGAATTCGATGAAAGTGGTAACCCAATCCGAGAAGTCGCGCCAAATAGGACTGTCACCGTCACCACCTGGTATGCCACTGAGGGAGAGGACGGATGCCCGGCAGAACCCAACGGATTTGTTCGTTTTATGAAACACCGAACCACTACTCCGTTCAAAACAGAATATGAATCTCCAGAATATTCCACCCACTATATCTATAACCGTTTAGGTAAAACAAATTACGCGGTGCTAGAGAGTCGCTCTGAATACGGAGGTGATTTACTCCTGCTCCGAGAAGATATTGCATACAACGGTGACAGTAGTAGTGGTGAGTTCGGCCGTATTACATCCATTACTAATACGAAGCATGAAAACATGAAGAATGCCGCTGTTTATACCACCAGGCAGGATTTTTCTACGACCGTCAACAATGGAGTCATGTATCAAGAGATAATCTTTACCGGCCATGATGGTATCCGGATTGTTACATCCCGTACACAGTCTGCATATTCTGGGCTTCTGCACAATGAAACCGATGCACAAGGCGTAATGGTCACCCATACGTACGATAAAATGGGACGCCCATTGAGCCGCACTACGGCATCGGGTACGGAATACGAAAACACCATAACCTGGAAATATGTCATTAAGGACGATGGCCCAGTCACCATTAAGACCGACGCCTTCGGCAATAAAATGAAAGTGCACTTTGATGGTGCAGGCCGAATCATCAATCAGCAACGCTATGACGCAGATGTATCCCACCAATGGTATGAGATCGCCTCCCACACGTTTAACTCATTCGGCGAACATAGCACCGGTACGGAACAGGACTGGCTGACATTTCCTTCGGACACAATCAAAAGCTTTTCCGTAAAGGCAGATACGGAATATGACGGCTGGGGCACAGCAAAACTCCTGTTGTTCTCCGATGGAATGAAAAGCTTCCAGAACATAGACCCAGTCACCCTGACTCAAGTGATGTACAACCAAGGAACTGCGGGTTCAGCGACATCAATAAGTGGGCAACTCCTCACCACATTTGACAACCAGCATCACCTGCCACTCACTAAACGTCAGTTGGATACATCGGGCGCAGAACAGGGTATCCATCAATACAGTTGGGATGGGCTGGGGAGATTGCGGCAGGAAACAGATGAGCTGAATAATGTTACTCAACGTACCTATGACGTCTATAATCGCGTCCTGACTCAGACACTGCCAGACGGTAGCAAGCTGAGTCGGGCCTATGCTCCGCACCTAACCGGGGATCAGGTGGCTTCTGTTAGCGTAACCGGTCCTGATGCTAACGGTACAACGACTACCTGGCTGCTAGGAACGCAAGAATTTGACAGTCTTGGACGGGTCACGAAACGCTCAAACGGTGGACGTACCACATTGTATACCTATGATAGTGCCTCCCAGCTACCGTCAAGCATCACTCTGCCTTCAGGCAAAATGGTGAAATACACCTATATTCCTGAATTGGGTAACGTGGTCAACAGTATGACAACGGATGGTGTGACACAGACGTTCCGCTATGACAGTAAAACTGGCGAACTGCTTCAAGCAACGGAAGGCAGCACAGCAATCAATAACACCTGGAATACCTCGGGCAGCCTGGAATCTGAGAGCTTCACGCAAACCGGCAGTACTCGCAACACCGCATATACTCGGACACTGGCTGGCAAACCCGTCATGTACACTGATATCACCGGTAAGCAAACCCACTACAGCCGTGATGTGTATGGCAGGGTGACCGATATTACCGACGATGCCCTGACGGTCAGTCTGGAATATGATGCGCTGGGGCGCCTGAATAGCCAGACAGTGAAGGATACAACGACCACATCCACACTGACCACGGTGCTGCATTACGATGATTTTGGCCGTGAAGTCACCCGCTCCGTGACTGACAGTAACGGGACCAAGCTAACCGTGAAGCAAACTTGGCTTAAAAACGGGTTACTGGCTACCCGGACTACCCAGCAAAATGACAAAACTGTGCGGGATGAACAGTATAATTATGATAATCGTAACCGGCTGGTCAGCTACAAAGTGGCTGGCGAAAATTTGCCACCGGATGCATACGGCAACCCAATGTCCGAACAGACGTATCATTATGACGCGCTGAACAACCTGACTTCCGTTATTACCACGCTGACTGACGGCACTTCGGACACAGCAACATACCATTATGAGAATCATGAAGACCCAACGCAGTTAACATCCGTGACACATACCCACGGTGGTTATCCGCAGACCATTAGTCTAGCGTATGACGCAGAAGGCAGGATGACACAAGATGAGGCGGGGCGGACGCTGACCTATGATGTGACCGGACGCCTGACCTGCATCAGTGGGAAAAGCATCAGCGGCGGCACTTACAGCTATGACGCACTGAACCGCTTGGTCAGCCAGAATGTCAGCGCTGGGGACATACGGAAATTGTTCTACCGTGGCGATGAACTGGTTAATGAGGTACTGACGTCACAGGGCCGAGAGACACGTCTGATTAAGGCTGGACATACCTGTCTGGGAGTGAGTGACGGCAACGGTCTGACGCTGACCGCCAGTGACCGAAATGACAGTCTGCTTTGGTCACGTCAGGGCAGTGAAAGTGATGGAAAACTCCACGGATGGTCACCCTATGGTCAAGGTAAACCTGCGGGTTTGTTGCCGGGCTTTAACGGCGAGCGCGTTGACCCAGTAAGCGGCACCTACCATCTGGGTAATGGCTACCGCGCCTATAACCCGATACTGATGCGCTTTAACTGTCCAGATAGTTTTAGTCCATTCGGGGCCGGAGGTATCAACCCATATGCCTACTGTGCCGGAGATCCAATCAATCACACCGACCCATCAGGGCACTTAAGCTGGCAGGCAATCACCGGTATAGTGGCCGGAACGATAGGTCTGGCTCTGGCTGTATTCACGGCAGGAGCCTCCATTGCAGCGGCTGGTGGTGTGATGGCAGCCATCAGTACGGCATCGGCTACCTCGCTGATTGTAGGTGGATTAGGCGTTGCTTCAGATGTAACCGCTATAGCTTCCGGAGCGGTGGAAAATATTAACCCAGAAGCATCAGCAATTTTAGGATGGGTATCATTAGGTACCGGATTAACAGGTGTAGGGTTAAAAGGTACCAGCTCACTAATGAAGAGGGCTGGCTCTTATTCGGTCAGCAAAGCTGGGGCAGTGAATAATAGATTAGCCAGAGTTCCCGCCGGAAATGGAGTGATGAGACGTGCCCAATGGCATGAAGTTCCACATAATGGGAAAGTTATTTATGGTTCAGACCAAGAAATTCGTGGCACTCAGATTCGCGAGCCACTGGAAAGAATCAATGCCCGTGCTAGCACCAGAAGCTCAAACCCCAAAACAGTTGTCATTCTATCTGGTACCCATGGAAGGCCAGCCGGTAATAACTGGATTACGAATGGATTGCTCGATCCACTGCAATGCAGCAATCTACAGCTCCGCGATTTACGGCTTCTTGACGAGTCATTTTACCGTGAAGATGTGAGTATGTATCGAACAAACCGTACACCACTTATCAGGAGATCCATAAAAGTTGTTGACTCTGATGGATTGACCGATATCGATTATAAACGTTACTACCAGAGTCCGATATGTCATGTCATTGGTGGGTATTGTTTTAGCCGCAATGATGAAGCCTTACGTCGTTATTTGAATATCCAACCTGTAACGAGTTTTTCAAATAGTTACTGGCGGTCACTAAATGCTGGAAGAATAGTCGATGGATTGTGGGTATGATGAAGAAGAAAAAGGTCATAGTAATATTATTTGGTTAAGAAAAATGTTTGACTAAACATTCAGGGGTTATCGGGTCGCGCAAGGGAACTTCCCCCCTGCGCCCCACGGAACCGGACGTGACAGTCTCCCGTCATCCGGCTCTTGTCGTTGACCGTTCGCGCCGCGTACAAATTTCCCAGTGTGCAAACAGACCAGGCTTAACACTCCTTATCCTGCCTAACCATTCATATGCCTGAGCCAGGTTACCGTGCACCCGCTTATATTTGCGAGTAACCCATTTAGCAAGGTGCAGATCTACATGACTGGCTATACGGTCCATTGCTGACCGATAAAAGTGCCTATAATACTTGACCCAGCCTCGTAACATGGGATTGAGCCATCGTGCCATTACTTCCAGCGACAGCGGTGTTTTGTGACTCAAATCCCAGCCCCGTACTGTCTGCCGGATTGCCTTCGCAGCTCTGGCGCTCATTGCTGGCAGGAAATTCACTGATAGCTCTCCTTCTTCCGAGACCGACTTTCTTGGCCTGAAAGTGTAGCCCAGAAAGTCGAAGCTGATTTCAGGATATGCCTCCGTTCTTTCCCTGTCCTTGCAGTAGACGACTTTCGTCTTACCCGGACTCATCTCCAGCTTACACTCAGCGGACGTTTTCTGAGCTTACTACGCAGCATCATTGCCTGCGCATGACTCTTGCAGTGGATGACTATATCATCAGCGTACCGCTCAAACCGGATGACGGGAAATTCCCGTTTCATCCACATATCGAATGCATAATGCAGGAACAGATTGGTCAGCAACGGACTAATGACGCCTCCCTGAGGAGTTCCTTTGTCCTTATCTGCACCGTTCCATCCGGCATGTACACCGACACGGTTAGCCATCGCTCTCATCAGGAGTTCATGATCGATGTTATCGAAGAACCCCCTTGATATCCACGTCCAGCACCCAGTCAATGCGCCAGCATCGTTACCGAGCTACTCTCAGGGCATCATGCGCAGATTTATGTGGGCGGGAGCCATAGGAGTCAACGTGGAATTGTGGCTCCAGAATTGGTTCCAGCATGTCTTTGACCACCATCTGCGCGATGCGATCCACGACCGTGGGTGGTTCTGTCGCATTAAGGCAAAGTTAGCTAAGATATCCGCTTTTATTGTATGGTCTCATCATGTCTTTAATTCAAAAAACCTTCCAACGTCTCCATTATCCGACTGATATTATGGCTCAGTGTCTTCGCTGGTATTTAGCTGATGCCTTGAGTTTACGCAACCTCGAAGAAATGATGGCTGAACGCGGTATTAACGTTGAGCATTCAACGTTGCACCGTTGGGTTACTCGATTAGTGCCGCTATTGGATAAGGCCTTTCGTCGGCATAATGTAGTGGTCAAGGACTTCCGGACAAATTTTTAGCCGCTTTCCATTGTTTTTCGTACTCAACGGGAGACCTGCCCCCGTTGAAACTATGGGGACGGACA
>NZ_MUBJ01000004.1:0-58823 GCF_002127535.1 Xenorhabdus vietnamensis
CGTAAAACGTTGTCTTTTTCAAAATCCGTGGAAATGCATGACCGAGTCATTGGATATTATCTGAACATTCATCATTATCAATAAATTGGAATCATGACCGATATTCTGGGAAAAAAGAAATGAGTACAACATTGGAAAAAAGAGTTGAAAACCTGGAATCAGATGTTGCACAAGTAAAAACGGATATTGCCGTTATAAAGTCAAATTATGCGACAAAGGCCGACATTGAGGGGGTTAATTTACTGATTCATAAGGAGATAGCTTCAGTTCGAAGTGATATGTCATTATTGAGTAGTGAAATGTCATCTGTGCACGAGGATATAGCTTCAATGAAGAAAGATATAGTTTCAATAAAGAAAGATATTTTATCTATACATCAGAGAATATCATCTATACATGAAAGTATGTCTGATAAAATATTCTCCCAAACTAAATGGATGATAACAATAATGTTTGGTCTATCCGGTATAATTATTGCTGCAATGAGGTTTATGTTATTAAATTCTCATTAATGTAGAAAAATTTAACTTCTGTAGGCCTATTTTTAAAATATATTTTTTGTTATTAATGAATTGAATAAAATTGAAAGGTGCTTAAGATAAGCTATGTTTTCCATTCGTTTAACACAAAAATCAGATATAACCCAATTACCCGCAATAGAACATTCTGCTGCGAAATTATTTAGATTTATACCTGAATTGGCTTGGGTAGCCGATGGGCATGTACAAACGGAACAGCAGCATTTGGAGTATATTGAGCAAGGTAATAGTTGGGTTGCCCTTAATGTGATTTCTCAGCCTATTGGTTTTATTTTGGCTAAGCCGTTGAATGGCGGATTACATATTATGGAGCTTTCTGTGCATGAAGATTGGCAAAGAAATGGTATCGGAAAGGCATTGATTGATAAGGTAATTATGGTTGCAGAACAGAACCATCTTAACGCTGTTACATTGACAACTTTTCGTTATGTTAACTGGAATGCTCCTTTCTATCACAAATTGGGATTTGAGATCTTATATTCTCAGCAATTGACTGAGTCATTACGCCAAATATTACAACGTGAAATCGATTATGGATTTGCTGAAGGACAACGTTGTGCAATGAAACTTTTGCTTACTAGACCCACTGTATCTGAATAAGATCGTGAGCTTGAATATGGTTCCAGTTTTGAAAAGAATGAAGAGATTAGAATTGACACCAGATATGATTTTTTCCATATCTGGTGTCAAAGAATCGACTATTTTAAGGTCTTTCTGCTTTTACTGTTTTTCCGCGTAATAGTTTCCTGACCCAAAAGCGGTTTGGATGTAAAGCCGCTAATGTCTCATCATCAAGTGGCAGGGCTTCTCCAAAAATCTGACTAGCCAGTAATTCTGCACTTAAGGGGGCGGAACATAAGCCCCGCGAACCTAATGCACCAAGAACAAATAAACCAGAATAACAAGGAGATTTTTCAATAACCTTATTAGCATTTATTTGCTGAGATAAGTTTGCATATTTATCCATAAGTTCACTGAAAACAGGAACGTTCCCAACCATTGGCATATGATCCCGAATGACACACCGTATACCCTGACGGGATTTTTCTTCTGAAATATCAACTTCCTGTGTCCAGTCAACATCAGGAAAACATTTTAGTAAACGCTCACGGTTTTCTTGTTGTTCGATAGAAGAATATTGTGTATCCAACTGATTGCGCTGATAACTGGCGCCGATACAGTGATATTGAGTATGAGGATTAACGGGTGTCATATAGCCATCGTAACACAGCACGCTTTTCAATTGGCGCAGGCTATTTGTGGTTGGAATATGACTCACCTGACCCCGGACAGAGGTAACAGGAAGTTTTTTAGTTTGTTCAAATTGTGGCAGGCAGTGACCATTGGCAATAATGACAACATTGTGATTTTTGCACTGTAGGTTTTCCTTGTCTTCAATTTGTAACTGCCAGCCGCTTTCACTTTGAATGAGTTGCGTTACTTTATGATTAAAATAAATCTGCATTCCACGCTGTTCAGCAAGTTTAATTACTGCTTGGGTGAGTTGTGCTGGGTATAACCACCCTCCTTGTGGATAGTGAATACCATCATAATTCACATCTAATCCACTTACGTGGCTTAATTGGTTGCGATTCATACCAAGTGCGATTTCTTCTGGCCATGCTGTTCGTAGCATTTTGCTAATTTTACTCGCACTTTTTTCATCATAAGCCAACTGGCTGACACCACACCATTGATAATCAAACAATACATTTTCGTCAATTAATTGCTCATACTGACGGCGAGCAAAAGTAAATGCTGATGTAAAAAAACGTTCTAGTGGATCATCATTTCCATTCAATAAGGGATAAATGGCTCCTTGTTGATTGCCTGATGCATTCTGAGCTGGCTGATCATCCTGACAATATAGCGTGACTTTGGCACCGCGGCGTAATAGAGCAAGTGCGGTCAGTGCGCTGGCAACACCGCCGCCAATAATTGCAATATCATCGGTATGAAGAGCAGCTTTGCGAGAAAACCATGGTGTGTCGGTTAAGGGAGTTGGGTCATTTAATGGAGATAAGATACCAGTCAGCATCTCCCTTTTACGCCCGAATCCTTTGATTTTGGTGACATTGAAGCCTGCTTCCTGTAATCCCCGACGGACTATACCAGCAGATGTGAATGTTGCAAATGTACCTTCAGGGCGGCAAAATTTTGCCATTGCAGCGAACAACTGTTCACTCCACATCTGTGGATTTTTGGAAGGAGCAAAACCATCTAAAAACCAGGCATCAACTTTGCCTGTCAGGTTTGAACTTATCTTCGGTAATAAATCATTTACATCTCCAAACCAAAGATCCAGAGTGATAGCTCCATTAGCCAGAATCAATCTATGACAGCCAGCTAATGCCAAAGGCCATTGTTGGCATAATTGTGCAGAAAACTCTTTAAGTTCAGGCCAGCGTTGGTGTGCTGTTTTCAGGTCATCTGGTTTTAATGGATATTTTTCAAAACTGATATAATGGAGTCGTTTTAATGCAGCTTCAGGGTGTTGTTGCCTAAAATGTGAAAAAGATCGACAAAGTGTCAAAAAATTCAATCCAGTACCGAATCCTGTTTCTGCAATAACACACTCTGAACGAGAGTGTGTATTAAAGCGTTGAGGAAAATGATTACCTTTCAAAAATACATATAAAGTTTCTTCTAAACCATCTTGATTTGAAAAATAAACATCATCAAACTGCTCTGAAATGGGGGTGCCCTGCTCATTCCAGCTTAAAGTTGCGCTGTTGATAGTACGGTTTTTCACAATAATGCCTGTACTGTTGATAACAATAATATGAGGATTTTAATGGTCTTCATTTGTTTGTACCACCTATGATAGGGCTTCAGAATTGAGTCCAGATCAATTTTTTCGTGAATTTTTAACCTGATCGGACTTGTTCAGCGTACAAGTGTACGCTAAAGTGCGGATAAATAAATCCCGCAGGCAAACATATTGATGAGGTAAGCAATGAAACGTGCAGTAATCACTGGTCTGGGTATTGTTTCCAGTATTGGTAATAACCAGAAAGAGGTGCTGGAATCTCTGAAAGAGGGCCGTTCCGGGATAACTTTCTCAGAAAAATTTAAAGAAATAGGAATGCGCAGCCATGTTTGGGGAAATGTAAAGCTGGATACTACCGGTTTGATTGACCGCAAAACCCTACGTTTCATGAGTGATGCATCTATTTATGCTTATCTGGCAATGGATGAGGCGATCAAAGATTCAGGCCTGTCCGATGAACAAGTTTCTAACTTCCGCACTGGCTTAGTTGTTGGATCAGGAGGCGGTTCTCCTTATAACCAAGTCGCTGGCTCAGATGGTATGCGTGCTCGTGGATTGCGTGGCGTTGGCCCTTATATGGTCACGCGTGCAATGGCTTCTGGCGTATCAGCTTGTTTAGCAACACCATTTAAAATCAAGGGAGTCAACTACTCCATCAGTTCTGCCTGCTCAACTTCTGCACACTGTATCGGTCATGCCGTTGAATTAATTCAGCTTGGCAAGCAAGATGTCATTTTTGCTGGAGGTGGTGAAGAATTAAGCTGGGAAATGGCTTGTGAATTTGATGCAATGGGAGCACTTTCTACTAAATATAATGAAACACCAGAACAAGCCTCCCGTACTTATGATCAAGATCGCGATGGTTTTGTGATCGCTGGCGGTGGCGGTATTGTTGTTGTTGAAGAGTTAGAGCATGCATTGGCACGTGGCGCGCATATTTATGCTGAGATTGTTGGCTATGGGGCAAATTCAGATGGTGCAGATATGGTCGCTCCTTCTGGGGAAGGTGCTGTGCGTTGTATGAAGATGGCCTTAGATGGTATTGAAGGTGGAGTCGATTACATCAATACCCATGGAACTTCGACACCAATTGGTGATTTGAAAGAACTGGAAGCCATTAGAGAAGTTTTTGGCGACAATACACCTGCCATTTCTGCCACTAAAGCGATGACAGGACATTCATTGGGTGCAGCGGGTGCCCATGAAGCGATTTACAGTTTATTGATGTTGGAGCATGGAATTATTGCACCAAGCATCAATATTGAAAACTTGGATGAAAAAGCACAGGGCATGGATATTATCACTGAACCAACCGAACGCGAGCTAAGAACAGTAATGTCCAATAGCTTCGGGTTCGGTGGTACAAATGCATCCCTAGTGATGCGCAAGTATTCAAACTGATTTTTATGTACTGAAAAATTTATTAATTGTAATGAAAGCCAATCCATTGATTATGTGGATTGGCTATTTTAATTAGGGTGTCATGACATTATTGCGATGTTTCTTAATGATGCGTAAAACCGGTGGGATAACAATCACCATTACCGCCAGAACCAGCAAAATTTGAGCAATATTACTACTCCACAGGATCTCAAAATCTCCATTGCTGATTGATAATGCCCGTCTTAGGTTTTGTTCCAGCATTTCACCTAAGACAAAGCCTAAAATCAGTGGTGACATCGGAAAATTCATTTTTCGGAGTATGTAACCGAAAACGCCTAATCCAACCATCAACATAAGATCAAACGTGGTACTGTGGACGGCATATACTCCGACTGCGGAAATGATGGCGATTGAAGGAACCAGAAACCACGTTGGAATATGCAGCATACGCGTGAATAACCCAATCATCGGGATATTCATAATCAATAATAATACATTGGCGATCAATAAAGCAGCAATAAGCCCCCAGACGATATCAGGTTGTTCTGTGAACATAGTGGGACCGGGAGTGATGTTATAAAGCGTCAAAGCTCCTATCATTACTGCTGTTGTACCTGAGCCGGGTACACCGAGAGTCAGCATGGGAATGAATGAACCACAAGCTGACGCGTTATTAGCGGCTTCTGGCGCAGCTACACCTCGGATATCACCTTTGCCAAATGAATCACTGTTACCACTGATTCGTTTTTCTGTCATATATGTGATTGCGCTGGCAATTGTAGCGCCCGCACCGGGTAATATCCCTACGAAAAACCCAATGAGTGAAGAACGTAAGGTTGGCCCCACACAAGTTGCCGCTTCTTTTCTATTGAATAGTAAGCGTCCTGTTTTTTTAATTACTTTTTGACCTGCTGAAGTACTTTCCAGCATTAATAATATTTCACTGACTGAAAACAGCCCGATAACGACAACGATAAATTGAATGCCATCGGAGAGGTGTACGTTATTAAAGGTGAAACGATAAACACCTGTATTGGAATCTACACCTACAGTTGCCAAGCCTAGGCCAATTAAGGCTGCAAATAGTGATTTTACGGGATTCTGGCTCATCATGCTGCCGAGACAGGCGATAGCAAAAACCATCAATGCAAAATACTCAGCAGGCCCAAATGCCAAAGACCATTGTGCAAGAAGGGGGGCAAACAAAATAATTCCAATAATGGCCAAAAGTGAACCACAAAATGAACTGACGGCGGAGATAGAGAGGGCTACCCCTGCTCGTCCCTGTTTTGCCATTGGATAGCCGTCAAGGGCTGTCATGATAGCGGCCGCATCTCCTGGTACATTCAGTAAGATTGAAGATATTCGGCCCCCATATTCGCAACCAATGTAAACGGTTGCCAGTAATATTAAGGCAGATTCGGCAGGCAATTTTAGTGCAAAAGCCAGAGGTAGCAAGATCGCCACCCCATTTATGGGGCCAAGGCCGGGCAATAATCCAACAACAGTACCGATAAAACAACCAATTAGCGCAATGAACAAGTTTTTGGGCACTAATGCGACTTCAAAACCCTGGCTCAGATATACCCAAGTATCCATTGTTGTCTCCTTAACTAAGCCAACTGCCAATTGGCAGAGTGACATCTAACAGGCGATCAAAAACAAAAAAGAGTGAACTACCGAGGAATAGACCAGAAATAATTGCTGCAAAGAGTGTGGCGTTAAAGAGTAAAGCCACACAGATAGTCAATAATGTGGTTGCTAATGGAAAACCCAGCCACTCAAATGACCATGCATAAATGGCTAATGAGGCAATCAATAAAACTAAGCGACGTAATACTTGTAGTGCCGGCCAGTGGGCGGTATCAGGTTTTTTCAATAGCAACAGTAAAGCACAGAGTGCCATTAATGAAATAATAGCGATTGGAAATGGGCGGGGGCCCAGAGGCTCGTAACTGTATTCGCTATGGATCCCCCATCCAATGACCAGCCCTATTCCACATAGCACTAGCCATACGGTAGCAAAGATACGATCACTCATGATGCCACCCCTGTTATTTTGCTAAACCAAAGGATTTAGCCATTTCATGGTATTGAATAACTTGTTTTTTCACATAGTCATCCAGCTCTTTGCCGGTCATATTGAATTCAAATAACCCGCGCAGTTCACGTTGTTTTTTGAATTCATCAGTTTGTTGGAGTTTTTTAAAGGTATCCACCCACCATTCATATTGTTCATCAGAAACTTTTGGCCCCATATAAAAACCACGAATGACAGGCCAGACAAGGTTATAACCCTGCTCTTTTGCTGTTGGAATATTTGCTAGATCACCGCCTAAGCGTTTATCTGCATAAACAGCGAGTACGCGGATTTTATCGCCATTGAGATAAGGTAACGTTTCACTCAGATCACCGGATACGACTTGAATATGATTACCCAATAGAGCAGTAATCGGTTCACCGCCACCTTCGAACGCGACATAGCGCATTTTGCGGGGATCAATACCAACCTCTTTTGCCAGTAATGCTGTTTTCATCCAGTCTTGACTGCCGATAGAAGCACCTGCCCCAAACACAATACTACTGGGAGCTTTTTTAAAAGCATCCATCAAATCTGTCAGGGTTTTGTAAGGAGAATCATGGCGTACAGCAATCATACCGTAGTCTGTACCGACACTGGCCAGCCAGCGCACATCATTTACGTTGTAGCGCCCAAACTTTCCTTGTGCAAGATTCAATAAAGATCCCCCGGAAAAGGCAACGATAGTACCGGATTCAGCAGGTCGTTGGGCAATAATGGCATTATAGGCAACCGCACCAACACCTCCGGGCATGAATGTCACCCGCATGGGAGACTCTATGGTTTTGGTTTCCAATAGTGAAATTTGGACGAGTTTGCAGGTTAAATCGAAACCACCACCGGGTTTGGCTGGTGCAATACATTCAGTTCTGTTAGGAGCAGAAGTTGCAAAAGCGCAGGCACAAATAAGCAGGTTTGCAGCGGTTAATAATGTTTTGAAAGTTTTCATTTTGATTCCTCACATAGCACCAGTAAAGGATATGAATGACAAGTTTCCGGCGCATATTTACTTATAAAATTGAAACCTTTCAATTACCTTTCATTAACAAAAAGAATTGTCTGGATGTGACTTTAGTCGCTTAATTTGCGTAGAGTTTCGCATAGTTGTGTTAATAAATTGTTTGCAATCATGTTTTTTGTTAACTCGTGTACAATTGTTAAATCTTAATATTGCAATTGAGTAATATCTCCGCTTTATTCCTCTGGTTGATTTTAACAATAGGCATTATTCATGCGTCTTTTATTGGTTGAGGATCATCCGGAGTTATCACATTGGTTACAGAAGGCCTTGAATAATTCTGGATTTGTGGTTGATTTGGCTGAAGATGGCATTGTGGCAGATCAGTTTTTACAGACTGAAAATTATGCTTTATTGATTTTGGACGTTGCTTTACCCAGATTGGATGGGTTATCTCTGCTATCACGCTTACGTAAGCGTGGTCAAAACTTACCTGTATTGTTATTGACCGCCAAAACAGATGTTACGGATCGTGTGAAGGGGTTGAATTCCGGTGCTGATGATTATCTGACCAAACCCTTTGATTTTCAGGAGTTGGAAGCCCGTATTCGCGCGTTATTGCGTCGTGGTACAGCTATACAGCAAGAAACACAAAAATTCGGTTCATTAGCTTATGAAGACAAAGGGTATTTCATATTGAATAATGCCCCATTGGTACTGACACCCAGAGAATTATCTGTTTTAACAGCATTATTTCATCGTCGAGGGCGTCAGGTCTCTAAACAACAATTGTTTGAGCAGGTGTTTTCTCTATCGGATGAAGCGAATCCACAAAGTATAGAGCTTTATGTCCACCGGTTACGGAAAAAGTTACTTAATAGTAATGTAGGGATCAGAACATTGCGTGGGTTGGGATATCAGTTGGAGCTGCTGGAATAATGAATTGTCTGAAAATACCACGGTCGTTATTTCACCAATTGTTGCTGTTCTTTGGAGTACCGTTACTATTACTGGGCTGCGCTTCTGTTTATAGCCAGTATGTCAGTGTAAGTAATGCAGCAATGTTGGCTTATGATAGAACACTGCTTGCATCAGCAAGAACAGTCGCTGAACGTTTGACTATCCGGAATCAGAATTTGATCGTCGATGTGCCTTATGTTGTCCTGGACAGTTTTGAACGCAATACGAATGATCGCCTGTACTATCAAGTTATATCTCCCGAAGGAAAAACGATTTCTGGTTATAGTGACCTTCCTCGAATACCGCAGCATATCCAGCGTTCACCCTTGTATACGGCACTGGCATATTTTTATGATGCGGAATATCAGGGGCAACCTATACGTGTGGTGGGCTTATATCAGCCCATCAATGAAAGCGGTACAATGGGGATGGCATTGATATTGGTGGCAGAAACGGTAATTTCCCGCCAATATATGGTTCATCAATTACTGTTCTCTTCGCTGGTTAATCAAGGGGTTGTCATATTACTGGCATTGTTCCTTGCTTATATCCTGCTCAAGCTACTGCTTAAACCACTGCGAAAACTCTCAGGCCTGATTATCCGTCGTTCTGCTAATGATTTGACACCATTGCCAAATGTTTTACCGTGGTCTGAACTGTCTCCATTGCTTCAGTCATTTAACCAATATATCGAGAGACTGAAATTAATGGTCGGACGCCAAGAGCGATTCAGTGCGGATGCTTCCCATCAATTAAGGACACCTTTAACGGTATTGAAAACACAGGTTGCTGTAGCGCGTGGTGATCAAAATCAAGACCAAAGGGATAACATACTGACGGCAATTGATAAGAGTTTGGATAACATGATCTTGCTGACTAATCGCTTATTACAACTTTCACAGCTTAAAGTGCATGAAAAAGAAGCAATACAAAATTATCAGCCAGTTAATATCGTGGAATTGTTGCAACAAACCTGTTTTTCCCGCTTACAACAAGCAGAAAGTAAAAATATTGACTTAGGCTATGAAGGGGAAGATGCCTTGTGGATCAAAGGTGATCCTCTATTGCTAACTGAAATGTGCGCCAATTTGCTGGATAATGCCATCAAATATACCCCACAAATGGGAATGGTGACGGGAAGGGTTAGCATCATGCCGGATAAAAAATACGGCTGCCTTGAGATCGATGATTCAGGGCCGGGTATCTCCCAAAAGGATATTCATCAATCGTTCATGGCGTTTAATCGCCTGGACAATTCAGCCGGGCTGGAGGGCGCAGGATTAGGGCTGACCATAGTTAAAGAAATCAGCCTCTATCACGGTGCTACTCTCCAGCTTTTACCCAGTGAAGTATTGGGCGGTTTACTGGTGCGAATTTTGTTCAGGCTTTCTGCGAGTGAGCGGGATGCGTAATTGTTGTGCGAGTATCACTCCCGCCAGAACAATGATCCCCCCGATTAAGTGATAACTGTGCATCTCTTCATGGAGAACCAGAATAGCAATGATGGCAGTAAATACAGGAGCCAGATTCATAAAAATAGAAGTCATGTTTGCACCAATGCGAACGAGACCCTGTACCCATAAATAGGGGGCAATAATTGATGCAGGAATACCAGCAAACAGAACAAGGGAAATATTATCGGTCGTTAACTGAATATTGTCGGCCATCATAAAATTGGGCAAAAGCAATAAAACGCCAAACCCAATTTGTACATAGAGTGATTGCCAATTAGGTAATGGAATTGCCCAGCGTTTGGTTAAAACTCCATACAGGGCGTAAGAAGCTGCTGCGATAAACATCATTATTTCTCCGATGCTCATACCATGTTGCAATAGGAAAGAGGGTTCTCCTTTGCTGACCAGCCATACAAGGCCGAATAAAGACAGAACAGTGCCAAGGGTAATACCAACAGTGGGGGCAACCCGCAAAACAAAGATGCTGATAATGACGGTTAATAATGGTATCAATGAAGTGAAAATTCCAATGATTGTTGCATTGACAGTACAGGCTGCGTAGTACGCCAAACTTTGGTTAAGCACCATGCCCAGTGATCCCAGAATCAATAATTTCCACCAATATTGAGCAACAATTTTCCGCTGCTTCAGAACCGGCAATAAGATAAAAGGCGTTAAAACCAGAAAGGCAATGAACCATCGATAGAAAGCAATTGCAGCAGGTGCAATAAGGGTGGCTGCCGCTTTACTGACAACGGCATTGATTGACCAGATCAGTACAGCGACGAGGGGAAACAATAGATTCTTCATTGAGCTAGACTATTTGTGTAAGAGTATCGTCCATTTATTTTAGCAATGACCGATTTATTATATATATTGATAATCAGACAACAGATATGGCAATTAAGACAAGATTTATATCCTTTACTATTTTATGGATAAAAGATTACGGGAGTAAAAATGATAGGGTAGATGGAGGTAACCAAGCTATGTTTCAGCCAGTGATGCCGGATACACTCTCTTTTCGTGATGAAACATTGAATGCTGATACTGAATGTCGGTTACATACACATTCTTTTGGTCAACTAATTTATGTCGTTTGTGGCGTCATGGAAACACAGGTGGAAAAGCAACGTTTCCTTGCCCCTCCGGAATTTTGTATCTGGATACCGGGAAATATTGCTCATTCGAGTTATAACCGGAAGGCGTTAAGATTTTGGATAATTGATATTTCTTCTCAATGGGCTGATATCTTACCGCAAGAGCCTTGTATTATTCGATTGAGCGGTATTTTCAATGCCATTATGGTGGACTTTTTTGAACGAAAAATCCGGCAGCCGGAAACAGAAAAAGATCGACGTTTAGCACAAGTATTGGTTGATCAGTTGGAGTTGTCACCAAGGCAATGTACCTATTTACCTTCCTCAAAAGATAAGTTGCTCGCTCCTATATTACAGGTACTAGAATGCAATCCAGCGGATAATACCCCTTTAGCTGAATGGGCAAAAAAACGTTATACCTCAGAGAGAACTTTATCACGGCGTTGTAAACAAGAGTTGGGGATGTCATTTAGTGAATGGCGGCAGCGGCTGCGTTTTCTGCATGCCATATCCTTATTGGAACAGGGTAAAAGTATTAATGAAATCGCATTTGATGTGGGCTATGGCTCATCATCGGCTTTTATTGCTATGTTTCAGCAGATTGCAGGTACAACTCCCGAACGTTTCAGAAAAGGCTGACCTGATAAAAACTATATAGCCGTTAACGATGGGTTAAAAAAGCGATGATTTGAAAGATGAAGGTATATAGGTTTTATGTGGATAAAGTGGCAGAATAGCGGATCACGCCCATTTAAGCTATTGGATGAGAAAAGTGAAAATTCTGGTTGATGAAAATATGCCTTATGCTGAACAACTCTTTCAGCAATTGGGTGAAGTGCAGGTAATTCCAGGGCGGCCAGTGCCTGAGGGAGTTCTGGAAAATGCCGATGCCTTTATGGTTCGATCTGTCACTAAAGTCAATGAATCCTTATTACAAGGCAGTTCGGTGAAATTTGTGGGAACTGCCACTGCGGGAATGGATCATGTTGATCAGCAATGGTTGTCTCAGGCTGGGATTGGTTTTTCCGCAGCCCCGGGGTGTAACGCAATTGCTGTGGTTGAGTATGTATTTTCAGCGTTGATGTTATTGGCTGAGCAAGATCAATTTCAACTCAAAGATAAAACTGTCGGTATTGTTGGTGTTGGCAATGTCGGAGGACGCTTGGCTGATCGACTGGCAGCTTTGGGTGTGAAGACTCTATTGTGCGATCCGCCCCGTGCAGATCGTGGCGATGAAGGGGATTTTTGGCCTTTAGAAAAATTGGTGAAAGAAGCGGATATTCTGACTTTTCATACACCTCTTAATCAATCTGGGCCATATCAGACTTATCATTTGGCTGATGCAGAATTATTTTCTGCATTACCGGACAACCGAATTTTAATTAATGCCAGCCGAGGTGAGGTGGTTGATAATCAAGCATTACTTTCCGTACTGCAAAATGGGAAAAAATTACGTGTAGTGCTTGATGTTTGGGAACCTGAGCCTAACCTTTCTTTACCTTTGTTGGCTTTAGTTGATATTGGTACTCCTCATATTGCCGGTTATACCCTGGAAGGCAAAGCACGTGGTACAACTCAGGTTTTTGAGGCTTATTGTGAGTTCTTGGGAGAACCTCGCAAGACTGAGCTGGCTGATCTGTTGCCAACACCTGATTTCAGTCAAGTTACGGTGCAGGGAGAAGTGACACAAAGCGTCCTCAAGCGTTTGATGCATTTAGTGTATGATGTGCGCCGTGATGATGCACCCTTACGTCAGGTTGCGGATCAGGAGGGCGCTTTTGATCAATTACGCAAGCACTATCCAGAACGGCGGGAATGGTCTTCCCTGATAGTGCATTGTAATTCAGCAGAGAGCGCTCAATTACTGTCCAGAATTGGATTTAATGCAAAAGTAATTTAATACAGGCAGGACCCTGCCTGTCAGCAAAATAAGAGAAGTGGAGAAAACCAACATGTCAGAAGGTTGGAATATTGCGCTTTTGGGTGCAACAGGCGCAGTAGGTGAAGCGATATTGGCGTTATTACAGGAGCGTCAATTTCCGGTTGGTGAACTGCATCTTCTTGCCAGTGAACAAAGTGTCGGAAAGATTCAGCGTTTTAACGGAAAAAATTTTACTGTTTGTGATGTGGCAGAATTTGACTGGTCACAGGTACAACTCGCTTTTTTTGCCGCGACGATGGAAATAACAGCACAGCATATTGAAAAAGCAACAGAATCTGGTTGCTTGGTGATCGACAGTAGTGGCTTGTTTGCGACAGAGCCGGATGTGCCTTTGGTTGTTCCTGGCGTTAACTCACACGCATTGGCTGAATATCGTAACCGTAATATCATTGCGGTGGCAGATAGTTCAACAAGTCAGGTTCTGACCGCCATCAAGCCATTGATCGATGCGGCTGGAATTGCCCGTTTACAGTTGACCAATATATTGCCGGTTTCCGTCCATGGCAAAGCAGCTATTGATGAACTGGCAGGGCAGAGTGCTCGCTTATTAAATGGCATTCCACCGGATGAAGGGCGTTTCATTAAACAATTGGCTTTTAACTTGTTGCCTTTATTACCTGATGCAGAAGGTACAGTGCGTGAAGAACGCCGTATTGTCGATCAGGTTCGCCGGATATTGCAGGATGAAGGGTTGCCTGTTTCTGTAAGCTGTGTCCAGTCTTCTGTTTTCTATGGAATAGCACAGATGGTAAGTGTGGAAACACTGCGCCCGGTTGGTATAGAAGAAGCTCGTGGTGAATTTGAACGCTTTGAAGAAATTAAAGTCTCAGAAGAAGGTGATTATCCGACTCAGGTAACAGATGCTTCAGGCAATGATGGTTTGAGCATAGGTTGCCTGCGCAATGATTACGGTATGCCCGAAATGCTGCAATTTTGGTCAGTTGCCGATAATATCCGTTTTGGTGGCGCATTAATGGCGGTTGAAATTGCAGAAAAACTGGTGCAGGAGCAATTTTACTGATGTCTGATACAGAGCTGAGTCAGTCTGTGCCAGAGGCAAAGAAAGTGAAAATTGCACTGGGGATTGAATATGACGGCAGTCGATATTATGGTTGGCAACGCCAGCAAGAAGTGAAAAGTGTACAGGAATGTTTGGAAAAAGCCCTGTCGAAAGTAGCTAATGAGCCAGTTGCAGTTTTCTGTGCGGGCAGAACAGATGCAGGGGTACACGCAACCGGGCAGGTCGTCCATTTTGAAACCTCAGCGCAACGCAAAGATGCTGCATGGACAATGGGGGTGAATACGCATTTACCACCAGCTATTGCAGTACGTTGGGTCAAAACGGTGGATGATGAATTTCATGCTCGTTTCAGCGCAACAGCTCGCCGTTATCGCTATGTGATTTTCAACCATCGCTATCGTCCGGCGGTATTGGCGAGGGGTGTTACACATTTTCATTATCCATTGGATGAGAAAAAAATGCATGAAGCTGCACAGAGCCTGTTAGGAGAAAATGATTTTACTTCTTTCAGGGCGGTGCAGTGCCAGTCCAATTCACCGTGGCGTAATATAATGCATATTAACGTTAGTCGGCACGGGCATTATATTGTTGTGGACATTAAGGCAAATGCTTTCGTTCATCACATGGTACGCAATATTGTCGGCAGCTTGCTGGAGATTGGCTGTGGTAATCAGGACATTGGCTGGATGGCTGAATTATTGGCACTGAAAGATCGAACAAAAGCGGCAGCAACAGCTAAGGCTGAGGGCTTATATTTAGTTGCCGTGGATTATCCTGCGTGTTTTGGTTTACCTGAACCCATTATGGGGCCGCTATTTCTGGAAAATGATTTAGCTTCTGGCGAATGATTTAATCTGACATTTTCGGATAATGACAAGGATGTTTGGTCATAACGAGGAATATTATGGAGTTTTTGACTCATTTTGTTGATTTTGCGAAATTCATTGTCGATTTTATTTTACACATTGATGCTCACTTGAAGGAATTGGTTAGGGATTATGGTAGTTGGGTATATGGCATTTTATTCCTGATCGTATTTTGTGAAACAGGTTTGGTAGTTACGCCATTTTTGCCGGGAGATTCCTTGCTATTCGTGGCTGGTGCACTATCCGCATTAGATTCCAACGATCTTAATGTACACATCATGGTAGCCTTGATGATTACAGCCGCGATTATTGGCGATGCTGTAAACTATACCATCGGTAGAATTTTTGGTGAGAAACTGTTCACTAATCCAAATTCAAAAATTTTTCGCCTGAGTTATTTAGAGAAGACTCATGAGTTTTATGAAAAACATGGCGGGAAAGCAATAATTTTGGCTCGGTTTGTGCCAATTATTAGAACGTTTGCACCGTTTGTTGCAGGGATGGGGAAAATGTCTTACCGCCACTTTGCTGCTTATAATGTAATCGGTGCATTTATCTGGGTGCTATTATTCACTTATGCGGGTTATTTATTCGGTGATATGCCAGTTATACAGGAAAATCTGAAATTATTGATTGTTGCAATAATCTTTATTTCTATTCTGCCCGGTGTAATAGAAGTTTGGCGTCATCGCCGTGCTGCATCAAAAAAAGCGGCAGGTAGTACAGTAGATAGATAGTAGATAACCGTAAACAGGTTTGAGCAGTTTTTTATCCACACTGCAATAGCATTGTGGTTTAATGGCACGTAAAACAAAAGCTGGCAGCAGCCAGATTCAGACGGAAAGGTTCATTAATGAGCTGGATTGAAAAGATTCTAAATAAAAGCAAAATTATGCAAACTCGTAAGGCAAACATACCTGAAGGAGTTTGGACAAAATGCGATAGTTGTGGTCAGGTACTTTATCGTGCTGAATTAGAGCGTAATCTTGAAGTGTGTCCCAAATGTGACCATCACATGCGCATTTCAGCCCGTAATAGATTGAATTCATTTTTGGATGAAGGCACTGGCACAGAATTAGGCAGTGAGCTGGAACCTAAAGATATCCTGAAATTCCGCGATATCAAAAAATACAAAGATCGCTTAGCTGCTGCTCAGAAGCAGACGCAAGAAAAAGATGCGCTGATCGTGATGAAAGGTCAGCTGCATAATATGCCTGTTGTGGCAGGTGCCTTTGAATTTAATTTTATGGGCGGTTCAATGGGTTCTGTTGTTGGTGCCCGTTTTGTCCGTGCTGTCGAACAAGCACTGGAAGATAGCTGCCCATTCGTCTGTTTTGCTTCCAGTGGTGGGGCTCGTATGCAAGAAGCCCTGATGTCACTGATGCAGATGGCAAAAACCAGCGCTGCGCTGGCGAGAATGCAAGATCGTGGTTTACCTTATATTTGCGTTCTGACCAATCCAACAATGGGTGGGGTGACAGCAAGTATGGGAATGCTTGGTGATATCAATATCGCTGAGCCTAAGGCATTGATTGGTTTTGCGGGTCCTCGCGTAATCGAGCAGACCGTGCGTGAAAAATTGCCGGAAGGTTTCCAACGCAGTGAGTTCTTATTGCAGAAAGGCGCGATTGACATGATTGTACCTCGTACGGAAATGCGTGATAAAGTTGCCAGTCTGCTTGCAATGTTGACTCACAAACCGCAGCCGGGCACAAAAGCAGAGTCAGTAGAAGAAGACGTTGTTGAATCTACTGAGGTCGAAGCTGATATAAACATCAATCCTAATAAAGAAGATGTCTGATATTTTGCAAATTCCTCAAGCCACGTCGCCGCTGATGGTGTGGCTTTCCTACTTAGGAAACCTGCATGCCAAAGCCATTGATATGGGGCTTGAGCGTGTAGGTAAACTTGGTCGCCAATTAGGCTTATTGAACCCAGCACCCAAAATCATCACGGTGTCAGGCACCAATGGCAAGGGAACTACTTGCCATACCCTTGAATCTGTTTTTCTGGCAGCAGGGCTTAAGGTCGGTGTATATAGCTCCCCACACTTGGTTCGCTACACTGAGAGAGTACGTATTCAGGGTAAAGAACCAACGGAACAAGATTTCTGTCGTGTATTTGCAGAGATTGAGGCCCAGCGTGGCGACATCTCATTAACTTATTTTGAATACGGAACATTGGCAGCATTACAGCTGTTTAAAGAAGCTGATCTTGATGTTGTGATTTTGGAAGTTGGGTTGGGTGGTCGTCTGGATGCCACCAATATCGTTGATGCTGATATTGCAGCAATCACCAGCATTGCATTGGATCATACCGATTGGCTGGGTGCTGATCGCGAACACATTGGTCGTGAAAAAGCCGGCATCTTTCGTCGCGGGCATTTTGCTGTTGTAGGTGAGCATGATATGCCTCAGTCAATTGCTGATGTTGCGGATGAATTGGGGGCGAAGCTCTTTCGTCGCGATGTTGATTGGCACTTCTCACAAAATAAAAATAGCTGGAATTGGCTAAGCGATAACCGGCATTTCAATGAGTTGCCTTTACCCAATCTTCCGTTGGCGAATGCTGCAACTGCGATGGGAGTGATCCACTGTTTGTTGCAGCAGGATGACAAAGTCAGCCGAGCCATTAATGAACAGGCAATCCATGCAGGACTGAGAAATGCCCAATTGCCGGGGCGTTTCCAAATTGTCAGGGAAAACCCGCTGATCATTTTGGATGTTGCCCATAATCCACATGCAGCAGGCTATCTGGTACAAAAATTGGCAGAACTGCCTCGTTCAGCAGACAGTAAAATTCGTGGTGTAGTTGGCATGTTGGGAGATAAAGACATTGCGGGTACGCTTGCTTGTCTTTCTCAACAGATTGATGAATGGTACTGTGCATCATTACATGAACAGAGGGGAGCAGAAGCTGGAGTCTTGTCTGGGCATCTTATGCTCGCCCGCACATTCTCCAACGTGGAGGCAGCGTGGCAGCAGGCCATAGAAGATGCATCGGTGCAAGATATCATAGTGGTTTGTGGCTCTTTCCACACTGTCGCGCATGTTATGGAGACATTGGAGGGGGGCAAGGAAGATGGCCAGTAAATTTCAAAATCGCTTGGTTGGAACCATCGTTCTTGTTGCATTGAGTGTGATTGTCCTGCCTATAGTTTTTGATAGCGACAAGAAATATAACGACGGTAAATTTGCTTCGATTCCTTTGGTGCCAAAATCGGGTAATGAAGAGAATATTGACTCGATCCCACCATTGACACAAAACATGCCGCCCACACCGTCTAAAGGTGCTGCGGAAACAATGCAACTACAGGATCAAGCGTCAGACACAGGCATGCCGTCTACGGTGAAATCCGAAATATCTCCTCCACGAGAGGTACTTCCTCCACGAGAAATACCGCCTCAGCGGAAAGAGGAAATTAAACCACCGGTCAAACCTGAACCTCGTATTGAAAATAAACCAGAAACTAAATTGAAGTCAGTAGAGCAAGCTCCTCAGGCAACAGCATATGTTGTTCAACTTGGCGCATTAAAAAATGCGGGTAAAGTTGATGAGATATTGGCGAAATTGCGCCTTTCGGGGCATCAGGTATATACAGTCCCTTCTTCTCCGGTACAGGGGCAGTTAACACGAATCTATGTTGGGCCGAATGCGTCAAGGCAGAAGCTGGAATCCATTTTATCCGAATTAAGGGAAATCACGGGGTTACAAGGACAGATCAAAAACTATAAGCCATAACCAATTGGCGCTTCGTGGGGAGCTGAAAGCTTCCCATGATCACACCACAAGCTCTACCATGGAGTTTATAAGGGTTAAGTATGACAGGTGATTTTCCATTGTGGAAACAGCAGTTAAAGATTGACCCATCACAGCGAATGCAGTTTGTTTACTTACCGAAAATAATTTTCAGTGGAGTGATAAATCTACTACGCAAACGTTTTCGTTTTCTGTTAGAATGCGCCCGACCTGAATGTTGGGAGCCTGTTTTTGGATTAAAATATGGTCTGGATTGATTATACGATTATTGCCATCATTGGTTTCTCGGCACTGGTTAGCTTGATCCGTGGTTTTGTTCGCGAAGCGCTCTCCCTGATAACGTGGGGCTGTGCTTTCTTTGTCGCAAGCCACTTCTATACTTACTTGGCGGCGTATTTTACCCGTCTTGAAGATGAACTGGTGCGTAATGGAATAGCGATTGCTATCTTATTCATTGCAACACTGATTGTTGGCGCGGTAGTAAACTATGTAATTGGTTCACTTGTTCAGCGAACTGGCCTGTCAGGTACTGATCGGGTTCTGGGGATCTGTTTTGGGGCCTTGCGCGGCGTCTTGATTGTGTCTGCTATTTTGTTTATTGCAGATTCTTTCACGCCACTTCCCAAAAGTCAGGATTGGCAACAATCACAATTGATCCCACAATTCAGTCAAATCATCAGGTGGTTTTTTGACTACCTACAAAGTGCGTCGAGTTTCCTGCCGGAGAGATAATGCTCTCCGCTTAGCTGATGAGGAAAGGCTACATGTGCGGTATTGTCGGTATCGTCGGTTTTACACCGGTTAACCAGTCGATTTATGATGCATTAACGGTGCTTCAGCACCGTGGACAAGATGCAGCAGGCATTGCAACTATTGATGGTAACAATGGGTTTCGTTTACGTAAGGCTAATGGGTTGGTCAAAGATGTGTTTGAAACGCGGCACATGTTACGTTTACAGGGAACCATCGGAATTGGACATGTTCGTTACCCTACGGCGGGCAGTTCCAGTGCATCTGAAGCGCAACCTTTTTATGTGAATTCTCCTTTTGGTATCACGTTGGCGCATAACGGCAATCTTACAAACGCACATGAATTAAAAAAAATGCTGTTTGAAAATGCCCGCCGTCATGTCAATACCACTTCAGATTCTGAAATCCTACTGAATGTTTTTGCTAATGAGTTAACCCAGTTTCCATATTTTCCATTAGAGCCTGATGATATTTTTTCAGCAGTCGCAAAAATGCACAAAAAAATTTGTGGTGCTTATGCTTGTGTTGCCATGATCATTGGGCATGGATTAGTCGCTTTTCGTGACCCGCATGGTATTCGTCCTCTGGTGCTGGGCAAAAAAACCTTGGAAGATGGTCGTAATGAATACATGGTGGCATCAGAAAGTGTGGCACTGGACACATTGGGTTATGAGTTCCTGCGTGATGTGGCTTCTGGTGAGGCGATTTATATCACTGAAAACGGGCAATTGTTTACTCGCCAATGTGCAGAAAATCCATCATTAACCCCTTGTCTGTTCGAATTTGTTTATTTCGCTCGTCCGGATTCCTTTATTGACAAAATTTCGGTATATAACGCACGATTACGGATGGGAAGGAAACTGGGTGAAAAAATTGCCCGTGAATGGGAAGACTTGCATATTGATGTTGTTATTCCCGTACCGGAAACGTCTTGTGACATCGCCCTGGAAATCGCCCACATTCTGGATAAACCCTATCGCCAGGGCTTTGTCAAAAATCGTTATGTCGGGCGTACTTTTATTATGCCGGGTCAACAGGAACGACGTAAATCGGTTCGTCGCAAACTGAATGCCAATCGTGCTGAATTCCGGGGTAAAAATGTTTTGCTGGTGGATGATTCCATTGTGCGTGGAACCACGTCTGAACAAATTGTTGAATTAGCGCGTGAAGCTGGAGCCAAGAAAGTCTATTTTGCTTCGGCAGCACCGGAAGTTCGTTTCCCGAATGTTTATGGCATTGATATGCCGAATGCCAATGAATTGATTGCCCACGGGCGGGAAGTGGATGAAATTCGCCAGATCATTGGTGCTGATGCTCTGATATATCAAAACCTCCAAGATCTTGTTCAGGCTGTACGGGAAGAAAACCCTGATATTGAAAAATTTGAATGCTCCGTATTCGATGGTATTTATGTCACGAAAGACATTGACCAGATTTACCTCGACTATCTGGAAAACTTGCGTAAAGACGATGCCATGAAAGTACGTGGACAGGGCGAAATAGAGAATCTGGAAATATATAATGAAGGATAATATTCTTATTATCATTTAGTTATAGTCAGAATCTCAGAGGAAAACATGAAGAAATTGATTGTCGGGCTGACCGGGGCAAGTGGTGCGATTTATGGTGTCAGGTTACTGCAAGTTTTGCAGCCAGTAAAAGGCATTGAAACGCATTTAGTGATCAGCCAATCAGCTCGGCAGACACTGGCATTGGAGACAGACTATTCCCTGCGAGATGTACAGGCGTTGGCTGATGTTGTGCATGATAATCGTGATATTGCTGCATCCATTTCCTCTGGTTCCTTTAAAACATTGGGGATGGTGATTTTACCTTGTTCAATAAAAACCCTATCAGGGATTGTGCATAGTTACACTGACGGTTTAATCACCCGTGCCGCAGATGTTGTTCTGAAAGAAAATCGCAAGTTAGTGCTGGGGGTGAGAGAAACCCCCTTACACTTGGGGCACCTGAGATTAATGACGCAGGCCGCAGAAATCGGGGCGGTGATAATGCCGCCTGTTCCCGCCTTTTATCATCGCCCTGAACATATTCAGGATATCATTGACCAAACGGTTAATCGTGTGTTGGATCAGTTCAATATTGATTTGCCAGAAGATCTGTTCAGCCGCTGGCAGGGTGCTAGACCCATTGGGTATAGCACTTAACCTCAGTAATCTTAGTTACAATCTTAGATAGGAATAACGTTTAATCTATTAGAATGATTTCTATTCGATTAATCCCTCTTCCTTTGTTTTTCCTTGAAATTTTGATCTTTCCGATTTCTTTAGTATTGGAAACATGAGTGCCGCAACATAACATTTTTATGTTACGGCATTGCCAATACCTTAGCTCATCTTCTGTCGTGAAGGTAATTTCATTTTCCAAGAAAATGAAATTATTGACTTGCTCTTCAACACGAACTTTATAATTATTTTCAGGGTCACTCTATCCCTTATTGATCTTCCAAGATTATAAGATTCCAGTTTAATTTTAATATCCCGGCATTGTTTTTATCTGAATGCGTTTTTATCTAAATAAACTGTTCTCTTAATAATAAGAAGAAATGCTGCTGTAAACAGAACACAGCAGCACCTCATCAAATCGGCAGATATATCAAATTAGCAAGGATTGTTTTTTGCTTTTATCACATCTTGCAAGGCTTCTTCTAATTGAAAATAACGGAAGCCAAATCCGGCTTTTTCCAGTTTCTCTGGAATGGCTTGTTGGCCACCTAAAACTAATTCTGCGGCTTCCCCCATCATTGCTTTCAATACAAATTCAGGAATGCGCATAAAGGCAGGGCGATGTAAAACACTTGCGAGTGTGGAACTGAAATGCTCATTATGAACAGGATAAGGGGATGTCATATTAAAAGGACCATATAACTCAGGTGATGCCAGTAGGTAATAGATACCATTAACCATGTCATCAATGTGTATCCAGGGCATGTATTGCTTGCCACTACCGATTGCCCCACCTAAACCTAACCGAAACAGCGGCAGCATTTTTTGCAGTGCCCCACCTTCCGGAGCCAGCACGATACCTGTACGTAACAAGCATACACGGGTTTTGTCGCTTTTGGCTTGTAAAGCAAGTTGCTCCCAACGTTCACAAAGCTGATGGGCAAATTCATTGTGAGGAGGATCATTTTCGGTAACCACCGATTGTCCCTGATCACCGTAATAGCCGGCGGCTGAACCAGAAATAAATACAGATGGTGGAGATTCACTGGTTTTGATTAGTTTGCTCAGCTGTTCTGTGAGTAGCCAGCGGCTTTGGCAAAGTATTTCTTTTTGCTTCGGTGTCCATCGTTTATTGACAATAGGTTCGCCGGCAAGATTGATCACGGCATCAAAACCGTTTAGATCGCGCAGCTCATTTAGCGTTGTCCAACATTCAACGCGATCAGAAAACAGAGAATAGACCTTTTGTGGTGAGCGACTCAAAATGGTGATGGAGTGGGGGAGCGAAAGTAATTGGCGGGTCAAGCGACAACCAATCAACCCTGTTCCTCCCGTAATTAAAATACGCATAGCCACCCCCTGAGATAATAATAGACAATTGCATATTGACTATAACAAGGAATGGCTTAAATGGTAGCGAAACATGCTGTTATCTGTTAACAATGTCAAGTTTTGTGGTGAAATATATCGCCATTAACTGAATTTTTTACATGTATCTGATTCAGGCATCTTTATAGGCTGTTTGGGTCGCAGGGCGTTGACTGATCTTATCCAACCATTTTGCAACCGCAGGATAATCCTGCAAATCGACTTTTTGGTGTTCATGGCATTTCGCCCATGGGTAAGTAGCAATATCTGCGATGCTGTATTCATTTCCTCCAAGGTAGGCCGTTTTTTCCAGTTGGGTATTTAGCACCTTATATAAACGTTTTGATTCTTCCACATAGCGTTGAATGGCGTAAGGTACAACTTCTGGGGCATAGCGATTGAAGTGGTGATTTTGACCGAGCATTGGGCCGAAGCCAGCAACTTGCCAAAATAGCCATTGCAATTGTTCGGTACGTTCACGTAAGTCTTTGCTTAATAGCCGATCTGTTTTGTTTGCCAGATAAAATAAAATGGCCCCTGATTCGAAGATGGAGACAGGTTCTCCGCCGTCGGCGGGTTGATGATCGACAATAGCCGGGATCTTGTTATTGGGTGCAATGGCAAGAAATTCAGGTTTGAACTGCTCTCCAGTGCTGATATTGATGGGATGAAGAGTGTAAGGAATACCGGTTTCTTCGAGAAAGAGGGTAATTTTATAGCCATTTGGAGTAGGGGCATAATATAGGTCTATCATATAAACTCCGTTAATAATAACTCACTGAAAAATATAGCGGTATTACATTACCATCGTTTGTCTGTAAAATGTTATAAATTTCTTGTGATAGCGTTGGTGGATTTATTTTAGTCAATTATGGTAATTCTTATCTGTTTTAGCCTCCTTAACCGGGGCATTACAGTAAAAACTGGCATACAACTCATTAATAAAAGGTTTTTAGGATGGTGCAAGAAAAATCAGCAAATATTGAATGGATTGACATCGTTAATGAAGACAATCGAGTGATTGCGCAATCGACTCGCCAACAGATGAGAGCGCAGAACTTGAGGCATCGCGCTACTTATATTGTAGTGCATGATGGTATGGGAAAAATTCTGGTTCAGCATCGTACAGAAACAAAAGATTTTTATCCGGGAAAATTGGATGCAACGGCAGGTGGGGTCGTTATGACAGGGGAAACTCTGCTGGATGCCGCTCGTCGAGAAGCTGAGGAGGAGCTGGGGGTTGCAGGTATTCCTTTTGCCGAACATGGCATTTTTTATTATGAAGAGCAAACTTGTCGTATATGGGGTGGCCTGTTCAGTTGTGTGACTCATGGCCCATTTGCATTACAGGAAGAAGAAGTAACAGCGGTTTACTGGTTAACACCAGAAGAAATTACAGCCCGTTGTGATGAATTTACTCCGGATTCTTTGAAAGCACTGTCCCTTTGGTTATCGCGTAACAAGCAAACGGAACTGTCCTAGTATATTTTATCGTTTATATGACTCTCTTTATAGAGAATTAAACAATGATTTAAAGAGGGAGAGATATATTTAAAATATATCTCCCTTATTTTTAATTATTTTTATTTTATGAGTCTATCTATTAAAATAATGTGACAGATAAAATAAATTAACAATGGTAACTTTGCTTAATAAAATGCATTAGATATGATTTCAAATGAAATCATATGCAAAGACACAACGGAAATTGATTTAAATTATATTGCAATTGCATAAAAATTAATTTCTTTCAATTCATTTATATAATTCAATAAGTTACTTTTATGATTTTTTATTTTTAATGATAAACAATAAAAAATAAATTTTAAAATAAAATAAAAAATCAAATACTACTCGTTGCAAGATGAATGAATCCATTCATTACTCCGTTAAGATTAATAGCACTAAGGGAGTTACCATGTCTTATTATGACAATTTCAAAAGACTTGATGATTTAACAATCGCTTTTACTGGAAGTACATCTAATAATGCGAAAATTTACGGTAATGGATTAAATCAGGTAGAGATTATTGTTGGTGTTAAAATAATCGATGAAAATGATAAACCCGTGACGATGACACAGGATGATTTGAAAAACAGCATTTTTTTATGCGACTATACGACTGGTGATGGGATTAGCAATAATGGAAGCAGCAGCACCTGGAATTACTCTTATAATGAAAATGATTATACAACCGCAGTGAATTATTCTAATGCCAGTAGTTTCTTTACACCTTCTGATGACGGCTCTGTCGGTTATAATTATCTTAAGTTATATATTTATTCTAAAAGTCCCAGTGATGGAAAAGTATTTGCCGCAGGGATTAATATTCCTACTATTGGTACATTCAATACAACGAAAACTGGCACCAATACACCAAATGGACCAAATGGTACAGGTTCGAAATTTGTTAAACCTGCTAATGTTACCGTTTCTGCTTTAACACCTTATAGTTATCAGACAGGTGATTTTTCATTTAATCTAGACGACCAATCTTTAAGTAATTCAAGTGATCAAGGTGCAATTCTTTATAATGTAGTGTGGCGAAATTTTTACTTAGATATCCAGAAAGAAGGCTATCGTATCGTCAAAATAGAATCTAATAACAGCTCTGGATATCGTTTCACGAGTGATTATAGCGGCTGGTGGGTTTGTCAGGGGTTTGATTTTTCTGCCGAGTATGGAAAAGGCGAGATGAAAAAATCAGTCAGTATTGTTTTTGGTAAATATACATTTGGTGTTTCTGGAAATATAAATAGACAAAAAGGTATTTGTTTTTCCGCGATCCATGCTACCTGTACCGTTCCTACCGGATATTCCTCGAAAGGCACTACGTCAGTCACTATCTACGATCAATATGGTAATAAATCAAAGCCTATTATTGCCCAAGATGGGGATAACCTAAAAATACAAGGTATGGGTTAATAAAAATATAAAACAAAGAACATGCAAAGGAAACCTAAGAATGAAAGACGATATCTGTATTCAAAATCACTTACCACAAATGGTATGTGAAGAAATTGAAAAAAATCTTCCTTTAATGACTTGTGGCTTGATTATCAATTTACATACTGAAAGTGAAGTTGATACATTAAATATTCATTATGAATTTTTTGAAAATAAAGCACTAAACCAGAAAGAATCTTCTTTGCTTCCTGAAAATGCCCTAAATATAGGGAGCAGCATGGGAGTTGTCAGTCATATGATTTTTACTCATTGTGATGACAATGCTGACGATTTATCAATGTATCAGGAACAGAGTAATCAGCTGGGTCTTTGTTCTATTGTCGTATTATGGCCAAGTGGTCGCTGTGTAAATATTGATCCAGAAACGCATTTTTCTTTTGAAGGCCGTCCTTATATTTTGGGAAAATACGATTGTTATTCTTTAATTCGCGATTATTATCATTCCAAAGGAATTATCTTATCTGACTATTTGCGAAATGATTATTATAGCAATCCCAATATTTTTGCTGATAAATCGCCAAACGAAGGATTTATTCAAGTCAATATTGATGATATTAAAATTGATGATATGCTGATATTTGATATTCCTGATTCAATATTAAAACATGCGGGTATCTATACTGAAGATAACATGCTTCTTCATCATTTACCACCGGGTAAGAGTGTCTATATGCCTTTTACAGAGAAATGGAGAAAAAGAATTGATTCTGTCTGGCGGCATAAACAATTAGTTAAATGATATAAATCATCTCTCATTTGAATCGTAATTGAAACATCATGCTCTTTGTATAAAGAGCATGATTTATTAAAATTAAAAGTTAAGGTATGAAACATGAATAATAGTTTTAACACTCAAGCTTTTAACTTCCTCAGTGCCTCAGAAGGTGGCGTTGATCCTCGTACAGGGTTATATAATTTAAGCCTTCCTCTAATGAAAGTGACGGCAAATAATTTATTAGGGCCTGAATTAAAATTATCGTTAAATTATTCTCCTCTGGAGAATATGAATCAGGGATTAGGAATTGGTTTTACGTTAGGGCAAACGATTTTTAATAGCAGCACGAATCAATTACAGCTAAGTACAGGGGAAAACTATAAAATCGTCCCCGGTACAACTGATGCCCGTGATAAAAAAATTGATAACTTCCAATTCTCGTTTACCAATGGTGAAAATGAAAGTGCAGGTTATGATATTCAATATAAAAATGGGACTTATGAGCATCTGTCCTTAATCGGGGGCAATTTTTATGCCGCGGATCTGATCCAATCCCCCATCGGGCGGAAAATTACACTTAACTGGTCATACACCGGGCAATTTATTCAGTTATTCACCGTAAAAGATGAACTTAGAACGTTATGCTCTTTCAATTATGATAATTCTGTCATTTTAACCTTATGGCCTGAAACACCTGATAGTTATCAGCTAGAATTTGTTTTACTGGGAAGTGAACAACTTACTGAAGTATTACTTCACGATAATGATTCTCCTCTTTCATGGCAATTCGGTTACGAATATGTTGGCCCCGGAGGAAGTATCAATGCCATTACTTCAGTAAAATATCCGACGGGTAAAGAAGAAAAAGTGGTTTACAACTCGACGGAAGGAATGCAATTCCCGGATAATTCCGGCTTGGCGCCTTTACCTTATGTGATTGAATTTACGCAGCTACCGGGAGGTGGTCAGCCCGCTAATATTAAAAATTATGAATATACCACAACGAATTATTTAGGTTATGCCGGTGATTTTGGTCATTGGAGTGCAGATAGTGATTATACCTATACAACATTGACAGATTATATTTATGGTTCAACAGAATATTTTCTCGATGAACAAGGAAAACCGGCTATTTCAATTCAGCGTTCCTATAACAACTATCACTTATTAATCAATGAACGCCATGAACGTCAGGCGTGTGTAACAGAAAATACGACTGATTATTACGCTGAAAAGGGGGTTTTCTTTGATGATCAACCTAAACAGTTTCTTCTGCCTAAACAGAGCTCGATCATTTATATCGATGCTGATCAGAATCAGCGAACAGAAATTACCACAACTGAATTTGATGAATATGGCAACCTTACGCTGAAAATTACGCCTGATGGTACAAGAACAGAAGTCAGCTGGTATAAAGCCGAAGGTGAAGAAGGATGCCCGCCAGAACCCAATAACTTTGTCCGGTTTATGAAAAGTTCTGCCACTGTTTCTATGCAAATACCCGGTATACCCACTCCACCTATACAGGAAACCCGCTATACCTATGCGACAATAGGTGATTCCTCTTTTATTGTTCAGATTTCGGAAGCATTTTATAGCGATAATAAACGTCTTCATCAGAACACGACTGAATATCAGTCTCAGCTCAATAGTCAGGAATTCGGCAGAATAACCGGAACAAATAATATTATTTATTCTGAATCGAGTGATAGCTATCAATCGTCCCAACATATTGATTCTCAGGTCAGTGAAGATGTATTAGCTCAAACCAGCACATTGACAGGCTATGACAATATCCAAACTTCATTTTCACGCAACTATTGTGCGAAAAAAGGACTTTTACTCAATGAAAAAAATGTGCAGCAAGTTGAAACCCATTATGAATACGATGTATTAGGGCGGATTATCTCCCGTACTTATAACCCTGATTCATCCTATGAAAATAAAACACGCTGGCAATATGAATTCTCAAATCAATCGCTGTTAACAACGGAAATTGATGCGAAGGGAAATGCCATCCGTCACCATTTTGATGGTTTAGGGAACCTGATTCAGCAACAAAAAATGGAAGTGAACGAAGGGAAGTGGTTTGAGATCAAAAATTACCAATTTAACTCATTGGGTGAAATCAACACGGGCACCGGCTACGACTGGCCTGATGATGCGCAGCCAAAAAACAGCCATTCTGTGACAGCAGAAAACCAATATGATGGCTGGAGTAGCCTCGCTGTCACGCAGTATAGCGATGGCACAACCAATCATCAGATCAATCATCCGGTTGATATGCAAAGTATCGTTTATAAAACAGGGCAATCAAATTCGGAAAATAGTGAAAGTGGCCATGTAACAATTACTTATGATGTTAACCATAGGCCTTTAACCCTCTCACGCACCACAGTTTCAGGTACAGAAGACGGGCAACGGCACTTTGTTTATGATGGCTTAGGGCGTTTATATCAGGAAATCAATGAAGTCGGAGCAGTTGTAACGCGTATTTATGATGACTACCATCGCGTCATAAAACAGATTCAACCTGATAACACCGAAGTGAACATCACTTATGCACCGTATTTAACCGGAAATTATATTAGTGCTATTTCAGTGAAAGGCAAAAATGCGCAGAGTGAAATTAAAACCTGGGATTTGGGTACACAGCAATTTGATAGCCTTGGCCGACTGACTGAGCGTGTCAGTGGAGGACGATTATATCAATATCATTATGAAGGCGGGGCAACAAAGCCTGCGCAAGTCATCACACCAGCCGGTGAGCAATTAGAATACACTTATATTCCCGAACTGAATAACGTCGTTAATCAGTTTACGGCTAATGGTATAACACAACAGTTTACTTATGATCGCATCACCGGGCTTTGCGTATCCGCAGATGTATCAGGGGGGCAACGCACTGTTAACCATTGGAATGGTGCCGGAAAACTTTCTGCGGAACAATTTTATAATCAGACAGAGACGTTAAAAGAAACCGCTTATCAATGGACTCTGATGGGGCAGCTTATAAACTTTACCGATATTTCACAAAAAACCACTTATTACACTCGAAACTCAGTCGGCCAGATCACTCAAATACACGATGATAGCTTGAACTGTGCGCTGGGTTATGATCCTTTAGGGCAACAAGTGTCCCAACTCACTCAAAATACACAAACACAAGAGAGTTTACAGACCATATTGGGTTACGATGACTTTGGGCGAGAAATCAGCAGGGAGATACTGAATAATCAGGGAAGTAGTATCAAACTCTCACAATCATGGCGTGAAAATGGTCAATTGGCGACAAGAGAAACCTCTCAGGACGGAAACGCTGTTCGTACAGAAAACTGGGAGTATGATATTTGTGGCCGAATGACCCGCTATCAGGCCAGCGGGCAGTACCTCTCTGATAGTTACGGTATGCCGATTGCTGAACAAACGTATAGCTACGATGCTTTGAATAATGTGTCGCAAGTTGTCACAACACAGCCTGATGATTCAAAAGATATCGCAAGTTATTGGTATGAAAATACTGATGACCCAACCCAGCTAACGAGAGTCACACATTCCCACCCAGGCTATCCGTCTGAAATTGCCTTATCTTATGACGCTAATGGCCGTATGCTCAAAGATGAGGCCGGACGCACACTGACTTATGATGCTTTAGGGCGGCTGACTCGTGTTCAGCAGGATGATACTGGCTGTGAATATGGTTACGATGCGTTCAACCGCATGGTGACACAAAATATTAATCAGAATAATCTGCATGAACTGTATTATCGCGGCACTGAATTAGTTAACGAAGTGCAGGTTGAGCAAAATGAAACATCTCGTCTGGTTAAGCTGGATCAACAGTGTCTTGGCGTTGCCGCGAATGATGAGTTAACACTGTTGAATGGTGATCAACACAACAGCCTGTTATGGTCCCAACCAACAGGACAAGGTGGAGAACTGCACGGCTGGACACCTTATGGTGAAGGAAGCAGCGCATCGTTACCTGTCGGATTTAATGGTCAACGTGCTGACCCTGTCAGTGGCATGTATCACTTAGGTAATGGTTACCGTACTTATAATCCGGTTTTAAGGCGCTTTAACAGCCCGGATAGTTTCAGCCCATTCGGTGCGGGAGGGATTAACCCATATGCCTATTGTCTGAATGACCCCATTAATCGCCTTGATCCAACAGGTCATATCAGCAGTCAGGCAATTGCCGGGATCGCGATGGGTGTTATTGGCTTATTGGCGACGATATTCACTGCCGGTGCTGCCATTGCGGCTGCCGGTGGCGTGATGGCGGCTGTCGCGGCGGCGAGTACAACCTCTCTTGTCACCGGCTCAGTAGCGGCAGTTTCCGATGTCACGGCAATTGTCAGTGGTGCATTAGAGGATGCCAGCCCGGAAGCCTCTTCTGCATTAGGCTGGGTATCGATGGCGACCGGTTTCGTCGGATTAACCACTGATCTGGCAAAAAGTGCCGGTAAGTTCGCCAAGAATACGAAAAATGCCATTCAGGAAGCACGGGGTCGGTTATATCGGATCCAGCAGGAAGGGTTATCGGGACGCGGAGCCCCCGCAGCAGCCAAAGCCTGGAAAGCCGAAGATGCAATGACTTTCTATCGGGCAGATGACAGAAGCCCTGACCAAATCCGCCAAGCAGGCGGTTTTTATCCAAGAAGCGCAGATTCAGCAGACACAATCAAAGATAGATTCAAAACAAATTTCAGCCAAGATGGCGGGACACTATCTCAAAATCATGTGAGATCACCAAACCCTGATTTTGTTTCATTTGGTACAGATCTTGAATCAGGTGGATATGCGGGAACACGTAACTACCTTTATAAAGTAGAAATTCCGGGAATGAAAGAAATGCCGATTACGCCGGGGGTGATGGGAACAGCAACGGTGGGGAGGATTATGCCAGTAAGTGCCCCCAAATTACTGCTGACAGGGGATAATGTGGCTTCTTCACAATTTATTGCAATGATGCCGAAGAGAACATCTGAAGCAACATTCGCAACCCCGGTTCCATCAGACTATATTACGGGTTATCGTGCCAGAGGGGCAGAAGGGTCACAATTTTTAGACTTCAAGATTTGATATCTGGCGGATTTGACTAATAAGAGCACCCGTATAAACGGGTGCTCTTAAATATCTTAAGCGTCTTTTTTGCTTGTTATTTCATTAAGCAATGCTTTACCAACAAATTGAATATCAGGTTGTTGCATAATGGAGAGATGAGTACCCTTGATATCAATAATGGTTAACTGTGCTTGTGGAATGACCTTATGCCAGCCGAGACTGACACTATTTGCAGTGTCAGTTTCTTGTTCTGTTGCCCTGAATAGGGTGATGTTAACGTTGGCAGGGCATACCGATGGGACATGATAATTAGCCGCAACCGAGATATTGTGATACAGGAGCAGGTGCTGTCTGACATTTTCAGGAGTAATACCATTTGGCAGCAAATTGTTCTCTTGCGCCAATATTAATAATGCCTTGAAATCACGTTTAAGCACCAGTTCATCGATTGCCTTTTGCAGGTTATCAGGGAGGTTTTCTGGTATGTTTTCCACGAAAAGGATTGTTTCATCAAAAACAAATCCAGCCTCTTTATCCGCCTGTGTGAAGGTATCTTCGTAGCTGGCATGGGAGTCAAGAAGCCCAACAAAACGCACGGCTTCACCTTCCGCAATCATTTGGCAGGCCATTTCATAGGCGATAGACCCCCCAACAGACCAACCAGCGAAGCAGTAAGGCCCCTGAATCTGTGCCTGACGGATGCATTCAACATATCCTTTAGCTCTGTCTTTCAAGTTGATTGGGGTATCTTCTTCCTCTGGTACAATATTGGCGACAAGTCCATAAATTGGTATTTCTTTGTCATTAATATGAGGGGCAAGATCGTAAGCATAATCAATGTTTCCCCCGACAGGATGAACCAAGAACAGTGCAGGTTTGGCGCTGTCTTTATGATTACCTTTGTGATCCTTTTTACGATTGTCTTTGCGATTATCTTTGCGAATAGTCACTAAATTCGTCTGTTGGGTAAGGGTGTTATCTGACTGAATAAACGCGACGAATTCACTAATGGTTGGATATGCAAGAAAATCCCGCATTGCAACATCGATATCCAAGACTTGGCGCAAGCGTGCAACAATTTGTAAGGTTAACAGTGAGTGACCACCCAACTCGAAGAAATGATCATGGCGTCCGACCCGTCCTATACTGAGGCACTCTTGCCATACTTTGGCCACAGTATTCTCCATTTCTCCTATCGGAGCCTCATATCCTTGCGTAATGATGGCGGATTCATCCGGTGCAGGCAAAGCTTTACGATCCAGTTTACCGTTGGCGGACAGCGGGAAGGCATCCAATATCACAAACGCACTGGGGAGCATGTTTTCCATCAGGCGTGTGCTCAGGTACTCACGCAGTTGGGAAGGGGTGAGAGTGACGTCTGATTGCGGGATAACATAGGCCACCAGACGCTTGTCACCACTCTCTCCTTCCCGGGCGATAACGACCGCATCACTGACATTTTCGCAGGTCGCCAATTGCGCTTCGATTTCACCCAATTCAACGCGGAATCCACGGATCTTAACCTGAAAATCATTACGTCCCAGATACTCAATCATGCCATTTGGCAACCAGCGTCCCAGATCACCTGTTTTGTACATGCGCGCATCTGGTTGCCTGCTGAATGGATCAGAAACAAATTTTTCTGCCGTCAAATCGGGACGGTTTAAATAACCACGGGCAACGCCGGCTCCACCAATATGAATTTCTCCACCCACACCAAGAGGAACCGGTTGTCCGAGTGTATCCAGAATATAAATGCGGGTATTGGGTAATGGGCGGCCAATCGGAATATTATCGGTGATATCCCAGGACTGCTTGTTATCCGGTGTTGATGCTTTATCCAGCGTTAATGTTGTGACGATAACCGTCGTTTCCGTCGGGCCATAGGAGTTAATCCAACGGCAAGACTGTGTTTCCGGCATAGATTGCCAGCTCAACAAATGGCGTAACTCAGCTTTTTCACCGCCGACGATAACTGTGTGCAGATATTGGCCGAAACCACTGCGTTCCATCATCATCTCTTGTACCCATTGATGCCAGAAAGCCGTCGGCATATCCATGATGGTGATTTTCTGCTCATTCAATAGATCGACAAATTCTTCATCCGGCACGCGGATATGAGCAGGACGCAGAACCAACGTTGCACCGGAGGCAAGGGTCGGGAATATATCCGATACTGAGGTATCAAATGCCACGGTTGCAAATTGCAGGATGCGATCACCCGGTTGAGGCTCGCTGGTCTTGCGCTGGGCATGAATAAAGTTCACCACATTGCGGTGTTCCAGCATGACGCCTTTCGGTTGTCCGGTTGAGCCAGAAGTATAGATGATATAAGCCAGATGATGTGGCTGGAGTCCTGTTTGGCTGGCATCAGGGTTGTGTACTGGCTGTTTTGCCACGCTATCACGATGAATTTCCTCATCCAACAACCAGACATTCACACCCTGTATCGGTAAGCGTGCCTGTAAATGTTGCTGGGTCAACAGTAACACGGGTTTGCTGTCCGATAACTGATAGGCCAGACGATCGACAGGATATTCTGGATCGAGTGGAACATAACCTGCACCCGCTTTGAGAATACCGTACATGCCAATGATCATGTCCAGACTGCGGTCAGCACAGATAGCGATGCGATCATCCGGACGCACACCCGCAGCAATCAGTTGGTGTGCCAATTGGTTGGCATGGCGGTTCAGTTCCGCATAACTCAGTTGCGTATCATCAAACACCAGTGCAGTGGCATCCGGTGTACGTTCTGCCTGTTGTTCGAACAGTTGATGGATCAACATATCCTGCTGATAATCCATCTCAGTCTCGTTAAAATCCTCCAATAATTGGCGACGTTCTGCCAGTGGCAGGATGTCGATTGATTGGATTGGTTGTTCAGGGGCATGTTGCAGTGCAGCCACAATACCTTTCAGGGCAGCATTGACATAAGCATTGATGCGTACAGGATCAACTTTCTGGCTGCATTGCGCCGTGAGTTCGAATCCGTCATCAAAATCATCTACGTCCAGTGATAACGGATAATTACTACGCTCCTCACTTTCCAATTCCTGAATACCTTCCCAGGCTGGTGAATCTGATTGCTCTTCATCACGTGGGCTATGACGGAAATTAAGCAAGCTGTTAAACAGTGGCAATGATGCCTGAACGCTACTGCAACGCTGAGCAATCGCCAGCGGTGTCTGTTCATGATCCAGCAACTCGCTCAGGCGTTGATAAGTTTCCTGTATCGCCTGCTCAACTGTGCGCCCTTGTAATTGAATACGGACTGGCAGGGTATTGATAAACATACCAAGCACTTGAGAAGCACCCATGCCACCCTGTAACCGGCCCAGCAGAACCGTACCAAACACCACATCATCACGACCACAGCATTGTGCCAATACTTGTGCCCAAGCCACATGGAACAGAACCGCTGAACTGATGCCTTGCTGGCGGGCGCAATCACGGATCTGCTGTGCCAGTTCGTCATCCAGCGTGAAAATATTTTCCACTATTTTATCGTGTTCATCGTATTCATCGCGGTTATTCCCCTGTACATCAAGCAATGCGAACGGCAGGGTCGGCTCTTCCACATCGCCCAGTAACTGCTGGAAATAGGCTTTATGTACTTCAATCGGAACTTTACGAATTTGGGCAATAAAATTGCGGTAAGGCAGGGGAGCCGGCAGGCTATCTTCTTCACCCAAGATCAATGTTTGCACTTCGCTGAAAATGATTTCCAGCGACAGATGGTCACAAACCAGATGGTGATGCAGCAGGCCCAGCCACCACAGACCAGATTCAGGATCTTTGGCAATGTGAGCTGCCAACAGTGGCGCTTTGGTAATATCCAACCGTATTGAATCAGGATCAGTCAGGCGCTGTAACTGCGTTTCGGCACTTTCTCCGGCTGATAATGTGACTTCAATAATCGGCAGTGGTGCATGGCGATGGACAACTTGCACGGGTGCAGGCAGTTCTTGCCAGTGGAAAGCGCTGCGCTGAATATCATGGCGATTAATGACCTGTTGGAGCGCCTGCAAGAAACTATCCAATCGCGTGCGGCTGTCAAAGTTCATCAGAATGTTTTCGAGATAGGTATCGCCTTTTTCTTCCAGTAAATGGTGGTAAAGAATACCTTCCTGCAATGGCCCAAGTGGATAAATATCCTGAATATTGGCGACGCCGCCCGGTACACGGGCAACAATTTGGTCAATTTGTGTCTGAGTTAATTCCACCAGAGGCAGCATATCCGGGGTAATGTTCTGACTGTCTTCGTGGATCAGGTTAGGTGGAATAGCCAGTGGATCAGCATCTTGATCACTATCCTGATTCAAGCGGGCGCTCATGGCAGCCAGTGTTGGCGCAGAGAAGACCGCGCTGACATCAATCGATAGCCCTTGCTGACGCAACTGTTCAATCAGGCTGACAACCAGCAATGAATGGCCGCCCAGTTCAAAGAAATTATCATGGCGTCCGACCTGTTCTAATTCCAAAATAGATTGCCAGACTGCTGCCAGTTTCTGTTCTGTTTCTCCTTGCGGTGCTTCGTACCCACGGCTGACGGTGGCTGAGCGATCTGGCGCAGGCAGTGCCTTGCGATCTAACTTACCGTTGGCAGACAGCGGGAAGGCATCCAGCATAACAAACGCACTGGGTAGCATGTATTCCATCAGGCTGGAACTGAGTTGTTCGCGTAAATCTGCCGGTTTCAGAGTGATGCCGGTTTGTGGGATCACATAAGCGATTAAACGTTTGTCACCGGTTTTTTCCTCACGGGCAATGACTACAACATCTTTAACGCCTTCACAAGCAGCCAGTTGCGCTTCGATTTCGCCCAACTCAATGCGGAAGCCGCGTATTTTGACCTGAAAATCATTGCGTCCCAGATATTCGATATTACCATCAGGCAGCCAGCGTCCCAGATCGCCGCTTTTATACAAGCGGGCATCGGCTTTTTTGCTGAATGGGTCAGGTACAAAACGCTCTGCCGTCAGATCCGGACGATTCAAATAACCGCGGGCAACACCGTTACCTCCAATATGAATTTCTCCGCTGACGCCAATGGGGGCAAGTTGCCCTGATTTATCCAGAATATAGATTTGAGTATTGGCGTGTGGATGACCAATCGGAATGGTGTCGGTGATGGGGTAGGTATTATCACTTAAAATCAGATTCGTGGCCGTAACGGTGGTTTCAGTCGGGCCATAAGAGTTGATCCAACGGCAGCGCTGTGTTTCTGGCAGAGATTGCCAACTTACTAAATGACGAGATTCTGCTTTCTCACCGCCAACAATGACCGTATTCAGGTAAGGGCTAAAACCCATGCGATCGGCTTTCATTTCCTGTATCCATTGATGCCAGAAAGCAGTCGGCACATCTATGATGGTGATCTTATGCAGGTTTAGAAAGTCGATAAACTCTGCATTTGGTACACGGATATGTGCAGGGCGCAGGACTAAAGTCGCTCCCGAAGCCAGTGTCGGGAAAATATCAGACACTGAAGTATCAAACGCAACGGTTGCAAATTGCAGGATGTGCTCGCCTAATTTAGGTTCGCTTATCTGGTGCTGGGCATGGATAAAGCTCGCCACATTGCGGTGTTCCAGCATCACGCCTTTAGGCATTCCAGTAGAGCCGGAAGTATAGATGATATAGGCCAGATGATGCGGTTCAAGTCCCAATTGGTGAGTATCCGGATTATGGACTGGCTGTTTTGCCACGTTATTCTGATGGGTTTCATCATCCATCAACCAGATGGGTAAGTCGTGTGTTGGCAAGAGTCCTTGCAAATGTTGCTGGGTGAGCAATAAAGCAGGTTTGCTGTCCGATAGCTGGTAGGTCAGGCGTTCGACGGGATATTCCGGATCGAGCGGAACGTAACCAGCACCCGCTTTAAGAATACCGTACATGCCAATGATCATGTCCAGACTGCGGTCGACACAAATTGCCACGCGATCATCGGGACGCACGCCGGACGCAATTAGCTGATGGGCCAGTTGGTTGGCCTGCTGGTTCAGTTCGGCATAACTCAATTGGTTTTCACCAAAGATCAGCGCAATGGCATCAGGCGTTCGTTCCACTTGCTGTTCAAATAATTGGTGAATTAAGGCATCTTGCGGATAATCGACGGCGGTATTGTTAAATGTTTCCAGCAATTGGGTACGTTCAGTCAGTGACAAAATGTCGATTGACTCAATGGCCCGTTCTGGTGCCTGCCGCAGTGCGGCGACAAGACCTTCCAGAACTGTATTCATGTAGGCATTGATACGGGCCGGATTAATTTGCTGGCTGCATTGTGCGGTAAGCGAGAATCCATCGTCAAAATCATCCACATCCAGCGACAATGGATAGTTACTGCGTTCTTCGCTCTCTAGTTCGTCAACACCTTCCCAGGCGGTTGAGGCCGTTTGTTCATCATCACGTGGGCTATGGCGGAAGTTCAGCAGGCTGTTAAACAGCGGTAATGGTGCCTGAATACCACTGCAACGTTGGGCGACGGCCAGAGGTGCCTGTTCATGTTCCAGCAATGCACTTAACTGCTGATAAGTTTCCTGTACTGCCTGTTTAACGGTACGTGCCTGTAATTTAACGCGGATAGGTAAGGTATTGATAAACATACCGAGCACTTCGGATGCGCCAACTCCACCTTGCAGTCGTCCCAACAAAACTGTGCCAAATACGACATCGTCTCGTCCACTGCATCGCGCCAGTACTTGTGCCCATGCAACATGGAAAAGTGCGGCAGAACTCATACCCAGTTGACGGGCGCAATTACGGAGATTGTGGGCGAGTTTGCTGTCCAAAGTGAAGACGTTTTCCACTATCTCATTGAGGTTGCTACCTTGTACATCAAGTAATCCAAACGGTAAGGTAGGCTCTTCCACATCTCCCAATAATGCACGGAAATAATTTTGGTGAACTTCCAGCGGCACATTGCGGATCTGCGCGATAAAGTTCCGGTAAGGCAATGGCGTTGGTAGATTCTCGCTTTCTCCCAAAAGCAGGGCTTGTATTTCACCGAATATCATATCCAGTGATATGTGATCACAAACTAAATGATGATACTGCAAGGAAAGCAGCCACTTATCGCAGGATGGTTCTTTAGCAATCTGAGCTGACAATAATGGTGCTTTGGTAATATCCATCCGTATTGAACGGGGATCGGTAAGGCGACGCAACTGTGCTTCCGGAGTTTCTGTTGTGGATTCGTCTGTCGATTCTGCCGATAAAGTCAGTTCGGTAATAGGCAGTGGAGCATGACGGGAGACAACCTGCACGGGTTTGAGAAGTTCTTTCCAATAAACAGCACTGCGCAGGATATCGTGTCGGTCGATAACTTGCTGGAGTGCCTGTAAGAAACTATCCAACCGTGTCCGGCTGTCGAAAATCATCAAATGGTTGTCCAGATAGAGGTCACCTTCAGTTTCCAGCAAATGGTGGAATAAAATACCTTCCTGCAATGGCCCTAATGGATAAATATCCTGAACGTTGGAAACACCGCCCGTGACATGGGAAACGATTTGGTCAATCTGGTTTTGGGTCAATTCCACCAGTGGCAGCATGTCTGGCGTAATGACAGAACTGTCTTCTTTGATCAGATTAGGTGGTACTTCCTGTATGGTGGTAGCCTGGTCACTATTATGATGAATGAGTGCGCTCATTGCGGCCAGTGTCGGTGCAGAAAATACCGCGCTGACATCAAGGGACAGACCGTGTGGGCGGAGTTGCTCAATCAGATTGACCACCAACAATGAATGCCCGCCCAGTTCAAAGAAATTGTCCTGACGTCCGATTTGTTCCAAATTCAGCAGAGATTGCCAGATTTCTGCCAGTATTTGCTCGGTTTCTCCTTGTGGTGCTTCGTACTCGCGGCTGACGATAGCAGAATGATCAGGCGCCGGCAGCGCTTTGCGATCCAGCTTGCCGTTGGCGGACATCGGGAAAGCATCCAAAATAACAAACGCACTGGGCAGCATATGATCCATCAATCGGCTGCTCAGTTGCTTACGTAATTCAGCAGGGCTGAGTGTAACCCCCGTCTGTGGAATCAGATAAGCGACCAGCCGCTTGTCACCCAGGCCTTCTTCACGGGCAATCACCACGACGTCGCTGACGCCTTCGCAGGCAGCCAATTGCGTCTCAATTTCTCCCAGCTCAATGCGGAAACCGCGTATCTTGACCTGAAAATCGTTGCGTCCCAGATATTCAATCATGCCATTGGGCAGCCAGCGCCCCAGATCGCCGGTTTTGTACATACGGGCGCCTGCGTGTTCGCTGAATGGATCAACAACAAATTTCTCTGCCGTCAAATCAGATCGTTCCAGATAACCCCGGGCAACACCTGCGCCACCAATATGGATCTCGCCACTGACCCCGACAGGAACGGGCTGACCGTGAGTATCCAGAATATAAATTCGGGTATTGGGCAGCGGGTAACCAATCGGGATGATGCCTTCGAAATGCAAGGGATTTTTGTTGTCCAGTTCCAGTGTCGTGGCAATCACGGTGGCTTCCGTCGGGCCATAGGAGTTAATCCAGCGGCAGGATTGGGTTTCCGGACTGGACAGCCAATTCATTAAATGCCGGTATTCTGCTTTCTCACCACCCACAATAATGGTGTGCAGGTAAGGGCTGAAACCACTGCGGCCGGCCATCATCTCCTGTACCCAGTGATGCCAGAAGGCGGTCGGCATATCCATGATGGTGATCTTCTGCTCGCGCAAGAAGGTGACAAATGTCATATCCGGAATTCTGACATGCGGCGGACGCAGAACTAGCGTGGCGCCAGATGCAAGGGTCGGGAAAATATCAGACACTGAGGTGTCAAATGCCACGGTTGCAAATTGCAGGATGCGATCACCCAATTCAGGCTCGCTGGTCTGGTGCTGGGCATGGATAAAGTTCACCACATTGCGGTGTTCCAGCATCACGCCTTTAGGCATTCCGGTAGAGCCGGAAGTATAGATAATATAGGCCAGATGATGCGGTTCAAGACCCAATTGGCTGGCATCCGGATTATGCTCTGGCTGTTTTGCCACGCTATCCCGGTTATTTTGATCATCCAGCAGCCAGACCGGCGTGTCCTGTATTGGCAAGCGTGCTTGTAAATGGTGTTGAGTCAGCAATAACACCGGCTTGCTGTCTGATAGCTGATAGGCCAGCCGTTCGGCGGGATATTCCGGATCAAGGGGAATATAGCCGGCACCCGCTTTCAGGATACCGTACATGCCAATGATCATATCCGGGCTGCGCTCAGCACAGATTGCGATGCGGTCATCGGGGCATACGCCGGAAGCGATCAGGTGATGAGCCAACTGATTGGCATGGCGGTTCAGTTCCGCATAACTCAGCTGGCTATCGCCAAACACTAACGCGGTGGCATCAGGTGTCTGTTCTGCTTGTTGCTCGAATAGCTGATGAATCAGCATCTCTTGCGGATAGGCCAGTGCCGTATCGTTGAAATCCACCAACAATTGATGACGTTGTTGTGGTTGCAGCAGTGGTAAATCTTCCACTCGCAGAGAATCATCCTCAACCATTGCAGCCAGAAGGGTTTGCAGGTAACTGGCGATACGTTCAACGCTGGCATGGTCAAATAAATCACTGGAATATTCCAAATCCCCCACTAAGCCATTTTCAGTATCATTCATGGAGAGGGACAAATCGAAATGAGAGCTGTCTTCGGTCAGATTGATTTCACTGATAGTCGCATCCGGCAACTCTATACTTTGCTGTCCCGGCGTATTATCTACTGACATCATGACCTGAAAAATCGGGCTATGGCTGAGACTGCGCGGTGGTTTCAGCGCTTCAACCAACTGTTCGAATGGTAGATCCTGATGTGCGTAAGCTTTCAGTGCATGAGCTTTAATCCTAGCCAGCAAAGTACTGACCGTTGGATTGTCGTCCAACTGTACCCGTAGAGCCAGTGTGTTGACAAAAAATCCAATCAGCGACTCTAATTCGCGGTATTGCCGATTGGCTACCGGTGTGCCTATCACCAAGTCCTTCTGCCCGCTGAGGCGTGAAAGCAGGGTGGCCCATCCTGCCATCAGGGTCATAAACAATGTTGTCCCGTGGCGTTGGCTGAGGTGTCTTAATCCTGCACTCAACTCCAATGGCAGGGCGATATCAACGCGTCCTCCTGTGTAACTTTGTTTCTCTGGGCGTGGCCTGTCAGTTGGCAGTTCCAAAAGTACGGGAGCACTCTGTAATGCATCACGCCAGAAATTTACTTGTTTTTCCAGCACTTCTCCCTGTAACCATTGTCTTTGCCACAGCGCATAGTCAGCATACTGGAGTGTCAGGGCAGGCAGAGGGTCATCCTGACCTTGGCTGAATGCATGATAAAGCGAGGAAAGTTCATGCATCAGAATATTGAGAGACCAGCCATCAGAAATAATATGATGCTGAGTTAACAGCAGGATATGTTCATTTTTTGCCACCCGCAGCAGACGGCCCCTGATCAGGGGGCCTTGTGCAAAATTAAATGGTTGACTGGTTTCACGCTGCGCTGTTTCTTCAATAACGATCTGTTGCTCTTCCGCAGGTAAGTGACTGAGATCTTCTATTGCCAGAGAGAAGCCGCTATCTGGCTCGCCGATGATTTGCTGGGCCTGGCCTTCTACCATCTGGATGGTTGTACGCAGAATTTCATGACGAGCGACAATTCTGTCCAGTGCTATTTGCAGGGCATCCAGATTCAGATAGCCTTGCAGGCGCAACCCCCCCGGAATGTGGTATGCCGTTTGTGCTGCCGGATCTAACTGCGCCAAGAACCACAATCGTTGCTGTGCCCAAGACAGGGGGAGAGTCTGCTGGTCTGCGCTTCTCGGTGCAATTTGCCTTTTTTCCCCGGCCTGACTATTTTTGATGCGTTCATTAATTTTTTTCTGGAGTACCGCTTGTCTTAATTCAAGCAGGCTTAGTTCTTTGTTACTCATTTAATTAATTATCTCCATTTAACAGGGCACGCAGTTCATCTTCAGACAAGTTCTCCAATTCTTTTTGCAGCGATTCGATATCTTCTTGTGCGAAAAAGGTTTCGATTTGTCTTGACGCGATAAGCTCAGCGAGCTCAGAAAGTTCTGGATGGGCAAATATGTCTTGGATAGACACTTCAAGATGGAATTCATCACGCAATCTTGCCATTAACTGGATGATTGATAAGGAGTTTCCACCCAAATCAAAGAAGCTGTCATGGCGTCCTATTTGTTCCAACCCCAACAAACCCTGTAGGATAGTGGCGATCTGCTGTTCGATTTCACCCTGAGGTGCTTCGTATTCACGGCTGGCGATAGCTGATCGATCCGGTGCTGGTAGTGCTTTGCGATCTAATTTGCCACTTCCGGTCAATGGGAAAGATTCCAGCATGACAAACGCGCTGGGCACCATATAGCTGGCCAGATGGGTGTTCAGTTGTTCACGCAGGCTATTGGCATCTGGCGTGAAACCGGATTGCGGTATGACATATGCCACCAGACGTTTGTCACCGGTTTCTTCTTCACGGGCGATGACCACAGCATCCCTGACGCTCTCACAGGCTGCCAGTTGTGCCTCAATTTCTCCCAACTCAATACGGAAACCGCGTATCTTGACCTGAAAATCGTTGCGTCCCAGATATTCGATATTACCATCTGGCAGCCAGCGTCCCAGATCGCCCGTTTTGTACATACGGGCTCCTGTTTGGTCGCTGAATGGGTCAGAAATAAATTTCTCCACTGTCATCTCTGGCTTGTTCAGATAACCCCGTGCGACGCCCAAACCACCGATGTGAATTTCACCACTGACACCAACAGGGGCAGGCTGACCAAGGGTATCCAGAATATAAATCCGGATATTGGGCAACGGGCGACCAATCGGAATGTTGTCATTGGTATACGGAACTTGCCTGTCATCTATCGTCAATGTGGTGACAATGACAGTGGTCTCAGTCGGGCCATAGGAGTTGATCCAGCGGCAGGAATGAGTGTCAGGGCTGGAGAGCCAGCTCATTAAATGGCGATGTTCTGCTTTCTCACCACCGACAATGATGGTGTGCAGGTAAGGGCTGAAACCACTGCGGCCTGCCATCATCTCCTGTACCCAGTGATGCCAGAAGGCGGTCGGCATATCCATGATGGTAATCTTCTGCTCGCGCAAGAAGGTGACAAAAGTCGCGTCCGGTACTCTGACATGAGGCGGGCGTAGAACCAGTGTGGCACCCGATGCAAGGGTCGGGAAAATATCCGATACTGAGGTGTCAAATGCCACGGTTGCAAATTGCAGGATGCGATCACCCAATTTAGGTTCGCTGGTCTGGTGCTGGGCATGGATAAAGTTCACCACATTGCGGTGTTCCAGCATGACCCCTTTGGGTTGTCCGGTTGAGCCGGAAGTGTAGATGATATAGGCCAGATGGTGTGGCTGGAGACCCATTTGGCTGGAATCAGGGTTATGATTGGGCTGTTTTGCCACATTAGTGCGGTGAATTTCGTCATCCAGCAACCAGACCGGCATGTCCTGTGTTGGCAAAAGCCCTTGTAAGTGTTTCTGCGTCAGCAATAGTGCTGGTTGGCTGTCCGATAGCTGATAAGCCAGACGTTCAGTCGGGTATTCAGGATCGAGCGGAATATAACCCGCACCGGCCTTGAGGATACCGTACATGCCAATGATCATATCCAGACTGCGGTCAACGCAAATTGCCACACGATCATCAGGACGCACGCCGGATGCAATTAACTGATAAGCCAGTTGGTTGGCCTGTTGGTTCAGTTCGGCATAACTCAATTGGTTTTCACCAAAGATCAGCGCGGTGGCATCAGGCGTTCGTTCCACTTGCTGTTCAAGCAATTGATGGATCAAGAGATCCTGCGGAATTTCGACGGCGGTATCGTTAAAGGTTTCCAGTAATTGAGTTCGCTCTTCTGGAGACAGAATATCGAGCAACTCAATTTTTTGTTCCGGTGCATGTTGCAAGGCAGTGACAATTCCTTTCAAAGCCATGTCCATATAGGCATTTATGCGTGCCGGATTAATCTGCTGATTGCATTGTGCAGTGAGTGCAAATCCATCGTCAAAATCATCCACATCCAGCGACAATGGATAGTTACTGCGTTCTTCACCACTGAGTATCTGCATGCCTTCCCAAGCCTGCGATTCAGATTGTGACTCATCATAAGGACTGTGGCGGAAGTTCAGCAGACTGTTAAACAACGGCAATGGTGCCTGAATTCCACTGCAACGCTGGGCAACGGCCAGCGATGCCTGCTCGTGATCGAGTAATTCACTGAGTTTCTGGTGGGTTTGCTGTACAGCCTCCTTAACGGTGCGATCCTGTAATCGAACGCGAATAGGCAGGGTATTGATAAACATACCGAGCACTTCTGAAGCGCCGACGCCACCCTGTAAACGTCCCAGAAGAACCGTACCAAATACCACGTCATCCCGTCCGCTGCATCGCGCCAATACTTGTGCCCATGCAACATGGAACAGTACTGCGGAACTCATGCCCAATTGACGGGCACAATTACGCAGATTGTAGGCGAGCTCGCTGTCCAGCGTGACAGTATTTTCTACTATTCTGTGAATGTTTTGTTCATTAATATCTTTTTCATTAATACCTTTTGCATTAACGTCTTTTTCGTTGAGATTACTTTCATTGAAATTGCTGCCTTGTACATCAAGTAACCCAAAGGGCAGGGTCGGCTCTTCGACATCCCCAAGCTGTTCGCGGAAATAAGTTTGATGAACTTCCAACGGCACGCTGCGGGTTTGGGCGATGAAATTACGGTAAGGCAGAGGCGTTGGCAGACTGTCGTTTTCTCCTAATATCAATGCCTGAATTTCATTGAAGATCATGCCCAAGGAAATGTGGTCGCAAACTAAATGATGGTGCAGCAAGGAGAGCAGCCATTGTCCAGACTCAGGATCTTGAGCAATATGTGCCGCCAGAAGCGGGGCTTTAGTGATCTCCATCCGTACCGTACGAGGATCAGTGAGACGACGCAATTGTGTTTCTGCATTCTCTTCTGCTGACAGTGTGAGTTCAATAATCGGCAATGGCGCATGACGATAAACGACCTGGACAGGTTCTGGCAGTTCTTGCCAGTACACAGCACTGCGCAGGATATCGTGCCGGTCAATTACTTGTTGAAGTACGTGGAGGAAAGTATCCAAACGAGTCCGGCTGTCAAATGCCATGAGCTGACTGTCCAGATAAATATCACCTTCTGTTTCCAGCAGATGATGGAACAGGATCCCCGCCTGTAATGGCCCCAGAGGATAGATATCCTGAATATTGGCAACCCCTTCAGGTACGAGGTTGACAATCTGGTCGATCTGGTTTTGGGTCAACTCCACCAGTGGCAGCATGTCTGGCGTAATAATCTGGCTTTCTTCGTGGATCAGGTTCGGCGGAATAATCAGTTCGGTAACACCTTGAGCGGTATTCTGATTTAAACGCGCGCTCATGGCCGCTAAGGTTGGTGCGGAGAAGACAGTGCTGACATCAAGGAATAGGTTATGTTGGCGCAATTCCTCGATCAGATTGACCACCAACAATGAATGCCCACCCAGTTCAAAGAAATTGTCCTGACGTCCCACTTGTTCCAGACCCAGCAGGGATTGCCAGACTGCCGCCAGTTTTTGCTCGGTTTCTCCTTGTGGTGCTTCATACTCGCGGCTGACAATGGCTGAATGATCAGGCGCCGGCAGCGCTTTGCGATCCAGTTTGCCGTTGGCGGACATCGGGAAAGCATCCAAAATAACAAACGCACTGGGCAACATGTGTTCCATCAAGCTGGTGCTCAGTTGCTCACGCAGACGGGCAGGATTCAGTGTGATGCCTGATTGTGGAATGAGGTAAGCGACCAGCCGCTTGTCACCCAGGCCTTCTTCACGGGCAATCACCACGACGTCGCTGACGCCTTCGCAGGCAGCCAATTGTGTCTCAATTTCTCCCAGCTCAATGCGGAAACCGCGTATCTTGACCTGAAAATCGTTGCGTCCCAGATATTCAATCATGCCATTGGGCAACCAACGTCCCAGATCACCGGTTTTGTACATACGGGCGCCTGCGTGTTCGCTGAACGGATCAACAACAAATTTCTCTGCCGTCAAATCAGATCGATCCAGATACCCACGGGCAACGCCTGCGCCACCAATATGGATCTCGCCACTGACCCCGACAGGAACGGGCTGACCGTGAGTATCCAGAATATAAATTCGGGTATTGGGCAGCGGGTAACCAATCGGGATGATGCCTTCGAGGTGCAAGGCGTTTTTGTTGTCCAGTTTCAGTGTTGTGGCAATCACGGTGGCTTCCGTCGGGCCATAGGAGTTAATCCAGCGGCAGGATTGGGTTTCCGGACTGGACAGCCAATTCATTAAATGCCGGTATTCTGCTTTCTCGCCACCCACAATAATGGTGTGCAGGTAAGGGCTGAAACCACTGCGGCCGGCCATCATCTCCTGTACCCAGTGATGCCAGAAGGCGGTCGGCATATCCATGATGGTGATCTTCTGCTCGCGCAAGAAGGTGACAAATGTCATATCCGGAATTCTGACATGTGGCGGACGCAGAACCAGTGTGGCGCCGGATGCAAGGGTTGGAAAAATATCTGACACTGAGGTGTCAAATGCCACGGTTGCAAATTGCAGGATGCGATCACCCAATTCAGGCTCGCTGGTCTGGTGCTGGGCATGGATAAAGTTCACCACATTGCGGTGTTCCAGCATCACGCCCTTAGGCATTCCGGTAGAGCCGGAAGTATAGATGATATAGGCCAGATGATGCGGTTCAAGACCCAATTGGCTGGCATCCGGATTATGCTCTGGCTGTTTTGCCACGCTATCCCGGTTATTTTGATCATCCAGCAGCCAGACCGGGGTGTCCTGTATTGGCAAGTGTGATTGTAAATGGTGTTGAGTCAGCAATAACACCGGCTTGCTGTCTGATAGCTGATAGGCCAGCCGTTCGGCGGGATATTCCGGATCAAGGGGAATATAGCCGGCACCCGCTTTCAGGATGCCATACATACCAATGATCATATCCGGGCTGCGCTCAGCACAGATTGCGATGCGGTCATCGGGGCATACGCCGGAAGCGATCAGGTGATGGGCCAACTGATTGGCATGGCGGTTCAGTTCCGCATAACTCAGCTGGCTATCGCCAAACACTAACGCGGTGGCATCAGGTGTCTGTTCTGCTTGTTGCTCGAATAGCTGATGAATCAGCATCTCTTGCGGATAGGCCAGTGCCGTATCGTTGAAATCTACCAACAATTGATGACGTTGTTGTGGTTGCAATAGCGGCAAATCTTCCACTCGCAGAGAATCATCCTCAACCATTGCTGTCAGCAGAGTTTGCAGATAGCTTGCAAGCCGTTCAATGCTTTCACGATCAAACAGATCACTGGCATATTCCAATTCACCAGCTAAACCGTTATCGGTATCGTTCATGGAAAGTGACAGATCGAAATGAGTGCTTCTTCGGGTTGATGGCAGTTCATCCAGCACTAAATCGGATAACTCAAGAGATTGTTGTATTGGTGTGTTATCCAGCGCGAGCATGACCTGAAATATTGGGCTGTGACTCAGGCTACGCGGTGGTTGCAGCGCTTCAACCAACTGTTCAAATGGCAAATCCTGATGCACGTAGGCTTCCAGTGCATGGGTTTTTATTTGCGTCAATAACGAGCTAACTGTAGGGTTATCCTCCAGTTTAACTCTGAGCGCTAACGTATTGGCGAAAAAGCCGATCAACGGTTCCAGTTCGCTGTGCTGTCGGTTAGCGACAGGCGTTCCAATGACGATATCTTGTTGACCACTGATGCGGGCAAGCAAGACTGACCAAGCAGCCAGTAAGGTCATGAATAGTGTGGAGCTGTGGCGTTGGCTCAATGTTTTTAAGCCATCACTTAATTCAGGTGAGAGGGTAAATGCTACCTGATCTCCGCGATAGCTCTGAACCGCAGGACGGGGTCTGTCTGTCGGCAGTTCCAGCAAAGCAGGGGCACCTTGTAGTGCTTCCCGCCAGAAATTGACCTGTTTTTCCAGCACCTCACCTTGCAGCCATTGCCGCTGCCAGAGCGCATAGTCAGCATACTGCACTGTCAGCGCAGGTAGTGGATCGTTTTGTCCATGAATGAAAGCGCGGTAAAGAGTTGCCAGCTCATAGATTAAGACGTTCAGTGACCAGCCATCAGAAATCATGTGGTGCTGGGTCAACAGCAGAACATATTCATCATTGGTCAGTTTCAGCAGTTGGCCACGAATTAATGGTTCCAGTGCAAAATCAAAGGGATGGTTAGTTTCAAACTCAGCGGCTTTATCAATGGCAGCCTGTTTTTCTGTCTCTGTTAACTGGCTGAGATCTTTAATGGTTAAACTGAAACCACGATCCGCATCGGCAATAACTTGCTGGGCTACACCATCCACCACTTTAATGGTTGTACGCAGAATTTCATGGCGGGTTACTATTCTGTCCAGAGTGGCTTGCAGTGCGTTCAGGTTTAGCTGACCTTTCAGACGCAAGCCTCCAGAGATGTGATATGCCGTCTGAGCAGCAGAATCTAACTGAGCCAGAAACCACAGGCGTTGTTGTGCCCAAGAGAGCGGAAGAGCTTGTTGTCGGCTGGCGGGCAATATCACCTGTTGTATTGGTTGCTGTATTGGCTGTTGTTCTGAATGATGCTCTGATTGATGTAATGAATGTTGTACTGATTGTCTGGCTGTATCCAGTGATTGCGCCAAATCTGACAAAATTGGACGAGTGAAGAGATCCTGCAAGTCCAACTTGGTGTTGAATACTTGGCGTAAACGGGAAGCCATTTGTACGGTCAGCAAAGAGTGCCCGCCCAGCTCAAAGAAATTGTCATGGCGTCCCACTTGCTCCAGACCCAGCAGGGATTGCCATATTTCCGCCAGTTTTTGCTCAGTTTCCCCTTGGGGTGCTTCATATTCACGGCTGGCAATTGCAGTACGATCCGGTGCAGGCAAGGCTTTGCGATCTAACTTACCACTGCCGGTCAGCGGAAAAGCGTCCAATATGACAAATGCACTGGGAATCATGTGCTCCATCAAATGAACGCTCAATTGTTCACGTAGATGAGAAGGTGTAAGAATAACGTCCGGCTGTGGTATCAGGTAAGCCACCAGACGTTTGTCGCCAGCCGTATCTTCACGGGCAATGACCACAACATCTTTGACCCCTTCGCAAGCAGCCAGTTGTGCTTCGATTTCTCCCAGTTCAATACGGAAGCCGCGTATCTTGACCTGAAAATCATTGCGCCCTAAATATTCAATGTTGCCATCCGGCAACCAACGTCCCAAATCACCACTTTTATACATGCGGGCATCGGGCTTCTTGCTGAATGGATCTGACACAAAGCGTTCTGCCGTCAGTTCCGGTCGGTTCAGGTAACCACGGGCAACCCCTGCGCCACCAATATGGATTTCACCGCTGACGCCGATGGGAACAGGATGACCGAGAGGATCGAGAATATAAATATGGGAATTGGCATTGAGACTGCCAATCGGAATATTACTGATGATGTTAGAAGAATACCCACCATTCAGTGTCAATGACGTCACAATGACAGTGGTTTCGGTCGGGCCATAGGTATTGATCCAACGGCAGAATTGAGTTTCCGGCAGAGACTGCCAATCCACCAGATGGCGGGATTCCGCTTTCTCTCCGCCAACAATAATCGTATTCAGATAAGGGCTAAAACCTGTACGATCGGCTTTCATTTCCTGTACCCATTGGTGCCAGAAAGCCGTAGGTACATCCATGATAGTGATCTTTTGCTGGTTTAAAAAGTCGATGAATTCTGCATCTGGTGCGCGGATATGTGCAGGGCGCAGGACCAAAGTTGCTCCCGCAGCTAGTGTCGGGAAAATGTCAGACACTGAGGTATCAAATGCCATGGTCGCAAATTGCAGAATGCGATCCCCTGATTGGGGCTGGCTGATTTGATGCTGGGCATGGATAAAATTCACCACATTGCGGTGTTCCAGCATTACGCCTTTAGGCAGTCCGGTTGAACCAGAAGTGTAGATAATATAGGCCAGATGGTGTGGCAAAAGACCTAATTGGCTGGCATCAGGATTATGTATCGGCTGTTGTGCCACGGTATTCAAGTGATTTTCATCATCCAACAACCAGACCGGAACTTCTGTCACCGGTAAAGTCGCCTGTAAATGTTGTTGGGTCAGCAATAATCTTGGGGTGCTGTCTGACAACTGATAAGCCAGCCGTTCGGCAGGATATTCCGGATCAAATGGAATGTAACCGGCCCCTGCTTTGAGAATTCCCAACATGCCAATGATCATATCCAGACTGCGCCCGACACACAGAGCCACACGATCGTCCGGGCGTATACCAAAGGCAATCAGGCTGTGTGCCAGCTGGTTGGCCCGCTGGTTCAGTTCTGCATAACTCAGTTGAGTATCCTGATACACCAAAGCAATGGCATCAGGCATTGATTGTGTTTGCTGCTCAAATAGCTGGTGGATCAGTTTATCTTGCTGGTAGGGGAGTGCTGTATCGTTAAAATTCACCAACAGTTGTTTGCTCTGTTGTGGCGTCATCAGTGGCAGTTCAGCGACTCGTTGGCTATCATCAGCCGCCATCGCCGCCAGCAATGTGTTTAAGTGGCTGACCATACGCTCAATCGTAGTGTGGTCGAACAGATCACTGGCGTATTCCAGATCACCCACTAAACCATTTTCAGTTTCATCCAGAGTTAATGTCAGATCAAAGTAAGAGCTGTCCCTGATTAATGGCCGCTCATCCAACACCAATCCCGGCAGTTCGAAATGCCGTTGTCCCGGTGTATTATTTGTTGCCAGCATGACCTGAAAAATTGGGCTGTGGCTCAGGCTGCGAGGAGGTTGCAGGGTTTCGACCAGTTGTTCGAAAGGCATATCTTGGTGAGCGAATGCATTGATTGCTTGTTTTTTCACTTGTGCCAACAGTTCACTGACACTGGGGTTATCATGCAATTGAACACGTAATGCCAATGTATTGGCAAAAAAACCGATCAAAGGGGCTAATTCAGGTTGTTGACGATTGGCGATGGGAGTACCAATCACAATATCATCCTGACCACTGATACGGGAGAGCAATGTAGCCCATCCGGTCAATAAGGTCATGAACAGGGTGGTTCCGTGACGTTGGCTGAGATCTTTTAAACCCGCCTGTAATGTCGGGGAGAAATCAATATTAACGCGTCCACCAGTATAGCTCTGTTTTGCTGGACGCGGCCGATCAGTGGGTAATTCCAGAAGCGCGGGAGCGCCTTGCAAAGTGTTGCGCCAGAAATTAACCTGTTTTTCCAGCACTTCTCCCTGTAACAAATTTTTTTGCCAGAGAACATAATCAGCATACTGAATTGTCAGGGCTGGAATAGGATCTGGCTGCCCTTGACTGAATGCACGATAAAGCGTGGACAGTTCTTGCATAAATACACTGACTGACCAACCATCAGAGATAATATGATGTTGAGTTAACAGCAGGATATGTTGATCTTCTGCCAGTTTAAGCAGCCGTCCCCGTGCCAATGGGCCATTAGCAAAATCAAAGGGGTGATTTGCTTCAAGGTGGGCCACTTTTTCGATTGCGGCCTGTTGTTCTGACAGCTCTGAAGATAATTGGCTGAAATCTTCTTGTATCAGGGGAAAGCCACAAACTGTATTACTGATGGTTTGCTGTGCTTCATCCTCTACCGTCACGATAGTCGTACGCAAAATTTCATGGCGTGCCACAATGCGATCCAGTGCCGCTTGAAGGGCATTCAGGTTCAGTTCGCCTTGTAGGTTCAATCCCACGGACATATGGTATGCCGTTTGTGCGGCAGGATCTAATTGAGCAAGGAACCATAAGCGTTGCTGTGTCCAGGATAATGGCACACCATTATCACGCGACTGGATCGTGATTTCTGTTTTTTGAGTAGACTGGCGGGTCAGTTTTGCTGATCTGGCTAACTCAAGTAGTCTTCTGCGTTCAGCTAATGGTAGAGATGAAAGCTCGTTATTGTTCATTTGATTATCACCACTCAAAACAATGTAAAGTAAAATCTAATTCATTGATTTATAAATATCGTGCAGAGACTCTGAATCGAATTGCAGTAATAGAGAGTCGATAATGCATTCTTCAAGCTGACAGAGGATTGGATGGGAAAACAGTTGATGAATGGATAATTCAACATCAAATGTTTTTTTGATTTTCGACTGTAGCTGTAGCACTAACAGAGAATGACCACCCAATTCAAAGAAATTGTCATAACGGCTTATCCGATCCAGTCCCAATAGTTCTTGCCAGATGGCAGCCAATTGCTCTTCGGTTTCGCCTTCTGGAGCCGCATATTCGCGGGTTGACATGGCTGAGTGATCGGGCGCTGGCAGAGACTTGCGATCGAGTTTTCCATTTGGAGAGAGAGGAAAGGCCTCCATCATCACAAATGCGCTCGGTATCATGTAATCGGCGAGATTTCTGCTTAATTGCTCACGCAGTTGAGAAATGCTTGGCGTGCAGTCTTTATTCGGGATCAAATAGGCTACCAGACGTTTATCTCCCACTCCGTTTTCACGGGCGATCACCACAGCTTCGCGAATACCAGCGCATTGGTTCAGGCTGGTTTCAATCTCGCCCAATTCAATGCGTAATCCGCGAATTTTGACTTGGAAATCGTTGCGTCCCAGATAGGCGATGTTGCCATCCGGTAACCAACGTCCCAGATCGCCCGTTTTATATAGACGAGCATCAGGATCAGCACTGAATGGATCGGTAATAAAACGCTCTGCGGTCAATTCAGGTAAATTCAAGTAACCGCGTGTCACTCCGACACCGCCGATATGAATTTCACCGATTACCCCGATAGGAACAGGCTGGTTATGTTTATCAAGCAAATAGATCTGGGTATTGTCTATCGGACGGCCAATTGTTATTTGAGATTGAGTGTGATGGTTATCTTGCTCGATCAAAAGGTCGGTGGATGCCGTTGACCAGATAGTGGTTTCTGTCGGCCCGTATAGATTCCACAGACCACTGACTTTTTCTCTTAAACGCTGTGCCAGTTCGTAAGGCAATGCTTCCCCACCGCTTAATGCCTTGATTTTCGCGCCTGTCCAGCCGGAATCGAGCAGCATTCGCCAGGAAGTGGGGGTCGCTTGTACAATTTTGATGTTATGTGATGCAATTAATTCTTCTAATTGCTTAGGATCTTTAGCCGCCAGTGATGGTGCTAAGACAATGCGGCTGCCGCTGAACAAGGGCATATAGAGTTCCAGACCAGCAATATCGAAACCAATGGTTGTGGAGGCGAGCATCGTATCACTGGCAGTAACTTGTAATATTTCCTGCATTGAGAGCAGCAGGTTAACCACACCAATATGTTCTACCATTACTCCTTTGGGTAAGCCCGTTGAGCCGGAAGTGTAGAGAACATAGGCTAAATGGCGCGACGTTAGCCCCAAACGAGCGGCTTCTAAGTTATCGTTGGCTTGGTGAGCGATGTTTGCCTGAATGGTTGGATTATCCAAAAACCAGACAGGAATTTCAGTCGCGGGCAGTTTTTCTTGCAAGCCCAGATGAGTCAGCAGGATCACAGGCTCACTGTCTGACAAAACATAGGCGAGCCTATCGGTCGGATATTCAGGATCGAGTGGCACATAGGCTGCACCGGCTTTTAAGATTCCCAGTAGGGCAATGACCATGTCCAGACTACGTTCCGTGCAGATGGCAACGCGATCATCTGGACGAATGCCCGCTTCAACAAGGGCGTGAGCCAATTGGTTAGCTCGCTGATTTAACTCCATATAACTGAGTTGAGTATTACCATATAGCAGCGCAGTTGCAGTCGGGCTGCGTTCTACTTGTTGTTCAACAAATTGATGAATTAAAGCGTGTCGTGGGAAAGGTTTTTCTGTGTCGTTAAAATCATGGATGACTTGCTGACGAGTCTGCTCATTCATCAATGGCAAACGATTAACTGACAGTTGTTCGTTATCCGCTATGGCTTCCAACAGAGTCAAGAGATTCTGCATAAGCTGGGAAATGAATTCAGCATCAAATATCGCAGTGTCATAATGAAAGGCATAACCGATTTGGTCACCGGCCTCTAAGACATTCATCATTAATGGAACAGGGACATCGGCATAGAAAGGATATGGAAAAGGCCGCAACTCTGCATTTCCCCACTGTACCGTGCCATTGTCATTTTCCGCCATCCAGAGTGCAGTCAGGTCGCCAATATATCTGGCTTTTTGGAATATCATGACCGTTTGGAAAACGGGGTGAACTTCTGCATTGCGTTGCAATTTCAGTTGTTCCAGCACCTTAGAGAATGGATATTTCTGGTTTTCAATACCCTGACGGATGGTTTTTGTTGCTTGTGTGATATGTTCTTGTACCGACATATCACCGTTTATCTGGCAGCGTAAGGCGACCGGGTTAATAAACTCACCAACCAATTTTCCCCAGCGGGCACGGCCTCTTCCCGGCATGATAGAACCAATAATGACGTCATCCACTTCGGTATAACGGCTCAGGAGGATTTGGTAGGCGGCCAGAAAGATAGCAAACAGGCTGTTATCATATTTGGGTACCAGCGCTTGCAGTTTATGGGACAGCGACTTGTTAATTATTTTATTTAAGGATATTTTCCCGGCAGTGGGGAGGGGGCTGTTTTTAGGCGGCCATTGTGATACGGCTAAATTGCCCGACAATGTATTCTGCCAGAATTGTTGTTGTTTTTTTGCGCTGGCACTTTGTAACCATTTTTGCTGCCATTCCACATAATCATGGAAACTATTTTCAGAAGCAGGCTCCAGAGGTTTTCCAGAAAGCAGCGCATCAAGTTCATCCAGCAGTATCCAATAAGACCAACCATCAACGGCCAGATGATCAAAGGTCAGCACCATTACGCTTTCTTGTGGATTACACTGATACCAACTGGCATAAACCCGCAGCGGGTGTGCGAGATCAAACGTGTGCCAGCAATCGTCCTGAACACGTTGTTTAAGAGTTTCTTCGCTAAGATGTTGGGCATCATGTACTGTGAGTGTGATTTTAGAACTGTCTGTGATGCAATAACCCAATTCGCCGTGATATAGTCCAAAACTTGCTCGTAGCATCGGATGTCTTTGCACCAATTTATTGAGAGCTTCTTCTAGACACTTAGCTGTTAAGCCCTTAATACGAGCACAAAATGCACTATTATTTTGACCTCGTTTGTCGGGGTCAATTTGATATTGAAACCAGCGGCTGCTTTGAGCTTCCGACAAAGGAAATGATTTCAATTTTCCAGGGTAATTCATTCTATAGCTCCCTTTTTATGGGTACATTAAAAATAAAAACATGAGAACTGATAAAACAAAAAATCACACTTGAGTTTAAATTGATAAAAATAGGCCAAAGAAATAGGCGATAATCCTATTCCTGTTAAAAAAAGTACTATTTTTAGTACTGTTTGGCATAAATAGTTATGTATCCATAACAAGCGACATGAAAATAGCTGACCATTCTAATAAAAAAGAACAGTCTTATTTTTCATGTATGCTTAATTCCATTTCATTTATAAATTAAATTATGTTCCTTGCGATATTAGATAATCTTACATTAAATTTTTTTATTACACATTGCTAATAATGTTTTTATAATGTGTCTAATTTTATTATAGGTATTATGTGTTAAAACTTATTGTTAATGGTGATTTTATGTTCACGTCGTCACTCAAAATCTATTGGGTGTATAAAGTGAAATAAGAGCCTAGTAAAATAGGCTCTTTGCTATGAGCTTTATTTCATTCTATATCATTTTATTTCAACTTCATTGTTTGCGATTATATTTTAATCGACTATATCCTTCATTTTTAATCTTACGTTAAAATTTGAAATTTATTGAGTGTAATGATTTTTATTGCTTATTTCTTTAATATGGCCATCCTCTAATTTGATAATACGGTCGGCAATATCAAAATAAGCATCATCATGGCTGATAATTATGACAGTTTTACCACCAGATTTTAATTCAGGCAGTAGCTCAGTATAGAATAAGCGTTTAAACACCGGATCTTGGTCGGCTGCCCACTCATCAAATAGATAAATAGGACGGTCTTCTAAATAAGCTGATACTAAAGCCAGCCGTTTCCGTTGACCCGCAGAAAGATTTGTTGTGGAGAATCCACCATCAACAATTTTAACTTTGTGCGCCATGTTTAATGCTTCAATATAATGCGTTGCTTTTTCGGTGACATTCATATCGCTGTTTAGTAATTGCTCAAATAGATGGTAATCAGAAAAAACAGCGCCAAAATGTTGACGATAATGCTCATTATTAGAAGGCGTTACTTGTACACCATTTAATGAAATAGAGCCGGATTCTTGTTCAAACAGGCCAACAAGCAACATGGCAAGCGTTGTTTTTCCACTACCGTTGCCACCGACAATAAACACAATTTCACCTTGCGATATTTTCAAACTCAATGGGCCGAGTGCGAATTGGCGATCTTCTTTATCGGTTGTGTAATGGTGAATAACATCTTTCAGTTCAATCTCTATTGGTTGTTGATTGTTGAATGGGCTAGGGCCTTCAATCTGTACGGACAGTGCTTCTTCCAGCTGGCTGTCAAGGCGACGCATTTTATTCAATGAGACTTCCGCTGCCCTCAGTTCTGGAATTGCGCCGATAACCTCACTAATCGGGCCTGATAAGAAGAGAACAAGTAGTGATACAGTAACTAGAGTTGATGGTTCTTGAGGGATCCAAATTGGAATAACAAAGACGATTAAGCCAATCATGACATAGAATGTAACAGCACTGGCGTTAATGACCCAGGCATAGCTGGTATTTGCTTTAATACAGATATCTTGGAAGACTTTAGCTGCCGGAGCAATCACTTTATCGATAAAAAGGTTGCCTTTTTGTTTATTGAGTTGCAGCTCTTTGCTGCCATCAATCAGACTTTGGAAATTAAGGTATATCTTATCCACTTGATCACGCATTTGTGTCATTAATTTTAATGGATGTTTTTCCCACCAATAAAACAGATACATTCCGACAAGACTGAATACAGCCAGAATGAGAAACAGTTGCCAAGACATCCAGGCTAAATAACCAAAACAGGCTATGATTAGGGTGATGTTACCAAAAACAGACGGTGCCAACATAAAGGAATGTACGAAAACATCGACGTCTTTGGTTAAAACTGCCAGTAAGCCATGTCGTCCAAGTTTATGCAGCTTTTTTAATGGTGCACGCAAAATTTTATTACTTAAACTCAGGCGTAATGAAAAAATCGTGGATTGAGCTAAATGAGATAATGTAATTTCTGATACAGTTTTAGTAATAAAAAAAATAAAACAGATACCAAAAAAGCTCCAAAGGAATGAGGTTAGGTTAATCTTTTCTGTTACTCCTTGACTGATCATCCCAACTATCGAAGCACCGGCAAACCCACTAATTAATGCGCTTATTGTCGATACTAGCAGTAATACCCAAGATTGACGATATAAATAAGCTATTAGAGTCATAAAAAACAAGCCATTGTCGAAGGTTATAATTAATATGAAAATTCATATATCTTTCTACTCAATCCATTATGGTTGTTTTTTTCTGATGAAACTGCAAGCGTGATTTATAGCATGGCAATATTAATAAATATAATTGTGATAAAAACTAATGACGGTGTTAATAATAACACAATATAATTACATGAGTGAACTATATGGGTAATATTATTTGATAAATAATATAATTTATTTGGTGTCTATGAATAATAGGAATAACTGTTAATAAAATATTTCTATTGTTTTAAATTTCACTGATCTTTGCTGAATGTTTTCATTAATAGATTAATTATGTATCTATACCCGTCGTAATTGAAGATGCTTGATTTTTCATTCATATCAGCGCAGGATCGCGCCCATGAAAATTAATCTGACAGATGCCCAAAAAAAAGCCCT
>NZ_MUBJ01000004.1:58923-252483 GCF_002127535.1 Xenorhabdus vietnamensis
TTTCATGTCACGTTGCCAGAAAAAGCCAGTGAACTCATTACCCGTCTGACTGATAATTTCCAGATTTTAAAACCCGCATCTTCAAGTTAATTGCGTATATATCTATTAAACTCCCTTGATTTTGGAATTTTTTTACAGGCTATTTTAATTATCCTACTAAGAGATTGAATCTTATAGGATATGGTGATCGACACAGGATATTATTTCAAGGATTGATAATGAAAAAAACAGATTCTTGATGTGGGAGTCATTGAACCCTCTGTTGACAAAGTAAAGTAGCCTTAATCTTCCTGAAAGTTTTATTCTTAGATCATCAGTTACGTTGTGCTATGGAAATAAAAATTGGAATATTATTTTTTAACATTTTGATTTTAAATAATATTATTGATATTTGGGGTGAAAATTGTTAATTGCAAATAAATTTTTCAGATCATGGGTATAAGTTATACCCATGATCTATGAATAATTATTAAGCGATAATACCACATTTCCGTTATCTTCGATTATTTACTTCTTTTTATTTATTTTTTTATGCATAAATGGTGCATAAATTGACAATAAATTCATTTTTATAAATTGTGAAAAACATCATAAAAGTAAATTCATTGTGATTTTATTGTATTGACTTTGTTAAAGCTCAAAGGGATTATGAGATTAATTACTAATCAATAAGGATAAAGAAGATCTTGCGATAATGTCATTGAAATGTATCAAACTAATGAGTTGATAATCTAAGTAGAACCATTAATTAAAAATTAAATTCAATGATATATAAATTTACTTTTCTTTTTATATCCTAATTATTTGAGGAATAACAAATGACGAACACGATTCAAAGAAATTGGTTTGACCAGTATATGGTTCCCTGTTTTTCACCAGCAAATTTTATTCCTGTCGTTGCCAAAGGCTCGCGTGTCTGGGATCAAAATAGTAAGGAATACATTGATTTTGCTGGTGGAATTGCTGTTAATTCATTAGGGCATGCTAATGATGAATTAAAGAATGCATTAAATTTTCAAATGGAAAACATCTGGCATATTGGTAATGGCTATACAAATGAGCCGGTTTTAAAACTGGCTAAATCTCTGGTTGAAAATACATTTGCAGATAAAGTTTTTTTCTGTAATTCCGGTGCGGAAGCGAATGAAGCTGCATTAAAAATTGCCAGAAAATATTCTCTTGATAAATATGGCAATCATAAGACCGAAATTATTTCATTTGAGAACTCCTTCCACGGCAGAACATTATTTACTGTGACTGTGGGTGGACAGCCTAAATACTCTCAAGACTTTGCTCCATTGCCACAGCAAATTACTCACCTGCCATTCAACGATATCGACGCTATCAAGGCTCACATATCAGAAAAAACCTGTGCTGTGATTGTTGAGCCGATCATCGGAGAAGGTGGTGTGATTCCTGCCGAGCCTGCATTTTTGAAAGCGCTCCGGGAATTATGTGATCAACATCAGGCATTGCTGATTTTTGACGAAATCCAAACTGGTGTCGGCCGGACTGGGTATTTGTATGCCTACGAGGAAACTGGCGTAGAACCAGATATTCTGACCAGTGCCAAGGGACTTGGTGGTGGATTCCCAATCGGTGCCATGTTAGTTAGGCAACATATTGCTGAAGCTTTCCAGCCGGGGACACACGGGACAACATTTGGTGGAAATCCGCTGGCAGCAGCCGTTGCCGGTAAAGTCATTGAGTTAGTGAATCAGCCGGAGTTTCTGGTGGGGGTGCAAGAACGCCACCATGAATTCATGGAGCGCATGTCTGAGCTTAATCAGCGTTATCAGGTATTCCATGAATTACGTGGAAAAGGGTTATTGCTGGGGGCTGAATTGGATAAGAAATATCAGGGCAAAGCGAAGATCCTGACTAATATCGCTGCGGAAGAGGGATTGATTGCCTTGATAGCTGGCCCCGATGTGTTGCGTTTTGCTCCTGCATTAAATATCGAACAGCAGGATATCAACGACGGTTTCATCCGCCTTGAAAACGCTCTCAAGCGATTTGTTCAGGAATAAAGCCTATTTGAGGTGATATCATGATGCTATTTAGATCCGTTCAACATAAAGATTTGGGGGATATCCTCAATCTTTCGTCCCGTGCTGGCGTTGGCCTGACGACATTACCAAATAATCAGGAATATCTGACGGCACGGATTTCACGCAGCATTGATTCTTTCAACGATGCTAGGGGACGAGCACAACAAGGATTTTTATTTACCTTGGAAGACACGGAAGAGCATCGTGTTGTTGGTGTCAGTGCGCTGGAAGTTGCTGTTGGGCTGGAAGAGCCTTTCTACAATTTCCGCGTACATAAATCAGTACGAGCTTCCCGCGAATTAGGGGTTTACAACACGTTTGAAACGCTGATTGTCGGTCAGGATTACACCGGATGCAGCGAATTGTGTACGTTGTTCCTTAACCCTGATTATCAAGGAGGAGGTAATGGCGTTTTTCTTTCCAGAAGCCGATTTTTATTCATTTCCGCATTCAGGCATCTTTTCCCAAAATCTATTTTTGCGGAAATGCGTGGAGTTGTGAATACACAAGGTGAATCTCCGTTTTGGAATGCTCTGGGGCAACACTTTTTCAACGTTTCTTTTGAGCAGGCGGATTATTTAACTGGAATTGGCACGAAAAATTTTATTGCAGAATTAATGCCATTCTACCCGATTTATGTCCCGCTATTATCTGAAGATGCCCGTCGGGTTATCGGTCAGGTGCATGAAAATACTATACCGGCCCGTACCATTTTAGAAAAAGAAGGATTCTCTTATAACGGCGCAGTCGATATTTTTGATGCTGGTGCCATCTTGGATGCGGAAATTGACAATGTACGTACGGTCAAAGCCAGCCGGCTTGTACATGTTAAAAAAATTACAGATTTTTCCCGTCCGCAGAATGGCATACAGTGCATTGTTTCTAATCTGCATTTCCAGAAATTCCGGGCGTTACTCTTGAATTTTTCCCATCCCGTGGAGGGTGATGAACTTTATCTGACCTCCGCAGAGATGGACACACTTCACGTGAATGATGGCGATCCGGTGCGTTTTGTTTCTCTTTTCTCTTAAGTGTTTTCACATCTTGGGTGTTTTCACAATTAAGTGTTTTCGCAATTAAGGGTTTTCATAATGAATCATCAAGCAAATTACATTGGCGGTGATTGGATAGCAGGGCAGGGTTTGCCTGTCACTAAATACTCTCCTGTTGATCAACAGGTTTTATGGCAGGCGAATGGGGCTTCTGCCCGTCAGGTGGATAATGCTTGCCAATCAGCCCGTAAGGCATTTCCAGAGTGGTCGAGACTGGCGGTTGAAAAACGTATTGCGATTATTCAAGCATTTGCTGAGTTACTAAAACAGGAAAAAGAAAATATCGCCCGTGTGATCAGTGAAGAAACCAGTAAGCCGCTGTGGGAAACACGGACAGAAGTCCAATCCATGATAGGTAAAATTGCCATCTCCATAGAAGCGTGGGAAGAGCGGACAGGATATTCTGAAATACCCATGCCAGATGGTAAGGCAATATTGCAGCATCGTCCTCATGGCGTCATGGCCATTTTCGGCCCCTATAATTTTCCGGGCCATTTGCCGAATGGGCATATTGTTCCTGCGTTGATCGCGGGTAATACATTAGTGTTCAAACCCAGTGAATTAACACCAATAACAGCCGAAAAAACCGTAGAGTTATGGATTAAGGCGGGGTTGCCGATAGGCGTTTTGAATCTGGTGCAGGGAGGCAAGGAAACTGGTGGAGCGTTGTTGGACAGCCGTGAAATTGATGGTGTGTTGTTTACTGGTAGTGCAGCAACGGGATTCCACTTCCATCGTGTACTGGCGGGTCAGCCAGAGAAAATGCTGGCGTTGGAAATGGGGGGGAATAATGCGCTGATTGTGGATGATTATGATGATATTGAAGCGGCAGTTTATACCATTATCCAATCCGCTTTTATCTCCGCAGGACAGCGCTGTACATGTGCCCGCAGATTGCTGGTGAAACAAGGAGAGAAAGGAGATGCCTTAATCCAACGATTGCTTGATGCCGCGGGTCAGATTGTCCAGGCACATTGGGATGCTGAGCCTCAGCCTTTTATGGGCGGTGTAATCTCTTTGGCGGCAACGGAAAGTTTGTTGGAAGCTCAGTCCAGATTACTGGCCTTAGGTGGAATCTCGTTGCTTACCTTAAACCAGCCCGAACCGCATTCAACGTTTATGACTCCCGGTATCATTGATATGACCAGCGTCAAAGACGTTCCTGATGAAGAATATTTTGGCCCTCTGCTGACTTTAACGCGCTATGCCACTTTCGACGAAGCCATCTCGATTGCGAATAACACACGGTTTGGGCTGGCTTCTGGGTTGATTTCTCCTGATTCCTCCTTGTTCAGGCGATTATTGCAGGAAGCGAGGGCAGGGATTGTGAATTGGAATAAGCCGCTTACGGGGGCATCCAGTAAAGCACCATTTGGTGGTATTGGAGCATCAGGGAATCATCGCCCTAGTGCTTATTATGCTGCAGATTATTGTGCATGGCCGATGGCATCCCTGACGGCTGACAATTTGATTCTGCCGGACACCCTAGCTCCGGGCCTTGATTTTTTCCAGTCTTAATTTTTCATTAATAAATAGGATGTCAGAGGTGATTATGTCGGGAATTGAAGCGAATTTTGATGGCCTGGTAGGAATGACCCACCATTATGCCGGGCTATCAATGGGAAATGAGGCCTCCATGAATCATCGGGGGCAGGAATCCAATCCCCGTAAAGCCGCACTTCAGGGATTGATGAAAATGAAGGCACTGTCTGATATGGGATTGGTGCAGGGGGTTCTGCCCCCGCAACAACGTCCTAATCTCCCGGTATTGCGGCAGCTGGGGTTTACGGGCAGTGACGAACAGGTACTCAATAAAGCAGCGCAATATTCCCCATTATTGCTGTCCAACCTCAGTTCTGCTTCTTCCATGTGGACTGCAAATGCAGCAACGGTTTCTCCTTCAGCAGATAGTGCGGATCAGCGTGTCCATTTTACGGTGGCAAATTTAAATAATAAGTTACATCGTTCTCTGGAAAGCATCACTACTTCACGTGCCCTGAAAGCGACTTTTCCTGATCAAAATTATTTCACCCATCATGATCCTCTGCCACAACATGCGGATTGGGGAGATGAAGGGGCAGCGAACCATAATCGTTTTTGCGGCGAATATGGCGAAGCAGGCGTACAGTTATTTGTCTATGGACGCAAAGCATTACAGGAAGGTATTGCGCCTGAGCGCTATCCAGCACGGCAGACGCTGGAGGCGAGTCAGGCTGTTGCCCGCCTGCATCAGCTTGAAAGTTCCAGAACCGTATTTGCCCAACAAAATCCTGTTGCCATTGATAGTGGTGTTTTTCACAACGATGTTATCGCAGTCAGCAATCGTAATGTGCTTTTCTACCATCAGCAGGCTTTCTTGAATCAGCGATCGGTATTGAGCGAGTTAGGGGAAAAAATGGCTCAGCTCGGGCATACCTTGACTGCGATTGAAGTTCCTACTGAGCAAATCAAAATTCAAGATGTGGTGGAATCTTACTTGTTTAACAGTCAATTATTAAGCCAGCCAGATGGCAGCATGATGTTGATTTTACCGGAAGAGTGCCGCCAAAATCACAATGTCTCAGCTTATTTACAAGAGTTGATTGCGCGAGGAAATTCCCCTATCAGTAAGCTCCATTTCTTTGATTTGCGGGAGAGTATGCGCAATGGCGGTGGGCCAGCTTGTTTGCGGCTCAGGGTTGTTTTGAACGAACAAGAATTGGCGGCAGTCAATCCTGCTACCTTAATGACACCAGAACTTTATCAACGCCTGACGGTATGGGTTGAGCGCCATTATCGTGATTCTTTGTATGCGGCTGATTTAGTTGATCCGCAACTGTTAAGCGAAGTCTATTCTGCCCTTGATGAACTGACGCAGATCCTCAAGCTTGGTTCGATATACGAGTTTCAGCGCTAATCAGGAGATAAAATGGATTTATTGGCCTTATTACTTGAAAATAAACTGTTTGAAAACAAAATCGAAAACAATTTGTGTTTTCCGCCAACAATTAAATCATCGTGGTTGGCGGAAGGCGTGTTGCAGCTATTACCACGATCACAAGAATTACCACTGCCACAAGAATTACAACAGTCACAACAATCATCTTCACAAGAGAAAACAGTGGATACGCTGATTATCTCAGCCGGAATTCATGGTAACGAAACAGCACCTGTGGAAATACTGATCCAGTTATTATCACAACTGGCGCAGGGACACTTACCGTTGCAGCATAATCTTCTGTTGATATTCGGCAACCTACCTGCCATGCGTGAAGGGCGGCGATATATTGATAATGATCTCAACCGCATGTTTGGCGGCCGTTACCAAAATTTTCCTTCGGGGAATGAATCGAAGCGCGCAATGGAATTGGAGTCTGTTATCCGTCAGTTTTTTAATGAACCAGCGGTTATGGCATCAACCAGACACAGACACCTTGATCTTCACACCGCCATTCGAGGTTCCTGCCATGAGCAATTTGCTTTACTGCCCTACCAGCCGCGTGAATATGCCGCTGATTTCTTACAATGGTTGGAAGATAGCGATATTGATGCTCTGGTATTTCATAATAAGGTAGGAGGTACGTTCAGTAACTTTACCAGTGAATATTTCAATGCAGACAGTTGCACGTTGGAAATAGGTCAAGTACTTCCTTTTGGACAAAACGAGTTGGCAAGGTTCAGTAATATTACTGCGGCCTTGCAGGATTTAATCGCTGGATTGTTTTCAATTAAACGAGAGAAACCAACACTTGAATGCTACCGTGTGGTTGATGCAATTATCAAACAACACGACAGTTTTCAGCTCAATATTCCGGAGGATACGAAAAATTTTACTCAGTTACCGGAAGGTTTTGAAATCGCCCGCCAGCAAAATCAATCTTGGAAAATCACGTCTCCCGCAAACTTTATTCTGTTTCCTAATGCTCATGTTGCTATTGGGCTGCGGGCAGGCTTGTTGTTGGCGAAAGTAACATAATCAATTCATAAAAAAACAAGCCGTAGAGGTTATTGATGACGAAACCATTAAAAACACCTGTGGAACAATCCACAGGTGCGCAGAAACTTCATCGTGGATTAGGTAAACGTCATATCCAGTTGATCGCAATTGGAGGTGCTATTGGTACGGGATTGTTTATGGGCACTGGGAAAACTATTGCCGTATCAGGGACTTCAATTATCCTGACTTATCTTTTGATTGGCTTTTTTGCCTTTATGGTAATGAGGGCAATGGGGGAGTTATTGCTCTCTAAACTGGATTATAGGACGTTTGCCGATTTTGTAGCTGATTATCTTGGGGATAAAGCCAGCTATTTTCTGGGATGGACCTATTGGATGAGCTGGGTTGTCAGTTGTATTGCTGATGTTGTGGTATGCGGCGGGTATATTCAGTATTGGTTCCCCGATAGTTGGCTCTGGCTAACGGCACTGTTTACCCTGGGGTTAATGTGCTTATGTAACTTTTTTTCAGTGCGGCTGTTTGGTGAGGCGGAATTCTGGTTTGCCATGATTAAAGTCGTAGCGATAGTTGCCTTGATTATCGTTGGTATTAGCATGGTTTTTGTGGGATGGACTTCACCGAATGGCGTGACAGCTTCTGTTCGTCATTTGACGGAACCTGAAGTATTCCTGCCTAATGGCGTATTCGGATTTCTGGCGGGTTTTCAGATTGCCATTTTCTCTTTTACAGGTATCGAGCTGATTGGCACTGTGACGGCTGAAACCAAAGAGCCAGAGAAAGTTTTACCGAAAGCGATCAACAGCATTCCTATTAGGGTAATCATTTTTTACGTACTTTCCATCATGTGCATTATTGCTGTTACTTCGTGGCCACATATTTCACCAGATGTCAGCCCATTTGTGACATTGTTTGCACTGGCCGGATTGCCGGCAGCAGCAGCGGTGATAAATTTTGTTGCGTTGACTTCGGCTATGTCTTCAGCGAACAGTGGGTTATATGCCTGCACCCGAATGCTTTATGGATTGTCGACGGAAAAATTGGCGCATAGTAAATTTGGGCAACTTTCTATAAAAAGCGCAGTACCTGTTTTCAGTTTGATGTTCTCGGTTTTTTGCATGGCAAGTGGTGTATTCTTGCTGTTTATCATCCCCAATGTAATGAAATTATTTACTATTGTGACTACAGTAGCAGCCATTATGGTTATTTACAGCTGGTGTATGATATTGCTTGCTTATCTGGCTTACCGAAAGAAACGGTCTGACCTGCATGAAAAATCCATCTATAAAATGCCGATGGGGATTCCCATGACTTGGTGTACTTTGATATTTTTTGCCTTCACGGTGGTGATTATGATATTTGATTATGACACCCGTATTGCATTATATGGTACGCCAGTGTGGTTTGTAATATTGGAATTTTTTTGGCGCAGAAGGAAAAGTCGGGAGAAAATGGCAAATTAATATATACCCTTTGTCTTTCAAGTTGCTTATTTGTTGGCTGTACTTACCCCGGTCACATAGTTATCTATGCTCCGGGGAATTCGTTCCCTTGCCGCCGCGACGCATCTTGAAATCCATTAGGTATAGTAAATAAAAAGGGATAAAAATAATCTATACAAGCTTAACTTGAAGATGCAGGTTTCAGTATTTGAAAATTATCATTTAATCGGCAAACGAGTTCTTGTATTATGAATTTCATTGTATTGCATCTAATACTGTTGAGAGCATATAAATTGCTTTACAACCTTAAGCGTAAATTTGTGCTGCAATAAAAAATTTCAACACATTAAATACACAACTAATTTTCATGTCATTGAGCATGGTTTGAGTTGAGACAGAAATCATGCATATTCAAGGACGAACGGTATATATTGATTTTTAGAACTGTTATTTTAATAAAGAGGCATGTGAAATATTTTATTTATTAATCCAATTTTATTCTAAATTATATCTATGACAATGCTTTTGTAATAACAATATATTGAATATATGACTGGATTTGTTCGCAATGCTATCGCAGCGCCCATACTTTATTAACTAAAAAAGCATGGGTGGCTGCATTATATACTATATGAATTTCAGGTTTGTTATGTTTTAAATAAAGAGGGCTGTAACCTGATTTTCATAATTATTCATTTAACCTGAATTGCTTGACTGTAATGTTTCGTGCAAATGAAGCCAGACCGGTGTATCTGGATGAAGGTTAAAGATAGCGGTTGACCAGCGCACAGTGGTCTCCTTGTTTGGCTCGGTCTGCTGTTCTCGATATAAAATCACAGCCCCATTCTCCCGCTCTTCCAAGACAGACAGTGAATCCACGACAATATGTAATCCCGGGCGGCTTGCACGTTGAGCAACAAAAAAACGGCTCAGAGACTCATGCTCAAGCGTTGTGCCTGTTATCGTGATCATTGAATAATCCTGGCTGAAACGGTCAAGGAGTGTCTGCACGTTTCCTTCACCTTTGCCAAGCCAGTTCTCAATGGCAATATGAGCCTCCAACACTTCATTAAAATAATGGTTCATTAGTTATTCTCTTCTGATAAAAGATTAAGTTTTACGTTCCGGTTGTTGATGTTCAAGCTGAGCAGGAGTGGGATAAGAGCACCGGCTGCTGCTGTATAAAATGTCCACATGTAAGCTTCCCGCAGGGCGAGATGGCTGATAAGCAGATTGAGTAACAAACTCAATAGTGCTACACCAAAGCAGAAGCTGAGCTGACGGTTTATGTTCCACAATGCACTTGCTTCGGGCATGGCTGTGGCTGATATCTCAAGGAAAGCACTACTCTGGGCGGTGCTGCTGCACAGACTCCCTCCCATCCCCATCAGTGCAAAAGCCATCACCAGCAGGTAGTTCTGCCCGTCGTGGGTCACCACCGAAAGTAACAGAATGCCGATCACCTGCAGCAGACAACCGGTCATGATGAGAGGTCGTGGTCCCAAACGGTTAAATGTTTTGCCTGTAACCGTGATCGCCAGAAACGAAGCCAGCGACCAAGGGATCATCAATGCCCCTGTCTCAGCGGCAGACATACCGAGAAATGTTTGCAGATAAATAACGCCAACCAGACTTACCCCCATAAACATGCCAGGCACGAACTGATAAACCAGCATTGAAAAGCGCATCAACGGATCAGAAAGGAGGTGAAAGCTGAAAAGTGGTGCAGGATGCCGACTACTGCGAATAATGAAAAAGGCCAATAAAATGGCACCTGATAAGAAAAATGCCGTGCCTTTTGCAGTGCCTCCTGCATCACTTATTTTTGTCATTCCCAGTAAAATGAGAAACAGGCTAGCACATCCGATTACAAGACCAGAGAGATCGAGTATTTTATTTTTTTCAGACGTAATCCCGTCCTGTAACCATATGAAAGCCAATATCAGTGTCAGCAGGGTTGGCGGCAGGCTGGCAAAGAAGACCCAACGCCAGTTGAGTGTTTGGACCAGCACGCCACCCACGGCAGGAGATAATGCCGGGGCCAGCAGCGCTACCAGCATAATGACAGATGAAAGTTTAGCCCGCTCATGTTTTGCATAAAGCTGCCATGTCAACGCCTGACCAACGGGTATCAACAGTCCACCGCCAATACCCTGCACGACCCGACAGAAAACCAGTTCCTCAAGTGAATGTGCAAATCCAGATGCCGCTGTTCCCAGTGCAAATAAGGCCAACGAAAGTAAGAATACCCGCCGGGCACCTGCACGCTGTGTCAACCACGCACTGAGAGGGATAATAAGCGTGAGCCCACATATGTAGCCATTACTGATCCATGCCAACTCAGCCACTGAAGCATGCATTTCCTTACCTATCGTGGGATAAGCAACATTGGAGATAAACATATTTACTAAGTCGAGGAAAAAGCCAAGAAGGTAAACAACCGCGACTTTATTACGATAATTCATACTCTCTTCCCTGTTAAAAACGAATAATATAATTCCGGTAATGGGAAGGATAAAGCGCTGCCGCAGTGATACACTGTCAAAAAATATTTGACAGTAAGCAGAGAATTTATGCTCAACTTACAGCGTGTAGCCATGTTTGTGGCCGTGGTAGAGGCGGGGAGTTTCACATCAGCAGCAGCCACGCTCAGACAAACGAAGGCAGTAGTCAGTTTTAACATCCAGCAACTGGAGGCGGAGCTTGGTGTGTCGTTGTTGTTGCGCACTACCCGACGTCTGGCACTGACGCAAGCGGGGGAGGCTTTTTACCTGCGTAGTGTTCATCTTCTGAAAGAGACAGAAGATATCGTGAACGATGTGCAATTCAGTCATCGAGGATTTGGTGGTGAGCTACGAATAACCAGTACACCGGAATATGGCACTACAATGATTATCCCTGCTTTAGTGGCATTCGGGCAGGCACACCCAGAGCTGAGTATTCGCCACGTTTCGTCTTCCTATCATGCCGATCTCATTTCAGAGCACTTCGATGTTGCTATTCGTCTTGGTAAACTGGCTGATTCCAGTTATCACGCAGCGCTAATAGATAACTTTTCAATACTCCCGGTAGCCGCGCCGAAATGGATTAAAAATAATCCAATAGATTCGCTTAATACATTGGGTAAGGCAGAATGGGTTATTCATACTCGTCTCCAGTCTCCTCTACGCTGGCAAGTAACGGGTCCGGAACAGCAGAAGATCGATTTTTCCATCACTGGGCCCGTCAGGTTCTCAACTGACAGTGCTTCTGCGCTGATGAGTTTTATACTGGAAGGTTGTGGTGTTGCATTGTTACCGGAGTGGCTCGTCCGACTCGCTCTGGCAAGCGGGGAACTACAGCACTTGCTGCCCGATTACCATTTCCCCTCGCAGGGCGTGTATGCAGTTTATCCCAATACGCGCCATATCTCTGCTAAGGTACGTGCTCTGATTGATTTTCTTCAGAGACGTTCAGGGTACATCATAAAAAAATAGCCCCATGCTATTGGCGTGGGGCATATTTTATGCAACCAGAAAATTATGCGTTTTCTTGCTGAGTTGCCTGAATTGCAGTCAGTGCAACGGTATAAACGATATCATCAACCAGTGCGCCACGGGACAGGTCGTTAACTGGCTTGCGCATACCTTGCAGCATTGGCCCGATGGAGACCAGATCCGCAGAGCGCTGTACCGCTTTATAAGTGGTGTTACCGGTGTTCAGATCCGGGAAGATAAACACGGTAGCCTGACCAGCAACTGGTGAGTTTGGCGCTTTGGATTTCGCCACGTCTGCCATGATTGCCGCGTCGTACTGTAATGGGCCATCAATGATCAGGTCTGGGCGTTTTTCTTGTGCCAGACGGGTTGCTTCACGAACTTTTTCAACATCACTGCCTGCACCAGAGTTACCGGTGGAGTAGGAGATCATCGCAACGCGAGGTTCGATACCAAACGCTTTTGCAGAATCTGCGGATTGGATAGCGATTTCAGACAGTTGTTCCGCGGTTGGATCTGGGTTGATCGCACAATCACCGTAAACCAAAACTTGCTCTGGCAACAACATAAAGAAGACAGAAGATACCAGTGAGCTGTTTGGTGCAGTTTTAATTAACTGCAATGGTGGACGAATGGTGTTGGCAGTGGTATGAACTGCACCGGAAACCAGACCGTCAACTTCGTTTTGCTCCAGCATCATTGTGCCCAGAACCACGTTGTCTTCCAGTTGTTCGCGGGCAACTACTTCGGTCATGCCTTTGCTCTTGCGCAGCTCAACCAGACGTGGAACATAACGTTCACGTACTGCCGCTGGATTAACGATCTCAATCCCTGCGCCCAGCTCAACACCTTGAGCAGCAGCCACACGACGGATTTCTTCTGGATCGCCCAGCAAGATACATTCTGCGATGCCGCGTTCAGCACAGATAGCTGCTGCTTTAACGGTACGGGGTTCATCCCCTTCTGGCAGGACAACACGCTTGCCTGCCTGACGAGCCAGCTCGGTCAGCTGATAGCGGAATGCTGGTGGAGACAGGAGATTTGGACGCTCTGATGTTGCTGCTAGAGAATCGATCCATTCGCTGCTAATGTGTTGTGCAACGTAGTTCTGTATTTTTTCGATGCGCTCATGGTCATCGGCCGGAACTTCCAGACTGAAACTTTGCAGGTTCAGGGAAGTCTGCCATGTATTGGTTTTCACAGTGAAAACTGGCAAACCCGTGTTGAATGCGCGTTCGCACAGTTCACGGATAGGCTCATCAATTGAGTAACCACCAGTCAGCAAAACAGCACCGACGTCAATACCATTCATGGCAGCCAGACACGCAGTGATCAGTACGTCAGGGCGGTCAGCAGAAGTCACTAGCAGAGAACCCGGACGGAAGTACTCAAGCATGTTAGGAATGCTGCGGGCGCAGAAAGTCACGGACTTGATGCGACGGGTTGCGATGGCACCTTCATTGATGATGTCAGCTTTCAGGTGCTTGGCCATATCAATCGCACGGGTAGCGATCAGATCGAAACTCCATGGAATGCAGCCGAGAATTGGCAATGGACTATTTTTGAAAATGGTTTTCGGATCGATGTGCGCAATAGTCGCTTTGGTTGATTCGTCAAAAATTTCAGACAAATCTGGGCGGGTGCGGCCTTGATCATCAACAGGTGCATTCAGTTTGTTGACAATAACACCGATAATGTTTTGGTTCTTGATACCGCCGTATTCAGCACGGCTCAGTTCGATACGCTCTTTCAGCTGCTCCGGGCTGTTGGTGCCCAATGCAGTCACGAATACGATTTCAGCATTCAGGGTCTTAGCGATTTCATAGTTCAGAGATTGGGCAAACGGATGCTTGCGGGTCGGAACCAGACCTTCAATCAGAACAACTTCTGCATCTTTGGTATTTTCGTGGTAGTGAGCCACGATCTCTTCCATCAACACGTCTTTTTTGTTAGTGGTCAGCAGTGATTCCACATGTGCCATATCCAGAGGTTCTGCAGCATGGATGCTGGAGTGTGAACGGATAATGGAGGTGGTTTGATCCTGAGAACCAGTATGGCGTGGTTGTGCGATAGGTTTGAAAACGCTCAGGCGAACGCCTTTTTGCTCCATGGAGCGAATAACACCCAGACTGACACTGGTTAAACCAACGCTGGTGCCAGTAGGGATTAACATAATTGTACGGGACACGGAAACCTCTTTAACGGTTGCTCGTCAGTCAATAAATGTGACTCAGTGCGATATATTCAATGCTATATGAATAGACGAAATGTGAACCATGAGCCAACGTAATATTTATTAAGGAAATATTAATCAATGTACTTATAGAACGTACTCATGAACACAGAGTCGCCAGCATTGCTGGCGGCTCTTGAAAATCATACGGCTTATGCAGTCAGGCGCGCCGAATCCTGAGCAATGACCAATTCTTCATTAGTTGGGATAACCAGAGCAGGACGGCTGTTATCTGTAGTGATAACGCCTGATTTGCCGAAGCGGGCAATAAGGTTACGTTCGTGATCATACTCGAAACCCAGCAGAGCGACTTTTTTCATGGTCAGTTCACGAACCAGTGAGGAGTTTTCACCGATGCCACCAGTGAAGATAATTGCATCCAGACGGCCTTCCATCAATGCGCTGTATGCGCCGATGTATTTAGCCAGACGGTGGCAGTAAACATCCATAGCGCGTTTAGCATCAGCTTTGGTTTCGTAGTTATCTTCTACGTAACGGCAATCGCTGGTGACTTCGGTCAGACCCTGGAAGCCAGACTCTTTGGTCAGCAGAGTGTTGATCTGAGCGACACTCATGCCCATTGCATCGTGCAGATGGAATACGATAGCGGGATCGATGTCACCACTGCGGGTACCCATGACCAGACCTTCCAGTGGAGTCAGGCCCATGGAGGTATCAACGCACTGACCGTTGACAATTGCAGAAACAGAACCACCGTTGCCCAAATGGCAGGTGATGACATTCAGCTCTTCAACTGACTTGTTCAGCATTTTGGCTGCTTCACGGGAAACGTAGAAATGGCTGGTACCATGTGCGCCGTAACGACGGATGCCATGTTCTTTGTACAGGTTGTAAGGCAGTGCGTACAGGTATGCTTCTTCAGGCATAGTCTGGTGGAATGCAGTGTCAAATACTGCAATGTTTTTCTCAACCAGATGAGGGAATGCTTTTTTCGCTTCTGCAATACCGATCAGGTGAGCAGGGTTGTGCAGTGGTGCGAATGGAATAGCCTCTTCAATACCTTTAATCACTTCATCGGTGATAACCACGGAAGAAGTGAACTTCTCACCACCGTGAACAATACGGTGACCGATAGCTGAAATCTGTGCAGAAAGTTCTGGTTTTTCAGCCAAAATAGTATTAACAATGAAGTTCAGCGCTTCGCTGTGTGCTGCGCCGGCACCTAAAGCAGCTTCGTTTTTCGCGCCATCCATTTTCCATTTAATACGAGCTTCAGGCAGGTTAAAGCATTCAGCCAAACCAGAAAGATATTCTTCACCATTAGCAGGGTCGATGATAGCGAATTTCAGGGAGGAGCTACCGCAATTAAGAACCAGTACCAGCTTACTTGACATGAAAATACCTATGATCTTGTTGTGATCTAATCTTAAAATGAGAACAATGTTAAAAAATAAAATAATTTATTAACAAACCGAATCCAATTGTTGCGAAAAAGGTCAAAATTCCTGTTTTGCTGCTGCAACAACATAAAAGTCTGTGTAGGATACAGTTTGCTAGCAATAAAGACAAAATATACTTAATAGTATTAATACTACAAAAAAGATTTTATCTTTTGTAGATATTTTTTAAAAACTATACCTTTAATTGATTGAGGTCATGATGAACACGACGCCACCTGTTAGCCAAGGTTGGTTCAAGCGAATGCAATTAGGGCAGCAATATCTGAAAATCTGGCCACTGGCAAAGCAGCTTTCGCCTATTTTTCCTGAAAATCGTGTGATTAAGGCAATTCGCTTTGGTATTCGTTTTATGCCGCCATTGGCGATTTTTACTTTGACATGGCAAATCGCTTTAGGTGGTCAATTGGGGCCATCGGTAGCGACAGCACTATTTGCCTGTAGTTTGCCGTTGCAGGGATTATGGTGGCTGGGAAAACGCGCGGCAACACCGTTACCGGAAAGATTGCTGAAATGGTTTTATGAAATTCGGGACAAATTTGCTCAGGCAGGGATTGCAATGGCACCTGTGGAAAGCGCACCGACTTATTTTTCACTGGCTGAGTTGCTTAAACGGGCATTTAAGCAATTGGATAACTCTTTCCTTGATGATATTTAAATCGTCGGAGTCCTGATTCTGGCGGTTGCTGAATCAATTAACTAATAAACCCCCGTTCAGATCAATAAATGGTTGTTTTGCACTACTCATAAAAAATGGGTGGTGCGATGATGTGGTTAAGATAGATCCCTTTCCTAAAGGAGTTCCACGATGGAAATGACCCATGCTCAACGTTTAATTCTCTCTAATCAATACAAACTCATGTCCATGCTGGAGCCTGAACATGCTGAACGTTATCGTCGTTACCAAACCATTATCGAGCGGGGTTTTGGTTTACAATTGCGTGAGTTAGATCGCGATTTAGGTGAGTTATCCGAAGAGACTTGTCGGGCTATCATTAATATTATGGAAATGTATCATGCGCTGCATATTTCATTAAGTAATCTTAAAGATAGACAGGAACTGGATGAGCGCCGCATGACATTTTTAGGCTTTGATGCGGCTACAGAACCGCATTATCTTGCTTATGTTCGTTTTATGGTGAATACAGAGGGGCGCTATACTCATTTTGATTCCGGCAGTCATGGCTTTAATGCCCAGACGCCGATGTGGGATAAGTATCAGCGTATGTTGGCGCTTTGGTTCTCTTGCCCTCGGCAATACCATCTGAGCGCCGTTGAGATTGGGCAGATTATTAACGCATAGCTGCGTTTGAAGGAGTCGGGTTTGGTACTGAAATGTAGAGGTTTTTTATTCGATTTGGATGGTACTCTGATTGATTCATTGCCTGCGGTTGAGCGAGCATGGATTCAGTTTGCCGATAAGATGGGTATCGATAGAGATGAAGTATTGAACTATGTTCATGGTACTCCAGCGATATTATCCCTGCGGCATTTTATGCCAGATGCCAGTGAAGAAGCGATCACCAGCACTTTCAAATGGATTGAAAAAATTGAAACAGAAGATACAGAAGGCATTACTGCTTTGCCCGGTGCCATTGCCCTGATTGATAAATTGAATGCACTGGACATTCCGTGGGCAATTGTGACATCGGGGACTGTTCCTCTTGCCTCTGCGCGCCACAAAGTGGCAGAGTTGCCAGAACCTGCGCATTGGGTGACGGCTGAGTCTGTCACAAATGGAAAACCAAACCCTGAACCTTATTTGCTGGGCGCTAAAAAATTGGGGCTATTGCCAGAGGAGTGTGTGGTTTTTGAAGATGCGATTGCAGGGATTCATGCCGGACTGGATGCAGGCTGTCAGGTTGTTGTTGTCCACGATTTGCCAGAGATGCCACGCCGTGATGAAGTCCATTTGACGATTAATAATCTGGAAGATATTGAGATTGTCAAATCTGGCGGTTATGTATCGATTTATATCCAATAACGTTTTATCCCTAATAACTTTTTATTCCCAATAGCCTTCAAGTTGCAGCATTGTTGGCTACAACTTGAAGTATGAAAAACATACACCACAAATCAGGGCGATTCTTGATCATAACGTGGGATTTTCCCTGAGAAAAATGGTCTACTTACTTTGTTAACGTTTGTACCCGTAGTCTTTTGATATATGCCCAAATCTGCTAATCGGCAGATTGGTATTGCAGATGAATCATATTTAAAAGATATCGTTGATAGAGGTCAGATTGAGTAGCGAATTGTTGTGGGTATTGACCCTGTTGTTGATAGCTATTGTGCTTTTTACCACCAATAAAGTCAGAATGGATGTTGTGGCTTTATTGGTGATCATTGCATTTGTCTTGAGTGGCACACTGACGTTAGGCGAAGCCAGTGTCGGTTTTAGTGATCCCAATGTGTTATTGATTGCCGCCTTATTTGTTATTGGTGAAGGACTGGTGAGAACCGGGGTTGCTTATCAAATGGGCGATTGGTTGGTTAGTGTTGCCGGTAACAGTGAAAGCAAAATGTTGGCTTGGTTAATGTTATCGGTTGCCGGGCTGGGCGCTTTTATGAGTTCAACTGGGGTTGTGGCAATATTTATTCCCGTTGTCTTGAGCGTCGCTGCCAGAATGAAAATCTCTCCGGGGCGATTGATGATGCCATTAGGGTTTGCAGGCTTGATCAGTGGCATGATGACTTTGGTGGCAACACCACCCAATATGGTCGTTAATAGTGAGCTGGTGCGCGAAGGTCTGCGGGGCTTTGATTTCTTCTCCATTACACCGATTGGCATTTTAGTATTGATAGCCGGTGTGGTTTACATGTTAGTTGCTCGCCGCTGGTTGGGGGGTAAAAACCACCAGACAGTGGACGAACGTTATCATCGGACATTCCGTGATCTGATACGCGACTATAAATTATCTGGCCGCGCTCGCCGTTTTTCTATCCGCCAGGGTTCACCCTTGATCGGACATACATTGGACGAATTGGGGCTGCGTGCCTGTTATGGTGCTAATGTCATTGGCATTGAGCGTTGGCGTAAATTTCGTCGGGTGATGGTTGCTGCAACTGGTGATATGGAATTACGGGATCAGGATGTCCTGTTGGTGGATATGTCGGATAGTGATGTTGATTTGCGGGAGTTTTGCAGTGAACAGCAACTAGAGCCGATGGTATTGCGTGGGGAATATTTTTCCGAGCAGTCCCGTGATGTCGGTATGGCTGAAGTTTCCGTGATCCCTGAGTCTGATCTCTTGGGGCAATCATTGCGTGGTATGAAATTTCGTACGCGTTATGGGCTGAATGTGGTGGGAATTCGTCGTGGCAGAAAAGCACTGGAAGGGAAGTTAGTGGATGAACCTTTGTTGCTTGGTGACACGCTGCTGGTGATTGGCGATTGGAAATTGATCCGTGCATTGAAAACGAAAACTCCTGATTTTATTGTGTTGAATCTGCCTATTGAAGTAGAAAGTGCAGCTCCCGCTGCTTCACAAGCGCCCCATGCCTTATTCTGCCTTGCTCTGATGGTTGCTATGATGTTGACCAATGAAATCCCGAATTTTATTGCTGCGTTAATTGCCTGTCTGCTAATGGGAAAATTCCGTTGTATTGATATGGAGAGTGCTTATCGTGCCATTCATTGGCCGAGTATTATTTTGATTGTCGGTATGATGCCTTTTGCGTTGGCATTGCAAAAAACGGGAGGAATTGATCTCATTGTTCGCGGTCTGATGGATATCGCAGGCAATATGGGGCCACGAGTGATGTTAATGTGCCTGTTTATACTTTGTGCTGCTATAGGTTTGTTTATCTCCAATACGGCGACAGCGGTGTTAATGGCACCGATTGCGATTGCGGCAGCGAATGAAATGGCTGTTTCTCCTTTGCCCTTTGCCATGATTATTGGTGTGGCTGTTTCCGCAGCATTTATGACACCCGTTTCATCTCCCGTTAATACCTTGGTGCTTGGGCCAGGCGGATATCGATTTGCCGATTTCCTGAAACTCGGCGTGCCTTTTACATTGATTGTTATGGGGATTAGTGTGGCAATTATTCCAATACTTTTCCCATTCTAATGTTTCTATCTGGCAGCTCCTGTATCAATATGGAGCTGCATTGTGGTTATAGATTAACATTGCTGAATTATGATGGCTGGATGATTACAATTGGGTGATCGTAGCTGAATAATTACAACCGTGACAAAGCATCACCTATAAACTTATTTCATCAAGTGAGAGGCTGAAGCTCGGTACGAATACATCCATGAAATAATCCATTTCTTCGCTGCGACGTTCTGTCAGTGTTTTATCCAATCGGTTTTTGGCTTGATTGAACTCAGTATTGCCTGCTGAGAGTTCTTCCAGACACTTCAAGTAAGCACATAACGCATCAGCTTGCTTGATAATACAGATTTCTTCTTCAGTATGATGATGTTCATCTAAGATAGAACGAAAGTCATCCTGTAGTTCAGGGGGTAGCATATGCAATAGCTTTTGCTGGGCTATTTTTTCTATCTTTTTATATTCATGGGCAATTTGGGGATTGTAATACTTAATAGGGGTTGGTAAATCCCCGGTAATAACTTCGCTGGCATCGTGATACATTGCCAGCAGAGCGATCCGTTCAGCATTGACATTACCATTGAATTTACGATTTTTGATTATTGCCAGAGCATGTGCGACAAAAGCAACCTGCAAGCTGTGTTCTGAAACATTTTCTGTACGCACATTTCGCATAAGAGGCCAACGGCTAATTAATTTTAGGCGGGATAATTGGGCGAAAAAATGACTCATAATTTCCTCTTGTAGCGGAATAACATGACTAATTGTGGGCGGAATGAAAGAGGAAGTAAACCTATTAAATATCAATTTAATCAAAAATATTCTTTCTATTTCCCAATTTATAACATAAAAATAAAGGAAATATTAATATATGAAAAATTCATTTCTGGAAATATAGAATGTGGGAAATAAGTTTTTGATACTAAAATAGTAACCTATCCCATTAGTTTATTAATACTCTCGGGATAGGTTTTGAAGAATGAATATTATGGTTATTGACGATAGTTACCGATAAAGCGGGCAAATTTTTCAATGGCCACTTGCAAGTCAGTGACATGCGGTAGTGTGACAATGCGGAAATGATCAGGATCTGGCCAATTAAATGCAGTCCCTTGAACCAGCAGAACTTTTTCTTGTAGTAAGAGGTCTAATACCATTTTTTGGTCATCATGAATATTGAAGCGTTTGGTGTCTATTTTCGGGAACATATATAGAGCACCCATTGGTTTCACACAGGAGATTCCAGGAATCTGGTTAATCAGTTCCCATGCACGGTTGCGCTGTTCATAGAGCCTGCCACCCGGAAAAATAAATTCACTAATACTTTGGTAGCCGCCTAATGCTGTTTGAATCGCATGCTGCATTGGCACATTGGCACAAAGGCGCATTGAGGCCAGCATTTCTAACCCTTCGATATAATCTTTGGCTTGCTTTTTAGGGCCGTTCAGTACCATCCAACCCTGACGGAAACCAGCTACACGATAGGTTTTGGACAGACCATTAAAGGTAACGGTAAAGAGATCGGGAGCTAATGATGCAATGGAATGATGCTGGGCATCATCGTACAGAATCTTGTCATAAATCTCGTCGGCAAAGATAATCAGATTATGCTGACGGGCAATTTCTACTATTTCCAGCAATAATTCTTTGCTATATACCGCACCGGTTGGGTTGTTCGGGTTAATAATAACGATACCACGAGTACGCGGGGTAATTTTACGGCGGATGTCATCTAAATCAGGAAACCAGCCTTGTTGCTCATCACATAAATAATGGACGGCATTACCACTGGAAAGTGAGACTGCCGCAGTCCAAAGAGGGTAGTCAGGGGCAGGAACCAGCATTTCATCCCCGGTATTCAACAGGGCCTGCATCGATTGAACAATCAGTTCAGAAACACCGTTGCCAATAAATATATCTTCAACGGTAATATCCAGCATATTTCTAGCTTGGTAATGCTGCATGATCGCTTTACGTGCGGAATATAACCCTTTTGAATCTGAATAACCCTGGGCTGTTGACAGATTACGGATGACATCGACTAATATTTCATCAGGCGCTTCGAATCCAAATGGCGCCGGATTTCCAATATTTAATTTCAGTACCTTATTACCTTCTTCTTCGAGTCGCTTAGCTTCTTTGAGGGTATTCCCCCGGATGTCGTAGCAGACATTATCTAATTTGCTGGATTTGTTAATGGAAAACATAGGGCGCCTTGACCTCTGACAAAATTGGATACTACCCGGCATAAAAAGTATGGTGATCAATGTACTCTTCTCGGTCTGTATTTTGAAGAGACTTTGATATCTTTGGTTAAAACGGTTGTTTAAAGAATAAATGAATAAGTTTGCTCTCTTATTTATTGTGTTTTCTTGGATTTTTATTTTGTTTATGGTTGTTATGTTGGATTTTTGTTTTTATTAAAGGCTTTTTTTTGGTTGACAAGGAAATGGCGAGATGACATTTTGGCAGGCGTTTTTTGACTCATACATTTATGTAAACTTCAAATTGTCAATAAAAGTAAGGAGGTTTGTATAATGTATTCTTATAATTTATCTTTAATTGACGTAAAATTAATTTAGGTTTTTATCACATGATACTTCGGCAACTTTTTATGGATTTTTATCCATAAAGTTCTCAGGCCTATTCAAAGGAAATGTTAATTCATTAAAAATACTAATATTATATAGCGGTATTAAGCATTGCTAATTCAGATTGCGTTATTCTTTGAAGCAAGTCAGAAAAAAGGTATTTATACTGGAAATTGATGATTATGTGATGTAAATAGAGTTTTCTCTCTGATTTATTTTTGGATTGCATAAATTTTGTTAAGAAAGGAGAAAATAAAACCCATAATGAGTCGATTAGAAAGAAAAAATGCAGTAAACCTTTGCCCTATTTAATAGAGTAGAGTAATGTCACAATCGGTATTATTTTATTTGATACTGTTGAAGTAAAAACACCAGGTTAGTTAATTGATAAAATTAGAACCAGAACATAAGAAGATACACAATGATAAATGCAAATCGTCAGATAATAAACCTCGATCTCGATCTGCTAAGAACTTTTGTTGCCGTTGCTGACTTAAATACTTTTGCAGCAGCAGCAGCAGCTGTTTCTAGAACGCAGTCAGCCGTGAGTCAGCAAATGCAGCGGTTGGAACAACTTGTGGGGAGAGAATTATTTGCTCGCCACGGCCGCAACAAGCTGCTGACAGAACATGGGCTTCAACTTCTTGGTTATGCACGTCAGATTCTTCGTGCTAATGACGATGCAACTGCATCATTGACTTACAATGATGCAGATGGTGAATTGAGAATAGGCGTATCAGACGACGCTGTTGATACATTACTTCCTTTCTTATTGAACCGTATTGCCTCTGTCTATCCACGCGTAGCGGTTGATGTGCGCATTAAGCGTGCTCAATTTATCGAAAGCATGTTGGATAACCATGAGATTGATTTGGCATTAACCACAGCAAAAATTAACCACCATCCTAAAACGATCTTACGTTCTTCGCCTGTTTTATGGCATTGCGCACCAGATTTCCAATTACAGACGAACGAGCTTGTTCCGTTGGTTGTGATGGATGAAACTAACCCTTTCCGTCAACTTGCTCTGGAAACGCTGGATATGGCAGGTATTTCATGGCGCATTGCATATGAAGCTGCCTCCTTGTCCGCTGTCCGTGCGGCTGTGAACGCAGAAGTAGGTATTACCGCTCGCCCTCTGGAAATGCATAATGCAGACCTTAGAATTTTAGGTGAAATTGAAGGTTTACCACGCCTGCCGGAAATCCAATTTTTCTTATATCGTAGCAGTAACGAGCAGAATGAATCTGTCTTAACTGTTTTTGATGCAATAGAAAATAAGAAAACACCTTATACCGTGACGTCAGTTGAATCCAATACATCTGATGAAACCAGCGAAATAGATGAATCTATTGACTCTATTAAACCTATCAAATCAACTGACGCAGTTGATGAAACTTTCGTTGAAGATATAGACGAGTAAATATTATGTGTTTATAGGCTAATATTTCCATTTTATTTGTGGAGATATTAGCCTGTTGTTAATTACTTATTAATAATCCTCTCAGGTTTTCATTCCTATTTCTGATATTTCCAATGAGAAATATACCCTATTAATTTTCCTATATCTTTCGAATTTTAGTTAAGAGAATGTTGCTTCGTTAACAAAATTTATTTTTCTAACTTGATAAAATAAATCTGTTTTCAGAAATAGCTTTCTTATCACACATCAATAGTTATTTTTAGAAACAATTTATTAATATTTGAATGAGTTGCGTTCAGGTGTTGAATGTTTTTCAATGAAATTGTGCACTTGATCATAAAAATACCCCAAGCAGTGCAGTGGAAAGACAGGTTTTTCCTGCGATAATGGTGTAGTAAAGTCGAGTTATCGGTTAAACTGATTATGTCTAGATTGTTTTTTTTATACGACTGACACGTTTTAGCGATATACCAGCACAATCTGTTAATCAATGGTTTGCTGTTTGTAAATAAATGAATGAATACTTTTGCCGTTATGGCAAAGATTGTTGAGAGGAATAAAAACCAAGACGATCCAAGCGATGAGTTATATTGATTAGCGCTGTTTCAGATTTGGTTGTTATCCCTTCCCATGAATCGATGTGGTGCAACACTGCCGGAAAAAAGAGCAGACACCTTGACACCACTTTTGATGAGTAAGCAACGAGTATGTCTACATCCACTGGAATTTTGGCCCATCACTGGGCATTTGCGGTTTTCCTAATAGGTGCTCTTGGTTTATGTGTGCTCATGTTACTGGGCGGATACTTCATGGGCGGCAGAGCGAAAGCCAGAGCAAAGCACGTACCTTATGAATCAGGTATTGATTCTGTCGGCAGTGCTCGTTTGCGTCTGTCGGCGAAATTTTATCTGGTTGCCATGTTCTTTGTTATCTTCGACGTTGAAGCCCTTTATTTGTATGCATGGGCCGTCTCAATCAAAGAGAGCGGTTGGCTAGGCTTTGCCGAAGCAAGCATTTTCATTTTGGTGTTATTGGCAGGCTTGGTTTATCTGGCGCGTATCGGAGCGTTGGATTGGACACCAGCACGTTCAAAACGTCATGTCAGTAAACCGAGTGCTGACACTTATACCAACAACAGTCATATGCAGTAATAGCGAGGCATAAAGATGGATTATACGCTCACCCGCATAGATCCGAACGGTGAGAATGACCGTTATCCCCTGCAAAAACAGGAAACTGTCAGCGATCCCCTAGAGCAGCACGTTCACCGTAGTGTCTATATGGGAAAATTGGAACATGCTCTGCATGATATGGTGAATTGGGGAAGGAAAAACTCCCTGTGGCCCTACAACTTCGGGCTTTCTTGCTGTTATGTGGAAATGGTGACGTCATTTACCGCTGTTCACGATGTTGCTCGTTTTGGTGCAGAGGTATTGCGAGCATCTCCCCGTCAGGCTGATTTCATGGTGATTTCTGGTACCTGCTTTGTCAAAATGGCTCCCGTCATTCAACGTTTGTACGATCAGATGCTGGAACCGAAGTGGGTCATTTCAATGGGAGCCTGTGCGAATTCCGGTGGTATGTACGATATTTACTCCGTAGTTCAAGGGGTTGATAAATTTATCCCCGTCGATGTTTATATTCCTGGCTGTCCCCCCCGCCCAGAAGCCTATATGCAGGCACTACTGTTGTTGCAGGAATCTATAGGCAAAGAACGACGCCCATTGTCATGGGTTGTTGGTGATCAGGGGGTTTACCGCGCAAATATGCAATCAGAAAGAGAACGGAAGCGCGGTGAACGTATTGCAGTGAAAAATCTGCGTACTCCAGACGAAATTTAAGGCTTTTAGCCATATAGCGTAACCAGAGCAATGTGTTGCGATCACAAAAACCCTGATCAAGCGTTGTGGTGAAGAATGATGACAGATCAGATAGCGCAAGAAAGCGCACGACCTGCTTGGGAAACACGAGATCATCTTAATGATCCTGTTGTGAGTGAGCTTAATCGTCAATTTGGCCCGGATGCCTTTACCATCCAGCCGACCCGTACCGGTATGCCTGTTGTTTGGGTCAAACGGGAAAAGCTATTGGAAGTAATAACATTCCTGAAAAAATTGCCCAAACCTTATGTCATGCTGTTTGACTTGCATGGTGTCGATGAGCGTCAGCGCTCTCACCGAGAAGGCTTACCTGCTGCTGACTTTTCGGTGTTTTATCACTTGATTTCCATTGAGCGTAACCGTGACATTATGTTGAAAGTTGCGCTCATTGAACAAGACCTGAATATCCCAACGATCACGTCAATTTTCCCGAATGCCAATTGGTATGAACGTGAAACGTGGGAAATGTTCGGTATTACATTCAATGGCCATCCGAATTTACGCCGTATCTTGATGCCACCGACATGGGAAGGCCACCCGTTGCGGAAGGAATATTCTGCGCGAGCCACGGAATTCGATCCTTTCATATTGACGAAGCAGAAAGAAGATCTGGAAATGGAAGCCCTGACTTTCAAACCAGAAGAGTGGGGCATGAAGCGCAGTACTGATAATGAAGACTTCATGTTCCTTAACCTCGGCCCAAACCATCCTTCTGCTCACGGTGCATTCCGCATTGTCCTGCAACTTGATGGTGAAGAAATCGTTGATTGCGTACCTGATATTGGTTACCACCATCGTGGTGCTGAAAAAATGGGTGAACGTCAGTCATGGCACAGTTATATCCCTTATACCGATCGTATCGAATATCTGGGGGGATGTGTTAACGAAATGCCTTATGTGCTGGCGGTTGAGAAGCTGGCAGGCATTGAAGTACCAGATCGCGTGAAGACAATTCGTGTCATGCTGTCTGAGCTGTTCCGTATTAATAGCCACCTGCTTTATATCAGCACCTTTATCCAAGACGTTGGTGCGATGACTCCCGTCTTTTTTGCATTTACTGATCGTCAAAAAGTTTACGATGTGGTTGAGGCGATCACTGGATTCCGTATGCATCCAGCGTGGTTCCGAATCGGTGGTGTTGCCCATGACTTACCACGCGGCTGGGAAAAACTTTTACGTGACTTGCTGGATTGGCTGCCGAAGCGTTTGAATTCTTATGTCAAAGCAGCATTAAAAAACAGTGTGCTTAAAGGGCGTTCTGTCGGAGTGGCGGCCTACAATGCTAAACAGGCTTTAGACTGGGGAGTTACCGGTGCAGGGCTGCGTGCAACCGGCATTGGCTTTGACGTGCGTAAATGGCGTCCTTATTCCGGTTATGAAAATTTCGATTTTGAAGTACCAACAGGCTACAACGGCGATTGCTATGACCGTGTCATGCTGAAAGTGGAAGAAATTCGTCAGAGTATGCGCATCCTTGAGCAGTGCCTCAACAATATGCCAGAAGGCCCATTCAAGGCTGATCATCCACTGACCACCCCACCACCGAGGGAACGGACTTTGCAGCACATCGAAACCATGATTAACCACTTCCTGCAAGTGTCATGGGGACCCGTCATGCCTGCCAATGAATCATTCCAGATGATCGAAGCGACTAAAGGTATCAACAGTTATTACCTGACCAGTGATGGTAGCACCATGAGCTATCGTACCCGTATCCGTACACCAAGTTTTGCTCACTTGCAGCAAATACCATCGGTAATCCGCGGTAGTCTGGTTTCTGACCTTATCGTCTATCTGGGCAGTATCGATTTTGTTATGTCTGATGTGGATCGCTAACGATGCAAAGTGAATTTAACGCAAACAAGCAAGTACGTCTTGATGTGGTTAACGTAACGGACGCTCAGACACCGAATGAATTTGTGCTGAGTGTGGAAGAACGTAATGCCATTGAGCAGGAAAAACACCACTACGAAGATCCGCGTGCTGCGTCAATCGAAGCACTGAAAATTGTACAAAAGCAGCGTGGTTGGGTGCCGGATGGTGCCATTTATGCCATTGCTGAAGTTTTGGGTATTCCAGCCAGTGATGTGGAAGGTGTGGCGACGTTTTACAGCCAGATTTACCGGCAGCCAGTAGGTCGTCACATTATCCGTTATTGTGACAGTGTTGTATGTCATATCACGGGCTATCAGGGCGTTCAGGCAGCGATAGAGTCTCACCTGAACATTCGTCCGGGGCAAACCACGACAGATGGACGCTTTACATTGTTGCCGACCTGCTGTTTGGGGAACTGTGACAAGGGGCCAACCATGATGATTGATGAGGACACTCACAGTTACGTGAAACCCGAAGAAATTGAAAAATTACTGGAGCAGTATCCATGACAACGCATTCAGGAGTGAAAGAAATTATCCGCGCAGCGGAAACTCATCCCCTGACATGGCGGTTGCGTGATGACCAGCAACCTGTCTGGCTGGATGAATACCGAAGCAAGAATGGTTACAAAGGAGCCGAAAAAGCACTGAAGGGCATGGCTCCTGATGAAATTACCGCGCTGGTTAAAGATGCTGGCTTAAAAGGTCGTGGTGGTGCGGGTTTCTCGACAGGCTTGAAATGGAGCCTGATGCCAAAAGACGAAAGCATGAATATCCGCTACTTGCTGTGTAATGCAGATGAGATGGAGCCGGGCACTTACAAAGACCGACTATTGATGGAGCAACTGCCTCATCTGTTGGTGGAAGGCATGCTCATCAGTGCTTTTGCGCTGAAAGCCTATCGTGGCTACATCTTTCTGCGTGGTGAGTATGTCGAAGCGGCTGTTCATCTGCGCAGGGCAATTGAAGAGGCTAAAGCTGCGGGGCTACTTGGCAAGAATATTTTGGGCAGTGGTTTTGATTTTGAACTGTTTGTTCATACCGGCGCGGGTCGTTATATCTGTGGTGAAGAAACCGCACTGATTAACTCTCTTGAAGGGCGCAGGGCAAACCCACGTTCAAAACCGCCATTTCCTGCGACTTCTGGTGTATGGGGAAAACCAACGTGCGTCAACAACGTTGAAACCCTGTGCAACGTTCCTGCAATTCTTGAACATGGAAAAGAGTGGTATATCGGTTTGAGTGAAGGCAAAAGTAAAGATGCTGGCACCAAACTGATGGGTTTTTCTGGCCGCGTCAAAAATCCGGGTGTTTGGGAACTGCCTTTTGGTACGACAGCCCGTGAAATTCTTGAAGATTATGCGGGGGGAATGCGTGATGGCCTGAAATTCAAGGCATGGCAGCCAGGAGGGGCAGGAACCGATTTCCTGACAGCAGATCATTTGGATCTGCCGATGGATTTTGAGCATATCGCCAAAGCGGGTAGTCGTTTGGGAACTGCACTGGCAATGGCAGTAGATCATGAAATCAATATAGTTTCCCTGACCCGCAATCTTGAAGAATTCTTCGCTCGTGAATCCTGTGGTTGGTGTACACCATGCCGTGATGGCTTGCCGTGGAGTGTCAAAATCCTCCGTGCTATTGAGAACGGTAAAGGCCAGCCCGGTGATATCGAGACTTTAGAACAACTCTGCCGTTTCCTCGGCCCCGGCAAAACTTTCTGTGCCCATGCCCCCGGAGCTGTAGAACCTTTGCAGAGTGCTATCAAATATTTCCGCGAAGAATTTGAAGCGGGAATTGCGACTAAAGACTATGGCAATACCAGCCTGATTGCGGGTATTCAACCAAATCTGCTTAAACAGCGCTGGTAAGGCTTGTTTGCAAACTTGGTCTGAAAAATTGTTTGCAGAAACAATATAGTTTGCAGAAACAATATAGTTTGTAAAAACAAAATAGTTTGCAAAAACAACGCTGAAGCAAAATTTTGATTAACGCCTGCCACGGCAGGCCATTGGGAAGCATGCTGACTATGGCTACGATACATGTAGACGGCAAAGAATATGATGTAAACGGGGCTGATAACCTGTTGCAAGCCTGTCTCTCATTGGGGCTTGATATACCTTATTTTTGCTGGCATCCAGCGCTGGGAAGCGTTGGCGCTTGCCGCCAGTGTGCGGTGAAGCAATATCAGAACGCGGAAGATACGCGTGGTCGTTTGGTGATGTCTTGTATGACGCCTGCGGCAGATGGCACGTATATTTCCATTGATGATGAAGAAGCAAAACAGTTCCGCGCAAGTGTTGTGGAATGGCTGATGACCAACCACCCTCATGATTGTCCGGTTTGTGAGGAAGGCGGAAACTGCCATTTGCAGGATATGACGGTAATGACCGGGCATTCATTCCGGAAATATCGTTTTACCAAACGCACTCACAAGAATCAGGAACTGGGGCCATTCATTGCTCATGAAATGAACCGCTGTATCGCTTGTTACCGTTGTGTCCGCTACTACAAAGATTATGCGGATGGAGCGGATTTTGGCGTTTATGGTGCTCATGACAACGTCTATTTTGGTCGTCCTGAAAGTGGCACATTGGAGAGTGAATTTTCCGGTAACCTTGTTGAAATCTGCCCGACAGGGGTATTTACCGACAAAACACATTCAGAACGCTATAACCGTAAATGGGACATGCAGTTTGCACCAAGTGTCTGCCAGCAGTGCAGCATCGGCTGTAACACTAGTCCCGGAGAACGCTACGGTGAGTTGCGTCGGATTGAAAACCGCTACAACGGTACTATCAACCACTATTTTATGTGTGACCGTGGACGCTTCGGTTATGGTTATGTCAATCGTGATGACCGTCCTCGCCAGCCGCAACAGTTGCGTGGTGATCAGTGGATTTCACTGAATGCTGAGCAGGTTATGCAAGGAGGTGCAGACATCTTGCGTCAGGCGAAGAATGCCATTGGTATCGGTTCGCCGCGTGCCAGCATTGAAAGTAACTTTGCCTTGCGGGAATTAGTTGGGGCGGAAAACTTCTACAGCGGCATTTCAGCGGAAGAACAACATCGCCTCGATATGATGTTGGAAATTCTCCAGCAAGGTGGTGTTTATACGCCATCTCTGCGTGAAATTGAAGGTTACGATGCCGTATTGATTTTAGGGGAAGATCTGACACAGACCGCTGCCCGCATGGCATTATCTGTACGTCAGGCTGTGAAGGGCAAGGCTCGTGAAATGGCGGCAGCCCAGAAAGTGGCTGATTGGCAAATTGCGGCTGTTATGAATATCGGTCAGCACGCCAAATATCCTCTGTTCTTGACCAGTGTTGATGATACTCGATTAGATGATGTTGCAGCATGGAATTACCGTGCCCCGGTTGATGATCAAGCGCGTCTGGGCTTTGCTGTCGCACATGCCCTGAACAGCATTGCACCTGCTGTCAATGATTTACCGGATGACTTGAAATCGAAAGTGGAGATTATTGCACAGGCACTGCGTGATGCGAAAAAACCATTGATTATCAGTGGCAGTAATCCGGGCAGTAACACTTTGATTCAGGCAGCCGCAAATATCGCATGGGCACTGAAAGACAAAGGAGCCAACGTCGGGCTTTCTTATGTTGCCGCGTATGCCAATAGCTTGGGTCTGGCGATGATGGAAGCACAGCCATTGGATGTTGCTTTGCAGCGCATTGCCAAAGGGGATTCAGATACCGCTATTGTGATGGAAAACGATCTTTATCGTCATGCACCAGCGGACAAAATTGACCGCGCGCTGGATAGCCTGAAAAACCTGATTGTGGTTGATCATCAACGCACGGCTATCATGGACAAGGCTCATTTGATTCTTTCGGCGTCTAGCTTTGCTGAAAGTGATGGCACATTGGTGAATCAGGAAGGTCGTGCTCAGCGCTATTTCCAAGTTTATGAACCTGCATTCTATGATAAATCCATTGTTATGTTAGAAAGCTGGCGTTGGATGCATTCTCTGTATACCACCTATACACAATGCCAGACTGACTGGACTCAGCTTGACCATGTAATCGAAGCCTGTGTAAAAGTCATGCCGCAGTTCAAAGACATCGTAAATGCAGCACCTGATGCCACATTCCGTATCCGTGGGCAAAAATTGGCTCGCTCACCTCATCGCTACAGCGGTCGTACCGCCATGCTGGCAGATGTCAGTGTTCATGAGCAGCGTCAACCGCAGGATATCGACACCGCATTTGCCTTCTCAATGGAAGGGAACAACAGCCCATATGCACCACGTCAGCAAATACCATTTGCATGGGCACCTGGCTGGAACTCGCCACAAGCGTGGAATAAATTCCAGGCTGAAGTCGGTGGCAAGCTGCGTTTCGGTGATCCTGGGGTTCGTTTGATTGAAACGGTTGATGGTGGATTGAACTATTTTGATGCTATCCCAACTGCATTCGCTGCACAGAAAAATCAATGGCACGTTGCGCCTTATTTCCATTTGTTTGGCAGTGATGAGCTGTCACAACGTTCAGATGTATTGCAGGAGCGTATGCCTGAGCCGTATGTGATGATCAATCATAGGGATGCGGAGCATCTGAATGTGAAAGAAGGGGCGGTGATGACATTTGATTGTGAAGGGCAGCAACTGCGTTTGGCAGTGCGCTTAAGTGGCAATCTGGCTCAAGGGCAAGTCGGCCTTCCTTTGGGAATGCCGGGTATACCACCGGTTCTGGCAGGCAAATCAGTCAATAACTTACGGGAGGTTGCATAATGAGTTGGTTGACTCCCGATGTGATTGAGATTCTGATTACTGTCCTGAAATCGGCCGTCATTCTGTTGGTTGTGGTTATCTGCGGGGCATTCATGAGCTTCTTTGAACGCCGCATTCTTGGCCTGTTCCAGAACCGTTACGGGCCAAACCGTGTGGGTTGGGGTGGTTCATTGCAGCTCGTCGCAGATATGATCAAAATGTTCTTTAAAGAAGATTGGGCACCACGTTTTTCTGACAGAGCCATTTTTACTTTGGCTCCTGTCATTGCATTCTGCTCACTGCTTCTGGCGTTTGCCATCGTGCCAATAAGTCCTACGTGGATGGTAGCAGACCTGAACATCGGCATTTTATTCTTCATGATGATGGCAGGATTGGCGGTTTACTCCGTGCTGTTTGCCGGATGGGCGAGTAACAACAAATATTCTCTGCTGGGCGCGATGCGCGCATCAGCACAGACATTGAGTTATGAAGTTTTCCTTGGTCTGTCCATGATGGGAGTCGTGGCACAAGCTGGCTCCTTCAACATGGTAGATATTGTCAACTCACAGCAACATGTGTGGAATATCATTCCTCAATTCTTTGGCTTCCTGACTTTTGCCATTGCAGGTGTTGCAGTGTGTCACCGTCATCCGTTTGACCAACCGGAAGCAGAGCAGGAATTGGCTGACGGTTATCACGTTGAATATTCCGGTATGAAATTCGGTTTGTTCTTTGTGGGGGAATATATCGCTGTCGTGACGGTATCAGCCTTAATCGTCACGTTGTTCTTTGGTGGCTGGAATGGGCCTCTCTTGCCTCCGTTCATTTGGTTTACGTTGAAGACAGCATTTTTCATGATGATGTTCATCTTGATCCGTGCTGCACTGCCGCGTCCTCGTTATGACCAGGTGATGTCGTTTGGCTGGAAAGTCTGTCTGCCGTTAACGTTACTCAATATGCTGGCGACTGCCGCAGTTATTTTATACAACGCTCAATAATAAAGGGGTGATTGAACCATGACATTGAAAGAGTTAGTGGTCGGTTTCGCCACCCAGGTACGCAGTATTTGGATGATAGGGCTTCATGCCTTCCATAAACGCGAAACAAAAATGTATCCGGAAGAGCCGGTTTATCTGCCACCCCGTTACCGTGGGCGCATCGTTTTGACGCGTGATCCTGACGGTGAAGAGCGTTGTGTTGCGTGTAACTTGTGTGCAGCGGTATGCCCAGTGGGATGTATCTCACTGCAAAAAGCAGAGCATAAAGATGGTCGCTGGTATCCTGAATTCTTCCGCGTCAATTTCTCACGTTGCATCTTCTGCGGCCTGTGTGAAGAAGCTTGCCCGACTACCGCTATTCAGTTGACTCCGGATTTTGAACTGGGTGAATTCAAGCGTCAGGATCTGGTGTACGAGAAAGAAGATCTGCTGATTTCAGGGCCGGGTAAATATCCTGATTATAACTTTTACCGTAAGACAGGTATGGCGATTGACGGCAAGGATAAAGGTGAAGCCGACAATGAAGCCAAACCTATCGACGTTAAAAGCTTGTTGCCATAAGGAGCGATATTCATGGAATTTACATTTTATGTCGCAGGGCTGGTTGCCATCCTCGCAACACTCAGAGTAATAACCCACACGAATCCAGTGCATGCACTGTTGTATCTGATTATTTCCTTGTTGGCACTGTCTGTCGTATTTTTTTCGATGGGTGCCTATTTTGCTGGTGCTCTGGAGATCATCGTTTATGCGGGCGCAATCATGGTGTTGTTTGTCTTCGTTGTGATGATGCTGAATTTAGGAAAGTCAGTTGTCGAGCAGGAGCGGCTATGGCTGCAACCCCGGGCTTGGATTGGCCCGTCAATCCTGTCTATCGTGCTGTTGATTGTGCTGGTTTATGCCATCAGTACTCTGCCATCCGCTGGAATCAGTGGTGAAGTGGTCAGTGCCAAAGAAGTCGGCATTAGCTTGTTTGGCCCTTATGTACTGGCTGTCGAGCTGGCATCTTTGCTGCTGTTGGGTGGATTGGTCGTGGCTTACCACATTGGCCGTGAAAATCGGCAAGGGGAAGTGATCAGCAATCGTGCGGAGGACCAACAATGATAGCGTTACACCACGGCCTCATTCTTGCGGCTATTCTGTTTATATTAGGCTTCACTTGCCTGATTATCCGCCGCAATCTGTTATTCATGCTGATCGGGCTGGAAATCATGATCAATGCTTCAGCGCTGGCATTTGTCGTTGCTGGTAGCTATTGGCTCCAGCCTGATGGCCAGGTAATGTACATTCTGGCCATTACTCTGGCAGCAGCCGAGGCGAGCATCGGTTTGGCACTGTTACTACAGTTGCACCGTCGTCGCCAAAATCTGAATATTGATACAGTCAGTGAGATGCGCGGATGAACTTACTCTACTTAACAATTCTGCTGCCACTGCTGGGATTTTTGCTATTGGCATTTTCCCGTGGCCGCTGGTCTGAAAACTTGTCAGCCACCATTGGAAGTGGTTCTGTTGGGCTGGCAGCATTGGTCACATTTTGGGTAGCGATTGACTTTCTTACTCAGGATGGGGCAGGGGGGCTGGTCTACAGCCAAACATTGTGGAACTGGATGGCTGTAGATAATTTCAGTATCCCCATTAATTTGGTACTGGACGGGTTGTCACTGACGATGCTGAGTGTTGTGACCGGCATTGGTTTCCTGATCCACATATACGCTTCTTGGTATATGCGCGGTGAAGAAGGATATTCCCGTTTCTTCGCCTATACCAACCTATTTATCGCCAGCATGGTGGTATTGGTACTGGCAGACAATATGTTGCTGATGTACCTCGGTTGGGAAGGGGTTGGTCTGTGCAGTTACCTGTTGATCGGTTTCTACTACAAAAATCCTGCCAATGGTGCAGCAGCAATGAAAGCCTTCATTGTGACCCGTGTTGGTGACGTATTCCTTGCCATTGGCATGTTTATCCTTTACGACCAGCTCGGTACGTTGAGCTTCCGCGAATTGGCGGTATTGGCTCCACAACATATCGAAGCCGGTTCTACTGCGATTACTTGGGCAACCCTGATGATTCTGGGGGGCGCTGTAGGTAAATCAGCTCAGTTACCTTTGCAAACATGGCTGGCGGATGCGATGGCAGGCCCAACGCCGGTTTCTGCTCTGATCCACGCCGCTACGATGGTTACCGCTGGTGTTTATCTGATTGCCCGCAGCCATGCGTTGTTCTTGATGGCACCAGATATTCTGCATTTGGTCGGGGTTATTGGTGCAGTCACCTTGCTGCTGGCAGGTTTTGCTGCGCTGGTACAGACAGATATCAAACGGGTGCTGGCTTACTCCACCATGAGCCAGATTGGTTACATGTTTCTGGCGTTGGGGGTACAGGCGTGGGATGCTGCTATCTTCCACCTTATGACCCATGCATTCTTCAAAGCATTATTGTTCTTGGCTTCTGGCTCGGTGATTCTGGCCTGTCATCATGAGCAAAACATCTTCAAAATGGGTGGGTTGAGCAAGCGGATTCCATTTGTTTATCTCTGCTTCATTGTGGGTGGTTCAGCATTGTCAGCATTGCCATTACTGACCGCAGGTTTCTACAGTAAAGATGAAATCTTGTGGGGCGCTTTGGCAAATGGTCATATGAACCTGATGTTGGCAGGGCTGGTTGGCGCATTGATGACTTCACTGTATACCTTCCGCATGATCTTTATCGTGTTTCACGGTGAAGAAAATACCAAGGCTCATCCAGTCAAGGGCATTACTCATACCTTGCCATTGTCAATATTGCTGGTGCTGTCCACTTTTGTTGGCGCGCTGATTGTGCCCCCTCTGGCGGGTGTTTTACCCGAAAGCAATGCAGGGCATGATGGCAAAGTGACATTGGAAATCATTTCTGGTGTGGTTGCCGTTGCCGGTATCTTGCTGGCGGCAGCGTTGTATCTGGGCAAACGTCGCGTGGTCAATGCCACTGCGAACAGCGCTCCGGGGCGTTTCTTCTCCACATGGTGGTTCCATGCATGGGGTTTTGATGCGCTGTATGACTGGGTATTTGTGAAACCATTCAAAGGTATCACCCGTCGGCTGCAAAACGATCCTTTGAACTCACTGATGAACATTCCAGCTATATTGTCACGTTGGGGCAATAAAGGGCTTCGTTGGAGTGAGAACGGACAAGTCCGTTGGTATGCTACCTCTCTGGGGTTGGGTGCAGTGCTGGTTTTAGCTCTGCTGCTTTTGGTTTAATTAAGGGACATATTGCGCCATGCTACTACCTTGGCTAATTCTTCTGCCCTTCATCGGAGGCCTGCTATGTTGGCAGGCAGAGCGCTTCGGCACCCGTATGCCGCGTTGGATAGCGCTTCTGGCGATGGGACTGACGCTGTTACTTTCCCTGCAACTGTGGTTGCAGGGTGGTTATACACTCACCAACCCACAGGGTATTCCACAGTGGCAATCAGAATTTTTTCTTCCGTGGATCCCTCGTTTTGGCATTAGCATTCATCTGGCATTGGATGGTTTATCATTGCTGATGGTGGTGCTGACGGCATTACTGGGTCTGATGGCGATCCTTTGTTCATGGAATGAAAACCAGCCATACCAAGGCTTCTTTCACCTGAACTTGTTGTGGATACTGGGTGGTGTGATGGGAGTTTTCCTTGCCATCGACCTGTTCTTATTCTTCTTCTTCTGGGAAGTGATGTTGGTACCGATGTACTTCCTGATTGCACTTTGGGGGCACAGAGGCTCGGAAGGTAAAACCCGTATCACTGCAGCAACGAAATTCTTCATCTATACTCAAGCCAGTGGTTTGGTGATGTTGATTTCAATTCTCGCATTAGCTTTCATTCATCATGATGCAACGGGTGAATGGACATTCAACTATGAAAAATTGTTGCATACCCCGATGTCATATACCGTTCAATACCTGCTGATGCTGGGCTTCTTTATTGCATTCGCCGTGAAAATGCCGGTTGTTCCTTTGCACGGCTGGTTGCCTGATGCACATAGTCAGGCACCAACGGCAGGTTCTGTTGACCTTGCGGGTATTTTGCTGAAAACAGCGGCATACGGTTTGTTGCGTTTCAGTTTGCCTTTGTTCCCGCAAGCCTCTGCGGAATTTGCTCCGATTGCAATGTGGCTGGGTGTCATTGGTATTTTTTACGGTGCGTGGATGGCATTCAGTCAGACCGATATCAAGCGCCTGATTGCTTATACCAGTGTTTCCCACATGGGTTTTGTTCTTATCGCCATTTATACGGGTAGCCAATTGGCTTATCAGGGAGCGGTGATTCAGATGATTGCGCATGGTTTGTCAGCCGCTGGGCTATTCATTCTGTGTGGTCAGCTATATGAACGTCTGCATACCCGAGATATGCGCCAAATGGGTGGGTTATGGTCAAGAATTCAACTCTTGCCTGCAATATCTTTGTTTTTTGCGGTAGCAACATTGGGTATGCCGGGAACCGGTAACTTTGTTGGTGAATTTATGATCCTGTTCGGCAGCTTCAGTAAATTTACCCTGATTACTACGGTATCTGTGTTCGGTTTAGTTTTTGCCTCCGTTTATGCGCTGTATTTGATGCAGAAGGCTTATTACGGTACGCCAAAAACTGATAAACCATTACAGCGGATGGATGGGCGTGAAATTTCCATTTTGCTGCTGTTGGTCGTCTTGTTGGTGATTTTGGGCTTTTATCCGCAGCCAATCCTTGATACCTCAGCCGCAGCAATGAGTAACATCCAGAATTGGTATTCAGCTTCACTTTTAACTACAAGGCCGTAATTCGCCATGACAATAACTACTGAACAATTGATCGCACTGTTGCCGCTATTGATCGTCGGGTTGACGGTGGTGGTTGTGATGCTGTCCATTGCGTGGCGACGCGATCATTTCACCAATGTCACCTTGACGGTGATTGGTTTAAACTTAGCCCTGCTCTCTCTCTATTTTGTAGGACTACAGGAGCCAATGGATGTCACACCATTGCTCCATGTGGATCGCTTTGCAATGTTCTATTCTGCCCTCGTGCTGATTGCGAGCCTTGCAACAACGACATTTGCCTACTTGTGGTTGGAAAATTATCCCGATAACAAAGAAGAGTTTTATCTTCTGGTGCTGATTGCGACGGTTGGGGGAATTCTGCTCTCTTCTGCCAACCACATGGCATCACTGTTTATCGGAATTGAATTAATCACTTTGCCACTGTTTGGTTTAGTGGGTTATGCGTATCGCCAAAAACGCTCGTTGGAAGCGAGCATCAAATATATGCTGCTGTCTGCGGCTGCATCTTCATTCCTGCTGTTTGGTATCGCGCTGCTGTATGCAGAATCCGGTGATTTGTCTTTCGCATCATTGGGTAAGAGTCTGAGTGACAGCAAACTGCATGAACCGTTGGTTTTGGCTGGTCTGGGCATGATGATCGTGGGGCTGGGCTTTAAACTTTCCCTTGTGCCTTTCCAATTGTGGACACCAGATGTTTATCAAGGTGCACCAGCTCCGGTATCAACCTTTTTGGCGACGGCAAGTAAAGTTGCTATCTTCGCAGTGGTTATGCGCTTATTCCTTGAGGCGCCAGTCACTGATAGCACAACTCTGCGTATTGCACTGACCGTGATTGCCATTGCATCTATCCTGTTTGGTAACCTGTTGGCATTGACACAAAGCAATATCAAACGTCTGCTGGGTTACTCATCCATTGCTCATCTGGGGTATTTGCTGGTGGTATTGATTGCCATCAAAGATCACACACTGGCAGAAGAGACAGCGGGGGTTTATCTGGTTGGTTATTTGCTTGCCAGTATCGGAGCGTTTGGTGTAGTCAGCCTGATGTCCAGTCCATACAGAGGGCCGGATGCTGATTCATTGTTCTCATATCGTGGCCTGTTCTGGCATAAACCGATATTGTCGGCAGTTATGACTATCATGATGTTGTCATTGGCGGGAATACCATTAACATTTGGTTTCATCGGTAAATTTTATGTCATCGCGACAGGTGTTGAGGCAAAATTGTGGTGGTTGACCGGAGCAGTTGTTGTTGGTAGTGCCATTGGCCTTTACTACTATCTGCGCGTGATGGTGAGCTTGTACCTGCCGGCACCGAAAGCCCTGAATCGAGATACACCACACAACTGGGCATTCACTTCAGGCGGGATTGTTGTACTACTTACCGCATTGCTGGTGTTGATACTAGGTGTTTGGCCACAACCATTGATCGATATTGTTCAACAGGCGAAAAGTGTCTTGTAAGGCAATAACTTAAAGAAACTATAAAAAACCCCGTCAACAGTGACGGGGTTTTTTATTATATTCTTATTAATAATTAATGACAGATAATTTTGATTTATATCTGGTTAACGGGTTCAGTAATAAATCACTATGAAAAATTAATTTCTGAAATTGATTTTTTTATTTTCTATTTCAACCTATTGCCTATCAAACATAATGGATTTTTCTATGAAATGAAATATGGTTGTCATAAAGGCGGATTTATTTCTCTGAAAAATATCATGTATTATGATGCTATTAATGTAGGTTTAAAACCCCGAGGTTGTCATTTTTGCATATTAGGCTAACGCTAAAATTATGGGCTTTTGCTGTGATTAGCATATTATAAAAAATATTTCGTGAGTCAAGGCCATTTTTACTAGATACTATTATCCAATAATTCGGATATTCTTTAAGGTTAAATGTAAAATATCTTGCATGATAAAAAGCAGCGATTGTACCTATATGGCCTCTTGTAAAGCCATTCCTATTCCTAGGAGGACATACCTGTTTTGCTGCCTGGGCCGTTCCGATAGAAAGAGTTATTAAAATGATTATAAAACTCAAGTTTTTTTTGTATTTCATGGCTTGTTACCTCTATTTTGAAATCATTAAGGGCTTGCATTTAGATTAAATTGAAATTTTTGTGTTTTATTCAATGAATGATTAACAAGATTTAAAAAATACTGATTTAGTAATGCCGATAGGGTTAAGATATTTAGTTAATATTAAAATCACAATGTTTTTTACTCTACGAAATACTTGATGTAAAGAACTTGGTATAAATTATCTGGATTGATGGAGTCGCTGAGAATAATTAACTACTCTTGCTTTCCGAAGAATATTACTATTCTGGAAAATTGTCTAGCCGACCACCAAGAATATAGGTTATTAAAGGAATTTAAAGGAGCTTATCTTTAACCGTATAAATATATTGACTTTTTTCTGATAAATTTGATTGTCAACATAACTCCTCCACTGCACATACATCTATATCCCTCTGTAAGTACAGTTATTTTTATTTTTATGTTAAGGTGGCTTTTCATGTGGGATGAGTGAATTTTGAACACAAAACGCCTGCAAAGTGTATGACCCTCTATTGGGATTATATGTAATTTTATGAAATCTCTACGAAATATTGCTTATTGGAGTAAATAGGAGATAGTGTCGGACACTAATTTTGAAGGATAATTATGAGTCAAGATAATACTGGTCAGTTAAAGACTAAAACTTCCATTAACCCACCAGTCTTCTTCTTCTCAGCGTTTTTAGTCATTGCACTGGTGACATTCGCTGGTTTGAAACCCGAACTTGCCGACCGATGGTTTAAGGCTTTGCAACAGGATATCTTTGTTAATGCCAGTTGGTTTTATATCCTTGCGGTTGCTTTAATTTTACTTTCGGTTACCTATCTGGGTTTATCCAGATACGGCAACATAAAACTGGGTCCTGACCATGCTGAACCAGATTTCAGTTATTTTTCCTGGTTTGCGATGCTTTTTTCTGCGGGTATGGGAATTGGACTTATGTTCTTTGGCGTAGCCGAACCAGTGATGCATTATTTGTTGCCTCCGGTGGGAACACCTGAAAGTATTACTGCGGCGAAACAAGCAATGAAGTTAACTTTCTTTCATTGGGGTCTTCACGCTTGGGCCATTTATGCCATTGTTGCTTTGATTCTGGCATTTTTCAGTTATCGGCATGGCTTGCCTCTAACCTTGCGTTCAGCACTGTATCCGATTATTGGCGATAAAATTTATGGGCCGATTGGTCATGCAGTGGATATATTCGCTGTCATTGGCACTGTATTCGGCGTTGCTACTTCTCTAGGATATGGCGTTCTTCAAGTAAATGCAGGCCTCAACCACTTATTTGGATTGCCGATCAATGAAACTGTACAGGTTGTATTGATCGTTGTTATTACCGCCTTAGCAACTATTTCTGTTGTTTCCGGTCTGGATAAAGGCATTCGTATCTTATCCGAATTGAATCTGGGTCTGGCATTTTTATTATTGATCTTGGTAGTTGTTTTGGGGCCAACCGTACTGTTGCTGAAATCCTTTGTGGAAAACACGGGAGGCTACCTTTCGGAAATTGTCAGTAAGACATTTAATCTTTATGCCTACGAACCAAAATCCAGTAACTGGCTGGGGGGATGGACATTACTCTATTGGGGATGGTGGTTATCGTGGTCTCCATTCGTTGGTATGTTTATCGCAAGGGTTTCTCGGGGTCGGACTATCAGGGAGTTTGTGACCGGTGTCTTATTCGTACCAAGCGGTTTTACTCTGATGTGGATGACGGCATTTGGTAATAGCGCCATTGACCTGATTTCTAATAAAGGGGCGAAAGAGCTGGGCAACACAGTACAGCAGGATGTTCCTCTGGCACTGTTTAATTTCTTGGAATATTTTCCATTTTCTACCATTCTTTCATTTATTGCGATGGCCATGGTCGTCATGTTTTTTGTCACTTCAGCGGATTCAGGCGCAATGGTAGTTGATACATTAGCTTCAGGTGGTGCCCAACATACACCAATCTGGCAACGGATCTTCTGGGCAGGGCTGATGGGTGTTGTTGCTATTGCACTGTTAGTTGCCGGTGGTTTGTCCGCTCTGCAAACAGTAACGATTGCCAGTGCGCTTCCTTTCTCCATCATCTTATTGATATCTATCTATGGATTGCTCAAGGCATTGCGGGTTGATGCATATAAGAAAGACAGCCAGCAAATGACCACGATTGCACCTACAGCCAGTCGAAATCCTATTCCGTGGCAGCGGAGATTGAGGAATATCGTCTATTATCCTAAGCGTTCGCAGGTGAAACGTTTTATGAACGAAGTCATCCAGCAGGCAATGGGAATGGTGGCTGAAGAATTGGAGAAACAAAACAAGATTGTTGTGATCACTGATGAAATGGATGACCGAATTCATTTGGAAGTAGATTTTGGCGACAACTTTAATTTTGTATACGAAGTTCGTTTAAGAAGTTATATACAGCCCACATTTGCTCTTGCTGGTTTGGAGGAGGATGATAGAAATGAAGAGCAAAAATATTACCGTGCGGAAGTTTATCTCAAAGAAGGTGGACAAGACTATGATCTGATGGGTTGGACTCAAGAACAGATCATCCACGATATTTTGGATCAATACGAGAAGCATATTCACTTCTTGCACTTGGTTCGTTAGCAAATGGCTCGTTAGAAAATAGTTTGTTAACAAAAAATCAAATCCTCAGTCCCCAGACTTACAATCTGGGGATTTTTTTATCTTATGATTAATTGATAGTGTGATTTACCCCGTATTATTGCGTTTTTCATCTTTTTCCATCGGTGTGTTTGCTTTGCAGTGACTATCCTTTTATTTATTGGTTTATTGCATAGAGGGGAATTGAATGCTGAAAACCTTACTGAATTATGACGTTATCCAATGGATGTACAGTGCAAAAGATTGGCGTGATGCTATCGCTATAGCATGTCAACCACTCATTGATGATGGTGCAATTGAGCAGAGTTATGTTGATGCAATTTATCATTCTCATGAAGAAATTGGTCCTTATTATGTGATTGGCCCAGGCATTGCGATACCACACGCAAGGCCGGAGCAGGGGGCTAATCGTCTTGCTCTAAGTTTAACGGTATTTCATCAAGGCGTGATATTTGGTTCTGAAAGCAATGACCCAATTAAGTTATTGATTGTATTTGCGACGACAAACAGCAATAGCCATATTGAAATGCTCGCTGAACTAGCTGAATTATTTGATGATCAACAAAAAATGAACCAATTGATGCATTCCGGCAGCCAAGACGAGATTTTTTCTATCGTTCAGGGTTATTAATCAAGTTTTCATTGCATGGTGGAATATTATGAAAATTACAGTCGTTTGCGGTAATGGTTTGGGTACAAGCTTAATAATGGAAATGAGTATCAAAAAAATTCTGCAAGAGTTAGGTGTAAAGGCCAGCGTAGAACATATCGATTTAGGATCAGCCAAGGGCACGATTAGCGATATTTTTGTTAGCACAAAAGACATCGCTGAACAGCTGATAATGCAGGATGTGAATGGAAAAATCATTGTATTGGAAAATATGCTGGATAAATCTGCAATGAAAGCGCGCTTATCTACGGCACTGGTTGAAATGGGTAAATTATAACTGGAGGCGGGCATGGATTTCTTTCGTTTCTTGATGAACGATGTATTAGCTGAGCCTGCTGTTTTAGTTGGGCTTATCGCTTTAATTGGCTTAATTGCCCAGAAAAAGACTGTAACGGAATGTATTACAGGAACAATAAAAACCATTTTGGGATTTATCATTTTGGGAGCAGGAGCGGGAGTCGTCGTTAATTCCTTGGGAGAATTTTCCACTATATTCCAACATGCTTTTGGGATTCAGGGAGTAATACCAAACAATGAAGCGATTGTATCGATTGCCCAGAAAAGTTTTGGCAGAGAAATGGCATTGATCATGTTCTTTGCCATGATTATTAATATCCTAATTGCCCGTTTAACACCGTGGAAATTTATTTTCCTGACAGGGCACCATACCTTATTTATGTCGATGCTGGTGGCGGTCATTCTATCAGTGGCCGGAATTGACGATATATTACTAGTGGTAATTGGTTCATTTGTCGTTGGTATCTCAATGGTATTTTTCCCCGCCATTGCCCATCCTTACATGAAAAAAATTACCGGTACTGATGATGTCGCACTTGGGCATTTCTCGACACTTTCTTATATTTTAGCGGGATTTGTCGGTAGCAAATTGGGGAATAAGGCATACTCTACAGAAGAAATGAACATACCGAAAAGTTTATTGTTTCTGCGTGATACACCTGTTGCCATTTCTTTTACTATGGCGATTATTTTCATTATCACCTGTTTGTTTGCTGACGACGACTTTGTCCTGCAAGTCAGTGGTGGAAAAAATAGCTTCATGTTTGCCGTGATACAATCCATCACATTTGCGGCGGGAGTTTATATTATCCTGCAAGGCGTCAGAATGGTGATTGCTGAGATCGTGCCTGCTTTTAAGGGAATTTCCGATAAATTAGTGCCGAATGCCAAACCAGCACTGGACTGCCCGGTGGTATTCCCTTATGCACCCAATGCGGTTCTGATTGGCTTTTTGAGCAGTTTTGTCGCCGGCATTATTGGCATGTTAATGCTTTACATGCTCAATATGACCATGATTATTCCCGGTGTAGTGCCTCATTTCTTTGTCGGCGCAACCGCAGGTGTTTTCGGCAATGCTATGGGTGGAAGAAAAGGCGCAATATTGGGTGCTTTTGCACAAGGGATGCTTATTACTTTTTTGCCTGTATTCCTGTTGCCAGTATTAGGAAGTATCGGTATCGCCAACACTACATTCAGCGATGCTGATTTTGGCGTAGTGGGTATTTTATTGGGAATTATTGTTCGTCACTGAATTTAGGGCAAGATGGTATTTATCATATTGATACTATGGCATTTATGAATCGTGACTAATGCATTGATGGAGATTTGATAGATATCTTAATATTTTGATGAAGTTATTGTCTCAAATAAATAGAACAATTGAGTATAATACCAGGGTGTCTTTTCGTTTTTAATAAAATAGCCGAGGGTTGAATGATTGAAGTATGGTGTTTATTGAAATATTTAGAAAATAATGATTTTGAATTAGATGAAAAATTCATGATTTTTTCGATGACATGGTAGGTTCTGTAAAATTGATAAAAGTATCTATAATTCAATATGAACTGTTATGAACCGATAAAATTAATATATTCTTCTGTATTCTTTTCATTAACGGTGATTACTTAGGTTGATACTTCTAGCCGACAGAGTGTACAATAAACAATCTTAAAATAAAGAAAGTCGAATAAATTATTTAGATGTTGAATTAAGCTGTTATCAGCTATTCCACTAGAAATTGAATTTAAAATGAGAGGAAATAAAATGGCAAAAGGAAATTTTCTGACAGTTGGAGATAAAACAACGTGTAACGGGGCTATTCTAACAGGAACCAGCAACATTAAATTTTACGGAAAGCAAGCAGCCATTGAAGGTTCGACTGTGACTTGTGGGAGATATTCAGGTAATTATGCCATTGTGGGTGGGGTTGGTTCTTTTTTGGATAAAGGAACAAAATTAGCAGGGACTTTGGATAGTCGAACTACTTGTCCTTGTAATGCTGGTCTTATCCATTCTATCCCTGATAGTTACCAAAAATAGACTTATTTTATGATAAATAAAAAAATAAATAAAATATATGTGGCTAGTCTCACTTTATGGTAACTATGTTAAATTATTAAAGGTTGAAATCAAAAATAATATAATGAGATTAAAATACCCTTGTCCATGTTGTAATAATACTCTCGATTTTATAGGTTAATATGATATTTGTCCTATTTGTAAATTGGAAGATAATTTTATTTAAGCTCAAGATGCTGATTGTTCTGGAGAGGACAATTCTATGAGCTTAAATGGCGTCAGAAAAGCTTTTAAACAAGGTAGAAAGATTGAATAATTTTATGTACTGTTTGTTAGTATATTAAGATATCAAAGGTAAAAAGTATGGAAAGCTATAAACAATACACTATGGATAAAGCTGATTTAATATTACATCCTATTATTGGCGGGGAGTTGATATTACTAAATTACGTCGGGTTTGCGCAAGAAAGTAGATTTGAATTTTTAAGGAAAATCGAGGGGTGGGATCGAATGAATGATTATGAAATATTAAAATTCATCAATTTCAGGGAATATTTTTCCAGCGATATTTTTATCATTAATGAAGACTCTTATACAAAAGATAAAGTCTATTTAATGGATGTAAATAATATTGATGATTTTGTTAGGAATTATTTCAAATTGAACTCTAGTTGTTTTTTTGATGGTGATACATTTTTTATATCTTCTCTAAATAAGGTTCTGATTGAGTTTCAACATGACGGTTATGTATTTTTGCATAAACTACCCATTTTGCTGAATGAGCATAGTAAATATAAAATTTCGGATAAAACAGTATGTTACATTTGATTTTTTACTCAGTAAACCCTAGAGGGAATACTGCTAAGGAAATAATCAGAATCATAAAGGAATAGCGTACAGGAAACAATAATTGTCACTATCATGACAAATTTTCGTTATAATCACTGAATTATTGTTATAATAGTAACAGGAATAACACTAATGTTTTCTCTCTACACCGCCTATGATGTGCAACATGAATTAAAAAATTTTATCAAGCGGCAACGTAAGCAACAAAAAATCTCTGTCGAAAATTTAGCCGAACGTTCTGGCGTGCCTTATAGCACCATCAGAAAGTTTGAGCGTACAGGCAATATCTCATTACGACAGTTTCTTATGTTATTGGAAGCGATGGGGGAGTTACATCCATTGCATGAACTTACTAAAGAACGTAAGCGAGAACCAACCACAATTGCCGAGGTACTGAAAAATGCTTAATACTCCATTGAATGTTAAAAGGAAGCTTTCTGATGGTAGCAGCATTCTTGTAGGACAATTGGCGGAAAATAGAGAAGGCGTGTATTTTCAATATGATGATGAATATCTCGCCATTCATCCGAAATCACTCTCTCCTTTTTTGATTAAACCAGATACTTCATTACAAAAAGCGCCTAAAGAGCCTCATTATGGATTGCATGGGGTTTTCGGCGACAGTTTACCTGATGGTTGGGGGCTATATTTAATGGATCGGGTGTTTCGTGCAAATGACCATAACCCTAAAATGGTGACTGCCTTAGAACGGCTTGCTTATATTGGTGAGCAATGTTCTGGCGCACTTTATTATGAGCCTGTTATGTCTTTTTCTGATTCTAATGAAAGAGATATCGATTTCATTACGCTTGGTAAAGAGGCTGTTAAAGAATTTGAAGGTACAGGATCTGATTTTCTTAATTCCCTTATGGATGCAAGTGGCTCCGGTGGTGCTCGCCCCAAACTCAATGTGACAAAATGTGCTGATGGTCGATTTTCAACCCATGCCGATGCCATTGGGGAAAAACTGATTATTAAATTGACGTCTGATCGATTTTCTTTGAAGCATTCAGAAAGTCTTGTTGAATATGCTTATATGAAAATGGCTAGAAATGTTGGGATTGAAGTACCTGCTTTCGAATTACTGGATGCGGGAAATGGGCATTTTTGGTTACAGCAAACTCGGTTTGATTGTTCGGCACAGGGCCGCTATCACATGATTTCAGCTTGTGGATTGCTGGATGCCTCATTTAAGGAACCCTCTTTGGATTATGTTGATTTGGTCAAAGTGACGAGGCATCTGTGTGGTGTAAAAGAAGCCCAAAAATTGGTGAAGCGTGCTTTGTTTAACTATCTTACTGTTAATCAGGATGATCATGCTAAAAATTTTGCTTTTTTGGCCGATGATGCCGATAACTGGCGACTTTCCCCATTTTATGATGTGGTATATATGCCGTCACCTTATAACGAACATATGACTTCGTTTAACGGTAATGGCAAGGCAATTACCTCCGTAGCATTGGCGCAATTGGCAGGACAGGCAGGTTTCTCCAGCGTAGCTTCTTTGATGGATATGCTTGAAGAGATTTACGATGAAACTCGTCGTTTTCAGTCAATTGCTAATGATTTGGGAATCGATAAATCATTAGCAGCTACCATTGATCAGCATATGGAACATAAATGGTCGGAGCTAAAAATATGACACAATAGTGTCAATAATGGCTAAAAATTTCCAATATTTGTCTCTATAGTAATATTTTTTGAGCTATCTTTACGTTGCTTAAGGTACTCTTTTGGGGAAGAGGAATTTTCATTACAACCATTTCTTCACAAATTCTTTCAACGGTATTGGGCGGTCAAAGTAATACCCCTGCAAATAATCGACAGAGTTGTTTTTTAGCTGATTAACCTGTTTCTGGTCTTCAATCCCTTCCGCTACAATTTTCAGATGCAATCGTAGAGCAAGGTCAATAATATTTTCTACAATATGTTTTGAAATCATATCGGTATTCATTTTACTCACAAAGTTATGTCCTATTTTTACTAAGTTAACATTAAATTTTTGTAAATAATTGTAATTAGAGTAACCCGTACCAAAGTCATCGAGAGCGATTAATACACCTAATTCATCCAATTTATTGAACAAACTAATTGTATGTTCATCTGGTTCCAATAATTCCCGCTCGGTAATTTCTAAAATTATCTTGATAGAGTCTTCTGGAAATGATTCCAGAAAATTCTGGCAGTCATCAACTAAACGGACGTCTTTATAATGCCTTGCGCTGATATTGAAATTAAAATGAAAATGTGCGGGTAATTGATGGGCAATAGGTGCGAAATAGTCCCGTACTTGGATGATTAGGTTATGAGTTAAGGGAATGATAAGATCTGATTTTTCAATTTGTGCGATAAATTTATTTGGTGTCAACAGCCCATGAGTCGGATGTTGCCAGCGAACCAGAATCTCACATCCAATAATTTCATTGTTTTTGCTGCAAATAATTGGCTGAATGTAGGGAATGAATTGCTTGTTTTTAATCGCTTTTTTCAGACGATATTCCGGAATAGTGATGGTTTTTGTGTATTTATAAAAAAATACCGCAGATATGAGAGTCAGTAGAAATAGTGGAATAAATACATGTTCTAATTCCACATTTGGTTGGATATTGTCCTGACAATTGGAAAATATTCTCCAGAATATAAATCCTGTGCTGACAGTGATGGTAATGAATAACATCACAGACATCCGATACAGAGATCGCGATGATTTCAGGTTCAGCCCCATCATTTCTCCTTTTTGATAAAGCTCATTATTTAACAGTAGACTTTTTATCTAAATGCACAAAGGTTTATTAACTTTTCGATTACAAAAAGGTTTTTTTGAAAAAAATAATCTCGGCTATGTTACAGGAAGAATTTAGTGACAGGAAATAGCTATATGACTATACGACAGGATTTGAGCAAGAGATTTTGTAATTGGTCGTAATGATCAAAATAAACGAATCTTGCTGCCATCCGTGGCAAGATTATTATTTGATTTATATCAGTATATTCTCAGGTTACCATTAATAAATAGTGTTGTATTAAATTCAGTTCGTTAACTGCATTGTATTGCTATTATGGCGCGGTTATAACAATGGCAACCCGGCGGTTTTCCGCCCGGCCTTTTGAGTTTCTGTTATCGGCGATAGGTTGGCTGGACCCTAATCCACGGGTTGTCAGATTAGCACGCTGTATACCTCCCTGAGTCAGTGCATCTGCAACTGTATTGGCTCGTTTCAAAGATAATTGATTGTTGTAACTCACTTCTCCGTAGTTGTCAGTATGACCATCAAGACGTGCATGGTGAATGCCAACTTTGGATAAAACACTTGCGAGTTCTTTTAATTTTACTTTGCCTTCTGGACGCAAGTGAAATTGGTTATTACCAAACAAGACTTTTTCTGACATACCAAATAGCCAGCCTTCATTGGTTTGTTGAAATCCTTGCTGTTTAAGTGCGGCGATTTGTGCGGTTGTCAATGCGCCTTTGTTCTGGCAGCCGCCGAGAAAAAGAATGCCAATTAATGTACAGCCAAATAAAAAATAACGGTTTCTGCTCATAGGGAGTTCCTTGATAAGTAGTTATGTTGTATCAGCGGAATGCCAGCCGCCGCCTCGTTGTTTAATGTGATACATCGCCGCATCAGCTTCAGAGAGTAGTTGTTCCGCCGTTAAGTCACCGTTGGATAATGCGATGCCAATGCTGAGTGTGATACGCAGATGTTGACCGTTAGGAAGGAGAATGGGGGTATCCATAGCATGGATAATATTTTTCGCGACACACTCTGCATTTTCTAAATTTGCAGAAGGCAATAGGATTGCGAATTCATCTCCACCAAGCCGGGCAACGGTATCTGTTTTTCTTACCCTTCTTGTCAAGGCAGCAGCGATAGTGACAAGAACGTGATCGCCGGCAGCATGCCCATAGATATCGTTGACATATTTCAGCCTGTTACCATCAATAAATAATATCGCTGCGCTTTGACGCATAAATTTATCGTTCATGACGGTTGAAAGAACCCGTTCAAAAGTTGCCCGGTTTGGCAAGCCGGTCAGGGAATCATGTTGTGCCTGCCAGGTCAAAACGGCTTTTTCTGTTTGCAGATGGTGTTGCCACTCTTCCAATTCTTCTAGCAGATGATTGAAAACCTGGCTTAATTCATGCAATTCAACAATATGTGCAGAAGGTACACGTCGTGAAAATGTTCGCCGCTGTCGTACATCATGGGCAACGACGGTAATGTTTTGCAAAGCTCTGACAATGCCATCGTGCATGCGCAGAGATAGGTAAAGTGAAATTACGGCACTGAACAGCAGGCAGGCAAATAGCACCAGTAAGGCCTGATAAATGAATTTGATGATATGGTCGCTGTTACCAATTAACCAGATTGATCCTACCTTTTGCTGATGGTGATAAATGGGCAGGGTAAGGGGTTCAGGAAAAATCCAGCGTTCAACCAATTTTTTCAAATTACCGGTACGAGGCTCCTGACTGGCTTGCCAGCTTGCCAACACTTGTTGCTTTGCATCAAAAATCTTAGCTTCTGTAAAACCGTCATGGGCAGCAATCATTTCCAGTATTTCGTTTGCTGCGGTCTTATCCTGAAAAACCACTGCCGCTTGTGCTGTATGGGCAATGGTCGTGGAAATTAGTTTTAAATTGTTTTCGGCATACTTCTGCATAGCAAGCAATGCCAGTAAAGATAAAAACAAACCGACTACGGATAGTATGATAAAAGTAATAATCAGATGGATCCGATGAAAAGCCTGGCGCAGAGTAGGGCGTGGTAGCATCAGAGAATAACGTCTTTTCATACAGATTATTCCACCTTGCGTGCCAATTGCAGGACATTCGGATGTACGCGTACGCCGCTGCGCGTCAGAATATCAAGGTTGAGGCTAAATGTTGCCTGAGTGTTGTTAATGTTGAGACAGAATGCACTGCCGATTTCACAGTTCGGGTTATTTTCAGAGATGGTAAGTAATGGTTTGCCATTTTGCCTATTAGCCACTTGTTGTTGAAGCTGTGGTTCGATTTGACCATAGTAAATGGCATCACATTTTTCTATTAATTGTTCTACGTTGAAAGTCAGCGTTTCTACTTGCAGTTCTGTGTGGTCAGAAATCATATTAGTGTGGGTTAAGACGCTAATATAATTGGATGGGGGAACCAGACATAAACGCAGGGGATCTGATGTAGCAGGCCAATGTGCATAGCTGAGAATTCCAGAGACTACCCGCGCAACATTCTCTTCATTGAGTTTTATTTTTTCTTTGGTGTCAGGCATAGCCATTACTGTTGAATTACATATCACAGTGATTAAGTACAAGGTCATTAATACCCGTAGAAATAATATGGAGATACAGTGTTTAAAAACCGTATATTTAAAAACAACATACCTAAAAACAATACGTTTACGAAGATGATGAATCCGTTCAATCAATTGCATAACGAGTCCCAATATTCGCCTTTCATATGGTGCAGATAATCGTGTTTGGTGTAAGTAATAATGTTGAGGTTCTTGATAAAGTCTGTTTCCAGTTACAGCCTATCTCATTAATCGAATGAAATAGGCTGTAAATTAATTACTTCCAAATAAATATTATTTAGTACTTATATAATAATATTTAAATATGGTTTCATTGGTAATAAATGGATTTTTTTATCTCTATATTGATGCGTTTTTATTGATATCTATTATATGTCCATGATTATCATAAGTGATACTGGAAACTTTGCTCTGCTTTAAGATATCTAATAAATTTTGTTTCAAAATAAAACTCTGCGCTATTTCAGTATGAGTTAAAACAGGTCGATGACAGCGACGTTCGATCCTGAATCGATGTTGATTGTATTTTGCCCATCCAATTAGTAAGAGTGCATTAAATATGGCGATGGCAATATAAAGAACAATGGAAGCCAATTCTGAAGTCACTGTTGAAGTAAATGGTTTTGGGCCGCTATGGGAGAAATGAGATAATCCCATTGTGAATAAATAGATAAAACCAGCCCAAGCCAGAATCGTCAACAGAATATCAATTAAGCGAGGCAATAGCCTTTGTTCAGTAAAAATCAGTGGATCTTTCATGATTCTATTCTCTCTATTCCTCTGTCAGGACTTTCCCAGCGAGCACGTTTTCTGTGAACTTTGAGCATTACTTTGGGGAACGATACCAGGGTCGTAAATAGGTTTAGCATCCAATAGACCATCGGATACCAAATTACCCAGAAAAGTGATGAAGCAACGTGTTTTTCATAGCGCCGTTCAATCACTAAGCTGACGGTAAACTGGAGCAGGCAGGTAGCAGCCAGAACTAATCCCGTATATCCGGGGGGAAATAGCGTATAGACACGAATGTTTTCCGGTAACGTGATGAACATTCCGAGAAAAAATAAAATGATGGAAAGGGCAAAGGTAAAAGACCAAATAACGGAGCAGCAGAATTCGGCAAATAATACCCACATGCGACGATATTTCCATGACCACAATTTACGCAGATTTTTCAGGAAAACTTCAGCTCCACCCTGCGCCCAGCGTAACCGTTGTTTCCATAATCCCCTCAGAGTTTCAGGCATCAGGATCCAACAAATGGCGCGGGGTTCGAAAAAGATAGACCAATGGTGTAACTGAAGTTTCCAGCTTACATCAATGTCCTCCGTGATCATGTCATTACTCCAATAGCCCACGTCAGCAAGTGCCCTACGATTAAACGCAGCGACAACACCTGAAACGGTAAAGACTTGGCCATAAACCCGTTGAGTACGTTTGATCAGGCCAATGATGGAAGAGAATTCTCCAACCTGAACACGCCCAACTAACGTGGAGCGTGTGCGAACACGGGGGTTGCCTGTAACAGCACCAACGCGGGGATGATCAATCATGGGCTTGACCAGCCAAACTGCAGCATCGTGATCCAGCAGGGCATCACCATCAATACAAACCAGATAATCACTTTTAGCAGCAGCGGCACCTGCCTGAAGGGCTGTGGCTTTTCCCTGATTCTGTTCCAGATGTATCACCCGCAAGGCTTGATGTTGTTTCGCCATGGCATTGAGTTCATCAGCGGTACTGTCAGTTGAACCATCATTGATTGCGATGACTTCAATACTGGGGTAGCGCTGGTTCAAGGCTGCCAGCAGTGTTTCACGAACATTTGGCCCTTCGTTGTAGCAAGGGATTAAAATTGAAATCAGAGGTTCACCTTCAAGACAGGGAGCTTCTTTATCAACAATTTTCCAGTGCCTTTCCCGATAGAACCAAAAGTAGATTCCCCCTGAGATCCAGATGGCCGACATAAATAATGGCCAGAAAAAGACAAAGTTCAGCATGACTTCGCCAGTAAAGGTGACGGCGATACCAAGTGGGATGCTCAATACAAGGCAGAGCACTATAAAAGCAAGAATACGATCAATCATTAAGTGGATACCATTCAGGAGAAAGAACAGGACGAACTTCATTCATTTCTGGTTGGTTATTGAGAAAATCATCAGGGTAGTAACCGAAACTTTGTGCACCATTGAGCTGCAATTGGCGCATCCATTCTGCTAATTGATGTCCGGGTATCGCTCTTTTATCCACAGGCTTGCGCCAATCTACGGATTGGAGTTCAAAGACAGTTTTATCCAGTGCCTGTGGGCGTTGTGCAATGATTTTCACCAAGCGGGATAACCATTGATTGCTTTTTGACAGCGGCACCTTTTCCATCAATGGCATTGCCATCGGAGCGACCCAATCATAATGAGTGAGGAAATCATCCAGATTTTGGGCAAACCACTCTTCGCTGTCTGGCTCCAGAATTGGCATGACAAAAATATTGCGTGCCGTTTTTATCTGATAGCCACGTATTGACTTAAGTTCTTGGGTTAATTCATGAGTAAAGTCAATCAGATATTGACTTTTGAAACGTGTCCAACGGGCGAATTGTTCCGGATCTTGCCGAATTTCTGCAATTGAGGCAGGCAATCCTGCGGCTTGATAAGCGTTGATGGCATCTGAGCCAGCATCTTCAAAATCAGACATAACTGCGTCATCGTGATACAGGATGCCCTGAAAAATGGCATGGGAAGCCAAATCCTGATAAATCTCTTTGATTCTTTGACGATTGTCTGGGTTATAGGGAGATAAGCGCCGATATTGAGTCGGGTTCACAAATAACTTGTTGTTGCTTTCGTTGTAGCTCATTACCCGCGGGAGTGACGGCTCCAGCTCAAATGCCAGAACAGGCATCCACGCATAAACGTTAATGTTCAGACGACTATGCAGTTGCCAAGCGACGCGGTTAAATAGATCGGCGCGCATTGGCAGCCAACGATTAGGAAAATAGAGTTCACGTATATTGCCATCGCCTTTAGGGTCGGCAAAAGCTTGCAGGAAAACGGTATTGACACGGAGATCGGCAATGCGCTGTACAAGTTTGTCAAGATTACTGGCTTGTTGAACGGGATCAGGATCATAAACATAGTCCAGATCAATATGGACAATTCGTAAGCCCCGTTTAGTCTGCACCTGAATCACTTGCTCAGCGAACGATTTCAAAGAAGGATTATGGGTCAGCAATATTCGGGGAACATTATCAAGATCGTTTGCGTTTGCCAGCCCATTATCCAAAGTCAATGCCATCGTGTAGCCATAGCGTTTGGCTATTTCCAGTGTCACACCGTTATCCATGCCATAAGGCCACACCCAAACTCGTGGTTGCTTGCCAGTGGCAGTGGTAATTTTTTGGGTAATAGCGGCAATATCTTTTTCCATTCGCTGACGAAACGCTTGATCACTCTCATATTTACCTGTTTTCGGATCATAAATACGAACAGCGGCGGCAGGCTCAGTGTTGCCTTGTGGGTTAGCGATGGCACCATAATGATGCTGATAAGTATGCGAACCTATTTCCACTAAACCGGATCGAGAAATTTCAGCCACTTGCTCCCAAGTAGTAAAGCGTTTTCTCGGTACTATCAATCCACCAAAATTAACGGGTTTTCCGGCTGGTGCATCAACCCAGACGCCGACAGGAGCCAGAATGGCTGGCCAATTATAGGCTTTAAGCAATGGAAACACGCGATGGTAAAAACTGCTATAGCCATCATCGAAAGTCAGCAATACAGCTTTGGAAGGCAATGGTGTTCCTCCCTGATTGGCTGTGAGGATCTGATCGACTGTCACCGGTTGGTAGCCATTTTCCCGCAACCATGCAAATTGATCGTTCAATGCGCTGGTACGAACGGACATAAAGCGTTGATCTGCGCCACTATCTTCAACATCATGATAAGCCAGCACCGCAAAACTATTTTTGGGCCAGGGGCGTTCACTCATGGAAAGAGGTCGTTGCGCTGGTGGAACGAAATCAGGTTTTTCTGCATATGCCATCGTGCGCAATTGAGGAATAAACAAGCTAATCAGCAGTGCTGATATCATCAACCAGTGACGAAAAATGTTGTTTGTCATAAAACATCCTTTAGAACCTATAAATTAAATCAAAAGTAGCTTGCAGATTACTTTCCCGTTTACCGTCGTAAGGACGTTTATCCAACGTAATCCTTACCCCTGCATCAATGACGTCATTCCATTTGATGCGTTGACCATATCCCACCATTGTGATGAGGCCACTGCCGTACCCTTGCTGCCAATATTGTCCGATCCCTGCCACAGCTTGCTGGCTCCAGACGGTTTGATAATGCCGATACATGATGTGATCTGCTTCCAATGCAGGGAAGAATGTAAAGTCGCTTCTGGGATTGAAATAAGGTGTATTTTGCTGAGTATTATGAGCTGTACCCAGCTCTAGTTTTGCATCAAGCTTAAGATAAGGAGTGGTATATAGACGTTGAAGACCGTCAATTCCATATTCAAAGCGATGATTGCCATCCGAGAAGAATGACGGAGCAAAACGCGCAGTCCATTGGCTGCGTTCGCTATATCTCCAGCGAGCATAAATCTGCCCGCCATTGGCGTGGATATTATTGCTCAATGCGTGCAGAGGAGTATTGCGGGCGAGGCGTTCTACTGAGCCACCCAGACGCCATTGATCATTAAAATCATGCCATCCGGCAACTCGCAAGCCTATTTTGCTGCCATGATGATAATTACGCGCAGAAACTTCACTTTCCAGCCAGAAATCCCGTGAGCGCCACTCCACACCACCGCGCAAATCACGATTTATCCCCCTGCTCTCTGGAAATTGGCTGCGATTGTAAGCGCCACCAGCAAATAAGCGCCAATTATCATCAAGGGGAGGGCTATAAAATACAGCATCAATATCTGAACTGTGTTTGCCACTTTTGGGGCTATCTGAATTAATGCCTTGATTGATTTTAATTCTCAGCTCTGACATGTGATGCACATTACGCAAACGATTAAAACGTTTAGCAAGCATATTTTCTGGTGCACGGGTAATAACATCATCGGCCAATAAATCCATCTGGTGCCATTCTTGCAGAGCAAGAGCGGTATAGCCTTGTTGAACTTCCAACGACAAATTGCGGTGATCGAGTCCTTCAATTTGCTTTAATTCACTCTCAGCACGGCGCGCCCAACCACGATCCAGCCAGATAGCCGCCAAGTCGATCCGTAGTTTCTGATTGCCGGGAGCGGTACGAGCCAGATGAGTAAAGCGCTTTTCTGCTTCTGGAAGATTCTCACGCAATTGTGCCGATTCAGCTAAAAATTGCTGCCCTTGTAGCCAATCATCATTGGGAATCCGAATGGGTGATCCAAAGACATTGAGCATATAAGGATTGCGTTGCTTGATATTGACGGCAAGCTGTTGAGCCGCATCCAGATGCTCACTTTCTACATCGGCATAGAAAAGGACCATATCATCTTCAGGGGGGATATTGGGCCGTGATATTTTTCCAAACGGCAAGGTATTTTCATTAGGATAGCTTATGGAGGAATGGTTCATTGAGGAATAGTTCAGTGAGCGCAGGATATCCCGTGCCTTTTCTGGCTGGCGCAGGTTCAAATACGCTGCTGCCGCCCATTTCTGAGCATACTCTGGAACAGGCAGACTTTTTTTCTGCTTGGCTTGTTCTTGCAAGATAAGATATTCATTAATGACTTCTTGCATCCAATGGCGAGAAAGAAGGGCACCGAGCCGATCAATACGTGCTCGTTGGTAATCTTGTTGTGCATCGGTTAGGTTATGCCATTGATTGAGCATATCCTCGTAGCGTGCAATTGCTTTATCAGCAATGTCAAACCGCTCTTTCTCGCTACGATTGGGAATCATTGACAAACGAACCAATTCAGCCGCGGCATCCGTTTCCAGCCTGCGCAATTGTTCAGTGGTTAATTGTGTGGAATGTTGTTGCCCTAAATGCCATGCAGAGCCACTGACCCGATTGTTTTTTAGGCTAATCAAATAATCTTGAACGACTTCTTTATTATTGGGAAACCGTTCATGCGCGGTAGAAAGCATTTGCATGGCATCCCATGTACGCCCGGCAGCTTGATCAACATAGGCCATTAAACGGTAATTGGCGGCGCTAGGTTGATGAAGCAATAAATCTTTTGCCAAACGGCGGGCTTCTTGGTCTTGTTTGGCATCGGCGAGCGTCATGATAAGGCCTGTTTTGATATCACTGTTTTGCTTACCTATATTTTGCTGATCTAAAATCAGGGCAGTGCGCCACAGCTGTATTGCTTGTGACCATTGGCGTTGATTGCGGTAGGCGCGGGCAACGGCTGAGATTCCTCTGGCGGGCAGGGTTACTGAGCGATAGCGTTGCCAGAGAGAAATAACTTCATTGTCATCTCCAGCCCAGCTCGCGACTTGTAACCAATCAGCAATTCGTGAGGAAGAAAGACGCTGTCGTTTTTCTTCCTCACGAATATATTCGAGCATGGGATCAGTATTACCATTTCTGGCTTGTTGAATTAATGCATCGTAATCTGCATGAGCAGATTCTGTTGTTATTAAACACCCTAGTGATATAAATAACGATAACAATTTACACCGATATCTATGAAAGCCGATCGGACGGAAATAAAGATATGACACACTATCCCCTTTTTATACTGCTTATTGGTTTTACAAATAGCATAACCAGACAGATTTTAGCTTAATTTAGATTAAGGTGATTTTTTACATTATTAATTTTCGAAGAGGCAGAATAATACGTACTGTGTGAATTTATATCAATGGGGAAATTTTGAAAAATTATTACATAGGGTTAATTATTCATTGGTATTATATTTTCAATTAATAATTAATTCTGATTATTTTATTGTGTTGTTATTTTTTTAATTGTATATTAATCAGCTGCTTAAGTTTGTTTTTTGTCTGGTATTAAAATGTTTTGAAAAATAAATTCTTGTGCTGTTAGAGAGATCAATAAAAAACACTTAGTCTGATAGTGAATGTTTTTCATAAAAACAGTAGTACAGAAAGTAATAACTGTTTTAGGTAACTGGATTATTTTAAGTTTCAATCGTATTTTTATTAACGATAAGTGAATGTTATTTATTGTTGATGTTTTTATTTGAAATAAATTAATGAAATTAAATTGACTGATTGAATGCTATTTTATCGTAAATATATGCTTGATAAGCTAACTTAATTAATAAATTACGGTCGTAAATTGAAATTTGACGGAGCTATTACCAAATTTTTTTGATTAAGATTATGACACTCATCAGTAGTTTTCCATATATATTCTTCGTCTTTCAAGTTGCCTCTTTGTTGGCTGCACTCACTTTCCTCGGTCACATAGTTATCTATGCTTCCGGGGATTTTCTACCTTGCCGCCGCGGTGCATATTGAAATCCATTGGGTATTTGCGTTTATAGGACTTGAATGCATGGAATTAAGTAAATTTTAATCAAGATCACTTGGGTAATTTACATTAATAATTATATGGATACTATTTTTGCTTGCAGATAACGACAAGTACTTTTGTTTCTAAAGTTTATTATAACTTAAAAATTAATAACAATAATAAATCAATGTTTGTTCGTTAAATGATCATTATGAGATTTGTCTTAGGTAAGATTAGTTCAATCACCAATTAATTCCCAGTCGTTTAATCCTTCTTTATTTTTATATCTATTTGAATTTATGGTATAAATTTAATTCATCATATTTTATGATGTAAGAAAAGAAATCATCTAATGAATTATTTCCATTAGTAAATGAAACCATAGTCAAAATTTATGGAATGATAATAATCATTAGCTTGCTAATTATATATTATTTTTAAATTAGGGAATTTTTAGAATTAAATCCATTGATTTCACCTATATATAATGTCATTTAGTAAACATTTAGGAAAATAATAGTATATAATTCTGAACATGATTTCTATTTAGATTATTATGTTGATCTATGTGAGATTGTCGCTATTATGATCTCGTCTTGTCCGGAATGTGCGAATGAACCCCATAAAAGACCACGTAGGGGAACATAAGCGCATTTTAATTTGGATAAAAGACAATGGCTGTAGGTACGCGGTTATACCTAATAGATTTCAGATTGGGGTATGGTGGAAAGAAAGCGAATTTCCAAAAGCATGAGAATTACGTGTGAGCTATACATGTGGACTAGGTATTTAAACTATGTACGTAAACTCTGTAATTGGTAATTAAGGTGAGTACAGACAGTAATACAACAGTTTGAAAGAGACAGGGTATATTGTGCGAAAGCTGTTTATCAATTAAGTAAATTTGTTTCCATATCGTCTGTAATTAGCCGATAGGATATTTTTGTATATTGACTAATGGGGTTTAATTTAATGAAATATAAGCTGCTTATTTCTTCTCTTTTTGTATCTTCTGTATTTGCTGCAACTGCAAATGCAGGAGATGGGACAGTGAGATTTGAAGGAGAAGTAATACAGAATGCTTGTAAGGTTCATGGTGATTCTGCTGATCAAACCGTTAATATGGGCGTTATTAGTGCTGATGCATTTAAGCAAGTCAATGATACGGCTGCGCCAACGGCATTTCGGATCAAATTGACTGATTGTCCTGCGGATATGAAAGAAAAAAACGTGTCTATTAAGTTTGATGGCCCGAGTGATAGCAATAACAGAGATCTTTTGTCTTTGACTAAAGTAGATAATGCTGCAACTGGTATCGCTATTGGTATTTATGAAGCTGATACTCAGGCCCGAGTTCCTGTAGCAGGAGCTTCTGGCGTTAATTCTCTTCACTTAGGTATTGATCAAGAATTGAAATTTATTGCCAAGTATGTTGCTACAAAGCCAAAAGTTGGTCCTGGTTCTGCTAATGCAGTAACGAATTTTACTGTAGTTTATAATTAATAATTTGATATTCTAGACATTGTATACCCAAAAATAAACCTGGCAAGGATGCTTGGGTTATTCAATTGAATATATACAATTATGATTTGGTGGGGAAACAACCATGTCGTGTTATCGTTTATTGTTTATTATTTTTTTATATTTATTTAGCTGTAATATTTCCATTGCGGGAGTTATTATTGGTGGAACCAGAGTTATTTATTTAAGCGATAGAAAAGAAGTTTCTGTCTCTATTAGGAATCCAGAAAAGAAGAGTGACTACCTCATTCAAAGCTGGATTCAAGATGAAAATGATAAAACCAAAACGCCTTTTGTTATAACACCACCTTTATTTAAGTTATCGGGAAATAATGAAAATATTTTACGTATAGTTAAGGTTGGCAATGATCTACCAATGGATAGAGAATCAGTATTTTGGGTTAACGTTAAATCTATTCCTGAGTCGTTACATACTGATCCAAATATAAATCAGTTACAAATTGTCGTGAATTCACGCTTGAAGCTATTTTATCGTCCTGTACAACTAACAGAACAAGCTGCGGTCGCTTATAAAAAATTAAAATTCAAGTACGAAAGAGGATTGTTATTGGTTGAAAATCCCACACCTTATTTTATCTCTCTTTCATCTCTTAGTGTTGATGAACAAGAGATTAAATATGCGGGAATGATTAAGCCTTTTAGCCAATCAAGTTGGCCTTTGTCATTAACGAATGCTAAAAGAGTGAGTTGGAAAGCTATCAATGATTATGGTGGCGTGACAAAAACAGAGTTTGCTGACCTTCAGTTTGGAAATCATATCTAATAGATATCAAGTTGTCGCCAGCAGGGCTAATTCATCATATTGCCAGAAAATTAAATATGTCAAAGCATGTTAAACATAATTTTGCCAAGCGATCGTATCCTGGCAGTAATTATAAATTTTTACTGTCTATATTCATTGTGGTTGGTAATTTATTTTATCATTTGACCGTATATGCGGAAAATAAATTTAACATCCACGCGTTAAAAATTGGTGGGAACTTACCTGATGATATTGATTTGTCGATTTTTCAGGATGGTATTCAGCCGCCCGGTGTTTACTGGGTGGATATTTATTTAAATTCTAAGATGGTGAGTGAACAAAATATCGAATTTATTTTGGTAGGTGGAAAACTACAGCCTAAAATTACACTTAACAAGTGGCGAAATATGGGCGTGGAAATTGACTCTTTCACTAAATTGGCAAGTTTATCTCCGGACACTGTGATTACAGATATCAGCCAATATATACCGTATGCCAATGCGGAATTTGATTTTAATCGACAGAGATTGAATATTAGTATTCCTCAGATTGCTTTGAGTCAGAAGGTGAGAAATGATGTTTCCCCTGTCTCTTGGGATCAAGGGTTAACTGCATTATTGATTAACTATAATTATAGTGGTGCAACAAGTTGGAATGAACACCATAATTCAGCACAGAGTAATTATTTGAATCTCAGATCAGGAATGAACTGGCACTCTTGGCGTTTGCGTAATAACGCAATTTATTCCGATCAAAACCAACGATGGAAAAGCCTCAATACCTATTTGCAACGTGATATTCAATCAATTCAGGGGCAACTGACAGTCGGTGATAGTTTTACTTCCAGTGAACTATTTGACGGCATTGAATTTCGCGGAATTCAGCTTGCATCTGATGAAAATATGTTGCCGGATAATCAGAAAGGTTTCGCACCGATTGTACGTGGTATTGCTCAAAGTAATGCACAAGTAACAATCAAACAAAATGGTTATGTTATTTATCAGACTTATGTTGCACCTGGCGCATTTGAAATCAGTGATCTTTATCCAACAACATCCAGTGGTGATCTGGAAGTTATCATCAAAGAGGCAGATGGTAAGGAACGCAGGTTTATTCAAGCATTTGCAATCACACCTATCATGCTACGGGAGAGGAGCCACAGATACTCAATTGCAATGGGACGTTATCGTACAACCAGTGGCAAAAAACGCGAACCCTATTTCTCCCAGGGAACATTGAGCTATGGTCTTCACAATAGGCTGACTGTCTATGGCGGCACAATTTTATCCCGTGACTACCAATCTGTTTTGTTAGGGGCTGGTACAGACTTGAGGGAACTGGGCGCGCTCTCTTTCGATGTAATTTATGCTAATACAGAATTATCCCCAATCCAAAAATCCACGGGGCAGGCTTATCGCCTGCGATATACAAAAAATTTTTCAATGACCGGAACAAATTTGGCATTGACGAATTATAGCTATTCAACAGAAGGGTTTTATGATTTTGGTGAGGCAAACCACTTTGGAGATAACCAATACTTGTTTTCTCGTTTTAATAAGAGAAATAGGCTGCAATTGCAAGTCAACCAGACATTAGGGGATTTTGGTAGCGTTTCTGTTACCGCATTGCAGCAAGATTATTGGCAACAGAAAGGTCGTGAGCGTTCACTTAATGCGGGTTATCACATTAGCCGCCAAGGGGTTAATTATAGCCTGAACTACACCTACAACCTTAATCCTGGCTCTAGTAAACATGAACAAATGTTTGCATTAGCTATCAGTGTACCTCTTGATCGTTGGCTGAAAAGAAGTTGGGCGAATTATAACGCTACCTTCAATCATCACGACAAAGTTTCACAGCAGGTCAGCCTGAATGGAACTGCGCTTGAAGATAATAATTTGTTCTACAGTGTGCAACAGAGCTATTCCAGTAGAGGGCATGCCAATAAAGGTGCAAACGTAGGTGGGAATATACATGGGGAATATCGGGGTTCTTATGGTCGAATCAATGGATCTTATAGTTATCAACGTCAAAACCAGCAGCATCAAAACCAGCAATTAAGTTATGGCATTAGTGGGGGAATTGTTATTCATCCGTATGGACTGACTTTATCTCAGGAATTAGGGGAAAGTGCGGTCTTGGTTCGTGCTGAGAATGCAAAAGGCGTCAAAGTTGCCAACAATACTTCAGTTGCCACGGATTGGAACGGTTATGCGATTTTGCCATATGCCAGCAGTTATCGTAAAAATCGGGTGGCGCTGGAGCCTCATTCATTTTCTGATGATGTCGAAATTGATGTGAATACCCAATCTGTCGTTCCGACGAAAGGTGCACTCGTTCTGGCTAATTTTAAGACAAGAGTGGGAAATAGGATTCTTATGTACCTGACTTATCGTGGCAAGCCAGTGCCTTTTGGGGCAAAAGTGGCATTAGAGGATGTGAATAAAAACGCAGGCCAGGCAAATAGAGTTGATGAACTGCATCGTGCCCTCGTCAGTAGTGAAGGGCAAGTCTATCTCACTGCAATGCCGGATAGCGGTAGATTGCGGATCAAATGGGGAGCATCAGGCACCAAAGATTGTGCGGTTAATTATGTATTACCGAAAAAAAGACCTCAATCTGGCGTATCTATCTTAGATATGAATTGTGAATAGGATCAGGTGCATATGTTTATTGTCCATAAGAAATATCGATTATTACTGGCGGTCAGCAATGTGTTGATTGGGTTGTTCGCCAGTATTTGTGCCTGTGCAGAGTCCTGTCACTTTGAGTCGAAATATATTGCACAAAATTTTTCCATCAATTCAGGGAGTTTTCCGGTAAGTCGGGAGATGAATATTGGTGGGATCATTGATTCTTATCCCGTCAAATCCGTGGGATTGAATAAAACCCATTGCGATGCTTCGACAAAAATAGAGTGGAAGTTTTCGGGATATCCCCTTATTACGGCAAACGGTAGCCAAGACCTTTATGATTCTGGGGTATCGGGTATCGGAATACGGGTTAATACCCAAGAGCATGAAGCTAAAATTGAGTTTGTGAAAACAGAGAATCAGACAGGCTCAGGCATGATAAAGTCTGGTACGCTTACTGCGTATATGGAAGGAACTGCCATATATTCTTATCATCTCAGTAACATAAGTTTTATTACTCCTAGCTGTTTTCTGCAAAAAAGAGACATCCTTGTTCCAATGGGAAAAATAGAAAGCGCTGAATTTTCTGGGATTAATAGCACTGCGGGGGAACGGGAATTTACTGTTGAATTGAGCTGTAATACCAGTACTCCTCTTGAATTAGTGTTTGGGACAAGTACGTTAAGTGGTTTTGGTGATGTCTTGGATCTTGATCAAGACAAGAATTCAGCGAGTGGAGTAGGTCTTCAGGTTTTGTACCAGAATCAGCCGATCCCATTTAATTCATCAATAAAACTGGGTAACACCACAGATGGAACTCATTCTGTTTCTTTAAAGGCTCGTTATATACAAACAGGAAATCGGATTACGGCGGGTAAAGCTAATGCAACCACAACATTGGACATTATTTACCCTTAATTTCTTGTCTTAATCGTTTCTGCCGCATGACCAGCCATAACCCTTTTTTATGGCTGGTTTTCATCTTCTCCATTCTATAAATTCACTTTTTGATGTAGACCCCTGCCCCAGTTTTGTTATCAATTGGCCTTACATTTTTTTGTTTATAGCGAAAATATCGCCAATTAAACGGCAATTCCTTGAACTAAGATAAGGAAATCGTTTTTACAGCCGTTAAGATAAAGGATGCTTTATATAATATCTTTTATTCTTTGGTGGCATCATTTTTAAAAGAAGTTTTTGAGCATTATATGTCAAACAGCGCATTTAACCGCCGTTGGGCGGAACTTTTATTGGAAGCATTGACCCGCCATGGATTACGTCATGTCTGTATTGCTCCCGGCTCCCGTTCGACACCATTGACACTGGCTGCTGCAAAAAACCATAAGTTGATCTGCCATACCCATTTTGATGAGCGTGGATTAGGGCATTTGGCATTGGGGTTGGCAAAAGCGGGCAAAGAGCCAGTTGCGGTTATTGTGACGTCTGGAACAGCGGTTGCCAATTTGTATCCGTCCTTGATTGAAGCAGGGCTGACGGGAGAACGGTTGGTGTTTCTCACTGCTGACAGACCACCTGAATTAATCAATTGTGGTGCGAATCAAGCCATTCGCCAGATAAACATTTTTGCTTCCCATCCCTCACAAACTTTAGCATTGCCGCGTCCGACCACAGATATTCCTGCCAGTTGGTTGGTCTCTTCCATAGATAATGAAATGTCAAACCTAAAACAAGGTGCTTTGCATATTAATTGCCCGTTTGCTGAACCTTTGTATGGTAATGAGGTAGCTGCGCATCAATATTGGTTACAAACATTGGGAGAATGGTGGCAAGGGGATGAACCGTGGTTAGCTCAGCCAGAAATGCATACTACGATTAAAGCTGCGGATTGGGATATCTGGCAGAAAAAACAGGGAATTATACTGGCAGGGAGAATGAGCGCTGAAGAAGGAAAATATGTCGCTCAATGGGCAAAAGATATGGGTTGGCCGCTAATTGGTGATGTGTTGTCTCAAACGGGGCAGCCTTTGCCACATGCCGATTTGTGGCTGAATCATCCCCGCACTCAAGAGATTTTGTCACAAGGACAACTGGTGATTCAGCTTGGTGCCAGTCTGACAGGAAAACGACTGCTGGAATGGCAGGCCAAATGCCAGCCTGAGCAGTATTGGATTGTCGATCCAATTGCTGGCAGGCTTGATCCAGCTAATCATCGAGGGCGCAAATTTACTTGCAGTGTGGCTGATTGGCTACGGGAGCATCCTGCATATTCCCGTGTGCCCTGGGCAGATGAATTAAATTCATGGTCAAGAAGCGCGTTTAAAGTTGTTGAAACAAAGTTGGCAGGAGAATTCAGCGAAGCGGCAGTTGCGCATCAGCTACATCAGTTACTACCAGAAGAAGGGCAATTGTTCGTTGGTAATAGTCTGATTGTGCGCTTGATTGATGCTTTGGGACAGCTTCCCGTGGGCTATCCGGTTTACAGCAACCGGGGGGCCAGCGGTATTGATGGATTGATCTCAACCGCTGCTGGTGTACAACGGGCAACAAATAAACCAACATTAGCGATTGTAGGTGATATTTCAGCTCTCTATGATCTGAATAGTTTAGCTTTATTGCGTCGTCTTTCTAACCCCATGTTATTGATCATCGTGAATAATAATGGAGGGCAGATTTTTTCTTTGTTATCAACGCCGCAGGAAGAACGCCAGCGTTTTTATTGTATGCCGCAAGATGTCAATTTTGATCATGCCGCAGCTATGTTTGGTTTGCACTATGCTGCACCACAAAGTTGGTTGGAATTAAAGCAGTGTGCCCAACAAGCATGGGAGCATAAAGAGACTACATTGATTGAGTTAAAAGTTTCAGGCAGTGAAGGGACGGCGTGTCTGCAAGAGCTACTGAAACAGGTGGCTGAGCTATGAAATTAAGCCCTGTAAAACTAAAGTGCCGGACATTTCATACACATAATCAAGGGATATGGTTAGTTTGGTTACATGGATTATTGGGAAAAGGTGAAGATTGGTTTTCCACGGTGGGTGCTTGCGATCAATATCCTTCACTGGTGATTGATTTACCGGGACACAGTAATTCTGCCGATGTTGCGTTGACAGGTGGCTTTGCTGAAATGAGTGAATTGTTGAGTGCAACTTTATCCAAGTATCAAATCACTGATTATTGTTTGATAGGTTATTCACTGGGGGGACGAATTGCCATGCACCACGCGATTCATGGTGAATACGATGGCTTGCGGGGATTGCTGGTGGAAGGAGGAAATCCCGGGCTGTTTTCCCGGCAGGAGCGTGATACGAGATTACAGCATGATCAACATTGGGCACAGCGTTTTCGTCAAGAATCAATAACATCAGTTTTGGCTGATTGGTATCAACAGCCAGTATTTGCTGATTTAACAGCAGCACAGCGTGATCAACTTATTCACCTGCGCAGCCAGAACAGGGGAGATAGCATTGCCGATATGCTGGAAAATATCTCGTTAGGACGGCAACCTTGGCTGGTTCCTGATTTGCAGCAAATAACTATCCCTTTCACCTACTTATGTGGAGAAAATGATCGTAAATTCCAAAGAATAGCACAGCAACATACGCTGCCATTAAAAACCATCCCTCGGGTTGGACATAATGCTCATTACGGCAATCCTGCGGCTTTTTCTAGTGCAGTGAACCACTTTTTATCATTTTTGGTTAAGGAAACACAGTAATGCGTTACCCAAACGAAGAAAAATTGTATGCCCCTATTGAATGGCAAGATTGCTCTGAAGGGTTTGAAGATATTCTCTATCATAAATCCACAGATGGTATTGCCAGAATTACGATTAATCGCCCACAAGTACGTAATGCGTTCCGCCCATTGACGGTCAAAGAGATGGTTCAGGCGTTGGCAGATGCCCGTTATGACGAGGCCATTGGAGTGATTATTCTGACGGGAATGGGTGAAAAGGCTTTCTGTGCTGGTGGTGACCAAAAAATCCGCGGCGATTATGGCGGTTATAAAGATGATAGTGGAGTACATCATCTGAATGTATTGGATTTTCAGCGGCAAATTCGTACTTGCCCAAAACCCGTGGTTGCCATGGTTGCAGGATATGCAATTGGCGGTGGGCACGTCTTGCATTTAATGTGTGATTTGACTATTGCAGCGGATAACGCCATTTTCGGTCAGACAGGTCCTAAAGTTGGCTCTTTTGATGGTGGTTGGGGAGCATCATACATGGCGCGGATCGTCGGGCAGAAAAAAGCGCGTGAAATTTGGTTTTTGTGTCGCCAGTACAGTGCTGAAGAAGCATTGGATATGGGACTGGTTAACACAGTTGTACCTTATGCCGAATTGGAAAGAGAAACTGTACGCTGGTGTCGTGAAATGCTGGAAAACAGCCCAATGGCGTTGCGTTGCCTGAAAGCGGCATTAAATGCAGATTGTGATGGTCAGGCTGGTTTGCAGGAGTTGGCTGGGAATGCCACCATGTTGTTCTACATGACGGAAGAAGGGCAGGAAGGACGCAATGCATTCAATGAAAAACGCCATCCTGATTTCAGTAAATTCAAGCGTAATCCATAATGCGTAAAGCGACTTTATACCAATTCAGCCTGCCAATGGAGGCAGGTATTATTCTGCGTTATCAGCGCCTGAAAACCCGTGATGGTTTTTTGGTTCACTTGCAGGAAGATGGGCGGGATGGTTGGGGTGAAATCTCCCCGTTACCGGAATTTAGCCATGAAACGCTTGAGCAAGCTAAGGCATCGGCTGTGGAATGGTTGCAGCAATGGTTACAACAACCGAGCTTACAACAATGCTTACAACCATCGTGGTGCCTGAACATGCAGCCAGAAGAAAGTTATCTTCCCTCTGTTGCATTTGGCATAAGTTGTGCCTTGGCTGAATTGCTGGGAAAACTGCCCGAAGCGGCTAATTATCGCAAGGCACCATTATGTACGGGCGATCCCGATGATGTGATTCTGCGTTTGGGAAATATGGCTGGTCAGAAGATTGCAAAAGTGAAAGTTGGGCTGTATGAGGCTGTACGAGATGGCATGGTAGTGAATGTTATGCTTGAAGCAGTGCCTGATCTCCAGCTGCGATTAGATGCCAATCGCGGTTGGACACGCACAAAAGCAGAGGGTTTCGCCAAATACGTCAATCCAGATTATCGGCAGAGAATTGCTTTCATCGAAGAACCTTGCAAAACCCGGGAAGAATCTCTGGCATTTGCGCGAGAGACTGGGATCGCCATTGCATGGGATGAAAGTGTACGTGAAGCTGATTTTACGGTAGAAGCACAAGAGGGAGTTTCTGCCATCGTCATTAAGCCAACATTGGTTGGTAGTATTGATCGTTGCCGGCAGTTAATTACCGAAGCACATCGATTAGGGTTGGAAGCAGTGATTAGCTCCAGTATTGAAAGTAGCTTTGGATTGACACAATTAGCCCGCCTCGCTCAATGGCTTACACCTGATTCACTCCCGGGCTTGGATACTCTGGATCTTATACAGTCACAACTCATCCGTTGTTGGCCAAATAGTGACATTCCGTGCGTCACGCTTGATAGGCTGGCAATGGTATGGAGTTGTGAATGTCAGTAACAGAGTGGGCAGCAGCAGAATGGTCAGCAACTGAATGGAATCAGTGGCCATGGCAGCATTGGGCTATTGTTTCGCCTAAAAAACAGGCTGTTCAATTATATGGTGAGCAATTAAATTGGTATCAATTGACACAAAGAATCAACGCCATTGCCAGCCATTTCCATCAACAGGGAGTTGTGGAGGATAGTGGGGTGATCCTCAGAGGCAAGAACAGTGCGGAACTTCTGCTATGTTATCTTGCTGTCTTACAGTGTGGTGCAAGAGCGTTACCCCTCAATCCTCAATTGCCTGACCGACTGTTGGCTGATTTATTGCCTAATCTCAATATGGATCATGGGATAGATTTTATGGATTCACCTTTGTCTGTTATTCAAGTTAAAAAACTTGACTGGCAACAAAAATTTCCAGCAAAACATCAACAGTGGATGAAAGATGCACGAAAGGTAAAAGAGGAACAATGGGTATTGTGGGAAAGTCTACGCCCCGCCAGCATGATCCTGACTTCTGGTTCTTCTGGATTGCCTAAGGTTGCAGTACATTCCATTGGTGCTCATCTTTCTAGTGCGCAGAGCATTCTTTCCTGCATGGATTTTCAGCCAGATGATAGTTGGTTGCTTTCATTACCGCTGTTTCATGTGTCAGGCCAGGGGATCCTTTGGCGCTGGTTGCAGGCAGGAGCAACATTGATGTTGCGGGATTTGCATCCATTGAATCTCGCTCTGTCTGGTTGTACTCATGCATCACTTGTACCGACTCAACTTTGGCGTTTATTAGAGCAATCACATGAATATCCATTGACGTTAAAAGAAGTGTTGTTGGGAGGAGCTATGATTCCAACGGAACTGACCCAACGGGCTGAAGAATTGGGTATCCGTTGTTGGTGTGGTTATGGGCTGACAGAAATGGCATCAACTGTTTGCGTAAAAAGGGCAGATAAATTGCCGGGTGTGGGAAAGCCGCTTCCTGGAAAATCCATCCGTTTAGTTGATGAAGAAATTCAGATACGAGCTGACAGTATCGCAAGCGGCTATTGGTTTAATGGGGAATTGAAGCCGTTAGTCGAGAACAAGGGATGGTTTTCTACTCGGGATAGAGGGATATTTGAACAAGGAGAGTTGCGGATCTTAGGACGCCTCGACAACCAATTTTTCAGTGGTGGGGAGGGGATCCAGCCAGAAGATATCGAGCGAATTATTAACCAGCATCCTCAAATTGAACAGAGCTTTGTGGTTCCCGTTGCTGATGCTGAGTTCGGCCATCGGCCAGTAGCTGTGATTGAAACTCAATATCCTGAGCTGACAGAAACAATTATTGATTGGATTTCAGATAAAATTGCCGTTTTCCAGCGACCTGTTGCTTGTTATCTATTGCCTTCAAAACTGAAAAGTGACGGAATAAAAGTCTCTCGTCAACTTGTTAATCAGTGGATATCGGAGGTAAATGGTAAAGTTTTTGGATAATTCCATTTACTTATGTTTATAAATCTGTACATTTAATTGCCTTTGTCATCTATATCGTCATGCTGATTTAAGTACAATGTCTCAGTCTGAGTTCATATGGGCATTTACTAAATAAAAGGACAATTTTATGAAAGGTTTTATTACTATTGGGACCGTCAGTTTGCTCTTCATAACTGGCGCAGCAAATGCGTTTTCCGTAGATGTACAAACAGGAAAACATAATACCAGTACATTTGTCGGTATTGGTGACAAAAATGCGGGCTTGTCTATGACTGGCAATTGGACTCGAAGTGATCATAATGGTCAGCTCGGTAGCATAGGTTTAGGCTTCGGTCTGCCAGTTTGGCGATTGGCAGTAAACGTTGGCGCGAAAGGGCTTTATTTGTCTCCTAAAGATGGGAAAGATGGGGCAGCATTGGCTGTGGGGGCTGGACTCAGTTGGGCAGTGTTGCCGTGCCTGTCTCTGTACGGGGAGGCTTATGGTTCACCATCAGGTCTAACATCAGGAATGGATTCTTATACTGAGGCCTCTGGAGGGGTACGATATACTCTGTTTAAACCAGTACATATAGATGGTGGCTATCGCGTCATTGATATAAAAGGAAACAACGGCAATCGCAGTAATAAAATTTCCGATGGTTTTTATGCTGGTATTGGTGTGAGTTTCTAATGGCTGGAATATTTCAATATTATTCATTATCTACTACCCGCATTAGAATTAATGCGGGTAGTAGATAGTTTAAGCAGGAAAATCATCCTATTTGTGGCAACATACCTGTAACGATACCAATTTGGATAGCGATAACTGCAAGCCCACACAGGAAAATAAAGACTAACGCGGGCTTCCCTCCTTTGACACGGTAACCTTCCTGATTTTCTTCACGGCTACGCCAAACTAACAGACAAGGCAATAACAGCGCGAGAATAGAAAGGGCAACTGCCGCAAATGTCAGTGCCATAACAAAATTAGGGTAATACAGCGCACAAAGCAATGGTGGAGCAAAAGTTATTAACCCTGTTTGTAAACGCCCTTTGGCATTATTACGACGTTTCAAAAGATCAGCAAGGTAATCAAACAGCCCTAAAGCAACACCAAGGAATGAGGTGGCTAATGCAAGATCAGCAAACAGGTGAACGGCAAGCTCTACTTTTGGAGAGGCGACAACTTCTCTGACTGCTTGCAATAGCCCATTCAGGCCAGATTGTTGTGCGAGAATGCCAACAAATGTATTTGAAGAGATAGCCCCGAGGGTGACCAATTGCCAAAGAATGTAGGCAAACAGTGGAATGGCACTACCGATGACAAAGATTTTCCTTAGTTTATTGGTATCTCCTCCCATATAGGCAACAATGCTTGGCACACTGCCGTGGAATCCGAATGAAGTAAAAATCACTGGGATGGCGGAGAGCACTAATCCTTGTTCAATAGGCATGGAGATCAAGTTGATTCTATCAACATGAAGCATCATTACACCGAGTACGATCACCAGAAAAATGATTTTAGCGGTGAATAACAGGCGATTAATTAAATCGACGGATTGGGTTCCAATGCAGACGACCCCTCCAGCAATAATGGTAAAAATGCTGATTCCAGCAGAGACAGAAATTGGCTTATCTAACCAAGAAGAGAGTGTGGTCGCTAGTAATTCTCCGGCACCACTAATATAAGCAGTTGTCAGAGCATACATTAGGAACAGCATACTGAAGCCAGTTAACACCTGCCCACCTAATCCAAGATAGCGTTTCGCAATGGTTCCTAATCCAGAATCAAATTTATTATGTTGATAAACTTCCACGAGTAGGAGGGCGGTATAACTCATCAAAGCCCACAGGGCGATTAACATGGCAAAGGTAGTTCCAAATCCCACACCTGCCGTTGCCAATGGCATTGCCAACATCCCAGCTCCAATCGTCGTTCCTGCGACGATAAAAATACTGCCAATAGTGCGATTTTTCACGCGATCCTCGTTTTTTTAATGTGCTAAAAAATTGTTATAAGGAAGCAGGTTAAATGATTGATTTATATCTGTCAAATCTATGGTACACAAGGTGTAAATAAATAATTACAATTATAGGGTGGAGATAAAAATGTCTTCATGGCTCAGTTTGTTTGATTAAAAATAGTATAACTACACCTAATAAATTCCTATTTTGTGATAGGAAGGTGAGCACACAAATGACATTGTATGTTAGATAACAAGTTGCTGAGCTAAGTGATTAAGAGAAAGTAACTAAGAAAGCAGAAGTATGTTAAGTTAAAAAGTAATCAGAATCTTCTTTGTTGAGTAACATAATTTATTGGTATGTTAAATAATCATTAGATGTACTATTCAAATAGGTAAGTATATCCAGTAAGACCAATAAACTAGCAGTGGGGAAGGATTGGAGGGAATATAGGACGTTTTATTTTTATACTACAACAAAATAAAAACCCGCTATTTTACCGATTGATTACGGAAAATAGCGGGTTTCTGTATGGTGCCGGCTACCGGAGTCGAACTGGTGACCTACTGATTACAAGTCAGTTGCTCTACCAACTGAGCTAAGCCGGCTAAATTTGGCGGAAGGATAGAGATTCGAACTCTAGGATGGTTTCCCATCGGCGGTTTTCAAGACCGCTGCCTTCGACCGCTCGGCCATCCTTCCATGGCGCGAGATTATGCCTATATCGTTTTAATGTGTCTAGCCCCTAAAGAAAAAAAATTGTGTTTTTTTTACTGTTTGCTCAAACTTCGATCTGCGATGGTCTTTTCATTCGCTAACCTGCTAGTATTAAGCTCAATATATAGGCTTATTTATCGACGGATTGATCCGTATTGACCAACATATATTCATACTAAAGGTAATTATCCAAAGAATGTATAAACAGCCACCTATCAAACCATCCGCTATTCCTCGTTTTTACGTGTTATTCGTTACTTTGCTTTTTACGTCTCTATTTTTATTCGGGTATAACTATTTTGATATTTGGTTAATGGAGAAAAAATATGCTATCAGTAGCGTAGTAACTAAAATGAGATTGCAGATTAAAGAGTATCGTTACCATGCAAATCATATCTTCAAACAGTCAAATGTTATGTCAGTCTCCTCTCCGGAGCAAATACCATTGCTTAAGTTGAACTTCAATACTTATTGGCTACAAAATAGCAATCAGTCCGTCGATGCAATTATTTTTGGACAATATAACGACCCGACTATTCAACTTGCCGAGAGTTTATCGAACTATCTAAAAATTCTCTGGGGAGCTCATAATGAATATATGTCTATGTATTATCTTAATGGACAGGAAAATAATCTATTATTGTTAACGACGCATCCAGTTCTAAAACCAGAAATCCAGCACAAGGAGAGTTATTTGACTCGGAATCTTGATGCTAGACGCATTGATATGTTGGAGCAATCCATCGCATTGGACGAAAAAGAAAGCATTTCGTTCATCAATGTATTACGTGGTGAAAATATTTATTTCTATACCTACAAAGCTACATTTAATGCAGTAGGGCAAGTGGCTACTGTTATTGCTTTTGATTTGCCTATTAATAATCTCTTGCCGGTTGATATGTCACCAGCAAACTTTCGTTTGAATATGATCAACTTAGGTGAATTTAAGGATTCCGATAAAGTTGAAGTTTCATTGAACGGTTTTTGGTTAGAATTTTCTCAGCCGCTTAATGTTATGCCGTATAAATTGATTTATCAGGTTCCACTGAAGACACTGATTGTAGATTTGTTGTTCAGAAACGTTTGGCTTCTGCTTTCAATATTGCTTTTCCTCCTGTTTTCCGTGAGTGGATTAGTTTATATACGTAGGCGATATATTGCACCGAATGCTTCCATGAATCTAGAATTACAAATTAAAGATTCTCTAAGCCGTGATATTATCTCCAATATTTCCATTGGAGTTATGGTCTATGATTTTGAATCAAATCAAATAATAACCAGTAATAAAGCTGCAGAAAAGTTGATACCTCACATAGAATTGAATAAAGTTAGGGCGATGGCACAACAACATCATGGCGTAATTCAGACATCTATTGATGAGGCGATTTATGAAGTGAGAATGTATAATAATAGCTTATTGCCAGAAACTTACCTCTTTTTATTGCAAGACAAAGATCAGGAAGTAATGGCCAATAAACGATTGCAACTTGCTCATCGGGAGTATGATAAAAGTATTCAAATTAGGCATATTATGCTCTCAAATATTAATAATGAAATAAAGTATCCTATTAATAGTGTGCATGAGATTGCGACTCAATTGAAGCAGTTATCACAAGATAAAAATATACAAAATATACTGGATAAATTATTGGTTAAATCAGGATATATAATAGAATGGATTGAAAATATTTCATTGCTCAATGAGTTGGAGTCGGATGATTGGCAGCCGGAAAATGAAGTATTTTCTCTGTCATCACAATTGGAAGATGTTCTGAAAACCTTTTTGCCAGCATTAAACGCTAAAGGACTGAGGGTCTATTATCATTTCAATATTTCTCGTGAATCTTTATTCATTGGAGATGCTGTAGAACTAAATAAAATCATTACATTATTATTTAATTATGCAATAACGACGACCAGTTATGGTAAAATATCATTGATTGTTAATAGCTCTGGTAAATATGACAACCATATTCAAATTGAGCTGATGGATAGTGGCTCTGGTTTAAGTGAAAGAGATTTGATCGGCTTGAATCACCCTTTTCTGAATAAATCAGTAGAGGATAAGTATTCTACCAGTTCTGGTATGACCTTTTATTTATGTAATCAGTTATGCAAAAGAATGGGAGGGAGCCTTGATATTAAAAGTAAGCTGGGGTTGGGAACACATTATGTTATCAATCTACCGTTATCTCAGCACGATGATGAAAATGGCGAAACACCTAAGCTTTTGGAAGGGATCACAGCTTTAATTGATATCAATAATCCTGAAATCAGCAAAATTATCCATACCTACCTTAATAGTTATGGCGCGGAGTACGTTAACAAAAGAAAAGAGAATATTACGGAAAAATACGATATTATTCTCACAGATAAACAATACAAAGAGGAAAAACCAACTATATTATTAGTAGGTAGTTTAGTAGGATTTAAGCAGCTGGAACCTGGATTGGTTCAGTGCAATTACAATTTTATTGATGCTGTTATCAATGCAATATCGTTTCTAATCGAAGAAAATGTCAGTTTAGATGAAGAATTCAGAGAAATGCCTGAACTCTCTGAACCAACATGTGATCTTGTTAAGGATATTGATGCATTTGAGAGCCTTGATAGTAGTATTTGCAATATTCTCGAAAATTATCAAACTCAGTTGATTGACAGTAACTATAGGAAATTATTTATAGAGACAGTACCTCCAGATATTACTAAACTGTATTCTGATATGGAACGACACGATTTGATATTACTTTCGCAAACGACACACCGTCTTAAGGGTGCGTTTGCTATGTTAGATTTAAAGCTTCTTAGGTCATCATGTGAGGCGTTGGAAAAACACATAGCAGACAGTAATGAAGTAGAAATTAAAAATAGCATCAGCCTCATTGATTCCTTTGTCACAAAGCTGTTGCAGCAAGGTAACCAATAATATGAAGAACCTTAATGTCATTATCGCCGATGATCATCCTATCGTTTTGTTTGGTATCCGAAAGTCACTTGAACAAATTGAGTGGATTAATGTGATCGGTGAATTTGAAAATTCAACTACACTCATTAATAGTTTGCCACATATAGAAGCAGATATTCTTATAACAGATTTGTCAATGCCCGGGGATAAATATGGTGATGGCATCACTCTGATAAAATATATTAAACGCCATTATCCTGGATTGGCAATCATTGTTCTTACAATGAACAATAACCCTGCTATTTTAAGTGCTATACTTGAACTTGATATTGAGGGAGTAGTATTAAAGCAAGGAGCACCAACAGATTTGCCTAAAGCCCTCTCTGCTTTGCAAAAGGGTAAGCAATTTACGCCTGAAAGTGTTTCTAAGTTACTGGAAAAGGTAAATGCTAATGGATATGGAGATAAGCGTTTATCTCCGAAAGAGAGTGAAGTTCTGCGTTTATTTGCTGAAGGCCTTCTTGTTACTGATATTGCTAAAAAACTTAATCGCAGTATTAAGACGATCAGTAGTCAGAAAAAATCAGCCATGTTAAAACTGGGCGTTGATAACGATATTGCACTGCTTAACTATTTATCTTCTGTCACTATCGAGAAAGATATTGGTAACTAACTAAAATAGTATTTTCTTAATGTAGAATCGGTAAACACTATTACTGATTCTACATTATTTAATTTATCAATACTTACAGGTTTAAATATCACTGTATTTGATTAATGTTTCTTTTAATATAGACAATGATACAGGTTTTGATAGGCAGTCATCCATTCCCATATTAACACAACGTTGTTTTTCTTCTGCCAATGCGTTGGCAGTAATACCGATAATTGATTTGGTATAACCTCTGCTCCTCAAATATTGAGCAAGTTCATATCCATCCATATTTGGCATATTGACATCCGTTAGAATAATATCTATTGGATTGTTTTTAAGGTATTCAATGGCATCAATGCCATCATTAACCATTGATGCCCTAAACCCTATTGAATTTAATTGATCGACCAGCAAATGTCGATTAATAGGATGGTCATCAACTACCAATACTTTAACTGTATTCAGGCAACTATCAGCTTGTGTGATTTTAGTTAAAATGGGGGATGCTAACACAGGAGCAGTTGGCAAAAAAGTATGTTCTATCAAGATATTGTCCAGCATACTATCCAAATCATTCAGTTCATAAGTGTTATACAGCCAATAATTTTCTCGAATTTGTTCTGGTGGGCCAATATGTTTTTCTGATATTTCTATAAAGTGGTATACAGAAATATTTGGTTTATCAGTTTGATCGATAATTAATATTTCTGTGCCATCTATTGCGCCTTCATCATAGAAGGCCACTTGAAAATGATTCTGTGAGAGAAAGTTTTGCAAATATTTTTCCAGAAAATTATTGTGAATGTACAATAAAATTCTTCTTTTTGACCGTTGGTCGGATAATTGTTTAGCATGATATTTAACACCATATAAAGGAATACGAATGGAAAAAATACTACCAACATATTTTTGTGAGACGAACTCAATATCACCATCCATCAAGTTGATCAGTTTTTCACAAATAGCGAGACCTAATCCAGTACCGTGAGAAGGATGTTCCTTATTGGCGCTAATTTGGAAAAATGGCTCAAATAATTGAAGTTGTAATTTATCTTCGATTCCAATGCCTGTATCTTTGATGCTGATATATAAGTACCCATGCGTCATTGTAACTTCAATGACGACACAGCCAGATGCTGTGAACTTGATCGCATTGTTAAGCAGGTTAGAGATGATTTGCTGTAGTCTTACTGGGTCACTGAAAATGCTATCGGGAACTTCTGGTTCAATATAACAATATAAACCCAATCCTTTTTTTGCCGTGAGGGGAAGATAATTTGAAATCACATGAGAGATTATTTCTCTGCAACTAAAATCTTTCGGTTCAATTTTTAATTGATTAGATTCTATTTTAGAGAAGTCTAGAATATCACTGATGATTTTTAGCAACAATGATGATGAATTATTCATTGTTGCCAACAATCGTGCAGATTCTGGCAATAATGAATGAGATTGCATGAGTTCCAGATTGCCAATTATGCCATATAGAGGTGTTCTTAGCTCATGGCTAACGGTTGCAAGAAACATAGATTTTGCCTGATTGGCTTGTTCTGCTGCTGAAGCCATTTCCTGCAAAGATTTCTCCATTCTTACACGAGTACTGACATCTATCAGTACACAAATTGCGACTTCTTCATTACGATAGCGTGAGTGTACAAAACTAATTTGTAGGTGATTATTGTTACTAGTGACTACATCAATATAGCTGCTGGTTTTATCACAAATAATGTCAACAATCCGTTTTTGATCTGTATGCGTCAGCATCTGGGTATAGTTATGTGCTAGCTCATTACTCAGGATATTAGCACCATCACTGACTCTCAAGATGCTGATCCCCACAGGGGCGGAAGCGACAATTTTATGGTTAAATTGCTCATGCTCTTCGAGGCGGATTGCATTGTCTAGAGCTGGCACAAACATTTTTCGCTCAAATAGCCAAACAAAAAAGATAATTGCGATCGCAGAAATAATATTCAATATAATATTGTGAATTACACTGACTTTCAGTTCATCATAAATAGTTTTTAGTGGTAATGAATAAACAACATATAATGATGAGGGTGATAAACGTCGTACTGATAGCAAAGTGGTAAAATTTTCATCGTAACCAAAATAAGGTGACTTTATATTTGTAAATATGGCCTTGTTATTACTTTTTGTAGGAATTTGTAATATAGGTTGATTTGATTCGCTCAGTAGCGTGATTTGGATAGGCCGCTCTCTTCTATATTGAAAGTTTTCTAGCATGATAGTTGTTTCGAGGCCTATGACGCCGATCATTTTTCCATTAACATAAACTGGTGTAATAACATAAATGGTACCATTATCTATTCTTGTATTGGGTAAGATCCAAAAGATAGTTTGTTCTTTTCCTAGTTCTTTCATATTAACTAGCTTGCGGGAGTTTTCATAGATTATCTTTTTTAGCTTATCCAGTTCTGTCATTTTATTGTTAGAGTATAGATTCGCCATGCACATACTTGAGGTTTCAACGAAAAAAACCTGACTTATTCCACGCATACCAGCGAAAATATCTTTCCAAAATAAAAATTGTGTACTCACTGGGATTAAATAATTATTTGTGCTGCCATGCAAAAGTTGACAATTGGAATTCGCATTTAGGGGAATGTATGAGGTAGTAGGGTTATAATGTGATGGAGTAACCATTATCTCTTTTGCATTCTTTTTTGATAAAAAGTTTTCCACCAAAGATTGAATATCACGCACATTACTGGTGATATGTCGCATATAAGCAAACGTTGTGTCGTAGTTACTATTATAATCTTGACGAATGTCTGATTTAACCGCATTAAAAATATTCGATAAATAAAAACTGCTTAATAAGGCGCCGAGTGCCCATAACATAAACCCAAGTACCCGGAAAAGGTAGCGGGATATCTTTAATGACGTTCGGAAAGAGGATAAATATCTCAAGAGATCGCCTGATGAAAAACATGATTAATAATAACTGTTCACAGCATATACTAGTGTAGCAGGGAATACAAAGTAGCATTTAGTTATTGCTAATTCTTCGCTATGACATCATTCAAAAAGCAGGCACTAATGCCTGCTTTGTTTTTGAAAGCTATACAGCTGAATCACAATAAGGTAAGTGAATTACACTTAATTTACTGAATCATCATGTTCTTCATCAGAAGAAATTGCTGTAGTGCCATCTTCATCTTCTTCATCAGGCTCAGCTACACGTTGTAGGCCAACAACTTTTTCGTCTTCTGCGGTACGGATCAGTGTGACACCTTGCGTGTTACGACCAACAACGCTGACTTCAGACACACGAGTTCTCACTAATGTGCCTGCATCAGTGATCATCATGATTTGATCAGTTGTCTCTACTTGAATTGCACCAATCACGTTGCCATTGCGTTCGCTGACTTTAATGGAGATAACGCCTTGAGTCGCTCGGGATTTTGTCGGATATTCGCTTTCAGCTGTACGTTTACCATAACCATTTTCGGTAACGGTCAGAATTTCTCCTTCTCCACGAGGAATGATCAGAGAAACAACTTTATCACCTTCACTGAGTTTGATGCCGCGAACCCCAGTTGCGGTACGCCCCATTGCACGTACACCTTTTACACGGACAGTACCATCTTCCAGCGTTTCTTCCTCTTCTTCGAGGAAACGAACAACTTTACCCTTTGCAGAGAACAGCATGACTTCATTGCTGCCATCAGTCAGGTCAACACCGATTAGCTCGTCTCCCTCATTCAGGTTCACTGCGATGATACCGGCACTGCGTGGACGACTGAATTCGCTGAGTTTGGTTTTCTTAACAATACCACTTGCTGTTGCCATGAAGATATTCAACCCATCTTCATATTCACGCACTGGTAGAATTGCTGTAATACGTTCGTTCTGATCCAATGGCAGAAGGTTAACAATTGGACGACCGCGGGCACCACGACTCGCTTCCGGCAATTGGTATACTTTCATCCAGTACATCTTGCCTTTATTTGAGAAGCAGAGGATGGTGTCATGGGTATTGGCTACCAGTAAACGCTCAATGAAATCTTCTTCTTTGGTACGTGCAGCTGATTTACCCTTGCCACCACGACGCTGTGCTTCGTAATCGGACAGTGGTTGGTATTTGACATATCCCTGATGGGATAGTGTAACCACAACATCTTCCTGATTAATCAGGTCTTCAATGTTGATATCCGCTGAATTCTCCGTCAGCTCAGTCCGGCGGGCATCGTTATACTGGTCTTTGATAACCAACAGCTCTTCACGAATGACTTCCATCAAGCGTTCTGGGCTTTCCAAAATGAACAGAAGTTCAGCGATTGCTTTCAGCAGTTCACGATATTCATCGAGCAGTTTTTCATGCTCAAGTCCGGTCAGTTTTTGTAGACGCAGATCTAAAATAGCCTGTGCTTGTTGTTCGGTCAGGTAATATTTACCGTCATGGATACCGTACTGTGGTTCCAGCCATTCAGGACGGGCAGCATCGTCACCTGCTTGTTCCAGCATAGACGCAACATTGCCCAATTGCCATGCTTGAGAAATCAAGCTGGTTTTCGCTTCAGCAGGAGTGGATGCGCGACGGATCAATTCGATAACAGGATCGATGTTTACCAGAGCAACAGCCAATGCTTCAAGGATATGAGCACGTTCGCGAGCTTTACGCAGTTCAAAAATCGTCCTACGTGTAACTACTTCACGGCGATGGCAAACAAACGCAGAAAGAATATCTTTCAGGTTGAGCAGCTTAGGCTGTCCTTGATGCAGGGCAACCATGTTGATACCAAAGGAAACCTGTAATTGAGTCAGGGAATACAGATTATTCAGGACAACTTCACCAACCGCATCACGTTTTACTTCGATAACGATGCGCATTCCATCTTTATCGGATTCGTCACGCAGTGCACTGATCCCCTCAATACGCTTCTCTTTGACCAGTTCAGCCATTTTTTCGATCAGCCGGGCTTTATTGACCTGATAAGGGATTTCATTGACGATAATGGTTTCGCGCCCATTTTTCTCGTCAGTTTCAACTTCTGCGCGGGCGCGGATGTAGATTTTACCGCGACCTGTACGGTAGGCTTCCTGAATGCCACGACGCCCGTTGATAATGGCAGCCGTAGGGAAATCCGGGCCTGGGATATATTCCATCAGGCCTTCAATACTGATGTTTTCATCATCAATATAAGCCAGGCAACCGTCGATCACCTCAGATAAGTTATGAGGCGGAATATTGGTTGCCATACCAACCGCAATCCCTGATGAACCATTCACCAGCAAGTTAGGAATGCGGGTTGGCATTACTTCGGGGATTTGTTCTGTGCCATCATAGTTGGGCACAAAGTCGACAGTTTCTTTTTCCAAGTCTGCCAGCAATTCATGGGCAATTTTTGCCATGCGTACTTCAGTGTAACGCATCGCTGCCGCAGAATCGCCATCGACTGACCCAAAGTTCCCCTGACCGTCAACCAGCATATAGCGCATGGAGAATGGTTGTGCCAGACGAACAATCGTGTCATAAACAGCGCTGTCACCATGTGGGTGGTATTTACCGATAACATCCCCAACAACGCGGGCAGATTTTTTATAGGGTTTATTCCAATCATTTCCCAATACATTCATCGCGAAAAGTACGCGGCGGTGTACCGGCTTCAGTCCGTCCCGAACATCTGGCAGTGCGCGTCCAACAATAACGGACATCGCATAATCCAGATACGAGCTTTTCAGCTCTTCTTCGATATTGACCGGTGTGATTTCTCTGGCAATGTCGCTCATGGAGCCACTGTCCCTCATACTCCGAATTCAAAGGCTTAGAATTATACCACAAATTGACAGTTTTATAAAAACCTGATGCGGGTATTTCGAGATTAAGGCATGTATAATAGTTTTCTATCACACATCCCCATAATACTGTTACATTTTCTGTGAATCAGTCTTCTGTGCACCAGTTTTCTGTGAAGCAGTTCCTAGGAGCGATATTGCTGATGAACGTCAAAACTCCCGATTCACACATTCAGCCCCATGCCAATGTGGATCAGCAGGAAATCGAAAAATTTGAAGCCGTTGCTTCCCGTTGGTGGGATCTTGAAGGCGAATTCAAGCCGCTGCACCGTATCAATCCACTGCGCTTGAGCTACATTTTGCAACACGCTGACGGCCTTTTTGGTAAAAAAGTGCTGGATGTTGGATGTGGTGGAGGCATCCTGTCAGAAAGCATGGCACGCGAAGGCGCGGAAGTGACAGGGCTGGATATGGGTTTTGAACCCCTGCAAGTTGCCCGTTTACATGCATTGGAATCCGGCGTTTCCGTTTCTTATGTTCAGGAAACGGTAGAAAGCCATGCTGAGCAGCACCAGAATGCTTATGATGTTGTGACCTGCCTGGAAATGCTCGAACATGTACCAGACCCCGGATCCGTGGTTAGTGCCTGTGCCAAATTGGTAAAACCCGGCGGCCATGTATTCTTTTCAACAATTAACCGGAATCGAAAAGCTTGGTTGATGGCTGTTGTTGGCGCTGAATATATATTAAACATGGTGCCAAAAGGTACACATGATGCGAAAAAATTCATTCGACCTTCTGAACTGATTAGCTGGATTGATAAGACTAATCTGAAAGAGCAACATATCATTGGTTTACATTACAACCCGTTAACAGACAAATTCCGTCTTGGACACAATGTAGACGTGAATTATATGCTGCACACTCAATCTGTTTGATAAAAACAGTTAAGGGATTAATAAAACGGCAAATAGATATTATTTTTAAGATTTTATTTTCCCTGTTCCGCCGATAGCCTTATGAAAGTAACACCAAGTAACTACGCAGGTTATCGGCTTTTTGCCAAAATTAATCCTCAAGGTTATCCACAAAACTTCCCAGTTTTGTGCACTTGATAAAACCCGAAATTAACATTATCTTGTTATTACCGTTTTAATCACCCCCTATATGTTGTGTTTCTTGTCACCTTGTAGTAGCAACTTGTAGTCGCAATACAGTAGCAACAGCAGTAGCGAAACAGCAGTGAATTGTAGCTAATCCCCGACTGGTCTCAGCCATTTTGGGTGCATCGTGCTGTCAAGAGGTCAAGGAAAATAATATAGGCGAGATACGAAAAGAGAGAAGGTGTATTTCCCCATGAACCAGAGTCTGCTAGTTACCAAACGTGATGGACATAAAGAACAAATTGATCTTGATAAAATTCACCGGGTTGTTGCCTGGGCTGCCGAAGGTCTGAAAAATGTCTCAGTATCACAAGTAGAACTGCGTTCCCAGATTCAATTTTACGATAGTATCAAAACATCTGATATCCATGAAACCATGATCAAAGCTGCGGCTGATTTGATTTCCGGTGATGCTCCTGATTATCAGTATCTGGCGGCACGTCTGGCGATCTTCCACTTACGCAAAAAAGCCTATGGCCAGTTTGAGCCACCTGCACTGTACGATCATGTCGTAAACATGGTTAAGTTAGGTAAATACGACAAACATTTGCTGGAAGACTATTCTCAAGAAGAATTCGAGCAAATGGATAGTTTTATTGATCATTTGCGTGATATGGATTTCTCTTATGCAGCGGTCAAGCAGTTAGAAGGGAAGTATTTAGTACAAAACCGTGTAACTGGTGAAATTTACGAAAGTGCTCAGTTCCTCTATATTTTAGTTGCTGCGTGCTTGTTTTCCACTTACCCAAAAGAAACGCGCCTGAACTATATCCGTCGTTTCTATGATGCGGTTTCTACCTTCAAAATTTCGCTGCCAACGCCAATCATGGCGGGGGTTCGTACACCAACTCGTCAATTCAGCTCCTGCGTTCTGATTGAGTGTGGTGATAGCCTGGACTCAATCAATGCGACTTCCAGCGCAATTGTTAAATATGTTTCCCAGCGTGCCGGCATTGGTGTAAACGCAGGTCGCATTCGTGCATTGGGTAGCCCAATCCGTGGTGGTGAAGCTTTCCACACAGGTTGTATCCCATTCTACAAACATTTCCAGACTGCGGTGAAATCTTGTTCCCAAGGTGGTGTGCGTGGTGGTGCGGCAACATTGTTCTATCCACTTTGGCATCTGGAAGTAGAAAGCCTATTGGTACTGAAAAATAACCGTGGTGTTGAAGGTAACCGTGTTCGTCACATGGACTATGGTGTACAAGTTAACAAACTGATGTATGAGCGCCTGATTAAAGGAGCAGACATTTCTTTGTTCAGCCCATCTGATGTTCCGGGATTGTACGATGCCTTCTTTGCGGATCAGGAAGAATTTGAGCGCCTGTATACTCAGTATGAAAATGACAGCAATATCCGTAAAGAGCGCATTAAAGCGGTTGAACTATTTTCGTTGATGATGCAAGAACGTGCTTCAACAGGTCGCATTTACATTCAGAACGTTGACCACTGCAATACTCACAGCCCGTTTGATCCAGCTATTGCGCCTGTTCGTCAATCGAATCTGTGTCTGGAAATTGCATTGCCAACTAAGCCATTGAACGATATCAACGATCAAAATGGTGAAATTGCACTGTGTACGCTGTCTGCCTTCAACTTGGGAGCCATCGAAAGTCTGACTGAATTGGAAGAGTTGTCAGAGTTGGCTGTTCGTGCTCTGGATGCCTTGCTGGATTACCAAGATTATCCAATTATCGCCGCAAAACAAGGTTCAATGGGGCGTCGAACGCTGGGTATTGGTGTAATTAACTTCGCTTATTATCTGGCAAAACATGGCGTACGCTATTCTGATGGCAGTGCAAATAACCTGACTCACAAAACATTTGAATCTATTCAGTACTACCTGCTGAAAGCCTCAAATGAACTGGCAAAAGAGAAAGGTGCTTGTCCGTGGTTTGGTGAAACCACTTATGCACAAGGTATTTTGCCGATTGATACTTACAAAAAAACACTGGATACCCTGACTAACGAACCTTTGTACATGGATTGGGAAGCTCTGCGCCGTGACATTCAACAATACGGGCTGCGTAACTCAACATTGTCTGCTTTGATGCCATCGGAGACCTCTTCACAGATTTCTAACGCGACCAACGGCATTGAACCACCACGTGGTTATATCAGTGTAAAAGCGTCCAAAGACGGTATTCTGCGTCAGGTCGTACCTGATTATGAACTTCTGAAAGGGGCTTATGAGCTGCTGTGGCAAATGCCGAGCAACGATGGCTACCTACAGTTGGTAGGGATCATGCAGAAATTCATCGATCAGTCGATTTCTGCCAATACTAACTATGATCCGGCACGTTTCCCTAATGGCAAGGTTCCGATGAACCAATTGCTGAAAGATTTACTGCTCGCTTACAAATATGGTGTGAAAACATTGTATTACCACAACACTCGTGATGGGGCAGAAGATGTTCAGGGTGATCTGGAAGAAGTTGTTGAGTCAGCAGATTCCGATTGTGAAGGCGGCGCGTGTAAGATTTAATTCGAGGAAACTATGTCCTATACCACTTTTTCGCAGATAAAAAATGATCAGCTACAAGAACCGATGTTTTTCGGTCAGTCGGTTAACGTGGCGCGTTTTGATCAGCAAAAATATCCTATTTTTGAGAAGTTGATCGAAAAACAACTCTCTTTCTTCTGGCGTCCAGAAGAAGTGGATGTTTCCCGTGATCGTATTGACTACAACGCGTTGCCGGATCATGAAAAGCACATTTTCATCAGCAACCTGAAATACCAGACACTGCTGGATTCTATTCAGGGTCGTAGCCCGAATGTGGCTTTTCTGCCGTTGATTTCCATTCCTGAATTGGAAACATGGGTTGAAACATGGTCGTTTTCAGAAACGATTCACTCGCGTTCTTACACGCATATTATCCGTAATATCGTTAATGATCCTTCCATCGTATTTGATGATATTGTGGAAAACGAACAGATTCTAAAACGCGCAAAAGACATTTCCTCGTATTACGATGATCTGATCGAAATGACCAACTATTATCATCAGTTGGGTGAAGGAACATTCGATGTCGCGGGTAAAACTATCACCGTTTATCTGCGTGAATTGAAAAAGCAACTTTACTTGTGCTTGATGAGTGTTAACGCTTTGGAGGCCATTCGCTTCTATGTCAGTTTTGCGTGCTCATTTGCTTTTGCTGAACGTGAATTGATGGAAGGTAATGCCAAAATCATTAAACTGATTGCCCGTGATGAAGCACTGCATTTAACGGGAACGCAGCATATGTTAAACCTGTTGCGCTCTGGTCAGGATGATCCTGAGATGGCGGAAATTGCTAAAGAGTGTGAACAAAAATGCTACGAACTGTTCGTACAGGCAGCAGAACAGGAAAAAGAGTGGGCTGATTATTTGTTTAAAGATGGCTCCATGATTGGCCTGAACAAAGATATTCTGTGTCAGTATGTCGAATATATAACCAATATTCGTATGCAGGCAGTTGGCTTGAAGTTACCGTTTGAAACTCGCTCTAATCCTATCCCATGGATCAATGCGTGGCTGGTTTCTGACAATGTCCAAGTGGCTCCACAGGAAGTCGAAGTCAGTTCTTACCTGGTTGGTCAGATTGATTCGGAAGTCAATACTGAGGATCTCAGCGGTTTCGAACTCTGATATGGCTGATTACAAAGTCACCCTGCCGTCACGGCAGGGTTTATATATCCATTATTCCTCTGGCTTCCACGGTAATTTGTTGGAAGCACTGGAACACGGTAAAGTCCAGCTTGAATACCAATGTCGACAGGGGTATTGCGGTTCTTGTCGTGTTCGTTTGGTGAAAGGGAAAGTAGGTTATCCTTGTAAGCCATTAGCATTTGTTAACGAAGGGGAAATTTTACCTTGTAGCTGTTATCCACTGACAGATATTGAAATTGAGGCATAATTTCTCTTAAGTTAACGCAGTCTTATTGGTAGGCAAGATATATCTTTCATTTTCAAGTTGCAGTTTTGCAACCTGAAACCCAGTGGATATAGGTAATTTGTTAACTTTATTGCTGCAACGATCTTCGAATTGTTCTTGGCAGTGGACATATTTATCATGACGGTGATATGTTCACATCACCCATCATATTTTCTTGTCTTTTACATGATGTTCCCAAAATAAATAATTGATAGTTTCTCTTCTTAGCTGTCTTAGTATTTTATTGATTTTTATCGGATCTTTTAAAGGAAAAATAAATAGTGTAAATTTCAATTTTTCTTTGAACTTTTCTCCATATTCCGCTGTATGGATATTGTCTGGGAATACTCAGATGTTGCGGGAGATGAACACAATTACATGAGTAAAAATCATTCCCTTTTCATTAAAAAGAATAGTGGTAACAAACCCTGTTTAAATATGCTCATTGGTTTATTATAACTGTGATCTATAATGTATTTTAGGAAGTGGTTTGATATTTAGCGTGTTACACAGCAAAATCAATGGAGGAGAAACTTAATGAAAAATAGCAATAATCAAGGAGAACAATAATGATGTATAAAATTGATTATAATTCATATCGTTCAATTAAAAGTTTTAACAGACGTTCCCGCTTTTTAGTTATGCACTATACTGCTTTGAATTTTGAAAAATCTGTTCATGCATTAACAGGAGAGTTAGCCAGCGCCCACTACCTCATTCCAAACCCAGATGATCCGACTTATCGAGCAGCTGGGTTTAATAAAATTCACATATTCAATTTGGTTGATGAACTTGAAAGAGCTTGGCATGCTGGGATAAGTTGTTGGGCAGGACGAAAAGGGTTAAATGATACATCCATTGGTATTGAGATTGTGAATGAAGCTACTAACAATGGTGGTGTTTTCACTTTCCCCCCGTATCATCCTGAGCAAATCACTGCAATTAAAGAGTTGGCCATAAATATCTTACAACGTTATCCAGATATTACACCAACTCATGTTGTCGGACATTCAGATATTTCATGGCAAAGAAAAACGGATCCAGGCCCATCTTTTCCATGGAAAGAATTATATGATATGGGAGTTGGAGCATGGTATGACGAAGAAACGAAACAAAAATACATTGAGCAATTTGAGCATTGTTTGCCTGATGTTGTTGAGATTTTAGAAAAATTCAAACGCTATGGTTATGATGTTACCGGAACAGAAGAAGAAGAAAACTTTCAATTTTTAATCAAAGTATTTCAGATGCATTTCCGTCCGTCATATTATAACGGTGTGATAGATATAGAAACCATTGCCATTTTATATGCCTTGGTTGAGAAATATTTTGATAATAAAACATAATTTCTGATGAAATATATTTTTCAAATTGCAGAACATTAATTGATCTGCAATTTGAAAAGGGATGGACATAGAAAAATTTTTATTTCTTAATAAAATAATTGAAAGCATGATTTTTTATTGGGCAACTGATATCATTAGATAAAATTTTATTGAGTTTGATAATTTATCTTTCAATTTATTATTATCAGCTCTCATTTTATACAATTGTCTAAACATTTAGATTAATGAATTTTTTTTGCTAATTACATAACTGGAATTTTAAATATATTGGTATAAGTTTTGATATGGTAATTTTTAATTAAAATATAGGATAAGGATTATATCATGCGTTCTTCTTCACGTGTTATCGTATTGGCTTCGTTGCCATTTTTTCTAACCGCCTGTGATTTCTTGGATTCTGACGATCGCATAGGTCAGTTTTATTTCACTAACTCAGCAGAATTGCCGCTAGAATTTAAGATTGATGATCGAACATTTTCGGTAAAACGTAATGAAGTTGGCATGGTTGATTTAAAGCCAGGTAAACATATTTTGGAAACGACAAAGGGAAAAAAACAGTCATTTTTTGTTTATCCTCAAAATAAAGGAGGGATCATCAACCCGAATAGAGAGTTGTACTATGCTTATAATATGATGTATGTGGTTGGAGATTACGAAAATAAACATATACCACGTGGTAAGGAAGTGGTGATTGATGGTATGATTTTTGAAGGAGGAATTCGTAGTAGTGATTCCGTCTTTATTGATAATAATGCTTTTCACTGTTCTTACCAGCTTGGAATGCCATTACCTGATGAGATTACAATTCGTGATGAAAAAATGAAACAAGCCGTCAGAACGAAATGTTTCAGTAAGCAAGAATTTATCGGTTTTTATGAAAAAGAATCGGGAGAGAAATTTAGTTCTCCCAATGATCCAGACTCACTGTATAGTAATGAAAACACAGTAACAGATCAATTTTACTATCAGATTCCAACTGCGAATTTTTCGGATCCAATTTTGCAAAAAGATGCGACTGAGCTAGTTTCATTAATAAAGGATTATATAAGGTCTGATTCGGTTACAGAACAAGAAGAGCTGCGTAAAAAACACACTGATATTATTATGCATAGACTCAATCGGGACGATAGTAATTTTGATGTTAAAGAACGTGTTAAGTTCGAAAAATTGTGTAATCAAGTCAATGACATTATAGCTGCTGGTATCATAGCTAAGTAGATCATTTTCTATTTTTCAAGTTGTAGCCTTATGTACTGCAACTTGAAATCTATTAGGATGTAATTTATACAAACACTTGATTTATTTGTTATGAATTATCTTTTATATATATAAATAATTTATTTAAAGTTTAAATGTAATCTAATTACATAAAATTCATTGTTAAGATATATCTTAAAATTTAAAGTTTACTCTGGATTTACTTAATTAATTGATAATAATGTGGTTTTTCGAATTAAATTATCTTGAATGATATTGGCATATGGATAATCTATTATCTTTTGATAAAAGCCGAATTTCTATGTAAGAAATTGAATTTAAATTAAATTTATAATAAATGTAAATTTTTCGGATAAAGTTAGGCTTTTCTTATAAAAAGTTGAATTATGAATATAAGACTTGTATATTCCGCAAGCTTTTCCTGATAGAGCGAATACATTGTACTCATCGCATGAATGAAAGAGAGTTTTTACTTATGAAAAAAATACTATCGACAACCACTATTATTGTGGGATTATCTATACTTGCCTTTAATGCTAACGCAAACAAGAGTAATAAAAATACTATTTCTTTGGGTTATGCTCAGAGCAATGCATCCCTAAAAAATAATATTGAAATCTATCATAACGATATGAAGATGGATAAAAAGCAATATGGATTAAACCTGAAGTATCGCTATGAATTTAATGAACATATTGGTGTCATTGGTTCATTGACTTATACTCAATATGTACATGAATATGACTACCTTGGATCATTCTCAAAATTCAAATGGAAAAATACCTCTCTAATGGCTGGTCCAACATATCGCTTTAATGATTATATTAGTGCATATGGATTGATTGGTGCGACCCGTAGTAAAGTAGGTTTTTCTGATGCAAAAGATAATAATTTTAAGACAGAAACACGACTATCTTACGGTGTAGGTTTACAATTTAACCCCACCTTAAATTGGGCTGTTGATGCTTCATATTCATATGCTAACTTAAAAGACGCTAAGCTTGGTACTTGGGTATTGGGTGTTGGTTATCGTTTCTAAGCTATCTTCATTTATACTTGTTATTTTTTATTTAGTTACACATTTCATTTTGAAATCTGTTTGACTTTTAATGAGAAGTTTTTAGATTCTAATTTTTGCCTGAATTTTTAGTAATAAGATTCGGGCTTTTTATTATTGATGTAGTAAATATTTGTATCATTTATATGGATGAGTTATTTTGAAAATTTCTGCTATTGCCATATTACAGCTTAAAACTCATTGGATATATAAGACAGATTTTTCAGAATGGTAGTTTAATGAATAGTGGGTAAGTAACGAAATAGGAAAGAAAGTGTTTACCTTAGAATTGTATCAATGATAAAGAAGCCAGTTCTTTTTTTGAGCTGGCTTATCTATGTATTGTGACAACTCTTACATGAAGCGAGTTGATGACAATCGGATAACAACGCAGTGTACGTTTGAGAGGAAAGATTTTACAGATTTCATGATGATTTCCTTTGAGGGTTATAAGTTGTGATTTACTTCACGAAAATCTAAATTCTGAGGAGGATTTTATGCTCAAAACAAAAAGAGTCAAGATATTTATTGAATTATTTTTTTAAAAATTAAAAAAAAATTGAAATAAAGATTAATTTATTGAAAATTAATGATTTATTTATATTTGTTTTTCTGTGATTCCGTTAAAATTGTAACTGCACTGATTGTTTCTTCACTTATACTTAATCTATGGATTGTTTTTTAAACAAAAAATCAATCCTGATACTCAATTTAGTTGTGGAGAAAATGAATGGAAATTAGTGAAATCGGTATTAATAAACTTAAAAGTTATGAAAGTTTGAGATTAAAAGCATATCCAGATCCTGCCACTGGAGCAGAGCCATGGACAATCGGGTATGGTCATACAAGGGGAGTCAAATCCGGACAAGTGATTACTGCACAACAAGCTGACGCATTTTTGCATCAAGATCTTGTTCCTATTTATGGCGCTATTCAGCGGCTAGTTAAAGTCCCCTTAACGCAAGGGCGATTTGATGCCTTATGTTCGTTTATTTTCAATTTGGGAATTGGCAATTTTACTCATTCAACATTGTTGAAAAAATTGAACGCAGGTGATTACCAAGGTGCAGCAGAAGAGTTTTTGAAGTGGGATCGTGCCGATGGGCATGCATTAGCAGGCCTACGTATGCGAAGGGAGTCAGAACAGCAAACATTTTTATCATAAAATCTTCAATAAATTTCAAGTTGCAGCTCAACGAGCAACACCGCAACTTGAAAGATTATGGATATAGAGCAACTAAACCTCTAATGCTCCATGTTGCAATACAACACGATAACCATCAATATCTTCAAAGGTTTTTCCACTCTTATCCCAATAAGGATTATAAGAAAGAACTGGAATAAACCCAGCATTTTGCATTGATTTTATTTGCTCATGCCATTCAAGTTGATCCTCTATATAAAATACTAATAAATTATCTTTAGTTGGAGCCTTACCAACATGTGTATTTTGATGGTGAGTAAATTCAAGATGCCAGGAATGATTAGGATGCCCCAACATAATACCATCAAAACTATCGTGATCTTTGAATTCACCTAGTATAGTGAAATTCAAACCACGACAATACATTTCTGCAATTTTATTAAGATTATCAGTTGGTCTGGCAATTCTAAGAATTGTTGATTTTTTCATGTTTTTCTATATGTAGTGTTGAATTAGGAAAGGTATATTATCTGAGAATACTTTAATTTACTTAGAGAAAAGTGCTGGTAAATAGCCAGCACTTTTTGTGTATAGATAATACTTATAAATAAAACGTTATCTTCACTAAAAAATATTATTTAATATCAGCATCAATAACTTGATAGAAGGCATTATTGGTGTCAGCAATTGTCCATACACCGAGAATAACATGATACCCTGAGCGCTCGGGAACATCACAGGTCAGAGTAACACTTTGGGCTGGATTTTTTCCGTGATCAAACCGCTCACAGAAGGGGTTTAAATCAAGTTGATTGCGTGTTAGGGATTTGTTTGGATCCCAATCAGGTTTAGTAATAAAAAATTGCCACGAAGTGGTACTATGGCGGGCCGTTATTGTCCATTTAAAAGTATTGCTTCCTTTATTGACAGTAACATGATGCCAGCGGTCTGCACTTTGTTCATTGAGTTGTTTGAATTGACCAACACCACCACTGGCAATTTCTCCATCTGATGGTCCACCTTGAGGAAAGCCTTTGGGGCCTTCAACCGACTGTGGCTCATACATGATAGGTCCGCAGTCTTTATTGAGGCCCTTTTGACATAAAAGTGCTCTGCTTGGTGGTGTGTCGATATATCCATGACGCGAGGTTGGTTCAGCAATACTAGAAAATGGGATTGTACCAAAAGCCGTCAATCCCACCAAAAGTAATGACTTTTTAATGTTCATGATGAATTTCCTATTTTTTCCGTACTTGACTGTAAAATGAGTTAATCTATTTTTTGTTGTTATATAGTTGATAAAAATTAACTTGCTTCTTAAGAAAATGCACAGAAATGTTTATAACAAAATTAGTTAATTATAAATACTTAATTTATGATAGGGGTATTCCAAAAAGATGTTATTGAAAGGGATAGTCATCATTGGATTTGGCACAATTATGGATAATAGGAAAGATTTTGTTTTAAATTATCTTAAATTACAAAAATCCCCCCCTGAACTCAGGGAGGGGAAAGAAATAAATTAAGAAGCAAATGAGGATGCACTAAAAAAGTACGATTTTTAGTACACATAAATTAAAGTAGGCCAAAATAGAAAAATATGCAATTAACTAACCTTAAATAAAGGGTTGGTGTTTAGTATTTTAGATACAATACCATTATAGTATTATCAATTTCATAAATTAAACAATAAGAATTATCTATTTTATTTTTTTAAATCAATGTGTTAAGTTTTTATGATCACTATGGCGTTTTTGTCAAATTAATGATTTTCCATCTCTTGATTTTTTTGAAATCTACCAGTTTTAGGTGCAAATTGTTATTAGAATGAAAGTTTATTATTTTATGTGATAACTTTCACATATCTAAACAAGTCAGTATTATTTTTTACTAACATTAAATACTGTTATCCAATTTTTTGCATAATGGTTATATTCGAGTAGCTGAAGTTTTATAGTGGATTTGAAGTTAATTAGGAACACAATGATTTTTATCTAAATAAAATAATTTGATATATTGCTATTTATGATTAAATAATGAATCTGTGGATATCAAATGACGAATTTCATCATCTGAAAGAGGAATCGTTCGTGGTGAACAAAGATAAACTTTTTTGCTTGAAGTAATACTCTTGGCTAGATCCATGTAAGCTCTAAACTCAACTTGGCTGTGTCCACCTTCATTCATTTCCATAGGTTGGATGATAACTTTGTGATTTGATAGAAATTGGTGATACCAAGTCTCTGCACCTACTTTTTTGACTAGCTTCTTGAGTAAAGCCATCGCTGATACTATCTGACCAAGTAACAAACGAGATGTACTAAAAGGGGTATCGGGAATACCAGAGGTTTCCTGGCCAGTACTAATATTACGGACAGTCATTTTATTAATGTATAATTTTATATAAATTATGCTCATGAAAAATTTATTCTATTCAGTGGTCTTTAGGTCTTTCCATTATACGTTTTTTATTTAATTTATTGAAGCTCTATGTTGATTAGGGATTTGATTCAATTATATTGAGAAATTTATATTTAATAGTTTCAATGAGAAACTTTTTGCTCGTAGAGTATTTTTATCTATGGTATAAAACAAGGTGATGTTGCTATGCGTTCTGTTGGCAATTGTTTAACATGGTGTAGATGATCTTATCCAGGCTCTTTTAACTGTTGTAGGAGTTGAAGGAACGTTGTTGTGCTATACGAATTGGGAACAAAGTTACGAAGATAGTCTGAGTGTAAACGGTTATATTCCATCTACATTAAAACCTGAGATCATGCCATATGATCGATTATTTTCACGGGCAAGCAGAGATCATGGTATATTAGCTGAATGTGTCAGAACAACCAAAGGAGCTATTCGAAGTCAAAATCCTGGCGCTTCTGTAGCTGTTCTTGGAAATAATGCTGCATATTTCGTAGAAAATCATTCATTAAATTATGGTTATGGTACTAACTCACCATTTGCAAAATTTGTAGCGTGTCAGGGAAAAATTCTTATGGTTGGGGCTCCATATGAAACTATGAGCCTTTTACATCATGCTGAACATTTGGCAAATATTCCCAATAAGCGTATTAGGAAAATGGAACTTCCACTATTACAAAATAACCAAGTATCATGGGTTATGTTAGAGGAATTCGATACTGTAGATCCTGTTTGTAAACAATTTAATCAAGATTATTTTAAGGATATTGTTGAACATTTTTGTTATTTGCATCCAGAGATGATTGTTAAAGGCATCATTGGTTCTGCGGATACATTGCTTGTTCCGGCTAAAGAAATCTTGGATTATGCAGTACATTGGATGGAGAATCATTATAATTGTTGATGATGAAGAGTGATACGAGCCTTATTTTTCTCGACATAATATTGTCTTATATCTAATTAACATGAAGATGCTGATTTCAATATTTGAAAATTATTATTTAGCCAACAAACAAGTTTATTCTTTTTTCTCTAAGAGTGACATTTAAAAAGTGGTGGGGTACTTTGCGAAAAACTTTCAGATTCGGAAAACAATAATTATTACACACTTGCTGATTTATGAATTTCCATAATCGTTCGGCCATATTCAGATTGGGGCGATAAGGAGGAAGATAATGCAGCTCGATATTGAGAAAAAACGCCATCTGTTTTACTAACTGAGCGTGATGGTAACCTATACGATCTCAGAATGAGATAAATTTTTTGCGGGAGTGGGGAACTCACTCTGATAGTACCGAAAAATAAGCCATATTGTTCGCGTCGAAATGGAGATGAGGATACTCCCGAATGATGGTATCTTCTCTTCTCCGCTGTAAATTGATGGTATTCATGATGATGCTTATTTTTAAGGCAATCTTCCAATCTTAGCTTCTACAATCACTCCGACAATATGCACATGACTATTGAGAGGAATCATATTGTATTGGGAATTCAATGGCTTTAAAAACGCGTCATATCCTTCCGTAATTAGTTGTTTGAAAGTCAGTTCCTTCTCACCATTAAGTTTTGCTACGACTAAATTATTGGGTGCTGGTTTAATTTCTGGATCAACCAAAATGATCATGCCTTGCGGTATGCTTAGTCCATTCGGCGATACCATTGAGTCACCTTTTACTTCCAACCAAAAAGCTCGTTGTGAGCACTCAACAGAGGCCGCATATACTTTTTCAATGCGGCTTGTCTGATATTTTGGTGTGAGATCTTCACACCAATTGCCTGCATTTACCCAGTCGAGTAGCGGGTATTGTTTGTGAGAAAGTGCATGGTTGGAAAATGCTGCATTATCGCCATAGAGAACAGCGACAAGCTTTCTTGCTTGTTTATCCAGCGATGGACTGAAATCTGCAATCTGAATTCCCAATTTTTGGGCAAAATAGGTTGCCATCTCCAAGTTAAGGGCGTTTATCCCATTGAGATAGTGTGAAATTGCACTTTGTGTCTTGTCAATTTCTTCTGCAAGCGTTTCCTGAGAGATGCCGAGCTGCTTTTTCTTGGACTCAAATAGCTCTTTTAAGCGTGCGGCATCTGCAAGTTGTTCTACTGTGAGTTTCTTTTTCATAAACTCATTTTAATACCAATGCTATTGAAATGACAAATACCAAAGGTATTGAATTATTTAGTACTATAGATATTATTTTTGAGTAATTATGACTATCGAACTAAACAAGTAAGGAGGCTCCCCGAATATTACCAGCGGTCAAGAGTGGGAAGGTGTTACCGTGTCAGATGATTCAGAAGGATGTACTTTTCTTGTAAAAGTGGGGCGAAAGGGGTCATCGGATACGGCGGATTAGTTTAACGATAAGATAGCTGGGGGCAATGCGATTGCGTGTGATTCTTTTGCAACGTTACCGAGTAAATTGAATTTTGCATTTATAGGTGACCTGTCATTTGAACATGGTGGAAAAAAATATTCAGGTACCGATATTGTTATAGCGCAAGGGCATAATGCTAGATCTAGAAATAATTGGTGGCTTGGTGATAAAAATATGTAAAAAATTGCAGATCTTCCTGCAGAAATATTTTCACTTCAGGGGAAAAAATTTACCGAATCTGGCGGTAGTTTACCTTTTTCTATTGTGACTTTCGGGTCAAAAATCGGCTGTGAATCAAATATGTCTGTGGGAATTTTAGGGATATAATTATTTGGCAGTCTATGGCATTTAGTTTATTTTTTGCAGAATGAATTCCGAAGATTGAATTAAGATATCAATCTTCGGTTTAAGTTCGCTGTATATTTTCTTTATACTAGTTTAGTAAAAACTACAAGCGACAGTAGTTTTCTTTTCCACTGCTCTACAATTTTCCGCTTTTCTTTCAGATAGTCATATTGGTCATAATGATTAGTTGAGACTCTGGGTTTTGTAGTTCTGTAATCTATCCTGCATCTCTGAACTGATCTCTCATTCCTATCTAACGAGTGTAAAATCCATTGCTATAGGCTGTATTGAATATTTTTCTTGTTTTTTATCAGGTTCATTATCAGTGAGTCTATCCAATAAAGAAGGCAATATTTTATCTTTGGCTGTAAAGTGCGTAGAGTTATTTCGACTGCAATAACCGTCAATTTCAATGGGTAACTGTACTGGTTTGTGTTCGAGATCACTGGAATTCACATTAAGTGATAATGAGCTCGCATTTTTCGATCCGCATTAGTGGTCGCTGTCTGATAAATCAGACTCACATTAATTGCATGAAATTAAAAATACGGGGCCAGCTGTAGACTTATGTCAACCCAGATAAATTTTTCCTGTTAATAGGCTGAAATAATAAGTGGGGAACGACAATGAAGTAATATCAGATTAAAATTATCGTCTTTTGTTGTTGTCAAAGATTCTAGTTTTTATCACCAGAGGGATGTGAATATGCGGATTATTATGATGTGTTTTATTTTTTTATTTTGTGTGGGGAGTGTGTAAGCAGCTACTCCTCAAAATTATCTTTACACATCTTCCGGACAACTTGAAGAGTTACGCCCATTGCTTGCGAGGCCTGATATTAATGGTGTACAGATTGTTTATACTTGGAAACAACTGGAAAAATCAAAAGGAAAATATGACTTTTCAGTCATAGAAAAAGATCTATCAATACTGAACAAAATGAATAAAAAGCTTTTCATCCAGATTCAAGACCGATTTTTCGAACCAAACAACAGAAATATTCCGCTCTATTTACTTCAGGGATCTCAATATAATGGCGGTTTAATTGCGCAGTCGGACAACCCTGGTGAAGGTCAGGTGACTGTTCAGGGCTGGGTCTCCATACAGTGGAATACAGCCTTAAGGGAACGATATCAACATCTTATTGCAGCATTGGCAACATCATTTGATGGAAGAATCATCGGCATTAACCTTCCCGAAACCGCCATCGATATTGATATGAAAAAAGCAAATGCTAATTTTACTTGCGACAAGTACTTCTTAGCAACCATAGACAACATAATATTTGCCAGAAAAATTTTTAAAAAATCGTATGTTGTACAGTATGTTAATTTCTGGCCCTGCGAATGGAATAACGATTGTGGCTATATGTCTCGTCTGTTTGATATTGCACAAAAAAACAATATTGGGCTTGGAGGACCTGATATCGTTCCGTATAAGAAGGCACAAATGAAAAACTCATATCCATTTTTCCATAGATATAAAAACAAACTAAACTTCGTTGCTATGGCAGTTCAGGAACCCACACTAACCTATACAAACCCACAAACAAAAAAGAAATTCACTCAGCAAGAGTTTATTCAATTTGCAGAAGAATATCTGGGGGTTAATATCATTTTTTGGAGTACTAGTTCTCCTTGGCTGAGTAAATAAATTGGATGAAGTTCTTGTTATCAATATAAGGTTTATGTTTAGTTCAGTAAACGTAACTATTAACCAGCTCCTTATTGACATGAAAAGGGTGATGAACATCGCCTGATCTGCTTTTCCCTGTTACCCGATCCTTTCAGGCCGGTAATTTACTTTCTATGAAAGAAAAGTACTTTACCCCTGAATCACCTGAGGTGAGTAATATCAGTGAAGCCATGCGGAAAATCTGTTTTGGCACGAAAACAGCTTTACCCGGATGTATTCAATCTGACTTTTGGCTAGTGAATGGTTACCAATGATCTATGTATAAATAATTGTATAAATAAATTCAAAGAATTACTTAATTAAAAATTAATTTAATATCAAATGATTACAATAAAATGATTAATTGATTTTACCTGAGCTCCTTTTAATACCAATACTATTAAAATATTAAATACTAAAAGTATTGAAATATTTAGTACTTTAGATATTATTTTAAGGAAGGAGGATATGTATGGAAAAAATCCCATTGTCAGAATATGTGAAGTTGAATGGTCAAGCTAATACGGCGAGTTTAGTGGGAGTTCATCAAACTGCAATCAGTAAAGCATTGCGTTCGGGACGTAAAATATTTTTGATTCGTCAGGAAGATGGAACCTACAAAGCGGAAGAATGCCGCCCATTTCCCAGTCAAAAACAAGGTGAATTATGAATGGAAAAAATATCAGTGATACGATTAATTCATCTATATTATAGGTTGAACTTAATTATCTCACTGATTTTATTAAGGTGTTTTTTGTGTATATTGTTGAGGAAGAAGATGTGAACTCTAACATTAGTCATTACTTCAGAGCGATAGGGAGCATTCTCGATATTATGCCTACAAATGATTACCGTGATGCTTTAGATGCTGATTCATCAAATAAATATTTGCTTGAAAATAAAGAAATTTCTCATTGTGTTGATTTATTTCCATCCCCTGAGGTATTGGAAAGTTATGAATCAATCTTACCGGGTTATGCTGAAAGGGTATTCTCTCTGAGAGAAAAAGAACAGGCTTTTCAACATGAAAAGCAAAATAAGGCACTGAATGGATTGATAAATAGAGATAGAAGGGGGCAATGGATGGGTTTTTTCATTGCTATATTTATCTTAGTAGTGGCGATTGTTTTTGCTCTCAGGGGAGAAATGTTGTTTGCTGGTACTTTAATCACAATTGATTTGGTGGGATTGGCTGCTGTATTTGCCATTGGTCGTAAATCTAATATTAAATAATTTAAGAATAATATGAAAATTTATTCAAAAAATATGTGATTGTTTTTACTTACTATCTTTTGTATTAGTGACTTTTGTTTCAATGTATTTTTGTCATTCTTATTCTATATCAATGAAACTGACATGATATGCATCGACAAACATAAAAAAAATTGTATGATAGGGAACATTTATGTATTAAAGATAAATTAGTGTGTTATAGAGAGTTAATATGGATATTAAAACTTTATGTGATTTACACCAATCAGGAAAAAAACTGAAATATCTTTTTTTCTGGGGACATAAAACCAATCATTCCAACCACATAACCAAATCTTGTTTAAGCCAGTGGTACCCGGCTCAATTTACTATTGATGATGTAAAATATGCCAGTACGGAACACTATATGATGGCAGGAAAAGCCCGATTATTTAATGACTCTGAAGTGCTGAAAAAAATTATCCATGCTAGAACGCCTGGAGCGGCAAAGGCATATGGACGTGAAATACGCGGGTTTAATCAATCGATTTGGGATGAACATCGGTTAAAAATAGTGATTGAAGGAAACCTGGCAAAATTTTCTCAAAACAGGCATTTGGCAGAGTTTTTATTGAATACTGGGGATAAAATATTAGTTGAGGCTAGCCCTGTTGATCGCATTTGGGGAATCGGATTAGCAGAAGATGCCATTAATATCAATAATCCTTTGACGTGGGATGGTCTGAACTTATTAGGGTTTGCACTGATGGCTGTACGCGATAAGTTAAAGACATAAGTTAAGATATAGCGCCTATCTGATAGGCGCTATATCTTTTATAGCTTAATTTCTAGGTACTTACTAATTTTGTACCTTCCTGTGTGTCATTATCAGACTTGACATTGCTAGTTAATTAATAATTATAATCTAATCAATTTTTTCTGTTATAGAAAAAGAATTAAATAGTTATTATTCTACCCCTAATGCATATTTTTTAGAATTATTAATATTTAATCTGTTTCAAGTTACAGTGTGAGCATGAAGAAACCACTTGAAAGATTTAATAGAATACTTCTTATTTTATTTTTATACTGCTAAAGGAACTTAAATTTGTCTGATTCAGTTTTATTTTCTGCGATTAAAAGGCCAGAAGCTGGAGTACAGCTGTTGTTTTTACATCACGCCGGAGGCTCTTGTTTTTCCTACATCGAGTTGGCTTACAAATTATCGGAATTTATTGAAGTCTACTGTCTAGAACTTGCAGGCAGGGGAATGCGTATTTCAGAGTCTTTTCAGATGGATGTTGAAACTGTCCTGTCCGATATTCTTGCTTCAATAAAGCATCTAAGGTTAGGTGAGGATAAGCCTTTAATACTGTGTGGACACAGTTTAGGTGCGGAACTTGCTTATCAGGTGGCTTGTAAACTTAAGAGTGAATTACCAGAGAAACAGTTGATGCTCATTATCTCTGCCCGTGGTTTTAGAGATCCTGAAAGTTTCAAAAATGAACCATGTGAGGAATATTCTGACTCTTATGTTTTGAATGTCCTTGAGCAATGTGAGGGAACGCCAGCAGATGTTCTTGCTAATCCTGAATTACGTAATTATGTGATCGAAACAATGAGAAATGATCTAATTTTATTGGATTCTGTGTCTCGATTACCGAAGGTTAAGTTGAATGTTCCGGCTTATGTGATAGGTGGGGCTCAGGATAATAGAGTTCCTGTTTCTCGGTTAGCGGAATGGTGGAAGGTGTTACCTGCTCTAGTAGAGCAACAGATTTTCACGGGAGGACATTTTTATTTGTTCAAGAATAACTCAGTGATTTCTTGGCTCGAAAAACAGGCCAAAGAACTAGCAGGATAAGTCTGAGGTTATGGTTTTTGATACTGTTTGAAAGCTAATAATTAATATAATTCAATGAATGGAAACCAAATGAAACTTAACAAGGAAGTTGTTTCATATAGACTTCAGGTTGTATTACAACTAACAATGCAACAGCTTGAAAAACACGGAATATAAAACTTATAAAAATAAATGGTACGTTATAACGGATAAGTAATGAACAGATATCAGGAAAATAAAATCACTGCCAATGGTGCCCAGTTTGTGTATCTTCGTAATCATGAAAATAATAAAACGCCGTTATTATTTCTGCATGGTGCTTTAGCTGATAGCTATATGTGGTATCAACATATGATTGAGCTAGAAGATACAGTGTCGCCGATAGCTTTGAGCCTGCGTCATTTTGGCGGCTCCGCGAAAGTTGGTGGCTTTGGTATTGAAACCCATGCTAATGATGTGGTTGAAATAATCCGCAAGATAGGTTGTTCTCCGGTAAATCTGGCTGCATGGTCTTATGGTGCTGATGTAGCATTATTGGCAGTATTAAAAGCACCTGAATTGTTCCGTAGTCTTTTTCTTTATGAACCCGGATATCCGTCTCATTTAACTGAGAACGAGCTAGCACTGTTTATAGCAGATGCTCAGGCTATGTTTGGCCCTTTATTGGAATCAACAGGAAAAATGAAACTATCTGAGATGGTAGAAATCTTGATTGATGGCTCAGGAAACCAAAAAGGTTATTTTGCATCACAGCCTAAATCTGTGCGCGTGGCCCAATTGGCCCAAGCAGATACGGTAATCAAGCAATTAAATCAGACTGAGAAACCAGACATAAGTGCAAACTCTCTGGCGGCAATAAAATTACCTGTGCATGTAGCTTATGGTGAACATTCCCGTTCATTGTTTCAGCTGGTTAGTGTGTCAGTGGCAAGAAATATTGCCAATTGCCAGTTGGAAGTTGTTACAGGGGAAACACATATGTTTCCTGTGGAGCAACCTGCTGCTTTTAATGCAAAAATAAAGAATTTTATTTCGTTGTTATAATTTAAATAATAGCTAACCTGTGATTACATATATGGGTATTGATTTATATCAATCATAATCTCTTAATAATAAGAGGATTACCTTCATTCCATAAGTGGATGAATTATTAAATGAGATAAAGTCAATGACATCAGAAAAAACAAACAGTAATGGTCGGTTCTCTGGCAAAAAAATAATTATTGTTCATGGATATACTGCTTCATCTTCATCAAATTGGTTTCCCTGGTTAAAAGAAAAGCTGAATCAACAAGGTGCGGAAGTTATTGTACCTACAATGCCGGAATCATCAGCTCCTAAACCTGAAAAATGGGCGAAAATGTTGATGAATATCGTGCCGGAGGTAGACAGAGACACGATTTTTATTGGTCACAGTCTCGGCTGCATTACTGTATTGCGGCATCTAGAATCGATACGCTTTCAATACCTGCATATTGGTGGATATGTTTTAGTCTCCGGTTTTGACGCTCCCCAAATTACTTTACCAGAATTAAACTCTTTTACTGCTGAACCATTGGATTATGCTTTCTTACGTGGGGTAACTGAACACCGTATTTCACTCATTTCTTCTAATGATGAAATTGTTTCTCCGCAATCCTCGCGAAAATTGGCTCTTTCTTTACAAACTACAGTGATTAATGTTGATAATGGTGGTCATTTTCTTGATAGAGATGGGTTTACTAGCCTGTTACCTGTCTATAATATTCTGGAAAATATACTATCAAAATAAGCATAGATGAATAATATCCTCTAATAATAGTGATACATTTAGCTCTTGAAGCTCCCTTACTCCTCGCGGTGTGAGGAGTAAGAAAGTGATCTAGAATTTTGAGAACTTATTTAGATCTCCAGTCGATTGATTTAATCTGGAGGAAGGATGCTTTAATATATTAAATATAAAAGACCAGTGAGTTATTTTAGATATAGTCTGTTAACTATAAGGTTTGACTGTAATTTTAAATAGAGTCAATATAAAAATATTTTTCAAAATAGTTTTTTTGTCTTTAATTTGAGTTTTGTGTGGAAGTATAAATATAACTTAATAAGGAGTTAATTATGGTGCCAGCTCATTCTTCCCTTGTTTCTGATGTAAATAATAATGATTTAATTAATGTGGATTTTGAACACAAGATAGGTAAATACTCCTCCAAAAATTTTAAATCTGACTGGAGTATTTCACCTACTTCATCATCTGGTCTTAATCAAGGAAGGTTAAATATTGTTATTGATCCTCAGGATGATAAAAACAAAGTCTTAGAACTCACTTATCTTTCCAACACTGTCGGATCTAAGGCCGGAACTTCTTTTAATGCTCCGATTAATGGTGAGCATGAAGCGTTGTGGCTACAATATAGGGTGATGTTCAGTAAAGATTTTATGTGGATTAAAGGAGGAAAACTACCGGGATTGTCTGGTGGTGATCATCCATCAGGTTGTATTGATAATGGCAGTTTTGATGGTTTCAGTAGTCGTTTGATGTGGAGGAAAGCAGGAGAGTTATTTGGTTATCTCTACTACCCTGAAAAAAATGAACGATGTGGCGATTACATTAAATTAAATACCTCTTTAAATAAAAGTGTCTGGTATACCCTGACACAATATGTAAAGCTGAATAGTATTAGTAAACATGACGGTATATATATACAATATATCGATAATAAAGAGGTTTTCAGAGCGAATAATCTTAATTTTAGAAACCAAAGCGATGTTTTTATTGATGCGATAAAATGGAGTTCGTTTTTCGGCGGTTCTACGCTGGATTGGGCTCCTCCAGTAGAACAATATGCTTATTTTGATGATTTTATTGTTAGTTTAGAAAAACCTGATAATATTTAATGGCTTAATAAATGAAAAAATAAAAATAAACCGCGTGTTATTATAATGCGTAAAAATAGACTTATGTTTTGCGGGTCATATACCAAAATGTGAGTCATTTGGTGTTTTTATAGGTTCTCTAAGACATTATTGATTTATTATTTTTCGAGTTTAAATTGTCTACCTTAAATGCATATTGAAGTGCACAAAATGGAGGGTGACTTTATCAGCATTCCAAAAAAATCAGCATACGAATTCAGGGTGCATTGTATGATTCCTATCTGTAGAAATGTGAATAATCAGTAGGGATTATATGCCATTATTTTTCTGCATTGCTCCGATTGTCCTGTTGATTTGGATGATGACCAAACGTAATGGTATTTAATCCTTTATTATTTTACCGTTGACAGCAGTAATTATTTATTTAATACAATTATTTTTGTTTGGCATCCAGTCTATATTATTATATGTCAATATTATTACAGCCCTGATTTCAGTTTTTACTTCTATCATAATTATTTTAGGCGCAATATTGCTGAGTAAATTGATTCAAACCAGTGGAGCTGAAGATGTTCTGCGAAACAACTTCTTGTATTTTCAAGCCGTTTATTGCGTTATTTGGTGCGTTAGCGATGGTGAATGTGATGATGTTAGGGGACGAAAATGCGCCTGTAATTATTATTGGTAAAGCACTGGCCGAAATTACAGGAAAAAGTTGATTATTGTTCTCTTCATTTTTAGAAGCATTGGGTTCATTTTTCTCAGGTTCTAATACTGTTTCAAATCTGACACTTGGAGGAATACAGCATCCCATTGCGTTGAACAATGGAATGAATGTCAATTTGATGCTGGCACTACAATCTGTTGGTGGTGCGATGGGCAACATGATTTGCCTGAATAACATTATTGCCGTTTGCTCTATCTTGAGGATCACTAACTCAGAAGGCCAGATTATGAAAAAGACAATTTTACCAATGCTGGTCTATGGGAGAATTGCGGCTGTCATGGCCTTGATTCTGGCATCTTGAAAAATGTGCGAATAACTTCTCAATATAAAGGTACATATTATGATTATTTCCGCTTCAACGGATTATCGGGTTGCAGCACAAGCTAAGTTACCGCCTTTTCTATTCCACTATATTGATGGTGGAGCTTACGCAGAGCATACCCTTAAACGTAATACTGCAGATTTATCCAATATTGAATTGCGTCAGCGTGTGTTGAAGGACATGTCCGAATTAAGCTTGGAAACTAGCTTGTTCGGAGAAAAAATGTCAATGCCAGTGGCACTTGCTCCTGTCGGATTAACGGGAATGTATGCACGCCGTGGGGAAGTACAAGCTGCCCGTGCTGCGGCTAAAAAAGGGATTCCATTTACTCTGTCGACTGTATCAGTATGCCCGATTGAAGAAGTTGCTCCCGCGATAGATCGTCCAATATGGTTTCAACTCTATGTATTGAAAGATCGTGGTTTTATGCGCAACGTACTAGAAAGGGCGCAGGCAGCGGGTGTCAAAAATCTGGTATTTACCGTTGATATGCCGACTCCTGGAGCACGTTATCGTGATGCGCACTCTGGGATGAGTGGCCCAAATGCGGTTATGCGTCGTATTTTTCAGGCGATGACCCATCCTCAATGGGCATGGGATGTTGGATTGTGGGGCAAGCCACATGATCTCGGCAATATTTCCATATATCGCGGTAAGCCGACCAAATTGAAAGATTACATTGGGTGGTTGGGAAGTAATTTTGATCCATCCATTTCATGGAAAGATTTGGAATGGATCCGTGATTCCTGGAAAGGGCCGATGATTATCAAAGGAATACTCGATCCAGAAGATGCTAAAGATGCTGTGCGTTTTGGGGCAGATGGGATTGTTGTTTCAAACCATGGAGGACGCCAGCTTGACGGTGTTTTGTCTACGGCACGAGCCTTGCCTGCGATTGTGGATGCAGTCAAAAATGATATTACTATTCTTACTGACTCAGGTATCCGAACAGGGTTGGATGTGGTGAGAATGATTGCTCTGGGTGCCGATAGTGTTTTACTGGGGCGTGCTTTTGTTTATGCGTTGGCAGCGGCAGGTGAAGCGGGTGTTTCCAATTTGCTCGATCTGATCGATAAAGAAATGCGGGTGGCGATGACCTTAACAGGAGCAAGATCAATCTCAGAGATTAATTCGGATTTGCTGGTATGTAATCAAGCTTAACCAACTTTAACGGCGGACGAGCCATTATTGGTCAGCAGAATTTATCCTGCTGACCGTGAAGGTTTTCAATCAAATGGATAGATAACCACTGACTTATTTGAAAAGTATAGTCATCAATATCTTTCAGGTTATCTTTATGCTGTTGACTATAATCGGACAATAAATTTTATTTAGCTTTTTCCTTTGCTTATTTTTAGTCACTTTCATCTATTGTGACTTCGTGCCGATCTTATTTTGTCAAAAATGAGGCGTTATATATCTTCAAGCAGTATTTCACCATGTGAAAAGAGTTTTGCTTTGCCTGTCAAGTAAACACGATCTCTCTCTATTCGACATAACAACTCACCACCTCGTTCGGATAATTGACGAGCATGAAGTTCGGTTTTATTCAGCCGCTTTCCCCAGAAGAGTGCGAGAACACAATGGCTGGAGCCTGTGACAGGATCTTCATTGACACCTTTGGCCGGCGCAAAATAGCGTGAAACAAAATCAGAGGATGAATCACCTAGAGCTGTAATGGCAAGCCCCGGCAGGGGTAGGGCAGCAATTTTATCAAAATCAGGTTGGGTATTGATAATCTGTTCTATGGAATCCAAAACACAAATATAGCGGTCACGTGAAACTAACACGGCGGAAACATTTTGTCCCAGAGCATCTTGGATAATAGGGATGAGAGCGTTTTCTTCATGACAATCAGCGGAAGGGAAATCCAATGTAAAAACGCCATCTTGATGAGAAACTCGGAGTTCACCGGAGCGGCTTTTGAATGTGAGGAACTGATCTTGACGGTTGCGATATGTTATGAGAACAAACGCGGTTGCCAAAGTTGCATGCCCACATAAATCCACTTCGACTTTTGGTGTAAACCAGCGCAGATGATTTTCTACCAGAAAAGCAGTTTCTGGAAGACCTATTTCAGCAGCGATAGAAATCAGCATTTCATCTGATGGCCATTTATCCAGCAAAACAACGGCGGCGGGATTGCCAGAAAACGATTTTTCGGTGAAGGCATCAACGTGGTAAATAGGATATGAATGCATCAGAGTCTCACTTATTTTTGTAATAAAAAACCGGATACAGGATGTTGAAACTACATTGATTTGTAAAGAGTTATCTTATTTGAACGCAAAATGTACATAAATTGGAGTATTGACCTTAGGTGATAATGATTATTAAATAATAATTCTTTGTTATAGTTCCACTAAGGAAAGATATGAAAATCAAAGGATCTTATTGCCTATTTTTTATTTTGTCAGTGTTCTTTTCTCAAGCTCTGGCTTTGGATTTTAGCTACAAAAGTGATATACCAGCGGATAACAAACCTTCAGAAGAGTACCTGAAAAAGAGAGATAAATTGAACCATGAAAATTGGAATATGGAGAAACTGGCTGAAGATAATGCCTTAGCTGAGAAGCGGGAGAATGAACGGAAAGAATACAACAATAGATTTGAACAGAGAAATAGCTTGGCATTTTCTTATAATTGGGACGCGGGGCAGTTTAATCTTTCTCCTCATATGAAACAAAACCAAGTTATGGAGCACTTCAGAGAACAGACTCAACGTCGCTGCTATAGAGAAACAAGGCAGAAATTAGAGAAAGAGCAGGGCAATGGCTATTCCTATGCTGATATTGCAGATGCTTGTAGCTTTTATTAATAAAACTACTAATTCCTGATTTTATTCATTTAGTGAGTTACAAAACAGTTTTTTGTAGCTCACTGTAACCAGAGAATGTTCCTCGATGACATAATTTTCCGTGAAAGAGTCTGATATGCCCTAAACGATCAATCGAAACTGAACAAGCAGAGCATTTATATGTGATTCTGATTAGATCGCACCAGATGCATTTTAAAGCACGTGATTTGATGGTGTTAAAGATATCATATGATGTATTCTTGTTTAAAATTAGCTAAGAAATAAATTAATGGCTAATGCTATAAATATTAAACATGTTATTTTATTAAGTGCAATTTGTATTGAAGGTTTATTTGATATCGCATTATTAAATAAACCGGATAGATAAGATATTATCTAAATACAATATAACACCTAATTGCTTTGAAAATTCAGTAAGATTAAGTGTTTGCAATATTGATACTAATGCTGGCAATAGTTTGTAATTATTCAAGATGTTTTGTCCGGATATGAATCGTCTGGTAATTATATAATTAATATGCACTTTGAGTAAAAAAGTAAATTCAATGTTTGTTACAAGAGAAGAGTTTCTGCTTAAAAAAACGATATTTTACTAAAAGAAGAAAAAATGGCCACTGAGTATCTCCGACTTAGGAATAGAGATACTTAATAGTGGCCTAACTAAAATTTAGGTTACTTAAGACTTTGTTTCTGCTTCATGCAAACTGCTTGTCAAACGGCGGATAGGAATAATTAAGACAAGTAAAATAGCGGAGCAAATAACTAATGACAGGGATACGTTAGAGAATAGCTGAGGCAAACTATCCAATTTATCTGCACGTACATTGCCGCCAATCAGGCCTGCGGCCAGATTGCCTAATGCGCTGGCACAAAACCATAAGCCCATGACTTGCCCACGCATGCGAGAAGGTGCTAACACTGTCATCGTTGCCAACCCGATTGGGCTAAGGCAAAGTTCACCAAGAGTCAGGAAGAGAACACTGAAAACGATCCATAGTGGTGAAACTGAGCTACCGCTCTCCAGTACATTTTGAGCGGCAAACATCATAATTGTAAAACCAGCAGCGGCAAACAGCATACCAATAACAAACTTACCAATACTGCTTAGGTTCATATTGCGTTTTGCCAATGCAGGCCACAACCAGCTAAAGAGTGGGGCCAGCAAAATAATGTACAACGGATTTATTGACTGGAACCAGACAGCAGGAATTTCATAGCCCAGTATGACTCGATCAGTATAATCATTGGCAAATAAATTAAATGATGTCGGTTTCTGTTCGAATGCTGACCAAAATAGAGCGGCTGAAACCAGCAAAATAAAGCAAATGAGTAAGCGAACTTTCTCATTACGGGTTAATCCAGCAAACAGGAATAAATAAGTAAAATAGAGAATCACGCTTGAAGAGATGATATAAACTAATAGGTTAGCAACTTTGACCGGATTAAATGGGATAACACCCATTATCAAGAGTATAACAATTGCACTGACAGCTATTGATATTGCGCTGACCCATTTACCAACATTTTTGCGTTTTACCATTGGACGATCCCAACTGGAATCCAGTCCTGCTTCTTTATCATAACTACGCATCAAAGGGACAGTATAGAAACGGAAAATCAGCAAGGCGATCAGCATACCTAATCCACCGACGCCAAAACCCCAATGCCAGCCGTAATCTTTCACTAACCAGCCAGCAATTAGAGCGGCAATTAAAGACCCTAGGTTGATGCCCATATAAAACAGAGAGAAACCACCGTCACGGCGGGGATCATCTTTTGTATACAGTGTTCCGACCATTACAGTAACACAGGTTTTGAACAGGCCAGTGCCGAGTGCAATGAGCAGCAATCCAATGAAGAACAGATTATTGCTCCAGATTGAGGAGAGAGCGATTGATAGATGGCCTAAGGCAATAATGATCGAACCGTACCAAACGGCAAGGCGTTGCCCTAACCAGTTATCGGCTAGCCAGCCGCCAGGTAACGATGTCAAGTAAATACTACCAGCAAAAATCCCGACAATTGCCGATGCCTGTTCACGCGGTATTCCCATACCACCTTCAAAGATTGCGGCAGACATGAATAATATCAGAAGGGGACGAATGCCATAGAACGAAAACCGCTCCCACATTTCTGTCAGAAAAAGAGAGCTAAGTGGATAAGGGTGCCCAAAAAAGGTCCTACTATTTCTGTTGTTGGTTGAAGATTGCATCTAATAATTCTTCCTAAAAATCCATCTGCATGTTGGATATGTTTTACAAGTTAAAATAAAAAGGTTGTTTTATAAGCATGTTATTAATATTGTTAACATATTTTTATAAAACTGATTACTTAATTGTTGGTGTATTTTTAACATGTTCTTTGTACTTTTCATCCGGCACAAAGCACATTTTTTATTTTATATTCCATTTTTTAAAACAAAAGTCGATGAAAATCTCAATTTCAGAATTTAATCGATGCTATATGAATGAGAGTCTTGACTTAAAAATTTTTCTATTCTCTATGATTTTTTTATTAAAGATTTTATAAAATAAATAATTATTTTTTAATTGATTATTATTGTTATCTTTTCGTGTGCTACGTATATTAATTTGTTCTTAAATGGTGAGAGATTACATAAAGACAATAAATTTATCGTGGTATATCTCAGAAACACTGTAGAGGCGTGAACAGATGGAGGATTTTTTTGGCTAATTAAATGATTAAAAGATGTAAAAATAATGCTTATTAAAATTTATCAATGACAGAAAAAATAAATTCATTAATGATTTTGCAACATTAGTGTTATGGAGGAGAATATAATTTTGTTTTATTGATTGCACTACACCTAGAATCTATCAGGTATATATCGAATGGTTAGAAGAAGGCCTTGGCTGTTATTGAGAAAATAACAGCCAGATTGTGCTTATCAGTGAATATTATCGTTATCACCATACAAGGATGACATACCTTTGGGGCGGGTTTTGAACCGGCGATGTAACCACATATATTGGTCTGGCGCCTGCATAATTTCCTTCTCGATCACTTTATTCATGAATGTTGCAGCTTCTATTTCATTTTTTAGAGGGAAATTTTCCACTGCAGACTGAATAATCAGCTCATAACCTTCTCCATTGGGTAATCTTCGGGGAGTAAAAGGAATTAGTGCGGGCTTGGCTAAACGGGCGAGAATTGAAGTCCCCGTCGTGGTTGCTGCATGCTCAACAGCAAATAAGGGAGCAAATACGCTGTTACGTGGGCCGTAATCATGATCAGGGGCATACCAAACAATTTCACCATTTTTCAAGCATCGGACCATGCCCTTAACATCTTTCCTGTCCAGCATGTACTTATTGGAACGGAGCCGTCCCCAAGTTTGTAGCCAATCCATGACAGGATTGTCATTTGGGCGATAAACTCCAATACCTGGATTTAGCATGCCAAAGATCCGCGCACCCAATTCCAGTGTCAGAAAATGGATCCCAATGACGATAATTCCTTGACCTGTAGATTGCGCTGTCTGGATATGTTCCCGTCCGGTGACTTTAAACCAACGTTTGATCCTCCAATCTGGCCAAAACCAGGCCATTCCGGTCTCAAATACGCCCATTCCAACAGATTCGAAGTTTTTGACTAACCACTCATGCCGTTTCTCCACTGGCATATTGGGGAAACAAAGTGCCAGATTGCGCTCTGCAATTTTGGCTCGTTTTTTCAAGAAACGCTGTGATAGTCTACCAAGTCGGGTTCCCATCCAATAAATCGCTGGATAAGGCAGTAAAACCAGTAAATAAAGTATGCCGATACCTAGCCAAGTTAACCAGTAACGGGGGTGTAAAAGTGAACGGTGAAAAGGAGGTGCTTGTATCATGTGTTTTCAGTATGTTTGTTATTTGTCATTTTGAATCGATGCTGCGTTCATAATCCTTGCGTATTTGTCCTTAATGAACGACCTATACGCTCCGGTTCTTGTACGTAGTTTATGTTCAATCAGTCTGCAATCATAAGTGCCTGAATGAGATAGACTATAAAAGTCATATTGGCGTATTGTGACACTTTTTAGTGAAAGATCGAAATTCTGGGGCATTTAATACTTAATCTGATGATAATTTATTCGATTAGCTCACCATTTGGCAAGGTCTACTGTTTTTTTAGCTTATCGTAGTCAATGTTGTAGCCAGGGTTATTAGGGGGCGCCAAAAGCATATTGTGGCCATTATTTTCACTATATTGGTGTGATAGAAAAGCATAAATCACTACCCGCTAACGGCCATTTTCGTTATGATATCCCGTCATCAATAGGCAACCATTAACGTTTTTATTTTTTGTAATCGAAATTCAGGAAAGTACACCATGCCAGTGTTACATAACCGTATTTCTAATAAAGAGCTGAAAGAGCGCATGCTGGCTGAAACTGAGCCGCGCACGACCATCTCTTTTTATAAATATTTTACCATTTCAGAACCACAGGCTTTTCGCGACAGCCTGTACCGGAAGTTTACTGAGTTATCTGTCTTTGGGCGGGTTTATATTGCCAAAGAAGGTATCAATGCACAAATTAGTGTGCCTTCCAAAAATGTTAGTACTTTAAAAGCATTATTGGATGAGACTGATCCGGCATTATATAATTTGCGTCTTAACATTGCGCTGGAAGATGACGGTAAATCATTCTGGGTATTGCGCATGAAAGTGCGTGAACTCATTGTTGCTGATGGTATTGAAGATGAAACTTTTAATCCATCTAAAACAGGCGAGTACCTTAAAGCGGAGCAGGTTAACCAAATGTTGGATGATCCTGAAACCGTTTTTGTTGATATGCGTAACCACTACGAATATGAAGTCGGGCATTTTGAAAACGCGATTGAAGTTCCATCAGATACATTTCGTGAACAGTTGCCAATGGCTGTAGAAATGCTGAAGGACAATAAAGATAAAAATATAGTTATGTATTGTACTGGCGGTATTCGCTGCGAAAAAGCGAGTGCTTATATGCTGCATAATGGTTTTAATAAAGTCTATCACGTAGAGGGTGGCATTATTGAATATGCCCGTAAAGCGAAAGAACAAGAATTGCCAGTTCGGTTTATTGGCAAGAATTTTGTCTTTGATGAGCGTATGGGTGAACGTATTTCTGAAGAAATCATTGCGCACTGTCACCAATGTGGGGTGGCATGTGATAGCCATACCAACTGTAAGAATGATGGTTGCCACTTGTTGTTTATCCAATGTCTGTCTTGTGCTGAACATTTCGAAGGTTGTTGCAGTGATGCTTGCTGTGGAGAGATGAAACTACCAGAAGACGAACAACGTACTCGTCGGGCTGGAAGAGAGAACGGGGCTAAGATTTTCAATAAATCCCGCTATCGGTTAAATGATGGTTTGAATATTACCTCTCTGCAATCGATTAAATAATCACTCTCATCTTTCAAGCCGCTACTTTTTGTTTGCATTCACTTACTTCAGTCACATAATTAGTTATGTGACTGAAGGCTCACTTCCTTGCTACAGAGCGGCAGCTTGATATAAATAACATCAATTTATTTACATTAAAATAGATTCTTCAAAAGACTTAACAGAAATATTTAAAGACATTGTAAATAAAAAGTAACTCTATTTTGTTAGAAACACCTGTTTTCTCTATAATATGTCTCTTATGAGAATAAACTGTGCTTTTACTGATTTTTAATTCTTTGGAGATTTTATATGTATCCATTTCTAACATCCAATAATAGATGATTCGATTTTCCTGATGACTGAAAATAGAACTGTACACACTAAAATTAGAAAAATAACGTTGAATATCATGTGATGCCATTTCTTTTAGACGTTCAAGTAATATTGTCAAATATTCTTTTGATAATATAAAATCCTTGTTTGTCAATTGGATAGGTTTATCATTGTAAGGATATTCTTTGTCTATATAAATATAGATACGAGCACCATAAACTGAAGAGATTAATAATTTTAGTTGTTCACAATATTTACTGTAGTAGCCATAATTTGTCAGGTTTACCAAGATAATTTCTGGAGAAAATATAGGCAAAATATTTATGGCATCATGTATTGATACAGTACCTAAAGAAAGGATATCTGTATTTTCTTTCAGAGATTCAATAATACCCAAGCGCGTATAGTGGCATTCATCAATGACTAATAATTTCATTACTTGAACATCCTTGTTCTACTATGGTTATATTTAAATAATCAGCTTAATAGTTAAGTATTAGGCGGATGAACACGGAATTATAATACAATATTATGAAAAATAATAAACCATATGTATAATTTTATTGGTTAATATGTGTTCAGTTGTTGATTTGGGACACCCAATATATTTGGGTGTCCCAAATACGCTAGATCATCTAAATATATTACTAATGCTTAATATAATCGAACTGACTATATACTGAGGTTTCTATTTTCTCAACCTCGGCTTGCAATATGAGGATAAGTTGCTTCGCTACATCTGTCGTTAGCCATAACGTTTTGTCAACACTGATATTTTTTGTATTTTGATCTTGGGTGGATGAGTAGTAAAGACGTATCATTATGGCATCGTAGGCACCAACAGGACTGATGTCCCAGCCTACAACAGGATGAGTCTGGATTATTTCATTGCTTTCCATAATAACCCCCTAATCAGACTACAGCATCGTTATTGATATAATTGACTAAGAGCAAAAGACTTCATCTAAGATGAATCTCAGGCAGTATAAACCTTTTTAGCAAGCTAAGAAGTGAAAAGAGCGGGATTTTTTGCATTACAACTGAAAGGAATCATTGTAATTTATTACCGCAGTTTATTAAGTTGAATTTGTGTGGAAATAAAGGCTATTTTCCACACAAATAATGGTGATAAAGCTACTTACATACCTTTATATCCCATCCCACATTTTCTCCTGCGAGGAAAGGAATTAATTTTTCATTACCGCATTCGATATATTCAACGACTGGAGTCGGCTTGCGTGTAAGCTCGATAAAGCCATTGTTGATTGGTAAATCGTAAAATGTGGGGCCATTTAGGGAACAGAAAGACTCAAAATATTTCATTGCTGCCATTTCTTCAAAAACCGTGGCATAAGCTGCCAGAGCGGTTGGGGCATTGAAAACACCTGCGCAGCCACAAGAGGATTCTTTGCGGTGCAGCACATGAGGAGCGGAATCCGTACCTAAGAAAAAACGGTTACAACCACTGGCTATTGCTGCGCGGAGTGCTTCCTGATGAATATTGCGTTTTAGTACAGGTAAGCAGTAAAGATGGGGACGAATACCACCAACTAACATATGGTTACGATTAAACATTAAATGCTGTGGTGTCAGTGTCGCACCTAATTTATCGTTACCTTCAAGAACGTATTCTGCAGCTTCTTTGGTTGTAATGTGTTCAAAAACAACTTTTAATCCAGGGAATTTTTGGCGCAATGGTTCCATTACTTGTTCGATAAAGCGTGCTTCTCGGTCAAAAATATCAATATGAGAGGCGGTGACTTCTCCGTGGATCAGTAATGGCATGCCTATTTTTTCCATGGTTTCTAATAACGGATAGATCTTTTTGACATCAGAAACACCGTGACTGGAATTAGTTGTTGCATTGGCAGGATAAAGTTTGCAGGCGGTGAAAATTCCTTCTTTATAGCCAATCTCAATTTGATCGCTAGCTGTTGAATCTGTCAGATAGCAGGTCATAAGAGGTTGGAAGTTATGATCTGGCGGAGTAGCTGCGATTATCCGTTCTTTATAGGCTTTAGCACTGGTAACATCTGTCACTGGAGGGACAAGGTTGGGCATGACTATAGCCCGACCAAAGAAATGGCTAGTATGGGGCACAACTGTCTTTAACATATCCCCATCACGGAAATGGACATGCCAGTCGTCAGGGCGGCGGATTTTAATTGTGTATGATTCAGTGGTCATGGAACCGGCTCCAGAATATAGGTGATAAATGATGGATGCTGATTCAGCACTCCTTAAGCCGGAGGAGGATGATAAAGTGAAAATAGCTAAATAGCTATTATTGAATGATAATTTCTCTGAATTTTGGGAAATTAGAATTTTAAGTTTATCTGGACTAGGGTATTCAGAGGGGATTATCGTATCAAAAAAAGGAAAATATAGAAGTAATAACACGAGGGTGAATTGAATTTGGCTCCTCCAGCTGGACTCGAACCAGCGACATACGGATTAACAGTCCGCCGTTCTACCGACTGAACTATGGAGGAACTCCTTCAAGACGGGGTGCATATTAACGGCACTATTTACGTTTGTCAAAGCAGAAAATAACAATAATTGTTTGATTGATTGTAATTTATCCGTTGTGTGTATTTTTTGACTTAAAATCGACTGGTTTACAATAAGTATGGGAGTAGATATAGGGGATAAAGCAACAAGAAGAGAGATTTTTAAAAATGGGGAACTTAAAAATAGGAAAAGTTTAAAACAGAAAAGTGAAAAGTCATAAAACAAAAAACCTGATTAGCAAAACTAATCAGGCTCTTCAGAAGATCTGGCTCCTCCAGCTGGACTCGAACCAGCGACATACGGATTAACAGTCCGCCGTTCTACCGACTGAACTATGGAGGAACTCCTTTAAGACGGGGGAGATATTAACGGCACTATTTACGTTTGTCAAAGCAGAAAATAACAATAATTGTTTGATTGCTCGCAATGTGTGCACGTTGGATTGTTTTTGATCTTGTGTATGTTTTGATATAGGGAATCACATTAAAAAGGGGTTGAAAAAAATTGCATTATCTCTACATTTGCCATCTTTCAAGTTGCTGCTTTTTGTTGGCTGTACGCTTAATGGCATCGTTAGCACAGTGCTAGGGGATTCATCCTCTTGTTGCTGAGCTGCAACTTGAAATCTATTGGGTATAAAATTTTAAATCGGAGAGTAATTGGTAACGTTTCAGTCTTTTGTTCCCAAAAGCAAAAATCCCGACTAGCAAAGCTAATCGGGATTTCCAGAATTTGGCTCCTCCAGCTGGACTCGAACCAGCGACATACGGATTAACAGTCCGCCGTTCTACCGACTGAACTATGGAGGAATTGAATTGTTCCTGAGAACGGAGCGAATAATACAGTGAATGATTCGATATTGTAAAGCAAAAAAAATAAAAATAAGCTCAGTCGGTTAGATTGAAATCAGAGTGATGTTTTTTTGTTATTTTTGCTTATAAAATATCTGATATGTTGAAGATTTATTGGTTTTACAACTTTTGAGAATATGTTGTTTATCTTACAAAAATTACATTTATTTTATGATTATCGATTTTATCCCTATTTATTCATAAATACGAGATAAACAGACACAAATTCTTACAAAACAGGTATATAACAGAATTTGGGTTTCAATGAGAACTGGCAAAAAATGTAGAATGTATTGAATTCCATCAGGAAAAGTAAAAAAGCAGTGATATAAAAAAAACGGCTTCCTGATTAGGAAGCCGCCTTATGTGATCTAGGTTTAGCTATCTCAACCTTTTAATTTCACGCTTTGTTCATCCAGCGAGAAATTTTAATTTGGCTCCTCCAGCTGGACTCGAACCAGCGACATACGGATTAACAGTCCGCCGTTCTACCGACTGAACTATGGAGGAATTGGATTGTTCCTGAGAACGGGACGAATACTAGCGATGTACTAGAATAGTGTCAACGCAAAAATTCTTTTTTCTTACTGTTTGCTCATCATATGAGCTTCTTGATTTATCATTGTACTATTTTTATTAAATCCCTACGCTTTTATTAACCATGTTAATAGGTTGAGCATAGGGTGACTGTTCTGAGCAGGTAAGCATAAACACATCATAAAAACAAATACCCTGTTTTTTCTGCATGATATGTTTAATATTGTCTTTGATTTCATTAGGTATTTGAGGATGAGTGAGTATCTTATTGATAGCTTTTTTAGAAACTTGCTCGTTGACAAACCATTCACCATTATAACATACACGTAAATCGAGAACGTCAATATCTTCAAAATGATAAATTGGTTTGATATCAAATAGCAGAATGGCTGCCATAGCGATAAAGGCTAGGGTAAAGGCAAAAAGAGACCACGCACCGAAATAGGGCGCGTACCACATGAGCATAGCAAGAAAAGCATAAGCGACAACCATCGCCAGACACAAATAGGGGTGGTGGCGGATAAAGACGCTGTTGAAATGTACTTTACCATCACGATGCTCTTTAAGATTGATCCGCTTAAGATCCTGAATCAATATCTGTTTTATGATTTTCATAATACTAACCCATTTATTTGTAAACTGATTTGTAGAAATAGTGTTGTAAAAAGCGCTGTACAAATCGTGATTGAATTGAAATCTATGGCATTTTCAAGATTAGCATGCCCTGAACCCACATCTGTATAGCAATTGGTTTAATTTATTGGGTAAATTGTTATTGTTAACGAGCCGACGAACAATATCTATGTTTTTGCCAAAACAAAAATTGAATAAATCAAACAAAACGATAAAATATTTTGTCATTCTGTTCTAATATTGAGCGTGTGAGGAGTTTTTAAAACGATAATACACAAAAAGGTTGCTATTCATGTGCGTTAATGCGTTAATTGTCTTCGGCCTGATTAACAGACCTACTTTATGTACGACATCTTGAGTTAATGCGTTGTAAGTGCTATCCCTGGTAGCCTTTGTTGACCGTTTCCTTCTGAAAGTGCCTCCATAAGTAATAGCTGATACTGGCCAACACATGCCCAAGGTGGCAACACGTTTATATCAATACATAGGAAAGTCGAATGTCTGACAAAATGAAAGGTCAAGTGAAGTGGTTCAACGAATCTAAAGGCTTTGGTTTCATCACTCCAGCTGATGGTAGCAAAGACGTATTTGTACACTTCTCTGCCATTCAAGGTAACGGTTTCAAAACTCTGGCAGAAGGCCAGGATGTAGAATTCACCATTGAAAGTGGTGCCAAAGGCCCAGCAGCAGCAAACGTAACTGCTATCTAATTTCGCCTTTATGCCTTATTTAAGCTCGCCAGCACAAAATGCCGTGGCGGGCTTTTTGTCTTTCTATACCATAAAATTTATTTTACGAATTTTATCTTACGTATTCGATCCTGAAGTTTTCTAGATTTACTTATTTAATCGCTAAAAATAATGGAATGAAAATAATTATGATATTAGCCATGAGTTAATATCAGTTTTCATTGTATGACCAAATATTGTATGGTCAGAAATTGTATGATGTTGTTACTACTTAGTAAAACAGAAAATCATCGTTGTCTTACAAAAATTTCCCCGTGCTAAAATTTTCATTTGTTAATTCTAACTTCTTATAATTCCCAAAAATTCAATTAGAGAGTGATTAATTGGATAGTTAAGGTTTTAGTTTTAATAAAAATAATCCTGTAACTTGTTAATTTTCCTTTAGATTTCCTGATCACCTGAAATGTTGAGTGGCACTGTATCGATATCATGAACTGTATTAACCTGAAGAGAAACTATCTGATATTAGGAAACCATTTAGTTGGATTTTTAGGAGGATATTAATTGACGTTATATTAGGGCATACGTGATGATACAGTCATATATTCGTTCTTTATTCCCTCTGACGGCATACGAATACTCGAATTAAATATTTGTTATCAGAATATTCCATGTACGATGGAAGAATGTTCTCTTAAGGATATCTATTGTATGTTAGTTTTATAGCGAATGGTTTCTAGTGGTTAAATTTCTCATATACAACAAATGAAGAATTATCATTTATGTAGCAATAATCCTATGTGGTAGTAACGCTTGTGCGGCAACGATTTTATGCGTAGAAATCGTAGAAGCCATTATACAAATTCAACTAATGAAGTTAGCCAAACCAGCTCCTATTTTCATGATGTTCTATATATCCATTTAATATTATGGAGGATGTCATGTTGTTGACATCCATTGCAATGTATTTATTACTGTGCTGCCATTTGAGGATTTGATCGGGGCTGAACGTCAGTGGCATCAAGGTATGAGCATTTGAGGTTTAATATAGCAGCAACATTATGGTGTTTGACGGGGATAGGGGAGTTATGTGGTGTGGAGCAATATTTGGGCTACAGGTATTGCTACAGTCATCATTATTTGTGTGAACATTTTATTGAGAGAAATTGCGTAACGAATTAATACTCAGCCTCACCAGCAAGCTTTAAATTTAGAGTAGCGCTATAAAACCCACTTTATCTGCGATGTAAATGATGAAATTCTGGTAAGGACTTTGATTTTACAAGAACTCAATAGCTTATATGTTAGATTACTGACATCCCCACTCTGATGAAGTGTTGCCTATAGAGTAGATTTGGCAGGAATATCGAGCAAGTAAGGTATATAGGGAGCCTTGAAATCAATGGATTAACAAAAGAAAATTGGTTTGATTCGGAATTATTTATGTTGGCTATTGCAGTGTCAAAGAAAATATTTATTGTCAACTGGCTCAATACAATACCAAACTTTGGTGCAATGAACATATTATATACGAATAGAACAGAGGTATTAATTCACGACAAAATTATTCTCCAACACTATTTAGATAAAGAAGATAGGGGAGGTAATTAACTAAATATAGTTAAATAGCCCCACTAAAGAGGTACTAAGAACTGAAGGGATTCAAGTAATTGTTAGGTATAAATGCGGTAATTCAGATATTGATTACCTCTGCAGCTACAGAAAAATTGATGAGTTACCTTTTGATTTTGTTAGAGGCTGGTTGTCGATTTTTATACAAAATTTGTATAAAAAACATCAATTAGCCTTCAGGTATGCCGTTGAGAAAATGCTATCAGCTTGCTCCTTTATGGGGGTAAAAGAGAAAATTATTTCTCTCACTGAAGAAAGTCGTAACAATGTAATGGAACTAGTTAGCAACGATAACTCTCAAGGATTCAGGGTTGTTAATCATAGTAATGGAAGGGTTAAGTCACTATGAAGTGATACACCCATTTCTGTTACTGATGAAAATGGGATGGTATTACAAGGTTTATTGGCATTTTTAGGTCTGCTAAAAGAAAGTACTATAATGGTAATTTCGGTATTAAGGCACAATGATATTTTGGTTACGGTATTTGCCGTAGATAATTCTGTTGTTACGGTTAAAGTTTGTTGAGATATGGATTTAGGTTCTGTAAATATCCTTATTGATACTAATGTTGAACTTAATGACTGATGAAGACCGTTAAAAGAAGTGGAATTAAGGTCGCCCTTTTGTAAGTTAACCCCTCTGTGAAAATCCCGCGTTTTAAAATCATTGTAAAATAATAGTCATATGATTGGTTTTCTTGAGGATGGAATAAATGACAAGCCAGCATTATGGGATGCAGGTGTTGGAATTTTAGTTAATATAGGGACGAATATCGCAAAGGAGGTAGCCGATCTCATTCTGTTTGAGAAAAATTTGATGGTATTAGGGAGAGAATTAAGGAAAGTGAAACGTTTGGGAATATCATCAAGTATTTAAATATGACGGTTAGTGCAATCTTTAGGAAACGTATTTTCTGTATTGGTCGCCAGTGCATTTATTCCATTTTTATCGATATTGTCACTTCATTTTCTTGTATAAAACCTAATGTACGATATTTCACAATTGCCTTGTCGTTAGGAAAAATAGATAAATAGTTTCTGAAAAAATTCTGTAAGTGGGATGTAAAAGTATAGGATGTTTTTATGCTCAGGATTGGCGCTACTTTTTTATCTTTAACATCACGGCTTACGTTGTGATGTGGCATGTATTTGCAGAAGACAATATGGAACATCAGACATTATTTCAACCGGATAGCTTATGGAAGAGGTATTGTCACAGATTTCTATTGTACATATATTGAACAAGCAAAAAGCACTTTGTGCAGAGTACAGCGGTACGTTATTTTATTAACTACACTAATAATAATGGTACTAGGCAATTACATTCCATTCTCTGCATTTGATACCCTAACTGGGTTACAGCCACGATTTTGGGAATACTCTTTATGGTTAATTGGGTTACTAATAAGCTACGGTATCATTGCTTAAATGATGAAGCAGTTTTGGTTTCATCGATTTGGTGGATGGTTGTAAATAATTCTCATTAATTGATATGTTACTCTGTATAGCATAAGGCAGTAATGTATACAGGATATATACTATTGTGGCTCTTATCATGATGAACTTTTTCAGATATTTAGAATAGGTCTTGATGTTATTCTTTGAAAATAAACTGTCTATCACAATATAAATTAATTTAAGGAAGTAATAGAGTTATATTTATCGGTCATTTTTTTTATTTGAAACGACAATTTAATCTACCTGTTATTGTTTTTTTCAGAGTTGAATGGGATAAATTACTTTTTAATGTCTGTGCTTATATCTTTCTTTGTTTTTTTATGCCAAATTTTCTATTCTTCTTTTAATTAGGTTTTATGTAATAAGATGTTGTTGCCAAATTTGCATTTGGGAATTATTTTGTATTTATATTTTCTGTTATTTAAGTAAATTAATTTTCATTCAATGCACCACCTCGTTTTGGGGTTTGGTTATCGGTTTGTTTGTTATGATAATCCCACCAAAGCATTTGTATTTCTTATCATTTAGGTTGTGAGTATAAAATAAATACATTAATTTTTATTATCAATTGTGCGCATAAGCTAGACAATAAGGGGAAATAATCAGCAAGGATTGTTTAGTTAAAACTGTGTCACAAACTGACTGTGTATACGTTTATTTTGTTTAGTTAAATTTATTAATTATGATGGCTGGAAGTGGTCTTAATGGCTTTCAGGGGGCTTGAATTTTGTTTGGTTAGCAAAGCCTTGCTAGTTATGTTTACTAGGGGGGAGATATACAGATGTTTTTTTATTTCAATATCATACTGTATTTTATCTTATTTTTGTGATTTGAGTGATATTTGAGTTCAGAGTAGAAATGAGGGGTCTCTTTCTTTTGTTTGAAAATAGCGCGATCATAAACCAAAAATGATCAGACTGATAGCTTTTTAATAACTAGTATTCACATATAATTAATAAATTTGGCATAACAATGACCTAAATCAAGTTATAGTGGAAGATGAGTACCTACCTACATTATCAAGAAGCAAATTTTATTAAAACACTATCAATTTAGCTAAGGGGGAGATTTTTTGTCGTTATTTTGAATTTATAAGTTTAATAGATCGTATAAAACAAAAAACAGTTCCTAATATTTTTATTTAGATAATTTAACTTATTAATTGTAGACTATTTTTTATTTTTTATTGCTTGAATAGTTAATGAGCTAGAAGCATAATAAAAAGCATTAGTTTTGTGACGACCATCACATAATATTTAAAATGACATATATTCTCCGTTGTATAAGTTGATGATTCAGGAGTAAAGTTAATTAGTATTAAGATTATTCTTAATCAATTTTGGCAAGTGCATTACCCAGATGACGCAATAATACTTTCACAACCCATTACCGAAATATTTTAGAAATTGGGCGATCCCAAGAGTAATACAAAGGACAGTTACTGCTCTGGCTAAAGATGTATATTTCAGTTATGTCGGAGATTATTGAATCTCATGCTACTGGTAATTTTGTCGTGAGTGATTCTTTGATCACTTAATTTAATTTTTTCATGTAATCGGACGGGATATATAGAAATGAGTACGGTTGAATTGCTCAAACATATTTATGACATAAATTTATCGTATTTGCTTTTAGCACAACGGCTAATTAACCATGAGAAAGCATCTGCGATGTTCCGTTTAGGTATTAGTGAATCGATGGCTGATACGTTGGCCGAGCTGACATTGCCTCAGTTAGTAAAATTAGCTGAAACAAACCAACTGATTTGCCATTTTCGTTTTGAAGACCACGAAACCGTGCAGCAGTTAACTAAGGAATCGCGGGTGGATGATCTGCAACAAATTCATACAGGTATCTTGCTGTCTACTCATCTTTTTCAGCAGTTATCCGCTCGGGATGACAATTCAATCAAGAAAAGAGCGTAAAGATGGTTGAAAAAAGTATTGTTCAAGAAGCGAAAGATATTCAGCTGGCAATGGAACTCATCACTTTAGGCGCGCGATTACAGATGCTTGAAAGTGAAACGCAACTAAGTAGAGGCCGATTGATCCGGTTGTATAAAGAGTTGCGGGGAAGCCCTCCGCCTAAAGGGATGCTACCCTTTTCGACGGATTGGTTTATGACTTGGGAACAGAATATTCATTCGTCAATGTTCTACAATGCTTACCGTTTTCTGTTGAAAAGTGGACATTGTGAAGGTGTAGAGGTTGTTGTCAAAGCCTATCGGCTGTACCTTGAGCAATGTCCTCCAGGGAATGAAGAGGTGCCTGTTTTGGCATTAACCAGAGCTTGGACATTGGTGCGTTTTGTTGACAGTGGAATGTTACAGCCAACACAATGTCGCTGCTGTGGTGGAACTTTCATTACACACGCCCACCAGCCGGTAAATAGCTTTGTTTGTAGTCTTTGTCAGCCACCTTCACGGGCAGTAAAAAAACGTAAACTTTCCTCTCAACTTGCCGATACTAATTCACAACTGCTGGATGGATTTGCTCAGCAAGCTATGTGAATTTAAATGGGAAAGTAAAATGTAGGTTACAGGTTTGAGCATAAACTCTGTAACCTGTTATCACACCCTTCTTCGTTTATCAATTCGCCCTGTTCAAATCCCATCTGCTCACCAACTTAGCTAAAGGATATCGCGTGTTAGTACTTTTAGGATATATCGTGGTTTTTGGTGCGGTAATTGGTGGCTACCTACTTGTCGGTGGTCACATGGGCGCACTTTATCAGCCAGCAGAATTTTTAATTATTGCAGGTGCGGGAATTGGCGCTTTTATCGTGGGCAATAATGGTAAGGCGATAAAGGCAACACTGCGTGTTTTGCCAAAAGTATTGCGCAGATCAAAATACAATAAAGCGATGTATATGGATCTCATGGCGTTGCAGTTTCGTTTGTTGTCCAAATCTCGCCAAAATGGATTACTGGCTTTGGAGCGGGATATTGAAAATCCACAGCAAAGCGACATTTTTACGCAGTATCCCCGTTTGTTGAAAGATCAGCATTTAATGGATTTCATCACTGATTATATGCGCCTGATCATCAGCGGTAATATGAATCCCCATGAAATTGAAGCCTTGATGGATGAAGAAATTGAGACTTACGAACAGGAAAGTGAAGTGCCGGCGACCAGCTTGGCAATGGTTGGCGATTCACTGCCTGCATTCGGGATTGTTGCTGCCGTAATGGGAGTCGTTCATGCGCTGGGATCGGCGGATCGTCCGGCAGGAGAACTGGGCGCGTTGATTGCACATGCGATGGTGGGAACATTTCTGGGGATTTTATTGGCTTATGGTTTTGTTTCCCCTTTGGCGACGCTGCTTCGTCAACGCAGCAGTGAACAGGTCAAAATGATGCAATGCATCAAGGTGACACTACTTTCCAGTTTGCATGGTTATGCACCACAAATTGCGGTTGAATTCGGTCGTAAAACATTATTCCTCACAGATCGTCCTTCATTTACAGAACTTGAAGAACATGTTCGTCGGGTTAAGTCCCCTGTACAACAAGAAGTTGAAGAATAATTATGAGAGCGAATAATGTTTCCGTTGTCAGAATAAAAAAACGTAGAAAACATGATTCAGGCCATGTTGGCGGATCATGGAAGATTGCTTACGCTGATTTTATGACTGCAATGATGGCATTCTTTCTGGTCATGTGGCTGATATCGATTGCCAGTCCACAGGAATTGACCAGCATTGCAGAATATTTCCGTACCCCTTTACAGGTAGCGATCAACAAAGGACAGCAAAGTAGTGATAGTACCAACCCGATCCCAGGGGGAGGGGATGATGTTTTCCAACAGAACGGGGAGGTTTTTCGCCAATCCAACGATGTTGAAACCAAAGAAGAAAATCGTCGCTTGAATCGGTTACACCAGCAACTTGACCAGTTGATAATTACCGATCCTCGCCTTAAAGAACTGCGCCCTCATCTATTGATTGACATGATGGATGAAGGTTTACGTATTCAGATTATCGATCGAGAAAATCGCCCAATGTTCATGATTGGTAGTTCAAAGGTCGAAAGTTACATGAGCGATATCTTGCGGGCAATTGCGCCGATCCTGAACGGTATTCCAAACAAAATTAGCCTTTCTGGTCATACTGATAGCTTACCGTATGCTAATGGTCAGCGGGGTTACAGTAACTGGGAGCTTTCTTCTGATCGAGCCAATGCATCAAGACGTGAATTGCTGATAGGTGGTCTGGATGAAGTCAAAGTCCTGAGGGTTGTGGGTATGGCATCCACTGTCAGTATGCAGAAAGGTATTGATCCTAATGCGCCGATTAACCGTCGTATCAGCATCATTGTACTGAATAAAGATGCAGAAAAAAGGATTGAGCAGGAAAACAGTGGCGGTAACGCCATGACCGCTAACAATAGTATGGATATGCAAGAAGTCATCAGAATGGATTCGAATGAGGGCACGACTGCTCAGCAACCCACCGAACAATCCCATGTGATCATAAAACATGAAATCATAAAATTGGAACAGCTATCGGCTGAACCGTTGAGTGATACTAAGATGACAGAGTAAGTAACGATGGATATTACCGCGTTTTATCAGACTTTCTTTGATGAAGCAGATGAATTATTGGCTGATATGGAGCAGCATTTATTGTTGCTCAATGCCGATGAACCTGATCGTGAACAGCTGAATGCAATATTTCGCAGCGCCCACTCCATTAAGGGGGGCGCTGCAACTTTTGGTTTTACCAAACTGCAACAGACTACGCATGTTTTGGAAAATCTGCTCGATAGTGCCAGACGTGACGAAATACGTTTGACCATTGACATTATCAACCTGTTTTTAGAAGCGAAAGATATTATGCAGCAACAATTGGATGCCTATAAAAGTTCTCAGGAGCCGGATGAAGATACATTCAATTATATCTGCGAGACACTGCGTCAGCTTGCATTAGAACTACAGCAAGAGCAGCAGGAAGAAGCATTTTTTGCAGCAACATCTACAGCTCAGGCTGAACTTGTTACGGAGGACGTCGTAAACAAAGTCGAGGAAAAACAATCGGTAACATCAGATCAGCCCGAAAAAAAACAATCCGGAGAAAACCAGCCAGAAGAAAAACATGCTTCGGCAGACAAATCCAATCATGGGCAGATCCGTGTTCATTTATCTGGACTGAAAGAGCGTGAAGTCAGTTTAATGAAGGATGAGTTGGGGCATCTGGGTGAGATTTATGATGTAGAACAGACTACAAACAGCCTTGAAGCATCATTGATCACGTCTGCCACAGAAGATGATATCACGGCTGTATTGTGTTTTGTTATTGAGCCTGAGCAGATAACTTTTTTACCAACAGATGAATCTCAGCCGGAAAACACGGATACTGAAACAGAACAAGATGCTGTTGTAAAAGCTGTGGCAATAAATAATGCAGCAGAAAATAATACAGCAGACAGTGACGCAGAAAAAAATACGGTGGCAGAGGCTACCACAGCAGCAAATATAAACAATCCACAGCCGATTAATACCCCTAAAAAAACAGATCTACATGAAGTCGGACGTCCAGCACCACGTCCGGCAGCGGGATCGCCGCGTCAACGTGCGGAATCGTCCAGTATCCGAGTTGCTGTTGAAAAGGTTGATCAGCTTATCAATTTAGTGGGCGAATTGGTCATTACTCAATCTATGCTTGCACAGCACTGTAACGGTCTGGAACCGACAAAACACAGCGAATTACTGAGTTGTATGGCTCAATTGCAGCGCAATTCCCGCGATTTGCAAGAGTCTGTCATGTCAATACGTATGATGCCGATGGAATACGTTTTTAGCCGTTATCCGCGCTTGGTACGGGATTTGGCTGGGAAACTCAATAAGAAAGTGGAATTGACATTGATTGGTAGTTCGACCGAACTGGATAAAAGTTTAATTGAACGAATTATCGATCCTCTGACGCATTTGGTACGCAACAGTCTTGATCACGGTATCGAAAACCCGGAAAAACGTCTTGCTGCTGGAAAATCAGAAACTGGTAATTTGACTCTGGCCGCTGAACATCAGGGTGGAAATATCTGTATTGAAGTTATTGATGATGGGGCTGGTCTAAACCGTGAGAAGATCTTGGCAAAAGCACAATCTCAAGGCCTGAGTGTCAGTGAAAACATGAGCAACGAAGAAGTGGCTATGCTGATTTTTGCTCCCGGTTTCTCTACTGCAGAAGTGGTAACAGATGTTTCCGGCCGCGGTGTCGGCATGGATGTGGTCAAGCGCAATATTCAAGATATGGGCGGACAAATTCAGATTAATTTCCAAGAAGGGAAGGGAACTGTTATTCGCATTTTGCTGCCACTGACATTAGCGATACTGGATGGTATGTCGGTCAAAGTTAATGGTGAAGTTTTCATCCTGCCATTGAGCGCAGTGGTCAGTTCATTGCAGCCACAGGATGAAGATATTTATCCGTTGGCGGGTGATGAAAAACTATTGCAGGTACGTGGTGAATATTTGCCGCTGCTTGAACTATATCGCATATTCGATATCCCGAATGGAATGGTTGACCCAACGAAAGGTATTGCTGTCATTGTGCAGAGTGCCGGGCGTCGCTATGCATTGCTGGTGGATGAACTGGTGGGACAACATCAAGTTGTTGTTAAAAATATTGAGAGCAATTACCGCAAAGTACCGGGCATTTCGGCGGCCACCATTATGGGGGATGGTAGTGTTGCGCTCATTATTGATATTCCTGCTTTGCAGAAACTTAACCATGAACAATTGGCTGAGCGTAAAGCGGATTTGGTGAATAACAAATAAGATTATCCAATCACACTAAAAGGTAACATCATGTCAGCCATAGAAGAATTCAATAAATTATCGGGCGAAACAACCGGAAAGGAATATCTGGTTTTCACCTTGGGTGACGAAGAGTATGGAATTGAAATATTGAAAGTGCAGGAAATTCGCGGTTATGATCAAGTTACCCGCATTGCGAATACGCCTGCTTTTATAAAAGGGATCACCAACCTGCGCGGAGTGATTGTTCCCATCATCGATTTGCGGATCAAATTCTCGCAGGAAAATGTCACCTATAACGATAATACCGTAGTGATTGTCCTGAATTTGCTTAACCGTGTTGTTGGGATTGTGGTTGATGGTGTGTCTGATGTGTTGTCTCTGAAGGACGATCAGATTTGTCCTGCGCCAGAATTCGCAGTCACTTTATCAACAGAATATCTAACAGGGCTTGGTTCTCTTGATGAACGGATGCTGATTCTGGTTGATATCGAAAAACTTCTCAACAGTGAAGAAATGGCGTTAGTTGATTCAGTTGCCAAAGGTTGATGTTTTGGGCTGCTGCAATACAAAACAGCAGCCTTTTTGTTTTAGATCAAAAAAATGCTGTAAAAAATCAATTTTTAGAATTACGCGTAAAGTTCCCTTTAAGCGTGCCGATAACACTGGCATAGCAATTTATTAAAAAAGGGAAGTCATGTTTAACCGAATGAAGATAGTGACGGGACTCATCTCAGTCATCATATTGTTTGGTGCTTTGCAATTTATCTCCGGGGGATTGTTCTTCAAAGGGTTGAAGAATGATATAGAAGCCTTTAATTTAATAGATAAAATGAGAAAGCAGCAAATCTATCTGGATGAAAGCTGGGTTAACCTGTTGCAAGCCCGCAATAACCTGAACCGTGTTAGCGTTATTTATATAATGAAAGGGCGCGGTGTTGAAGGTAGTTATAACATTGAAGACGCTCAGGCAGAAGCCAAAACTAATATTGCCCGCGCTGAACGACTTTTCGAGCAATATGATCAGACTGAAAAACTGTCTTTTTATGATCAAGAGCGTCTCCAACGTTTGAAACAGACCCATCATGATTATCTAAATGCACTGAAAGAATTAGATAACATGCTGGAACATGAAAAGTTTGAAGAGTTTTTTCTACATAAAACAACTGATTATCAGAACGCTTTTAATAAGGAACTTAGTTTTTATCTGTCCCAGAGCGCAAAACTTTATGATCAGGTGTCACATGAAGCTGATGAGGCTTACAGTAATATCATCGTTTCGTCGATCTTTGTGATGATTCTGCTGGTTGTGGTCATGATAATAAGCTGGATTGGCTTACGTAAAGCATTGCTCGATCCATTGAATCAACTGCTAGATAACATTAAGGCCTTCTCAAAAGGGGACTTGACCCAGACGATTACCGTATCTGGTAATAATGAAATGGGCATGTTAGCTGTTGGTCTGATGCACATGCAGATGGAGCTGATCAATACGGTCAGAAGTGTTCATCAAAGCACCGAAACCATCTATACCGGCACTAGTGAAATTGCTGCGGGTAACAATGATCTTTCTTCTCGTACTGAACAGCAAGTGGCTTCATTGGAAGAAACTGCTGCTAGCATGGAACAGTTGACTGCAACCGTAAAACAAAATGCTGACAATGCTCGTCAAGCCAGCAACTTGGCTGATAACGCCTCTGAGATCGCCCGTCAGGGAGGTAAAGTGGTGGCCAATGTTGTTCAGACCATGCATGAAATTGCAGACAGTTCTCGCAAAATCTCCGATATCACAGGCGTGATTGATGCGATTGCTTTCCAAACTAACATTCTTGCTCTTAATGCTGCTGTAGAAGCTGCCCGTGCTGGTGAGCATGGACGTGGTTTTGCTGTGGTAGCTGGTGAAGTGCGCAATCTGGCTCAGCGCAGTGCAGAAGCGGCCAAAGAAATTAAGTCACTGATTGAAGACTCTGTAAACCGTACTGATACTGGCTCTGAGCTGGTCGGCAGTGCTGGTGAAACCATGAATAAAATTGTCGATTCTGTGACCCGCGTGACTGACATCATGGGAGAAATTGCATCGGCTTCTGATGAGCAAAGTAGAGGAATTACCCAAGTTGGTGTAGCTATTTCTGAAATGGATAGAGTTACCCAACAAAACGCGTCACTGGTTGAACAGTCTGCCGCTGCCGCTGCGGCATTGGAAGAACAGGCCAAAATATTGACCAAAGCTGTCGCGTTGTTTCAGTTACCGGAGCAGGCAGAAAGGATGAAGCCTGAAAATAGAAAACATGAAGTTTTATTGACGAGTAAATCGTCAACTCCTCCAGCTAATAAAACGAATACTCCCGTACTGAAAAAAAACAGTAGTGTGGAAGACCCATCTAACTGGGAAACATTCTAAAAAAATAATAGCGATAACCACGGCTGCATAATGCAGCCGTTAAACGAGGTGATTACATGTTAGGCAAGCTTCGCATATCAACCAGTTTGTATCTGTTACTGATGATGTTTTGTGTTATGCAAATTATTTCGAGTGGTTTATCTCTGGGAATAATTCATACGGACCAGTCATATATTGAAAAAATTGATCTGGGAACTCAACGGAGAGATACTCTTGGCTTGAGTTGGGCGGCATTGTTACAAACGCGTAATACTCTGAACAAAATCGCAATTGCTCAGAAAGTGGGGCAACCACAAACTCAAATAGATGCAATGGAAGCGTTACTCAAAAGTTCACTGAATGAGGCAGACAGAAACTTTGCCAAATTCAGCTCATTACCTCAGATGGAAAAAACTGACAACAGTGCAGTTTTATTGTCTGCGGTTGAACATTCTTACCAAGAATATATCAACGCATTGAAAGAACTACAAACTTACCTCTATGAAGGTGATTTTCAGGCTTTTCTTGCTCAACCTACAGAAGAATATCAGCGCAAGATGGAAATTGCATATAACAACTATATGCAGTACCTCGGTGCGAACATTAGAGAAGCAGTTTCTGATGGTGCGTTTTACTATAAAGTATCCATTGCCATGTTCTTTGGCGCTGTCTTGATGGTATTTGTTGTTTCAGCAGCGGCTCATTGGTGGCTGAGACGTAATCTGCTTAGACCGTTTTCGAATATGAGAGCTTGCTTTCAGGATGTAGCCGAAGGCCGCTTGGATAAAGAAATTGCCGTAACCACCAGTGATGAAATTGGTGATATCTTCCGAAAACTGCGTGATATGCAGACCTCATTAATCAAATCCATTGCTTCTGTACGTGAGAATACCAATCAAATGTATTCTGGCATTCAGGAAATCACACAGGGCAATACGGACTTATCTTCACGTACAGAACAACAGGCGGCATCGTTGGAAGAAACGGCTGCCAGTATGGAAGAACTGACCGTTACTGTTAAACAGAATGCAGAAAATGCGCGTCAAGCCAGTGAACTGGCGGTATCTGCTTCCCTGACCGCTTCAAAAGGTGGTGAACTGACCACAAGTGTTGTAGCAACTATGGATGAAATCACCAATAGTTCGAAGAAAATCAGCGCCATTATCAGTGTTATTGATGGCATCGCCTTCCAGACCAATATTCTGGCATTGAATGCAGCCGTTGAAGCGGCACGTGCTGGTGAACAGGGGCGAGGTTTTTCTGTGGTAGCTGGCGAAGTACGTGACTTGGCACAACGTAGTGCTGAAGCAGCAAAAGAAATCAAAACATTAATTGATGAATCTGTCCACCGTGTTAACCAAGGTTCAGAACTGGTTAACAATGCGGGGCAGACTATGGATGAATTAGTTCGATCAGTGAATCAAGTAACTGATCTCATGGCCGAAATTGCTGCTGCTTCTGATGAGCAAAGTCGTGGCATTCATCAAGTTGCTCAAGCCGTCAGTCAAATGGATCAAGTCACACAGCAAAATGCTGCATTGGTGGAACAATCTGCGGCTGCGGCTTCTGCCCTTGAAGACAAGGCAGATATATTGGTGAGAACCGTCGCCCAATTTGAGTTGCCTAGAAGCTTGGAAAATGAGCACGATTATCAAACGTCTTCTGCATCAAACATGACTGATGAGTATGTTGTAAGCCAAGTACGCTGAGGTCAGATGAAATCCAACTTAATAGCTTCAGATACTGATGCTACCGCACCGCTGAACTTTATGCTTCAGCGGCATGCTTTGTCGGATGCGCAATTTGAGCGCATCTGCCAGTTTATTTATCAACGGGCTGGCATTGTACTGGCAAAAAATAAACGTGAGATGGTATACAATCGCTTAGTCAGGCGGCTTCGTGTATTGGAGCTTAATGATTTTGGTCAATACCTGTCCATTCTTGAACAAGATAGCCACAGTAAAGAATGGGAATTATTTATTAACGCATTGACTACCAATCTCACGGCATTTTTCAGGGAAGTCCATCATTTTCCCATTCTGGCGGCACATGCCAGCAGGAAAAACGGAGGAACATACCGCGTTTGGAGCGCCGCAGCTTCAACGGGGGAGGAGCCGTATTCTATTGCTATGACCTTGTGTGATGCGCTGGGGCATCGGTCAAATCGGATAAAAATCATTGGCAGCGATATTGACACCAGTGTGCTGGAAAAAGCCCGGCAGGGTGTTTATCGGCTGGAAGAATTACAGTATCTGAATGAAAGCCAAAAGAAAAAATATTTTTTCAAAGGAGTAGGTCTCTTTGAAGGATATGCTCGGGTTCGCCCTTTACTGGCTGAATTGGTGAATTTTCAGCACTTGAATCTACTGGATTCTGATTGGGCACTCGAAGGCAAGTTTGATGCGATATTCTGCCGTAATGTCATGATTTACTTTGATAAAAAGACACAGGAAAGGATCTTGCGCCGTTTTGTCAATTTCTTAAAACCGGATGGTTTGCTCTTTGCAGGGCATTCCGAAAACGTCACTCAAATCAGCCGAGAGTTCTACTTGCAAGGACAGACCGTTTACGGTGTAGGTCGGGCAAGGAGGGGTCATGAATAAAATAACTGTTCTTTGTGTGGATGATTCGGCGCTGATGCGCCAAATCATGCGTGAAATTATCAATAGTCACCCTGACATGGAAGTGGTGGACTGTGCACCGGATCCATTTGTTGCCCGCGATTTAATCAAAAAACACAATCCGCAGGTATTAACATTGGATGTTGAAATGCCGCGCATGGATGGAATTGATTTTTTGGAAAAATTAATGAGATTACGCCCTATGCCTGTCGTGATGGTGTCTTCTCTGACAGCAAAAGGTTCGGAAATTACACTAAAGGCACTAGAGCTGGGCGCTGTGGACTTTGTGACTAAGCCACAACTGGGTATCCGTGAAGGCATGTTGGCTTATAGCGAACTGATTGCTGAAAAAATCCGTGCTGCGGCTCAGGCCAAAATAAGTACTGCGGCACCCGAATCTGTGAGTGCCGCTCCCTTGACTTTCAAACCGCTATTATCCAGTGAAAAACTGATCGCAGTAGGGGCATCAACAGGGGGAACGGAAGCAATCAAAAATTTGCTGCAACCCTTGCCGGTCACTAGTCCGGCTTTACTAATTACTCAACACATGCCTCCAGGTTTCACACGTTCTTTTGCTGAAAGGCTCAATAAACTGAGCCAGATTACAGTAAAAGAGGCGGAGGATGGAGAACGAGTCCTGCCGGGACATGCTTACATTGCTCCAGGGGATCGCCATATGGAGCTTTGCCGCAGCGGCGCTAATTATCAAATCATGATAACTAGTGCGCTGCCAGTTAATCGCCATCGTCCTTCTGTTGATGTTTTATTTCGTTCCGTTGCTAAACATGCAGGGCGTAATGCCGTAGGCGTGATTTTAACTGGCATGGGCAGTGATGGTGCTGCGGGGTTGCTGGAAATGAAGCAAGCAGGAGCTTATACGTTGGCTCAGAGCGAAAAAAGCTGTGTGGTATTTGGAATGCCACGTGCAGCGATCCAGTTGGGAGCGGTAGATGAAATCATGGATCTTCAAAAAATCAGCAAAACTATGCTGGCCAAAATCAGCGTGGGGCAATCGATTCGTATTTAGTTGTTATATTTGATGTTAATTTTTGCAGCGCTGTGCTGCTGGGTAAGTGAAATTCCAAGGAGTTTTTATGGCAAGTAAGGATCTGAGATTTCTGGTAGTCGATGACTTTTCAACAATGCGTCGAATTGTACGTAATCTACTGAAAGAACTGGGCTTTAATAATGTAGATGAAGCACAGGATGGAGCAGAAGCGTTGACTAGACTCCGCACTTCCGAATTTGATTTCGTTATTTCTGACTGGAACATGCCAAATATTGATGGCCTCGAATTGCTGAAAACGATTCGCAGTGAAGAAAAACTGGCTGCCTTACCTGTTTTGATGGTAACGGCAGAGGCAAAAAAAGAGAACATTATTGCAGCAGCACAGGCCGGAGCCAGCGGTTATGTTGTGAAACCGTTTACTGCGGCCATTTTGGAAGAGAAACTCAATAAAATATTTGAAAAATTGGGGCTCTAAGGAGACAAAATGAGTGAAAATCCAGTCATGCCGAGAAATGAGGCGATCCCGACCAGTGAAATAATCAGTCGTATTGGGCAGTTAACGAGAATGCTGCGTGACAGTTTACGAGAACTGGGATTGGATCAAACTATCGCTCAGGCGGCTGAGGCGATCCCAGATGCGAGGGAGCGATTGAATTACGTTGTCCAAATGACGGCACAGGCGGCTGAAAGGGTGCTGAACTGTGTTGAAGTGGCGCAGCCCCGTCAGAATGAGTTGGAGGCGTCTGCAAAAGACTTGACCCAACGTTGGGATGAGTGGTTTGCAAACCCGAACAACTTGGATCAGATTGATGCCCGCTCATTGGTAACAGACACGAGAAACTACCTGAATCTCGTGCCCGATTACACCTCATTTACTAATGCCCAATTGCTTGAGATCATGATGGCGCAAGACTTTCAGGATCTCACTGGGCAAGTAATCAAGCGGATGATGGAAGTCATTCAGGAACTGGAAAAACAGTTGGTCATGGTATTGATGGAAAATATGCCCTCTGACCAGATGGCTAAGGCGAAAAAAGAGAACGACAGTCTTCTTAACGGCCCTCAGGTTAACCAGAGTAGTGCTGGCGTTATTGCCAATCAAGCACAGGTTGATGATTTATTGGATAGTTTAGGTTTTTGATAACGAGTGTGAGTACTTTAACGAACAGAACTTTTATATTTTGAGTGCGTTTGGGTGAGCCGGGTGGCTGGCCCAAACGTCTGCCCCGACATTATTTCCCCCATCATTTTTTATACCCATTATTCTTGAATATACTGGAAAGAAGATCAGGTCACAGAGTTATCCACTTAATTTAGTGTATAAAAATACACTAATCCAGAGCATACAGAGGAAAACATTGTGAAGTTTATTTTCCATATGAAAGGTTAAAACCACCGTCTTTAGACGGTTACTTTGACTTTAATTTTTTGACATATGCGCGTTTACGAGGTGCGTGGTTCGACGACTTTTAGTCGTCGGCACCGAAGTGCGCTAACCCACCTACTTCAGTAGGTGGTAGTTAAGTGATAAAGTTATTAAGTTGACAGATTCATTTGTTTCTTACCGTAAGGAATTTCAAGAAGATCAGCAGAGTAACAAAAAACCGATCGTCTTCCTGCACGGCACAAATAGCAACGGCAACAGTAGCTTTGGAGAAATAAAAAAAGCGTTTGGCGGTGATCGGACGGTTATCATCCCTGATTATGCAGGATGTGGAGATTCTGAATTACCGTCAGGAACAGTGACTATTGAGCATCTGGCGGAGCAAATTGCTGCTGTGATAGAAGATAGCAGTAACATTCCTGTTGATTTAGTCGGCGTTTCTTTAGGGGCAGTAGTTGCGGCGGTTGTGGCAGCCGAATACCCGTCTCTCATCAATAAATTGATACTGACAGCACCGTGGGTGACAAATAATGATCCTCGCCATCAATTAATATTTAATACTTGGTTGCATCTGGAGCTGAATGATAAAGCATCAGCGATGGCTTTTGGTTTATCGCATGCCTTAAGCACAGAATTTCTCTCATCTCTGGGGCATGAAACTATACAGAGAATCTGTTCTCAACCAGAAGAGAAAGAGATAGAAAGACGTATTGCCTTGGGATTAACGATAAATATAAAAAATTATCTTAATAAAATAGATAAAGAGACATTGATTATTGGATTAAGTAGAGATACGTTAATTCCGCCTTATTTGGTACGTGAAGTTTATAAAAATGTGAAAAACAGTGCATACAAAGAAATTAATAGTGGTCATGCGGTGCAAATTGAGAAGCCAACAGAATGGATTGATGTAATCAAAGATTTTACTTTCTCCACACCAATGTTTTCTCATTAAGTTGTTAATCATGGAATGGAAAATTAATCACTTTTCCTACTGGCAAATACTTATAAATTGTTGATAACGACACATTGTAAATAATCGACAACTGTTTCCGGGTATGCCCTTTATTCAGCAATCTGGCCGCTTGTTGTCGATCTTCCTCGGTAAACATCACTGGCCGACCGCCAATTCGCCCCTGTTCCCGTGCTGCTGCCAGACCTGCATTGGTTCTTTCCACAATCAGTTCGCGTTCCATTTCTGCCAATGCACTCATTACGTGAAAGAAAAATCGTCCCATTGCTGTGCTGGTGTCGATGCTATCAGTCAGGCTTTGAAAATGAATTCCACGTTCATGCAGCTCTGAAATGAGTGTCACCAAATTTTTCACACTGCGCCCTAACCGATCCAATTTCCAAACCACCAGCGTGTCACCGGATTTAAGATGCTTTAAAGCACGTTTGAGTCCTGGGCGATTAGCTGTTTTCCCACTGATTTTATCTTCAAAAATCAATTCACAGTTGATGCTGACCAAGGCATTTCTTTGTAAGTCACTATTTTGATCATTCGTTGATACTCTGATGTAACCAACTCTTGCCACTGAAAATCCTTTATCTATTTAATGAACTATTTATTTTAAAATAATACCATTTATTTTTTATAAAAAACCTTTAATTTTATTAAATGAGAGATAAAATTCTGATATGAAAAAGTTAATATCATCATGAGAGATGTAAGAAACGCCCTCTCTATCGATGAGATGACGAGGGGGGGAATGCTATCATGATGATCCTTAATTACGACTAGGCTACTTGATCCAATCTCTGGTGTTTTGTTGGGCAGTTGCCATAATTCCCCAAATACCCCCGCAAATTCCGCAGTGTTCCCCCCATTGAATTTCTTGGCTTTTGTCATGCTTAGCATAATTTTATTTGCCCTTTGCTGAAGGCAAATTTTCTGCATGTAATCACGAATGCTCACCAAGGAAAGCTGTGGCTGAAGATAGCGATCTCGAAAAAACTGAAGAACCCACGCCCCATAAACGGGAAAAAGCCCGTAAAGATGGGCAAATTGCACGTTCCAGGGAGCTTACTTCTATTCTGATGTTGGCAGGAGGCGTAAGCCTGCTCTGGATGAGCGGACAGTCGATCACCCATGAACTTTCATTGATGGTATTTGAAGGATTTAATTTCGACCATAATATGGTCAGCAATGATAAACAGATGGTGCAGCAAGTTGGTCGCTTACTGAAGCAGGCCGTTTGGGCGTTGTTGCCCGTATTTGTGGGATTGGTATTGATTGCCCTCAGTGCCCCTGTCTTGATGGGAGGGCTGATATTCAGCTCAAAATCCATCAAATTTGATCTAGCCAAGCTTAATCCTGTTTCTGGCCTGAAGAAAATCTTCTCCATGAACGCACTGGCGGAACTGTTCAAAGCTATCTTGAAAGCATCTCTGGTAGGCGGTGGCGCAGCCCTGTTTATCTTGCTGAACTGGCCTACCATGTTGAAACTGACCGTTCAACCTCCGCTGATAGCATTGAGCGATGCCATGATGATGCTGATTTTTGCTGGTTACATTGTTTTATTTATGTTGATACCGATGGTTGCGTTTGATGTGCTTTATCAAATCCGTAGTCATCTGAAAAAATTGAGAATGACCCGTCAGGAGATCAAGGATGAATTCAAGGAACAAGAAGGGGACCCACATGTAAAGGCGCGGATACGTCAGCAACAACGTGCGGCTGCGCGTAAACGCATGATGGCGGATGTGCCCAAGGCTGATGTCATTGTCACCAACCCAACTCATTACGCCGTTGCCTTGCAGTATGACAGCAAAAAAATGAGCGCACCCAAAGTATTGGCTAAAGGGGCAGGGCTTATTGCATTGCGCATTAAAGAAATTGGTGCGGAAAATCGCATTCCATTACTGGAAGCTCCTCCTTTGGCGAGGGCATTATTTCGCCATGCCGAAGTAGGAGGCTTTATTCCTGCGGCGCTCTATGCTGCCGTTGCAGAAGTGCTTGCCTGGGTTTACCAATTGAAACGTTGGAAACAGGAAGGTGGCCTAAAACCGAAAACACCTGAAAATCTGCCAGTGCCGCCAGCACTGGATTTTGCTGGAGAAAATAATCGTCATGGCTAATCTGGCCTCATTACTACGTTTATCGGGAAATCGTTTACCGGGGAATATAAAAGGCTCCCAGTGGCAGATGCTTGCGGGGCCTGTTCTGATCTTAATGATCTTGTCGATGATGGTGTTACCGTTGCCACCATTTTTGCTCGATCTACTATTTACTTTTAACATCGCACTTTCCATCATGGTTTTGCTGGTGGCGATGTTTACCCGTCGGACACTGGATTTTGCTGCTTTCCCGACCATCTTGCTGTTCTCAACCTTGCTGCGCTTGTCACTGAACGTTGCTTCTACGCGAATAATCCTGATGGAGGGGCATACCGGTTCAGCGGCTGCAGGGCAGGTAGTGGAAGCCTTTGGTCACTTCCTTGTCGGTGGTAATTTCGCCATTGGTATTGTGGTTTTTGTGATCTTGATCCTGATTAACTTTATGGTCATTACCAAAGGTGCGGGGCGCATCGCTGAAGTTGGTGCACGCTTTGTACTTGATGGTATGCCCGGTAAACAGATGGCAATTGATGCTGACCTGAATGCCGGATTGATCGGTGAGGATGAAGCTAAAAAGCGTCGTGCAGAAGTCACGCAGGAAGCTGATTTTTATGGCTCAATGGACGGTGCGAGTAAATTCGTGCGCGGTGATGCCATAGCCGGATTGATGATACTTGTAATCAATATTGTTGGTGGATTGATAGTCGGTGTTGCTCAACATGGTTTGACTCTGGGTGATGCAGCAGAAGCCTATACCTTGCTGACTATCGGTGATGGATTGGTTGCCCAGCTGCCTGCATTAATCATCTCCACAGCGGCAGGTGTGATTGTAACCCGCGTGGCGACTGATGAAGATGTTGGTCAGCAAATGGTTACCCAGCTTTTCAATAATCCTAAAGTGATGATGTTGAGTGCCGGGGTACTTGGTTTGCTCGGTCTGGTGCCGGGAATGCCTAACTTTGTTTTTCTATTGTTTACGGTGGCGCTGGCAGGTGTGGGCTATTTCCTGTTACGTAAAGATAAAAATCCACTGGCGGCGCAACATGAAGAGATGAAAGCGGTAGAAGAGCAGCAACAAACTGCAGAGGCTTCATGGTCTGATGTGCAATTGGAAGATCCACTGGGAATGGAGGTAGGTTATCGGCTGATCCCAATGGTGGACTTCCGTCAAAATGGCGAATTACTTGGCCGTATCAGTGGTATCCGCAAAAAATTTGCGCAAGAAGTGGGATATCTGCCACCTGTCGTGCATATTCGTGACAACCTTGAATTGGCTCCAGCCAGTTATCGCATCATGATGAAAGGGGTCGAAATTGGTCGTGGCGAAGCACATCCTGGACGTTGGTTGGCGATTAATCCGGGTGGAGCAGTGGGTGAATTGCAAGGTGATTTGACGACAGATCCTGCTTTTGGTCTGGCTGCTGTTTGGATTGATGATAGCTTAAGAGAACAGGCGCAGGTGCAGGGTTATACTGTCGTGGCAGCCAGCACCGTTGTTGCAACTCACTTAAACCATTTGTTATCACAGCATTCCAGTGAATTATTTGGAAGACAGGAAGCGCAGCAATTGTTTGAGCGTGTCAGTCAGGAAATGCCGAAACTGACGGAAGATTTCATTCCTGATGTTGTTAGTCTGACAACTTTGCATAAAGTCTTGCAAAATTTGATGGCGGAGCAAGTACCCATTCGCGATATGCGTACCATTATTGAAACCCTGGCAGAATACGCTCCGGCACAGAAAGATCCTTATGAATTGACTGCCATGATTCGAATTGCACTTGGTAGGGCGATTGCTCAGCAATGGTTCCCAGGAGCGGATGAAATCAAAGTCATTGGTTTAGATGCAGGGTTGGAAAGGTTGCTGCTTCAGGCACTGCAAAACGGTGGCGGACTGGAGCCGGGATTGGCGGAAAGTCTGGAGCGTCAGGCGGCAGAGGCATTGGAGCGCCAGGAAATGTTGGGAGCACCGCCTGTATTATTGGTCAATCATGCACTGCGCCCACTGTTATCTCGTTTCCTGCGTCGTATACTGCCTCGGCTGGTTGTATTGTCTAGCCTTGAAATTACCGATAATCGTCAGATCAGAATGACGGCAACAATTGGTGGTGCGAGGTAGTATTAGCAACTATACCCTTCATCTTTCAAGTTGCCTCTTTGTTGGCTGCGTTTACTCACCCCGGTTACATAGTTATCTATGCTCCCGGGGATTCGTTCCCTTGCCGCCGCGATACATCTTGAAATCCATTGGGTATAAGTATTTGGGTATAAGTATTTTGATGAGTAAGAATAAAGAATATAGGGTGATCGCTGCGGTGATCACCTTTATTATGGAGTGATAACGTATAATCAACCTTTAGGCCCTTGCCATTGCAGCTTCTTTTTCATTTTGTCTGGAACCAATTTAAAGAGCATTTTAATTCGTTCTTTATGGAAATGATAATTAGAGCACATCTTATCGTTAGCATTTTCTAAATAATACCTAGCTTGATTATTTAAAAAATGATGGATCAAGTGTTTGCACATTTCTGATATGGGGAAGTGCAAATCTCAACATCTCAATATATATATCAATACGGTTCATGATACTATCCTAAGTATAAAAATTATCTTTCATTCAGAAAAGGTACGTTGTACAGTTTTATAATTCTAATGCGTATGTTTATTTTAATCTAATTATTATGTATTTTTCCGGTTGAATATAATAAATAAGGATAATATGTTTTCACATAAAAATAACTCAATCAAGGCATATTACACTGATGAATATATCAGGGTATATCAGGCTTTTTCCGATTCAATTGCTGATAGTACCATTAAGAATGGTACTTTTGTATCCCCTCCTTTTAGCATGACTCGCATGACATGGATCAAACCCTCCTTTCTATGGATGATGTATCGATCAGGTTGGGCAAAAAAAGATGATGGACAGAAAAGAATTCTGGCAATTGACCTTACACATGAAGGATTTAAAGAAATTATTCAGCAAGGTGTGATTAGCCATTTTGATCCTAAATTTTTTGATTCAAAGAAAACTTGGGAAGAGAAGGTGCAAAGCAGTGATGTTGTAATTCAATGGGATCCGGAGCGGGATATTTCCTTGAATAAGTTAGAACAAAGAACAATACAGATTGGTTTACGCAACAAAGCGGTAGAGAGCTATGTCAACCACTGGATTGTTAAGATTACTGATGTTACTGAACTGGCACATGAAATTCATGAATTAGTGAAAGATAATAATTGGGATAAGGCCCTATCTTTGTTGCCAGAAGATAGGATATATTCAGGCAACAATCAATAAATTATAAGTTACAGCGTAGTCAACGACGCTGTAACACCATTAAGAATCGTTATGCAATGGAAAATAAAAAAATAATAAAGTATGTATTTATTATATGAATACATGTAGTGATAATTTGTTATTTAATTCAGAATATTATCTTGATAGAGATAAGGCTATAGTTTATTTTAATAAAAATGGAAAAATATTTTATAGGTGTTTTTAACTAAAAATTAAATCATAAATAAATTTTTTATTAACTGTTTTGTGTAATCAATATTTTCATTTTTCGGTTCTCATAAAAATGGGGTAATTACTGAGTTGGAGTTAGAGTAATAATGTAATTTCTGGAAATTTAAAGCCTCTAGAATGGTGTTGTGCATAAACTCGATAACTCTCTTGAGTGATGTTCACATGAATTTTAAAATTAGTTAATTGCTCATTATATAAACTAAAATCAAGAATATTGAGTGATTGACAGTATATAACGATCGAAATTAGAATTTTAATAGTTTTTACCTATCGATTGTTGCTAATAAATAGTTAATAACAATTTTAATGACAATATGAGTTAGTGTATCTTGCCTCCTTTGATAATAGAGATTTTATTGTTTTAGTTCATAGGATGAGTTTATATAAGTCAAATTTATATAATAATATCTGGCATGGAGGCTGTGCTTATGTTTTTTCTAGATACGGATATTCTTCTCTGTAGTTTTCATACAACATTTCCATAACAAAATGAATGGCATTTAATCAAAAAATGCTTTTGTGATTTTATACATATATAAGCGTATATATAGCTGTATGAATTGATGGGAAAATAATAGAAATTATCGAGCTGATATTTGGATAAGATATGTATAGAGATAAATGCATATCTCAATTTTATTTCTATCATTGAAAGTGTATTTATTAAGGGAGAATAATGTAAAGGATTATATTTATTAAATAGAATTAATTAAATTTTTTAATATTAATTTATTGATGTTTTATGGATTTTTAATCGAAAAATATTATCATTTCGATGAGTTTTGCACACATAATATAAATGGAATAAAGAATGAAGTTATTAATAAAATCGGCTGTTACTGCGGTGATTTGGGGGTCTATGATTGTTTCTGCATTTGCTATTAGTAATACTGGCAATATTACCTTTACTGGCAAAGTGACTAAAGGAACATGTTCTTCTGCGGTAGCGAGTGATTCTGGTAATGTCACTATGCCTGACGTCGGTATAGGGGATTTTACAAGTAAGGGTGACACTAAAGGTGATAGAGATTTTCAAATTATGCTGAATAAGTGTAGTGTCAATCCATCGGGTAATTCTTCAGTAAAAATCAAATTTACTGGTGACTCAGATACAGATAATTCAAAGGTGCTGAGGAATAGAGCATCGAGTTCTCCCGCAGTTGGTGTTGGTATTGGCATTTATAATAAATTAGCGGGATCGCAAATTGAAATAGGAGGTTCACCTGTGGAAGTTGCCACGTTAACTTCTAAAGAGACCAGTAAGGAATTAAAATTTATTGCTAAGTATGTGGCGACAAAAGATAAAGCCGATATTAAACCTGGTCCAGTGCGAGCTAATGCGAATTTTACAATAGAGTACGACTAATTCTAATTCCTTACATTTTCATTTTTTTATTGCATCTGTGATATTTCCACTGTTTTTGGTGGGAATATCCCTTATTTTTAATTTATGTAGGGATGGATATCGTTATGTCAAAATATTTTTTGATCGGGTTGTTATTTTCTCTGCCTGTTTTTCTTGCCGCTCCCGTCCACGCTGGGATATCACTCAGTAATACTCGGGTGGTCTATGAAGCCTCTCAACGTGAAGTAACCATTTCCGTCATCAATGACAGTAAAGAAAATGTTTATCTTATGCAGTCTTGGGTAGATATGTTTACTCCAACGGCTGAATCTTCTGGTCAAAAAGCACCATTTTTAGTAACTCCCCCTTTGTTTCGTTTAGATGGTGAGCAAGAAAACCGTCTGCGAATTATTTTGACGAATGACACATTACCTCGAGATCGTGAATCTATCTTTTGGCTTAATGTTAAGGCCATTCCTGCCCTGAGCGAAAATAAAGAAAATCTCTTGTTGATATCGCTGAAGAATCGGATAAAACTTTTTTATCGTCCGGAGGGATTGACAGAGCAACTTGCTGCTAATGCTTATCAACAACTCACTTTTTCCCAGAAAGCGGGACAATTGGTGGTGAAAAATCCAACGCCTTTTTATATCTCTTTTTATGACATTAAGCTAGGGAGCAGTTCAATACCGGAAGCTGGCATGGTAGCACCGTTTAGCCATCAGCAATGGGGGTTACCCACAGGTTCTGGCAATACCATTACTTGGAGAGCCATCAATGATTATGGTGGCATCACTGAGCCTCAATACCAAACATTATCATCCATACAATAACCTATCAGTCAGAAGATATTTGGTGTCATGAGTTTGATTATTCCTACTGTCTGTAAACGGCTAGCGTTGTTGATGATAGCAACAGGGTTCCTGCCTACTGTTGGGTATGCCCGTGAATACTTTGACACCAATGCGCTGGAAATTCATGATCCGTCTGCCCCGCCCCCCGATTTAAGTTATTTTGCAGAAAAAGGGGGCAGTGCGCCAGGAACATACAGGGTTGTTATCCGTGTCAATGATCAGGACAAAGGTACACAGGATATCCAGTTTGTGGTGGGAGCCAAAAAAAAGCTTCAACCCGTCTTATCGGTTCAGCAATTGGTTGACTGGGGAGTCAATATATCTGCTTTTGCTGGTTTGAATTCAGAATATCAACTTTCTAATTTATCTGATTTTATTCCTTATTCCAGTGCATCATTACAACTGGGCCAACAAACTTTGCTGATCACTATTCCTCAGGCAGAAATGACAACAGCAGCCCGTGGTGCAATTGATTCATCGCTTTGGCAGCAAGGGGAATCAGCATTATGGGCTAGTTATGACCTCAGTGGTGTTGACACTCGAGATAAAAGCGGCTCTGGTACAAATAATCTCTATATGAATTTACGTAGTGGGCTGAATTGGGAAAGCTGGCGCTTACGGAATTATTCCACCTACTATCGAAACTTCGGCAGAAATAGTGGCGATAAAGCACATTGGGAAAATCTGAGTACATATTTGCAACGTGGTATTCATTCTCTAAAAAGCCAGCTCGTGATTGGTGAGACTAATACACGGGGAGAGCTGTTTAGTGGATTTGCCTTTCGAGGTGTCACTCTGACATCGGATGATAACATGCTACCGGATAGTCAGCGGGGCTTTGCTCCGGTAGTGAGGGGGATAGCAGAAAGTAATGCTCAGCTCACTATTCGTCAAAACGGGTACATTATTTATCAGACCAATGTTCCACCTGGGGCTTTTGTGATTGATGACCTTTATCCTATATCTTCCGGGGGAAGTCTGGATGTGGTTATTCGGGAAGCTGATGGTCGTGAACGCCACTTTGTTCAACCATTTTCATCAATTCCCGTTATGTTGAGGGAAGGGCAATTCAAATACAGCTTTACGGTGGGTGAATACCGCAATTCAAACACAGATGCCGATCAACCAATCTTTATGCAAAGTGAGGTTTATTATGGCCTGCCATATGCAACAACTATGTATGGCGGTATGCTGTTGTCTCCAAATTATCAGGCGTATGCAGCTGGTGTAGGATACAGTTTTGGTCACTGGGGATCTTTGGCATTTGATATCACACAATCACAGTCTGATATTATCAATAAAGGTCAACAACGAGGTTGGGTCTATCGGGCACAGTATGCTAAAGATTTCGAACAGACTGGCACTAATCTGTCTTTGACCAGTTATTATTACCCTTCACCATATTTTTATGATTTTCAGAATGTTAATGACAGAGCGACGTATAATGAGCAGTCATATCTCAATAAACATAAATTTCAGTTCACACTGAACCAAAGTTTGTCGGATTATGGCAGTCTCTATTTTTCCGGTTACTTGCAGAACAATTGGGGAAGCAGAGGCACTACCCGCAGTTTGAATGTCGGGTACAGCGTGAATTATTCCAATATCCATTACTCGCTGAATTACACCCAAAATATGAGTTCAGGCAACTCAATGGCCGATAATCAACTGGCATTCAATGTACAGATTCCCCTCGATCGCTGGCAGACAAATAGTTGGGCGACTTATAGTATCAATCATAATCGTAGGGGCGATATCAACCAATCGGTTGGATTGAGTGGCATGGCCTTAGGTAAATTGAATTACTCTCTGCAACAGAGCCACAGTAATAGCGGCCAGGGCACTAGCAGTAATATAAACCTTAACTATAAAGCGCGTTATGGTGTGTTGTCTGGCGGATACCACTACAGTGATGATTCACAGCAGGTTAGTTATGGTTTTAGAGGGGGTGTTGTTGCCCATCGTCATGGCTTGACTTGGTCGCAACCGCTGGGTGAAACCATTGTTTTGGTCAAAGCGTCTGGAGCTGCTGGCGTTAAAGTTACTGGCTATAGTGGTATTGAAACTGATGGACAGGGCCATGCGGTATTACCTTATGCCAGTCCTTATCACCGTAATCGTGTTGCCTTATCACCGGATTCTTTTGGGGAGGGGGTGGACATAGAGTCTAATACCCAGACTGTTATTCCAACACAGGGAGCCATGGTCGTGGCTGACTTCCAAACACGGATCGGTCGCCGGGTATTATTTAATTTAACTCATCAGGGCAAATCTATTCCTTTTGGCGCAATAGCTACCTTGAATGAAGAAAATACATCCCATTCCTTTATTGCAAATCAGAGCATTGTTGGCAATGGGGGAGAAGTTTATTTCGGAGGTGTTCCAGAACAAGGCCAATTATTTGTCCAATGGGGGAGTGGTCAGTTTGAACAATGTAAAATGCATTTTATGTTGCCAAAAAGTGAAGCTGTGGTGATTTCGATACATGAAAATTGTCAGTGATGGCAGGAGGCAATCATATTTTTGTGTTAACCATTTTTTGTGTCAACAATGGTGACATAACAATAAGTGACAGAATTAATATTAATATAAGGAATGGCTGATGAAAGTATTTATTTATCCATGGTTACTGCTGGCTTCTATGTTTTTTATTTCTGGTAAAGTGTATGCTGATTGTTCTGGAAGCGATGAAACATTGCCTCAATATGAGGGCTCTATCCCTATACATGCCCCTTTTCTTTTGCGAGTCAATGAGATAGTCATAAATACTAGTAAGGCAATAACATGTGTAAATCTACCAACAGGAATTACAGATATAGCTGTTGGTATAAAATCCTATGGGATAGATTCGGGAAAAACTACTGAAAACCGTAAAATTTTTAAACTGGGCAATAGTGGTCTTGGATATACCGTTAGAGGTACACATAATGGCAGAGGAAATCGAAAATATATAACGGGTAGGGAGGAAATTTCTGGCCAAAATACCCGGAAGATTTATTCTGTAAAAGTACAACGAAATGGTTCTGCTAATTTGCAGTTGGAACTCAAATTTGATTTTTACAAGATTGGTCCAATAATTCCAGGTAATTATACTTCCCAGTTATTGGGAGCTGTCGTTATTGCACCGAATCATGGAGGGGAGAAGCAAGAATTTAAATTTACCACAAGCATGATAACAATTAATACACGATCGTGCTCCATTAATGACAGCAATATTCAAGTCTCATTAGACTCGATCACACGAATGCAGTTACCCCGAATTGGTTCCACCGCAGCGGAAAAAGCATTTGATATACCTCTAAATTGCGACGCACGCATTAAAGTTAACATGCTTTTGCTGGCAGGTTCTCAAGGAGCTTATGACTTCCAAAAGGGGATTATCAAACTTAATCCTAATGCCAATGCGGCTGGTGGTATTGGTATTCAAATTTTGGATGGTAAGAAGTCAACCCCTATTCCTCTTAGTAAAAAAATTGAGTATATCGAAACTATAACAGAAGGACCTGTCAATATTCCTTTAAAAGCGCGTTATTATCGGTATGGCAACGTTAAGGAAGGGATAATTAATGCGACAGCGACATTTACCATGAGTTATGAGTAATATCGATCTTAATTTATAATTGAAATTGAAATTCTATCTACAAATAGGGTTACATACTTGTTTTCAAAGAGTGTGTAACTATAAAGTGTTTCATTTTGAAAAACCAAGCCCGAAACAATAATTTTATCTTCTGTCAGAAATCCATTTATTTCATAACAAAAATTATTATTATATTGTTTTAAATAAAATTTATTTTTATCTATGATTTTTTGAATAAATTCAAAATGTGATATTAAAAAATAGTGTAATGAGAATCATTATTTTTTGTGACGGAGGATAATATAAACATACAGAAACAGACCCCTTATCATTACCTATAAACCAAGAGGTCTGTAAAGATTACTACTTAAGCAGTAAACAAATAATCAAACGCTGATCTTGTGGCCTGATAACGCTGAATTATGACGGGCTTGTCCATCAGCACCATAAAGAGAAGGGCTGTGGTGACTTTTCAGAAAAGCAATTGCTTTACTGTTCAACTCAATATGTTGATCCAGCAAAAATCCGTTATGCGAATTTAAATCATGGATACGTTCAATAGTTTGGCTAATCTGACTCCATAATACTGCCAATCTTTCATAGTCAGCATATGGTGCATTTATTTTCAGCGTTTCATTTAATTGCTGGCGTTTTCGTTCAGCATGATCAAGTGCCGAAAGCAAAAATGTTTTTTGTTCCGTCACACGATGTAAATGATTCGCCTCAATAAAACCTTCGCTCAATATGCGCTGTTCTTCTGCCATAGTTTGCGAAAGCGAATTTAAGTATGCGCTCTGCTGTTCAAGCAAGAGTTGAAGTTCTTTCATTTACGGCTCTTTATGATTTTAATGGTTTACTTATCATATTCCATGTTTTCAAGGGCCTCCCTGAATAGGGCATCAGCAATTTTACCGCTGTCCATCGTCAGTGTTCCCTTTGCAATGGCTTCTTTCAATTGTTGCACTTTCTGGATATTAATATCCTGGCTACTTGGCTGGACGAGCTTTTTCTGCGCTTCGCTCAGCTTGACTTGTGTATCGGCGCTTTTTTCGGCGACAGCCACAGTTCTGCGAGCGCCCTGAGCACCTTCATTGGCATTGCGTTGCTGCAAAGCTGCAATGGCCAGTAGAGGTTGAGTGCGTTCAATACTCATAATCGTAATCCTTTAATCAGGCATTATTTATTTGTCTTAGGTAGCAGGCGATATACCGCTGGCATGCCTGTAAATCATGGTCTGTTGGTTATATCGGCTTGTAAAAATAAAACTTTAGCCATTTATAACATCATTTTTACACTGCCATTTTCCTGAGCTTTTCCAATAATAACCTGTCCGGAGTTCAGGCGGACACGGATATTATCAAAACTCGCGGCGTTGTTAATCGCTTTTCCTTCGTAACGCACCTGAAAATGATGTCCATCTACGGTGACGACCACATTTTGTCCAGCTTTAATCGCCCATGGACGCCGAATCATGTTGCGTGTGATGAATTGTCCGGCAGGTATGTTGCGGATCGCAATACCATTTTGTATGGCCTTTCTGTTACGGATTATGTCGTTTGGCAGCTTATCTGAAGATCCTGTTTTTACTTGAAAATCTTTTTCTGTCAGGGCCGTATTGCGATTAATGGCTCGCTTAGAAACCAAATAAGGGCCAGTAACATTGACATACGCCTGAATAAAACGGCGTTGCTGTCCACAAGTCACAGGAACGGAAAGGTTACCCCAATTTTTGTTGCCAATTGACGGTTGTATTTCAGGAAGTTCACAAGTCGGCCATTGTTGTTCAGGCGTTTTGATTTCCACTGAGACTTTATGGCCCGGTGTGTGATGAATCTGCCTGAAATGGTCAGTTATCAATTGCGGTAAGCTATTCCCCCAAGCCAAGGAACTACAAAAAAATAGATTAAGGAAAAAAGCAAATAACCCGATAAATTTTAATGCAGGCATTTCACCACCTTAATCTCATTAGCGAACCATGATTTCAAAAAATATTCAGCACCTGTTGGATGTTAATAGTGTAACGCGATTGATTATTCGTTAATGAGATAAATAGCAATTCAATTTGTTTCTATTCTTCGAATTACCTTTTTCTTCTGCGTTTATTCTGTTAGCTGCTTGGAGCTTATACCCCGCAGCTTTCATGTGGAATTAGCAAGTTGATACATTGTGTTTGCATGAATGATGAAAAGAAGGTGATAAGTTCTTGATGCATGATTGGGGGCTACCCCTATAGAACATATCTGAGGGAGGAATATGCTCGATAAATTAGATGCTGCTTTTCAATTTCGACAAGAAGCGTTGGCACTCCGCAGCCAGCGGCAGGAAATTTTGTCTGCCAATATTGCCAATGCAGATACCCCTGGCTATCAGGCGCGTGATATCGATTTTGCTGCTCAACTGAACAAGGTAATGGCACATGGTCATGTATCTGGGAATGGAATTGAGCTAACTCTGACTTCCGATCGACATATTCCCGGTCAGTATGAAAAAGGTTTGGAGATGGATCTGCTATATCGGGTGCCATTCCAGACAGCCATGGATGGAAATACCGTTGACATGGATATGGAACGTAGCAATTTCGCAGATAACAGCCTGAAATATCAGGCCGAACTTACCATGATGAATGCGCAAATTAAAAGCATGATGTCAGTTCTACAGTCACAAGGATAACGGGAATGTCTCTACTCAGTGTTTTTGAGATTGCCAGCTCTGCGCTCACCGCTCAGTCTCAGCGACTGAACGTCAGCGCCAGCAATATGGCGAATGCCGATAGTATCGTAGGGCCGGATGGCGAACCCTATCGCGCCAAGCAAGTGGTTTTCCGTGTTGCTGCGCCAGCAGGACAGGAAATAGGCGGTGTTCGTGTCAGCGAAGTAGTGGATGATCCCACGCCTTTCCGCCTCGAATACCAGCCGGGCAATCCGCTGGCCGACGAAAAAGGCTATGTGCGTATGCCGAATGTGGATGTTGTCGGGGAAATGGTTAATACCATCTCTGCTTCCCGCAGCTATCAGGCGAATGTTGAAGTATTGAACACCACTAAGTCCATCATGTTGAAAACGCTGACTCTGGGTCAGTGACAGGAATTCCACTATGGCAGTGACCACTTCAATCAATGATTCGTTGGATAATTCAACGGTAGGTGAACTTGCTCCCGCGAGTAAAATAAAACCACAAAGCAGCGAAGATATTAAAGATAATTTCTTGAACTTATTAATCGCACAGCTCAAAAACCAAGATCCAACCAATCCAATGCAAAACAATGAGATAACTGCTCAGATTGCACAGATCAGTACCGTTGAAGGTATTGAAAAACTCAATAAAACACTGGGAACTATTGTTGGGCAGATGGACAACAATCAAGCAATGCAAACAACATCGCTGATTGGTCATCACGTCATGATTCTTGGCGATAAGATTTTAGTCGGTTCCAGTGAAGAAAAAGGCATCGACATCAGTCGATATGGTGTTGAACTGACCCGACCTGCCGATAATGTCAAAGTCACAATAAAAGACAAAGATGGCGTAGTTGTTCGGGAAATGAGCATTAGCAATTTAAATGCTGGTGTTCATAAACTGTTATGGGATGGCAAAGACGCAGATGGCAAGGAGGTGGCAACCGGTAAGTATAGCTTCACCGTTTCCGCAAGCTATCAAGATGAAGCGTTAGTGGCACTTCCGTTAACGTCTGCTCCAGTTTTAGGCGTTACACGGGGTGAGGATGGCACTAAATTAGATTTAGGGCTGACGGGTACGGTAACCATGGATAAAGTTCGTCAGATTCTTTAATTAAACGGAGGACATATGTCTTTTTCACAAGCGGTTAGTGGCTTGAATGCCGCAGCGAGTAATTTGGACGTTATTGGTAATAACATCGCAAACTCAGCGACATTTGGCTTTAAATCTAGTTCCGCTGCTTTTGCGGACATTTTCAGCGGCTCAGAAGTGGGCTTGGGTGTTAAAGTTTCTGGTATGTTGCAGAACTTTAAAGATGGCTCAACCACCAAGACTAATCGCCAGTTGGATATGGCAATTACACAGGGCGGCTTTTTCCGTATGCAGGATACCAACGGTGATATTTTCTACTCCCGTAATGGTCAGTTCCAAATGGATAAAGAGCGTAATCTGATCAATATGCAGAACATGAAGCTGACGGGTTATCCGGCGGTAAACGGAGAAATTCAGCAAGGTGGAGCAGTAGAGCCGCTTTCGATTCCACAGGATATATTGAGTGCGAAAGCAACCACAAAAGCTGAGTTGAAAGCTACGCTGAATTCAATGCACTCAGCGATTGATCCGCTAAAAACCGCCTTTGATCCAAATAATCCAGCCAGTTTTAGCTACAGTACAACTCTGCCAGTTTTTGACAGTCTGGGTAATCAGCATGATCTTAATATATTCTTCGTGAAAAGAGACGATAAGAATAAATGGGAATTTTATGCTAAGGATATTTCTGTAGAGGTTTCTGGCCTTAAGAAGTTGGGTGATGTGCAATTTGACGGCAATGGTCAAATGGTCGGCACCAATAATGTATTCAAATTCGATGTAGAACCTCTGAATGGTTCAAATAAGGCAGAAATCTTCATCGATTTTTCTGGTAGTAAACAGCAGAACATCGGGACAGATTTTGTCTCGAATCCCATACAAGATGGCTATGCCGCAGGTAGTTTCATTGACTACAGTGTGGAAGATGACGGCAAAATTTACGGTAGATATTCCAACAACCAGAGACAAGTATTAGGTCAGGTGGTACTGGCAAACTTTGCTAACCCTGAAGGTTTGGCTGCGCAAGGCAATAACGTCTGGGTAGAGTCCGGTGCATCTGGTGGTCCGGTTGTGGGTGTCGCAGGTTCGGGTAACTTCGGTAAGCTGATCAATAGTGCGTTGGAAGCCTCTAACGTAGATCTGAGCCAAGAGCTGGTCAGTATGATCGTCGCCCAGCGTAACTATCAATCCAACGCCCAGACCATCAAGACGCAGGATCAAATTCTGCAAACGCTGGTCAGCATGCGTTAATAGCCTCAGGCGGATAGTTTTATGGATCACGTCATTTATACCGCTATGGGAGCAGCGCGCCAAACGCTGGAACATCAGGCTGTTACTGCCAACAATCTGGCCAACGCATCAACGCCGGGCTTCAAGGCTCAGCTTGCTGCATTGCGTGCCGTACCGATTGAAGGTGAAACCCTGCCGACGCGCACATTGACCGTTGCTTCTACCCCCGGCATGGATAGCCGTCAGGGACCAATGAATTATACCTCTCGCCCGTTAGATGTGGCTGTCGGACAAGGTGGCTTTCTGGCTGTCCAGCTCGAAGATGAGACGGAAGCCTATACCCGCAATGGTAGCATCCAGATTTCTCCCGAAGGGCAACTGATGGTGCAGGGGCGCATGTTGATGGGCGAAAACGGGCCGATTGATGTTCCGCCGCAGGCTGAACTGACTATTGCCGCCGATGGTGCCATCTCAGCCCTGATTGCCAGCGATCCGCCAACTTTGTTGGGACAGATTGGCAAACTGAAAATCGTTAAACCAGAAGCTAATCAAGTGGTGCGGGGCGATGATGGTTTGTTCCACTTAACGCCACAGGCACGGGAACAACAGGGCAATGAGCTGGCGGCCAGCACGGAAGTGAAAATCATGCCGGGTGTACTGGAAGGCAGTAATGTCAATCCAGTGGAAAGCATGGTGAACATGATCGCTAATGCACGTCGTTTTGAGATGCAGATGAAAGTCATACATAGTTCCGATGAAAATGCGCAGCGGGCTAATCAAATTCTCGCTATGAGCTGAATCGGGAACAGGGGATAAATTCATGATCCGATCTTTATGGATTGCCAAGACTGGGCTGGATGCTCAGCAAACAAATATGGATGTTATTGCCAACAACCTGGCAAACGTCAGCACCAATGGTTTTAAACGCCAGCGAGCGGTATTTGAAGATTTGCTCTATCAAACAGAACGTCAGCCGGGTGCAATGTCATCTGAACAGACTAACCTGCCATCAGGGTTGCAGATTGGTACAGGCGCGCGTCCGGTAGCGACCGAACGCCTGCACAATCAGGGCAATTTGGCACAGACCAGTAACAGCAAAGACGTGGCAATCAAAGGGCAGGGCTTCTTCCAAATTCAGATGCCCGATGGCACAACAGGCTATACCCGCGATGGATCATTCCAAGTGGATCAAAATGGTCAGTTAGTGACAGCCGGTGGTTTTCAGGTCGTGCCTGCGATCATCCTTCCGGATAATGCCACCAAAATGAGCATTGCCCGTGATGGTATCGTCAGCGTAAACGTGCAGGGGCAAAACGCGCCTCAGCAGGTTGGACAACTGACGCTGACCACGTTTATCAATGAAAGCGGTTTGGAAAGCGTCGGTGAGAACCTGTATCTGGAAACCAACAGTTCCGGCGTTCCGGTAGAAAATGCACCGGGCATCAATGGTGCAGGGTTGCTCTATCAAGGTTATGTTGAAACGTCTAACGTCAATGTAGCGGAAGAACTGGTCAATATGATTCAGGTTCAGCGAGCCTATGAAATCAACAGTAAAGCAGTATCGACATCTGATCAGATGCTGCAAAAACTGACTCAGTTATAACCTAATCATTAATGGTGGGGGAAAGCGTTCCTCCACTATTATCTACGATAAACTTAAGAGCATAGAAGATGGATACAATGCCCGTTGCCGAAAGCCATGCTAAAAACCATGTAGCTTATGGCTCCACTGGTTTACGGAAAAACCAGAGAAATAAGTGGCGTATCAGCATATCTGTGGCGGTACTAGCATTGTCGGCCCTGACATTAGGGGGTTGTGCTTATATGCCGCACAAGCCGCTGGTGAAAGGACAGACAACCGCAAATCCCACCGAAGCGCCTGCTCCAACGCCGAATGGTTCAATTTTTCAAGTTGTCCAACCGGTCTATTACGGTTATCAACCGCTGTTTGAAGACCGCCGCCCACGTAATATCGGTGATACGCTGACCATTATTTTGCAAGAGAACGTCAGTGCGAGCAAAAACTCTTCGGCCAATGCCGGCCGCAATGGAAAAACCGGTTTCACGGCTGCCTTGACCCCTCGTTTCTTGCAGGGATTGATAGGTGGTGAGAAAACCGATTTGGGCATGGAAGGCAATAGTGAGTTTGGCGGCAAAGGTGGAGCGAATGCCAACAATACATTCAAGGGCACGATTACAGTGACCGTGAATAAGTTGCTGGCAAACGGCAACCTGCATGTGGTAGGGGAAAAACAGATTGCGATCAATCAGGGAACAGAATTTATTCGTTTTTCTGGTGTTGTTAACCCGCGCACGATCACCGGCAACAATACAGTGAGTTCCAACCAAGTTGCAGATGCCCGCATTGAGTATGTTGGTGATGGCTATATCAACGAAGCGCAGCATATGGGCTGGTTGCAACGTTTCTTTATGAATATCTCACCGTTTTAAAAGAGGATGGTCAGGATGAGAAAATTAGTTGCCAGCCTTTTTACGCTTTTATTGGTGCTGTCTGGTACGTTCGTGTCTACCAGTGTTTTTGCGGAGCGTATTCGTGACTTGACGACCATTGAGGGAATTAGGGATAACGCACTGATTGGTTATGGTCTGGTGGTTGGGCTGGATGGCACGGGTGACCAAACCATGCAGACGCCTTTTACCACTCAAAGTCTAAGCAATATGCTGTCACAGTTGGGCATTACCGTGCCATCCGGTACGAATATGCAGCTTAAGAACGTAGCTGCCGTAATGGTGACAGCAAAGCTGCCACCTTTTGCGCGTTCAGGGCAAAACATTGACGTTGTGGTTTCCTCATTGGGTAATGCCAAGAGTCTGCGTGGTGGTACATTGCTGATGACTCCGCTGAAAGGGGTGGATAATCAGATCTACGCGTTGGCTCAGGGGAATATCCTCGTGGGAGGAGCTGGTGCGAGTGCGGGCGGGAACAGCATTAAAATCAACCAGCTTGCAGGTGGACGTATTTCAAATGGTGCGGTGATTGAACGTGAATTACCGACGCAATTCGGCCAGAAAGGTACGCTAAACCTGCAATTGAATGATGATGATTTCAGTCTGGCCCAGCAGATTAGTGATGCGGTCAACCGTTTGAAAGGAACAGGAACGGCAACTCCGCTGGATTCTCGTACTGTTCAGTTGCGTCTGCCAATCGAAAACAGCGAGCAGGTTAAGTTTCTGTCTCAGGTTCAGAATGTAAATATTCGCGTCAATGATGGTGATGCCAAAGTGATTTTCAACTCCCGTACAGGGTCTGTGGTCATGAACCGCAATGTCACATTGGATAGCTGTGCGATTGCACATGGTAGTCTCTCGGTAACGGTTGAACGTCAAACCGCGGTCAGTCAGCCTGATACACCATTGGCGGGAGGAAATACCGTCGTGACCCGCAATACAGGTATTGGCATTCAGGAACAGGGTGGCGCATTGCAAAAAGTCAATGCCAGCGCGAATCTGACTCAAGTTGTGCGTGCGTTGAATGCACTCGGTGCAACGCCAACAGATTTAATGTCGATTTTGCAGGCAATGGAGAGTGCAGGCTGTCTGCGCGCGAAGTTGGAGATTATCTGATGAATGATTTTCTGACAATGTCCAATGCTGCATACGATGTGAATTCGTTGCATTCACTAAAAGCTAAACTGTCACAGGAACCACAACAAGGGCTACGGCAAGTAGCCCAACAACTGGAAGGCGTCTTCGTTCAGATGATGCTGAAAAGTATGCGTTCCTCGTTGCCACAGAATGGTATGTTGAGCAGTGACCAGACGCGTTTTTATACTTCGATGTACGATCAGCAAATTGCCCAAGACCTTTCCCAAAAGGGATTGGGTTTTGCCGATATGATCGTCAAGCAATTCTCTAACGCTAATAATATGCCTAGTGAATTGGCTGGCACCATGCCGATGCCGCTGGATAATGAAATCCTGCAAACATTGCCGAAGCAGGCACTGGCGCATTTCATGCGCCGAACCATGCCTGAAAACGCTTCTTCATCTTTTTCCAATGAAACCACTAAGTCGAAGCCATTGCCAATGCAAAGCGCCGGCTTTGTCTCCATGCTCTCCGTACCGGCACAGTTGGCAAGCCAGCAAAGCGGTATTCCGCATTTATTAATTATTGCGCAGGCTGCTCTGGAATCCGGTTGGGGGCAACGGGAAATTCTGACCACAGAAGGTAAACCAAGCCATAACCTGTTTGGTATCAAAGCAGGAAAATATTGGAAAGGGCCTGTCACCAATATTATGACGACGGAATACATTGATGGTGAACCGAAGAAAATACAGGACAGCTTCCGTGTATATGGTTCCTACGTGGAGGCAATAACAGATTACGTCAAATTACTGACGGAAAATCCCCGTTACGCCAAAGTAGCGCAATCAACAACGGCAGAGCAGGGGGCGTACTCCTTGCAGGATGCGGGGTATGCTACCGATCCTGGCTATGCCAAAAAATTAGTGTCACTGATCCAGCAGTTAAAAAATACAGGCAATCAAATGGCAAAAGCCTATGCCTATGATTTCGATAACTTGTTTTAAATAATCTTGTTCTAAGCAGGCCAGTATTGAACCGTGGGTATCGAAATCAAGAGCATTTTTGTTCAAGGAACAGGGAGCTTTGCCGATAACTGTAACAGTGAATGACCTCCCACCAATGGAGGTTTAAAGAAAACGTAAAAGGATCTACATATGTCCAATAGTCTAATGAATACTGCCATGAGTGGTATTAATGCTGCGCAGGTGGCAATGGGTGTAGTAGGTAATAACATTGCCAACTCCAAAAACGCGGACTATAACCGACAGACTACCGTGATGACGCAAAATAATGGAACCATGTCGCCAGTGGGCTTTGTCGGCAACGGAGTGGTTGTCAGCACCATTAACCGTGAATACAGTGAATTCATCAGCCAGGAATACAATGCAGGGCAAACTAAACTTGCCGCATTGAAGGCTTACAATCAACAGATTACTCAAATCAATAATCTATTGGCAGATAAAGACGCCAGCCTGTCTAACTCTATCGAAGATGTCTTCAAGAGTTTGGGTGTTGTTGAAAGCAATGCGAAAGACAGCGCAGCCAGAACAACGGTGTTAGACAAAGCGCAAGGTTTGGTCAGCCGATTCCAAGAAGCTGATGGGTTTCTGCGCCAGATAGATCACGGCATTAATTCCCAAATTGAACACAATGTTCAGGAGATCAATAAATACGCGGAAGAAATCGCCAAACTGAATAATGAAATTACGCGTATGCGCGGTGCAGGTAGGGGCGAACCACTGGCGTTGCTGGATAAGCGTGATGAAGCAGTTAACCGATTAAATCAATTGGTGGAAATCAATGTCGTTCAGCAGGATGGTGACACTTATAACGTCTCATTCGGTGGTGGCATGATGCTGGTATCGGGCAATAAGTCCTATCAAATGGAAGCGATTCCATCCAGCACTGATAGTAGCCGTATCACGTTGGGCTACAACAACGGTACAGTTGGTACCAGAGAAATTGACGAACGCTTTATCTCCCAAGGTGCATTGGGCGGCGTATTACAAGTGCGCAAAGAAGTGGTGGACCCAACCCGCAATAAATTGAACCAATTGGCTCTGGTGATGGCGGACCAATTCAATCAGGTGCAGAATAGCGGTTTTGACCTGCACAACAAGAAGGGTGAAGATTTCTTTAATTTCACCAAGCCTGTAGTCATTTCCAATAGCAACAACAAAGGCACGGCTGAGATTACGGTGGAATATGCCGATACCACTAAAGTAAAAGCCAGTGACTATACTCTCAAATTTGAAGGCGGAGATTGGAAAGTTCAACGTGTTTCTGACAGTGCGATGATCCCGGTGAAAAAAGGCGGGGATACGCTGGAGTTTGATGGACTGAAAGTCAGGCTCGATTCTGCCAAGGCAGAAGAACACGATACTTACACCCTGAAAACAGTCAGCAACGTCGTAGCAAATTTGAAAGTGAATCCTAATCTGAAAAATGATTCTTCCTTATTGGCGATGGCCAGTGACAAAAATGCGGGTCCAAGTGATAACCGCAATGCGAAGAAATTCCTTGAATTGCAGAATAAGGATTTGGTTGATGGCAAATCTTCCTTTACAGAAGCGTATGCATCACTGGTCAGCACCGTGGGCAGTACTGCGAATAGAGTTCAAGTGAGCGTCGACACTCAGGGACATATAGTTGATAAAGTTAACTCAACTCGCCAGTCTATTTCTGGCGTCAATATGGATGAAGAATACGGCGAATTACAACGCTTGCAGCAGTATTATCTGGCAAACGCCCGCGTGATCCAGACCGCAACAACATTGTTTGATGCAATTTTGGGTATTCGTTAATCACCGTTTGGCTGAAGATAAAAAGGAAATGATATTGTGCGTGTAAGTACGAATCAATTATATACTCAGAAAATGAATGGGATTTTTGACTCCCAGTCAAAATGGATGAAATCGAGTGAGCAACTGTCAAGTGGTCGTCGGGTAATTAATCCATCCGATGATCCTTTGGCAGCTTCGCAGAGCATCATGGTTTCTCAATCTGAATCAAAAAACCAGCAGTTTGCCACTGCCCGTATCTTTGCCAAAAATACCATGTCTGAGCAATTGAACATTATCTCAAATGTCGTAACAGTTGCGAATAATGTTTTTGAAACGTGGGTGGCAGCCGCAGATGAGCATAGTGAGCAAGATCGAGCAACCTATGCACAGCAGTTGGAAGGTCTTAAACAACAATTGCTGAATTTAGGTAACAAAACAGATGGTAATAATCGTTATATTTTTGCTGGCTACAAGACGGATGTACCGCCTTTCGTCGCAGATAGCAGCGGAAAGGTAAGTTATGTCGGTGGTCATGAACAAATCACGCAGAAAGTAGATGATAACCGTTCGATGATTATCGCTCATACTGGTCATCAGGTTTTTTTATCCCAGCCCGACAGCCCGATTAAAGAACCTGATGGCAAAACCACGAGTGAATCAGATATTTTCGCTTCCATTGATATGGCGATCAAAGCATTAAAAATGCCTTATAGTACTGCCAGTGAAGACGAAAAAAAGGAAGCCGTGGAGCTGATGGATAAAGCCAACCGTGGTATCCGCAATAGCCAGAATAACTTTTCATCTGTGGAAGCGGTTCTCGGGTTGCAGCTGCAAGAATTGGACAAACTGGATTCACTGAGTAGTGAACGCAGCATGTCTAATAAAGTGCGTATGGGAGAATTGGTTGATGTCGATTGGACATCCGCTATTTCCGATTATTACCAGCAACAAGCCGCATTGCAGGCTTCCTTCAAGGCATTTACTGACTTAAAAGGCATGTCTTTGTTTGAGATGTATCGCTAATTAAGATTTAGTATATAGCGCGTTCTATTTGTAGGCCCTTGTCTTTTTTCCATTGAATTGGAAGGCAAGGGTTTATTTCTTTCTCCATTTTTACATTTTCCGCAATTGCATATCCTGTTGTTTATCTGTTTCCAACATATATCTTCCACATAAAAACATTAGCAATTTCAAAATAACAAAGAGTAATTATCAAACAACATTTGTATAAATAATGACATGAAAATAAATGATGATGTATTGAAAATCTAGAGAGAATAAATTTCAAGAATTATCGTTATAGAAAATGTTTTAGCTTTCTTTTATCTCTTATATGAATGATTTTGGGAAAAATATAGCAGAGAATATGGTGAAATAGACTTATCATCAATCTTTTTAAATGGTAATTTTTGTCAAAAATTCGCGAGAGTAAAACTCTCTATTCCTTGGTAAATTCCAATTTTTTTATTTATTATATTATTTTATCTTGTGATCAAGATCTTATCTTTGATAGGAAAGAAGAATATTGCATTAGATTTTTTGATATAAATCATTGGTGTGTCTCGATGATTTTAGGGCAGGGTGAGATCTTGTCTTACCTATAGATGATAAGAATAAATAAACATGAAAATTATAAATTTACTCTTTTGTGCTATTTTTATCCTGTTCAGTACGATATTGATTGGTTGTTTAGCAACAATTGATTATGACTGGATGATTGGAGAAAAAGGGTTCAATACAATTTGTGATGTGATGAATAATTTTACCATTAATGATGACAGAGCATTGACAGCACCTTTGTGTTTTTTTCTTCTGGTGCCTTTTATGATTTTTTTGATGATTAAGGGAGTGAAAGGATTTTCAGACAATATATTGCAATTGGTGGTCAATTTATTGACAGTTATGTTTTCTGTTGGATATTGGTACTGGATGTTTTTTGGTCGATTCGTATCATGCCCGTTTCCAGTATATTGAATTAATAGATCCTAATTAAGAATTATTAAGATGAAAAATAAAGATATAGTATTCGCTGGATTTATTATCTGCATATCATTAAAGAAAAATATTGGGGATAATGGTTCCTGATATTATCACCCAATAATAATTAAACGGGAACGTAATTAAAATATTTGGTCAGTTTATATCGTTGTTGGCTGTTCCTCCTGTGTATGCATCTCATAATCACGAATAATGGCGGCGACTCTCAGGTGGTAACCGGCAAAAATGCTATTGCGTCCTAACTCTTGTGCTTCCTGATGTTGGCAATTATTTCCCCACTGTTTTATCGCTTCTTCATCACGCCAGTAAGAGAGAGAAAGATATTTATTGTTATGGCTGATACTTTGAAAACGTTCTACGGAAATAAATCCCGGAATGGTGTTTAATAATGGTGAGATTGCAGCTGCGGCATCAAAATAATGTTTGCTTTGGTTTTCTGCAATTTCGACTTCAAATATAACAGCTAACATTTTGTCCCCTTGAAGAATAAAAAAGCCTAAGATATCTTGTTGAAATCATATTCACTTCGATGGTTATCAAAATATGCATGAATGTAATCTTGAAGACAGAGTCGCGGCCATTGCAGCAGTACTGGCAGATCGCACACGTGCCCGTATGTTGTTTTTGATGATGGATGGGCGTGCCTATACAGCGACTGAATTAAGTGCTGCGACCGATGTTGCTCCGTCAACAACCAGTTCCCATTTAAATCGTCTGGCAGCAGAAAATTTAATAAGCTACGTTCAACAGGGGCGGCATCGTTATTTTAAGATCACTAATGCAGCAGTGGCTAATTTATTAGAAAACATGATGCATTTCGCTCATGGCGGATATCCGAATATTGCCAGAATTTCCACACCTCAATCGCTGCGCATATTCCGAACTTGCTATGACCATATGGCAGGGGAAATTGCGGTAAAAATTCATGATAGCTTGTTAGCGAATCAGTGGATGACTGATAATTATGCATTAACGTCAATAGGTAAAGAGTTCCTGACTTCTTTTGGGATATGTTGTGATGCAGATACTTCTTCTCGGCGAATATTTGCCTGCTCCTGCCTTGATTGGAGTGAATGGCGATTTCATCTTGGTGGTTTTTTAGGGGCATCGTTACTTGATACTTTTTTAAGGAAAAAATGGGCTGTCAGACAGTTGGATAGCCGGGAATTGAACTTAACAGAAGCCGGTAGGGTTATTATAAGAAAAATGGGGGCTGAGCTTATTACCTAAATTTACTGTTTGTTTTTTGTTTTATTAATTGATGTATATTATTTTTCTTCTAAACTTAATAGTGAAAATCTTCGTATTTGAGTCATGGGTATTATCATGGCCTTCTGTTGGAATATATAGAGGATATTATGTGTAACATAACAATATCTTGATTGTTAAATTATTTTTTAATTATAATTATCTATTTATATTCCAAGATGGTTTTGAAAGTATTCTCTTTGAGAATGTTTTGTTTGATAACATTTAATATAAAGGAATTCTTTATGAATAAGATTAAATCTTACGATAAAAATAACAAATGGAATAGTATTTCAGAGTTAAGGATAAGATTACGTCGCAATAGTATTAATGAGAAAAATAAGGAAATGATAATGTTTGCTAATGGAAGAAATATGGCAACAATAGATGTCTACATTCAATTAAAAAATGCGCAAGATAATGTTATAAAAGATATTAGTGAGGAACTCTTAGATGATCTCACCGAGAGTATTTTTCTTATTGACTACAATACAGGGGAAAAGCTTATTCGGAACGCACAAGAAAAAAGTGATTTTAAATGGTCATATAGGAATATGCCAAATGAATTTACTGCAACCCCAAGTATTATAGTTCCAAACCCTCTAACGCTTATTGAGCGGGATAGTGTAAATTTAATTAATAAATCTAAGGGGCTTAAGATATTTACCTTTTATGTCTACTGTTCAGCTAAAGAGGTCAATCAAGTTAAACAAATCGGTGCATTGGTGCACGCGCCAGATGGAAAACATTCTACAGCATATGGAGAAATTTATGATGATCACGTTCAGTTAAAAGCAATAGGTGAAGTCATTTATACAAAGGATAGCTTAGAAATAGAACGTAAGTTTATTGTTAATAATCTTGGTGATCAGTCAATTAGAAAAAAGTTGGGAGGAAATTGGTTACAGTATAATACATATGTATCGCTCAAAGTAAAAGACAACTATGGAAAACGATATATTACAAAATTACAATCTGATGACATACCAGATTGTGGTGCTTATCAGTTATATCATCATGACTACGGGTATGATGGATATTATATACATTTCCTTTGGCCTTTAGGTAAAAAAAAGTGGATTTCTGTCGGGAATACTAAGTGGATGGAGCTGTCTATAAATTTTGAATTAGGGATCATGATTAGACAAAAGCCTAATGCCATCTGCTTTACTGTATTATATGTGAGTAGTTCGTTTTTTCCTAAGCTACAGGATAGATGGAAGGATATAGAGATTTTTATCTATGATCAATATGGTAATAGAGGGAAATTTTTGTTGAAGCACAATAATAAAAATGAAACTGAAAAAGAAAAGATTCATATTGAGGATGTAAAGGAATGATGAATTAGAATAAAAAGTGATTTAAATGAAAGTTGTGTTAATTCTTGTTATAGTGTATTTATACTGAATTGTACAGTGGGTTTTATCATTTATAATGAATGAAAATAAGATTGAGAATATCAGCGATTGGTAAGATATCTGTTTTATATAAGATAGTTTTAATTTTAATAAGGATGCAATCATGTGATATTAACAGGATAGCCTGATTAATTCTAATGATATATAAGATAATACAGATGGATATCTTAATGTTTCCATGAAATAAAGATGAAGGAAATAGAAGATGAATAGTAATTTTTTTTCTAATGTCCATAATTTTCAGAGTGCTGCGATAGGTAATGTTGATCCCCGGACCGGTCTGTTTAATTATTTGATGCCGATTGCACATCTTATCGGTAATAATTACCTTGGGCCGGAACAGGCAATTATGTTGTCTTATAGCCCGTTGAATACGAATGATATTGGCTTTGGTGCGGGTTTTTCTATCGGATTGACTCAGTATGATGCCCAGAATCGGCTTTTAATCTTATCGACTGGGGAACGCTATAAGGTGGATGAAACCGCAGAGACTGTCTTTTTAAGGCAGTACAAGCAAAATGCTATACGTTTTGAAAAAGATGTGACTAAAAATGTTTATCGAGTGATTCATAAATCCGGCCGAGTTGAAGTGCTGACCGGACCCCAAAATGCGTTTGATCTTAAAGTGCCGATACAGATAGTTAACCCGCTGGGCTACTCTTTAAAATTAAGTTGGCATTTTAATTTGAGCACTATTCCCTACCTGTCTTCAATAGCCGATGAAGAGAAAGCGTTGTTAAATATCCATTATGAATTGGGCGCCTATACACGAATAACGGTCTGGCCAAACACCTCTGAATCCTATGATATTCAATTATTATTTAATAATGAGTATATGGTCAGTATCCAAAAAGGCGTGGCGGGCCAAATGTTGAAATGGGAGATGGACTATGACACGGATAACCGGTTTTTAACACAGGTCTTGTCCCCGACGGGGCTGAAGGAAATTGTGGACTATAATTCTGACGGCCATCAGCTCCCAGACAATGCGAATCTGCCGATATTGCCCTATGTCGCTCGGTACACACAATCGCCCGGTCATGGCCCTGATATTGTGCGCACTTATGAATACACCCATTTTAATTTTCTGGGTTATGGGGCAGCAGGAAACTGGAGCCGTGATGAGGATTATCTTTATAACATTTTTACTTATTACCGATATGGCTCGACCGAAAGCTGGCAGGAGGGGAAAACACAGCGCCATATCACCCGGCGCTATAACAATTATCATCTGTTGACCTCAGAAGTGATCCAGCAAAATGATTGTAAGCGTCATCATAAGACAGAGTATTATGCACAGATTGGCGTTGATTTTGAGGATCAGCCCCCGCAATTTCAGATGCCGAAATCGGCGATTGTCCGCTTTAATGAGGCCGCCAACGGGGAAAACCATCAGATACAGTTTGATGGCTCAGGTAATCCCACCGTGCAGATTGCGCCGGATGGCACACGTACCGACTGGACTTATTATCCCGCCAGTGGGGAGGCGGGGGCCTGTCCGCCAGATCCCCATGGTTTTGTGCGTTTCGTCAAGTCCAAGACCGTCACGCCGGGTCAGTGTTCCCCCGAGGGGATCTATGAGGAGGTACCTGTTTACAAAACAATCTATCGCTATGCTCAGTTGCCAGCCCGCCTCGGTTCACCCTTGTCCTATGCTGTCGTGCGTACCTATCAGGGGACATTCAGCGCAGGTCGGCTACTGCTTGAAAGACAGACTCACTATGTGAATGAAGTCACTTCACCTCATCATGGCCGTCTTCACCGGGTTGATGAAACGGTGCATGGTACACAGGATGGCGGTCAGGCATGGACGAGCCAGCAAGTTTTCAGCTATGTCCTTCAGGGAGAGGCGCTGGTGCAGGGTATTCAGTGGACAGGGCATGACCAACTCAGCATAGCCACCCAACGCACACAATCGCGGGTCAGTGGCAAATTATGGCATGAGGTGGATGCGCAGGGCCGTACAACACGTTATCACTATGATACTTTTGGGCGCATCCTGAAACGCCTCAATAATGAGGGAACCGATTACGCCCGGGAGATAACGTATGCCTATGCCATTGAAGATGCCGGTGCGGTAACAACAACACAAACTGATGCTTGGGGGAATCAGGTGCGTACCCGCTTTGATGGGCTGGGGCGTGCTTATCAGCAGGAGAAACTGGAGAAAGGGCAGGAAAAACAGGGCTGGCGTTTGGTGTCTGAAACCATCTATGACAATGGGGGGCGTGTAGAGAAACATGTCAGCCATGACTGGCTGCCCGTCGGTGAGGGGACGGGCGCGATTGCTCAAGTTTCTTCCGGTCAGTGTTTTGAATATGATGATTGGGGACAGCGATATCTTGTGATAAAGGATACTGGAGAGCGTCTCCGACACGAGTACGATCCTGCTACCCGGACTGCACAGATCACCCGACTGGCTGAAGGGCTGCGTTTTGGTAAAACAACCGTGGTATATAATGCCCGTCACCAGCCCGTCACCATTACACACTATGACAGCCAAGGGCAGCTTTATAGTCAACAGATCCACCATTATGATGGCCTGGGACGATTACGGGCCACCATCGATGAGCTTAACCAAAAGACAGAATATATTTACGATCTGTTTAGCCGGGTTTCAGCCATCAAACACAGTGATGGCACGGTGATCCGAAAAAACTATGCCCCTTTCAGTGCTGGCAATTTACTGACTCAAATTGAGGCTGGTGGTCATGTATTGGGGACTCGCGATTTTGACAGCCTGCAGCGCAATATTGCCACCACCTGTGGCGGACGTACTTACCGTCATACTTATCAGGGGGGAAGTCCTTATCCCAGCCAGTCCATTGATCCTTTGGCTCAGACAGTCACACATCACTATGAGCCTTTATTAGGGAACGCCCTGACGAAAGTGGAGGCAGAAGGAATAGAACAACGCTTTAGTTATGATCTCAAAACGGGGGCGATGACTCAGGCTTCTGCCTCGCAGATAGCTACACATGAGATGAGCTATACCGCCTCGGGGCGGTTGCGTCAGACCCGTTACCATTTTGAAGATGGACAGGCTGACGCCGTCCGGGCGGTCGACTATACCTATTCTCCCCTTGGCCTGATGACGGATTACAAGGATGTGACGGGGGAAAAATGTTATACGCGCTTTGATTCATTTGGCCGTCCGATAGCAAGGCGAGATTCGGATATTGAGATCACTTTAACCTATGATACAGCCAGTCGTGTAAACAGTTGGATGGTTCATGATAAACAACACAACCAAAAATTAACCATAACCCTGAGTTTTGATGATTTTGGTCGTGAGGTCAATCGTCAGCTCTGGACTAACACTGATACGCTGACGTTAGAACAGGGCTATAACGTCAAGGGACAGGTGATCTCCCGTAGCACCCGTTCGCAGGCGTCCGGCGTGTTACGGCAGGAAACCTACACCTATGATCCCGCGCGCAGCTGGTTGAGGGAATACCACTGCACCGGTTCGGAGCTTTCCCGTGATGCCTACGGTTTTGGCATTGCTTGTCAGCGCTTTACCTATGATGTTCTGGGTAATATCCAAACTTGTATAACCACACTTGAAGATGGCCACAGTGATACGGCAACGTTCACTTACAGTGAAGCAGACCCCTGTCAGTTGCACGGGGTAACCCATACCCATCCCGGTTATCCAGCCACCATCACATTGGCTTATGACAACGCGGGAAGATTGATCCGGGATGAGGCTGGGCGTCATTTAACTTATGATGCGCTGGGACGGTTGAGTTCAGTGCGTTTAAATGTGGCCACAAGTGATTACGCTTATGACGCGGCCAACCGCTTGGTGCTGCAATACATTGATGCAGAAGGAATTGATGCAAAGAAAATTGGCACAAAAAAAACCTATGAGCTTTATTATCAGGGCGCGATCCGTGTAGCCGAGATATTACGGGAAAGCGGGGCCGCGACCCGTCTGTTACATGCCCACGGAGAAACGGTTGCGACGGTGACAGGTCCAGAGGTGCATTTGCTGGGGACGGATAAACACAGCAGCGTGCTGCTGAGCCACAAGGGAAATGGCGCTGAAACACGCTACCGTTATTCCCCGCATGGACAGCAGGCGGCAGATGAACGTGCCCCCGACCTGCCTGCCTACAATGGCGGGCGTCTTGATCCCGTATGGGGAACTTACCACTTAGGCAATGGCTATCGCACCTATAATCCTGTATTGATGCGGTTTACTGCGCCGGACAATCTGAGCCCATTCGGTGCTGGCGGTATCAACAGCTATGCTTATTGCCTGAATGATCCGATAAACCGGACTGATCCCAGTGGGCATATGAGTCTGGGGGGCATTTTGGGTATTGTTTTTGGTACTGTCGGGTTAGTTGTTGGTATCGTCTTGGCCATTCCGACAGGGGGGGCATCACTGTCCATCGGAGGGGCCGTTTTGGCCGGACTGGGATTAGCCGCTGATGCCACAGGAATAGCCAGTGCAGTCACCGAAGACAGTGACCCCCATACCTCTGCGATCCTCGGTTGGGTCTCTATGGGGCTCGGTGTGGTCAGCATGGGAGCTGGTGCCATCGGCGGCGTGACCATCGGTATGCGGCGATCAGGAAATCGGCTGATAACCAGTTTTAGCCATGGGATGAGTGGTAGGAGGGTTCCTGAAGCCGCAAATAATTTGCTAGAAAACACTGAATACACCCGGACGTTCCAGTCTATGCTACATGAAAATAGGGTTCGCCAAATCGAAAATCCAGTAAGTAGCGGTGCTTATACTTTAAAAGTATATACTGACGGATTAAATGATGACGTGATTCGTCGGTTGGATAGATTGGGGTTTGAAATAATTAGCCCTAATGGTGAATCAAGAATGATTGATAATATCTCTAATGCGTTAGGCATACAATTTTCGCTGAACATCACAGAAAGGAACTATCTAAGTTTATATGGGCAATTTATAACAAGTAACACTCCCTATGGGAGTATTCATATAATTAATAGGTTTCGCCATATAATAAATACGTACAGGAGAGTGGGGTTGTCTCTTAGTGATCAGGTAATAAATTCGATGGAGGATGCATGGAGAGCTACTAGATTTAGCGATGATGTAAATCGGTGGCTACATTTTGAAATGCTAGAGAGGTGGCCTAACATTGGGGAATCTATGACGGAAGAGCGACTACAGTTGTCCGCATTCGATATATATAATGACTTTGTTCCAAATATTGATTAAAGGTTGATTCTTTCATAAACAAGGGATGCCCGTGGTTCTAAACGAATGGTTCTAAGCGAACCGATTATCTCCAATTTTATTTTTTAAACATTATTCCCCCCGAAGGGGGAGTTATGAAACTTAATACGTTAATAAATAGTATCAATTTATATTTTAACGCCATGATAGCCGGATAAAATTAATTCCCATTCCTGTTGAGCGAACCAAGTTTGGGTATTTCCATTATAATGCATTTCATCGGACAGGAAGACGCCATATTCAGAAGCAATGCCTGTGTAATTTGGTGAACTCCGTGCATCAATTAGTGAACGGTATTGAGGAGCAGCGGCAATAACATCTTGGATTGCTTCATCCACATAGCTGGTATTGAGAGGATCGAACGCTACCGAAAGGGGGTAATATAATCGCCATGGAATCTGACGGGAGCCGATTGCATCACTAATGCCAGTGATGATTCGGGTAAAATTCATCTCTGATGCTTTGGCCGCCGCTAAACTCTCAATTTCGGCTTCCCATTGGTTCCAATGTACCGCCAGAATGCGCGGATTTTTGCCCATCTTACGCAATGATTCAACTGTCATACGTAAGGTTCTAATTGCGCGGGGATAAAGGGATTCTACGTCTTTTGGATCGCGCTCTGGTGCCCAGCGATTATCGGGAGGGTTATTTAAATACATGCCCTGACCGCCGTAACCCATTAAAATTACATAAAGATCGGGTAAATTCAGTGTATTGCCCTGATCAATGTGATCTTGCCAGAATTTAGCGAAACGGTTGGCAATATTGTAAGGATGATCTTGATTACCACGTGCTAAGCCGACAGGAGCACCAATATTAGCATTACCAAAACTGGTCAATCCTGTCCAATTAATGGTAGTAAAGTTGATGCTATAGACTTCTGGCAGGGATAGGGTGAATACATTATCTAAACCCTGGGTAATTCTTTCATCTGGTGGCAACAGTGTACCGTGACCATAGCTATTAGATTGTCCAAGAACGATGAATAGCGGGGCATTATTGGATTCCCATGACGGATATTTCATTTCGGGAGAGTGAAGCTGTTTGTATGTCATCAGTTTCCCCTTAAAATGTATTAATTAGATGTCGCACTCCTTGCAAAAAAATATTTATGTCAGGTAAAGTATACATGGTTAATTAATCCAAACTATTTTGCTTAACTTAAATAAAACAGATAAAAACAATCCGTCATTTTTCTGATTATATGTGATGGCATGGGTTTTTAAATAACCTTTTTTCTCAATCGGATAAATATATTGATCTTCGTTGTTTGATTTTTATTTACTCGTTGATAAATTTGATAACTTATCTTAATAAAGATATATCCAGTAAACTCCCATTGGATTAGATTATTCAGCAATAATTGAACCGTTGGCATATGCGATGCATGGTATTCATAGAATGTATCACTGAGATTTCACCAGAGCATTTTCATATTACTATCAATTAATGGTTCATCCAGTATAAAAAAAGACATAGTAGGATAAGTCAGAAAAATATTCAGTATTACCTGCCCATACGGAATTATGTGATGAGATTTCATGTCCTGTTCTTGAAAATAGCGTAAATTCATTAACTATATTAGATATTACATGGTTAATTGGTTGAATCTCCCTCTTTATTGGGAAATTATATACCCAATGGATTTCAAGATGCATTGCGGCAGCAAGGGAACGAATCCCCGGGAGCATAGATAACTATGTGACTGGGGTGAGTGAGCGCAGACAACAAAGAGGCAACTTGAAAGACGAAGGGTATATAGGATTGTGCAGAATGAAACCTACATCTTATTTATTCTGCTTGTCCACGGGAATCCGGATTTATAGCGAGCTTTGAAAACACATCAATGAGGACACAATAGAATGATTCGATTTGAGGATAAGGTTGTCATTATTACTGGCGCAGGTAGCGGCATTGGCGAGGCTACAGCAAAGCGTTTTTCACAAGAGGGAGCCATTGTTGTCTTGGCAGGACGGGATACTGATAAGCTTAACCGTGTATTCAGTGAACTGTCATCGAATAAAGCGTTGGTGATTCAAACAGATGTGGCGAACCGTGAATCGGCCAAACATATGGTTGATGAAACAATCAGACATTTTGGTCGGATAGATATTTTGGTCAATAACGCTGGTGTTTATGCGGTTGGTGATTTATTGAGTATTTCACCGGAAGAAGGTAATGATGTTCTGGCTACCAATATTAATGGAGTACTCAATTGTAGTTATTTCGTTTTGCCGCATTTAGTTGAAAGTAAAGGATGTATTGTCAACAATGCCTCTGTATCAGGGTTAGGGGCTGATTGGGGAGGAGTTCATTATTGTGCATCAAAAGGCGCGGTAGTTAATTTGACCCGTGCCATGGCGCTGGATCATGGGGCACAAGGTGTTCGTGTCAATGCGGTGTGCCCAAGTTTAGTGATGACTCCCATGACTGCACGTTTTGATGATGAAACCCTACAACATTTCAATAACCGCATTCCGTTAAAAAGAGCGGGTCAACCTTCAGATGTCGCAGCAGCCATTGCGTTTTTGGCTAGTGACGATGCCAGTTTCATTAATGGTGTAAACCTGCCGATAGATGGTGGTGTCACCGCATCCAATGGTCAGCCTAATTTTAATTAATAAACTTTAGCGAAAAAGCGGCTCCAAAAATGGCGGAGCCGCTTAATTTCAGTCCATTGACTGGATTGTGACCTTAGCCAGTTCACAGAGTGTAGGATGAGTGAACAGTGTCGCCAATGGAATATTCATGTCTTGTTCGCGCATACGTGCCAGTAATTGTATCGCTAGTAGAGAATGTCCTCCCAGTGCGAAGAAATTGTCATGGCGACCCACCTGTTCCAGTTTCAATAATTTCTGCCAGATTTGAGCCAGTGCTGTTTCTACATTACCAATGGGGGCTTCGTAGCCAGAGGCTGTATTGTTGCAAGGAATTAATGTCAACATATCTTGCGAGCAGCCAGTTTGCGAGGTCTTGTAATCGGCCAGTAACTGTTGGTGTTCGGTGGCGGACATAATGGCTATATCCATGATTGGTTGTTGGGGATGATGTTTCAACGCCTCAACCAGACCTGCCAAAGCCGTGGTCATATAGCCTATCAGACGCGACGGATCAATTCCCAGCACAGCTTGGGCAGACAACAGGAAGCCTTTACCCAGATTATCTACCGCCAAATAGAGGGGATAGTTAGTCTTCTCTTGTCCGGTGACCAGACGTATGCCTTCCCATAAGGTATTGGTCACATTCAGCCGGTTATTATCAGATTGACTATGGCGATAGTTAAGGAGTGCATTGAAGAGCGGTAAAGGCGGTGTGACTCCGCTACAGCGTTGAGCCAGTGCCAGAGGGGCTTGCTCGTGCTCAAGTAACCGTGCCAGACTGCGGTAGGCTGCTTGTACAGTTGTCTGTACGCTGTTCTCTGTAAGCTGGAGCCGTACAGGCAGGGTATTGATAAACAAACCCAGAATCCGTTCAATATCAGTACCTCCCTGCATACGCCCCGATAAGACTGTTCCGAAGACGATATCATCGCGCCCACTTATTTTTGCCAGAACCTGTGCCCATGCGACATGGAACAGTACCCCAGGGCTGACTCCCTGATTGCGTGCCTGTTTGTGGATATTTCTGGACAGTGTTGCATTAAGTGGTTTGATAACCTCAGTTATTTGTCTGTTTCCACTGTAGACATCCAGTATTCCGAAAGGGACAGTCGGTGTATCCACGTCGGCGAGCATCTCACGGAAAAAGGCTTCGTGATCTGATATTGGTACACGTAAGGACTGGGCGATAAAGTGACGGTAAGGCAGTGCCGGAGATAATTGCTTGATACGCTGGTGCAAAAGTTCATTGATTTCAGTGATGATAAGATCCAGCGATATATGGTCATTAAGTATATGGTGACAGCAGAAAGCCATATACCATTCACCCTGATGCGGATCATAGGCGATATCGGCGGAAAACAGTGGAGCATGGCTCACATTAAGACGGTGCCGGCACGGATCTGTATGCGCCAACAACTGAGATGGAACATCCTTATTACCATTTGGTATAAAGGTGTTGATGCGCAGGGTAGCCTGACGCCAGACAATCTGTACTGGCTGTGTTAATCCCTCCCAACAGATAGCAGTGCGTAGGATATCGTGGCGGTTAATGAGCTTTTGCAAAGCTGCCAGAAAAGCATTAAGGCGTTCACGAGTGTCGAATGCAAATAAAGTATGCAACAGATAAGTGTCGCCTTGTGTTTGCACCAGATGATGAAACAGCATTCCTTCCTGCAATGGTGCGAGTGGATAGATATCCTGAATATTGGTGATACCTGCGGGAAGGGTGGCGGCGATAGTGTCAATTTCGTGTTGAGTCAGAGAAACCAGTGGCAGCATATCAGGAGTGATGGCGGTGCAGCCGTCTGGGATAAGATTGGGTGGTACGGAGTATCTGGTTGTATTTTCTTCGACTGCCTGCATTATTTTTGCCATTTCAGCCAGCGTTGGTGCAGAGAACACAGTACGAATATCAAGACTCCAGCCTAAGTTGCGGAGTTGTCCTATCAGACTAACTACCATCAGTGAATGACCACCCAGTTCAAAGAAATGATCATGACGCCCCACTTTTTCCAGTCCTAACAATGTTTGCCAGATTTTGGCTAGCGCTATTTCCCTGTCGCCGAGAGGCGCTTCATAAACGCGGGTTACAATCGATATCTGATCCGGCATTGGTAGTGCCTGGCGGTCGAGTTTACCATTCGGTGCCAGTGGGAAAGCATCTAATGTCACAAATGCACTGGGCAGCATATATTCGGCAAGGTATTGCGCGAGTTGTTGGCGTAATTCTGCTGGCACGAGTTCCATATTGGATTCTGCGATCAGATAAGCAACAAGGCGCTTATCGCCCCTTGTTTTTTCATAAGAAGCATCCTCGCGGGCAAGTACGATCGCTTCGCGTACACCGTGGCATTGCATCAGTCTGGTTTCAATTTCCCCCAGTTCGATACGGAAGCCGCGTAATTTGACCTGAAAATCATTGCGTCCAAGGTACTCGATATTGCCATCAGATCGCCAGCGAGCCAAGTCGCCTGTTTTATACATGCGGGCGTTAGGGTGTTCGCAGAATGGGTCAACGATAAATCTCTCTGCGGCCAGTTCTGGTTGGTTTGAATAACCACGGGCGACTCCCATGCCTCCGATATAGATTTCGCCGCTTACGCCGATAGGAACCGGCTGACCGAGTGCATCCAAAATATAGATACGTGTATTGGACAGTGGTCGGCCAATCGGGATGTTATTGGTGATAGATGGAATCTGTTTGCTATCTATCATCATAGCTGTGGCAGTGACGGTGATCTCAGTGGGGCCATAAGCGTTGAACCAGCGGCAGGAGTGCGTTTCCGGGCACGACAGCCAGTCCATTAAATAGCGGTGTTCCACTTTATCACCCCCAACAATAACAGTGCGCAGATAGGGGCTGAAACCGACGTGTCCGGCCTTCATTTCTTGTACCCAATGATGCCAGAAGGCGGTCGGTATATTTATGATAGTGACTTGTTGTTCACGCAAAAAATCGACAAAAGTGTTATTCGGTATTTTGATATGGGGTGGACGCAGAATCAGTGTCGCACCTGATGCCAGAGTGGGGAAAATATCTGATACCGAAATATCAAACGCAATGGTTACAAATTGCAGAATACGATCACCCGGTTGGGGTTTGCTGACCTGAAACTGGGCATAAATAAGGCTCACTACATTGTGATGTTCCAGCATGACGCCCTTCGGATGTCCGGTTGAGCCGGAGGTGTAGATGATATAGGCCAAATGGTGTGGCTTGAGCCCGATTTGCTTGCTGTCCGGATTATGCACCGGCTGTTTTTTCATCTGATTTTGGTGTGTTTCATCGTCCAACAACCAGATAGGAATCCCCTGTATTGGTAAGCGTATTTGTAAGTGTTTCTGAGTCAGCAATATTGCAGGTTTGCAGTCTGATAACTGATAAACCAGCCGTTCGATGGGATATTCTGGATCGAGTGGGATGTATCCGGCACCGGCTTTCAAGATTCCGATCAGGCCGATGATCATGTCTAAGCCCCGTTCAACATAAATCGCCACACGATCCTCAGGGCGTACACCTGAAGCAATCAGGCTATGTGCCAGTTGATTGGCGCGGTGGTTTAGTTCGTGATAACTCAGAGATTGTTCTTCAAAAACCACTGCCGCTGCGTCTGGCGTACGTTGCACTTGTTCTTCGAATAATTGATGAATCAGCATATCCTGTGGGATATCTATTTGAGCAGGATTGAATTCCACCAACAATTGTTGTTGCTCCGAAGCTGATAATATCGGCAGGCGGGTAATGGTTTGTGTCTCATCGGTTGTCATGGCAGTCAGCACATTGGTGAGATAACCTACCATGCGTTCAACCGTCGTCCGGTCGAATAGGCTTGATGCATATTCCAGATAACCACTGAGGCCATCTTGGGTTTCGATCAGTGACAGCGTTAGGTCAAAATACGCACTGTGGTGTGGTGTTTTTATCAAGGAGACAGATAAACCCGGCAATTCAAGGGGCTGTGTGGAAGTATTGTTTAGGGCCAGCATAACCTGAAAGATCGGGTTGTAGCTCAGGCTGCGTTCAGGTTGTAGAATTTCCACCAATTGTTCAAAAGGCAGGTCTTGATGTGCATAAACTGCCAACGCCCGTTCACGGACGTGAGCGAGCAGATCTGCCACAGAGTTGCACTGTCCCAGTTCGACACGTAAAGGTAGGGTATTGACAAAAAAGCCGATCAATCCCTCAAGATTATTCTGTGAACGGTTGGCGACAGGAATGCCAATGACGATATCGTCCTGTCCGCTCAAACGGACAAGCACGATACCCCACGCTGCAAGCAGAGTCATAAATAACGTTGTATCCTGACGTTGCCCGAGAACTTTGAGAGCAGACAATAAGTCAGCATTCAGATGAACGGGGACATGCTTGCCGGTGTAACTTTGTTCTGGTGGGCGCGGGTAATCTATGGGGAGAGGCAGCAATGTTGGGGCATTCTGAAGCTGCTTTTGCCAGAAATTCCGTTGTGAAGTGAGAACCTCACCTTGTAGCCGTTTCTGTTGCCAGACGGCATAGTCCGCGTACTGGATGGGAAGGGGAGGTAAAGGATCGCCATATTTTCCTAGTGCGGTACGGTAGAGAGCACCTAGTTCGCGGAGCAGGATTCCTATCGACCAGCCATCAGTGATGATGTGATGTTGGGTAAGGATCAGCACATGTTCTTCTTCAGACAATTGCAGCAATTGGCCTCGAACCATTGACTCATTAGCAAAATCAAATGGGATTTGTGTTTCGAGTTTCACTAACTCGTTAACACGGATCATGCGAGAAGTTTCATCTAATCTGCGCAAATCCTGATAGGTCAGAGAAAAACCAGTATCTGCGCTATCGATATGTTGGTAAGGCTGTCCATCAATCAGGACAAAACGAGTACGCAAACTTTCATGTCGGCTGACGAGGTGGTTAAGCGCAGCCATAAGTGCTGAATGATCGAGATGCCCGCGGAGATGCTGAACTATCGGGATTTGATAGGCCAGACTGGCTTCTGTATTGAGGCGGGTGAGGAACCACATGCGTTGTTGAGAAAAAGAGAGTGGCAGTGGTTGGCTGCGATCGGCAGCAGGAATAACGACTTGGGTTGTCACTGGCGTGTCGATGATCAAGGTAGCTAAGTCGGCCAGCACAGGGTGGGAAAAAAGTTGCTGCAAGTGCAATTCCCGCTCCAGTTTCTGACGTATCCGTGCGGCAAGTTGGATTGCGAGCAGAGAATGACCACCGAGTTCAAAGAAATGGTCATGACGACCAACTTGTTCCAATTTAAGCAGTTCTTGCCAAATCTCAGCCAGCCCCGTTTCCACCTCTCCGATGGGGGCTTCATAATTATGGGTGACGAGTGCTGACCGGTCTGACATTGGCAGTGCCTGACGGTCGAGCTTGCCATTGGGGGTCAATGGAAAAGCATCAAGTGTCACAAAAGCACTGGGCAGCATATACTCGGCAAGGTGCTGTGCAAGTTGCTGGCGTAGTTCTGCCGGTATCAGTGTTGTATTCGGTTTGGCAAGCAGATAAGCAACCAGACGCTTTTCGCCCCCTGTTTTTTCATAAGAAGCATCCTCACGGGCAATCACAACCGCTTCGCGCACATCACGACATTGTGTCAGTCTGGCTTCAATTTCGCCGAGTTCAATACGGAAACCGCGTATTTTGACCTGAAAATCATTACGACCAAGGTATTCAACATTACCGTCCGGCAACCAGCGGGCCAGATCGCCGCTTTTGTACAGTCGGGCATCAGGGTCTGTAGAAAAAGGGTCAGAAATGAAGTGTTCTGCGGTTAGCTCCGGAAGATTCAGATAACCGCGGGCGACACCGATTCCGCCGATGTAAAGTTCACCTGAAACACCTATTGGAACAGGTTTTCTGTGGTTATCGAGAAGGTAAATTTGGGTATTGGCGATGGGTTTCCCTATAGGGACTTGTCCAATATAACGATCCGATACACATTGCCAGGCGGTGACATGAATCGCTGCTTCAGTAGGGCCATATAAGTTATACAATTGACAGTGGGCAAAATGGGACAGACATTGCTGTTGCAAGGCATATGGAAACGCTTCGCCACTGCATAAGATGTGACGCAGGGAAGGGCAGCGTCCGGCGGGAATAGCATCAAGAAACAGTTGTAGCATGGAAGGTACAAAGTGGATGATAGTAATCCCGCGCCTTTCTATCTCGGACAATAAATAGTGCGGATCTTTATGGCCATCGGGACTCGCCAGAATTAATCGGGCACCAAACATCAGGGGCGGGAATAGCTCCCAAACGGAAACATCAAAACTGAACGGTGTTTTCTGCAAAACACGATCCTGCGGGGTTAATTGATAGGTCTCCTGTGCCCAGAGTAAACAATTCACGACACCGCGGTGCTCATTCATTACCCCTTTAGGCAAGCCCGTCGAACCAGAGGTATAAATCACATAAGCCAGATGGCGTGAGGTTAGGCCAAGTGTCTGGGGATCTGGATTGTTGGTTGGCATGCCCACAGTAAGGGACGCAAGATTGTTGAGATCTACAATGGGCACGGTGCTGGCCGGCTGCTTGATTAACGTTGTCTGGGTAAGCAAGGCAACAGGAGCGGCATCCTCAAATATATAGGCAAGTCGTTCGGCAGGATAGCTTGGATCAAGCGGTACATAAGCTCCGCCAGCCTTAAGGATAGCGAGTAATCCCACGATCATGTTCAGGCTGCGTTCAGAACAAATCGCCACCCGATCATCCGGGCGGACACCTAAGGCAATCAGATAATGCGCTAAGCGATTGGCTCGGTGGTTCAGTTCAGCATAACTCAACGATTGCTCTTCAAAGACGACTGCAATCGCATCGGGATTGTGTTGTACCTGCTTTTCAAATACTTGGTGAATAAATGCGTTTTGCGGGAAATCGGTCGCTGTATTTTGCGGTGATTGAGTCGCGTTGAAATCCACCAGCAACTGTTTGCGTTCCCTGACGGGCAAAACTGAAATATCCAAAATTGGCTGGTGGGGGGAAGTCTCCAATGCTTCGACCAGCTCTGTCAGGGCAGTAGTCATATAGCCGATCAGACGAATAGGATCGATGCCCGATACGGTTTGAGCAACCAAACTAAATCCATCTCCCCAATCATCTACAAACACACCGATGGGATAATTACTTCTTTCTTCTTGCATCAGCAGGCGTATACCTTCCCATTTAGCAAAGGTGGCATCTGATTGACTATGACGATAGTTGAGTAGTGTGTTGAAGAGCGGCAAAGGTGGTATCACGCCACTACAATGCTGGGCCAGCGTCAGTGTTGCCTGCTCGTGCTCCAGCAACCCCATCAGGCTGAGGTAGGTCTCTTGAACGGCTGCCTGCGCGCTATTACCCGTAAGCCTGATCCGCATGGGCAAAGTATTAATAAGCAGCCCCATAACTTGATCGATGCCGGTACTGCCCTGCATACGTCCCAGCAATACCGTACCGAAGACCACATCATCACGCCCGCTGGTTTTTGCCAGCACCATAGCCAAAGCAACATGAAACAATATACTGGGGCTGACACCCTGACGTCGGGCTTGTGTACGGACAGCTTTGGACAGAACCGCATCAAGCGGCTGTTTACTCTCCGTTATCTGTCTATCCCCACTGTGAGTATCCAGTATTCCGAAAGCAGCCGTTGGTGCATCTACATCAGAGAGCACTTTACGGAAATAGGCTTCGTGAGCTGAAGTCGGCACATACAGGGATTCAGCGACAAAGTTACGGTAAGGTAATACCGGGGGTAATTTTTCAGAATGGCGATTGTCAAGGTACCCACTTTCCGTATGGCTACACAATAATGTGCCGATTTCATTAATGATACGTTCCAGTGTCACATGGTCACAGACTAAATGATGGATACCCAAAGCCAGTAACCACTCACCCTGATGTGGATCATAGGCAATATCGGCAGAGAATAATGGTGCCTGACTCACATCAAGACGGTACTTATGGGGATCGGTGTGCGCCAATAATTGAGAAGGGATATCCTGTTCGTTATTTGGTAAAAACGTATTAATGCTCAAAGATGCCTGCCGCCAGACGACTTGCACCGGTTGTTCCAATCCCTGCCAGTAGATTGAAGTGTGCAGAATATCGTGACGGTTAATGACCAATTGCAAGGTTGCCAGAAAGGTGTCTAGCCGTTCGCGGGTATCGAAGGCAAGCAGGTTGCGTAACAGATAAGAATCTCCCTGTTTTTGCAACAGATAATGAAACAAAATGCCTTCCTGTAATGGCGCGAGCGGATAAATATCCTGAATATTGGCAGCACCACCGGGAATAGTGGCAGCGATGGCATCAATCTCGTGCTGGGACAGGGAAACTAAAGTCAACATGTCTGGGGTAATGGCGGTACAGTCGTCAGGGATTAGATTGGGTGGCACTGAGAACACAGCCGCATTTTCTTGTTCCATATTGCCCTGAATTGTACCCTCCTGAGTCAATAGTAGCGCTTTTGCCATTTCGTTCAGTATTGGGTTGGTGAATACAGTCCGGATGTCAAGAATCCATCCCAGGTCACGCAGCTGTTCGATTAGGCTTACGGCTATCAGTGAGTGCCCGCCAAGTTCGAAAAAGTGATCGTAGCGGCTGACATATTTCACTCCGAGCAACATTTGCCAAATTTGGCTCAGGGTGGTTTCTGCTTCTCCTATAGGGGGCTGGTAACCGCGTGTGACGATTGCAGTATGATCTGGTTTGGGGAGAGCTTGACGGTCAAGTTTGCCGTTGGGGGTCAGTGGAAAGGTGTCGAGTGTCACAAAAGCACTGGGTATCATGTATTCAGCAAGATGTTGCGTGAGCTGTTGCCGCAATGCCATTGGTTCCAGTACAACACCCGCTTCTGGCAGCAAGTAGGCGACCAGATGTTTTGCAGCCGATCTGTTTTCATAGGAAAGGCTATCGCAAGGCAGCACCACGGCTTCACGCACGCCTTGGCATTGCCGCAATCTTGCTTCGATCTCTCCCGGTTCAATGCGGAAACCGCGCAGTTTGACCTGAAAATCATTGCGACCGAGATATTCAATATTGCCATCGGGTAGCCAACGTCCCAGATCACCGGTTTTGTACATACGTGCGCTGTGCGCAGAAGAGAACGGATCGGTGAGGAAACATTCGGCGGTGAGTTCGGGACGGTTCAGGTAGCCGCGGGCAACGCAGACACCAGCGATATAAATCTCTCCCACTACCCCCAGCGGAACGGGCTGACCGTAAAGATCGAGGATATAGATTTGGGTATTGGCGATAGGATGACCAATCGGCGGTGCTTGTTCTTCATGATTATCATGGTTTTCCTGATTCCCACATCGATAAAGAGTGGCACAAATGGTAGCTTCCGTCGGGCCATATGCATTGATCATCTGCCGCCCTTGTGCCCAGCGTTTGACTAGCGTAGGTGGGCACGCTTCCCCTCCCACGAGTAAGGTTTGCAATGCTGCCGGAATAGTATTCATTGTTGCCAGAACGGTGGGAGACAAGAGGGCATGAGTAATGGCATGAGTTTCTAAATAGTGAGACAGCATTTTTCCCGGCAGAAGATTGTCTCGTTTGGCAAGGTACAGGCTGGCTCCTGCCAATAGTGCCATACAGCATTCCCAAATACAGGCATCGAAACTGTTTGAGGCAAACTGCAAAATACGACTGTCTGGAGTGATGGTCAGTGTATCTTGGTGAGCAGTAATCAAATTACACAAACTATGATGTTCGATCATGACCCCTTTGGGGTGCCCGGTAGAACCGGAGGTATAAATGACATAGGCTAGATGGCGTGAAGTCAGCCCCAGTGCCTGAGTTATGGTGTTTTCTTCCGGTTTTTCACCCAAAACAGAACATTCTGGTGTATCAAGTATTATGGTTGGCAGATTACTGTTCCACGTTTCTGCCATCGTCGCCTGAGTAATCAGAGCCACGGGAGCTGAATCATTGAGCATATACGTCAGCCGTTCGGTCGGGTAAGTCGGGTCGAGAGGCACAAAAGCGCCACCAGCCTTGAGAACTCCCAACAAACCAACCACCATTTCAAGGCTGCGTTCAATACAAATCGCCACCCGATCATCAGGATGTACGCCGAGAGAAATCAGATGGTGAGCCAGACGATTGGCACGTTTGTTCAGTTCATCGTAGCTCAGCGATTGTTTTTCAAAGACCACGGCAATGGCATCTGGTGTGCATTGCACTTGCGCTTCGAACAGTTGATGAATCAGAGTATCCTGCGGTAATCCGATTTGGGTGGCATTGAAATCCACTAATATCTGCTGGCGTTCAGCGTCGGGCAGAATCGATAGATTGACCATTTTTGTATTTGTAAGGGATGGCATCTCCAGAGAAGTGAGAGCGGAATCAAGCAAAACGGCAAGACGGGACTGGAGCGCCATAACCTCTGCGGTACTCAGGTAATCAGGAGAAAAATAGAATTCAATGGAAGGCGGAGAATAATCTTCAGGACGGGCAGTATCTGTGTATTGCTTGACTCTGACAGAAAGAGGGTAAGGAGTACCAGAATGTAAGTCGAAAAGTCTAACATTGGTGCCTTCTCCTTCGATGTGCAGATTAGCTTTAAACGGTTCGAGGGATAAAGTCACGTCAAATAATCGAGCATTCCCGACTTTCTGCTGGGTATGTGTTTGTCGGTTGAGGTCTACAATGGGAAAGCGTTGGTGCTCATAGCAAAGATTCATTTCAGTCGCGGCTTTATGCATAACATCACGGAACGTATCCTCCGGTGAAATGGTTACACCAATGGGGATCACGGATGCGAACATCCCCATCGTGTGCTTTTGTCGCGTATTTTTGCGGTTGTGTATGGGAATACCAATGACAATTTCATTCACATTCGCTGTCCGTGCGAAATAGCAAGCTAGAACGGCATACATGAAATGCAGGAGGGGCAATCCCTGACCGCCAACGGTTTTTTCAATACGTTTAAAAAGCGCCTGATCGATTGGCCAACTAATATTTTGAAAAGCAACGGTTTTGGTTTGTTTGTGGCTTGTAGTGTTATTGGAATTGGCCGGCTGGAGCAAGAGAGGAGGCAAATTCTCATAACGCTTCATCCAAAATTGCATATCGTGTGAGTAGTGTTCAGAAGCAAGATAATTGAGGTTATCCGTAATAAAATCCAGATAAGAGTGAGCTGGGTTATTTAATGTTTCTCCTTTCATCAGACAGTTATAGGCATCGATAACCTTGTCAATGAGTATGAACAAACCAGCACCATCAATAATCAAATGATGACAGCAAAATTGCCAGTACCGGCAGTTATTGCTTACTCGCAATAATTTGGTTCGCCACAGCGTCTCATTCAAATGAAATGGGCGCCTGAACTCGGCATCCATGTATTGTTTTATTCTGATTTCAGCGTCTGAATATGATGAAAAATCGTGTACATCCACGGCTACAGGGAGAGAATGAACAATCTTTTGGGCAGGTAGAGCATGGGTGTTGATAAATTGTAAACGCAGAGTGTCATGGCAATAAACAACGGTTTCAAAGGCATGGGCAAATAATGCTTCATTCAACTCCCCTTCAATGCAGATAAAAAAGCAGAGATTGTAATTGGAAGAGTTGGGATGAATAGCCTGATCAAACCAGATGGCTTGCTGAGGTGAGCTAAGAGGGTGTGCATGAGAAAAGAGAGAACCGTTATTATCAATTGCTAAGGAAGTTTTTGGGAAGTGATTATGGTTGTGTGTCATATTCATATCTCCTTTGTAATAGTTTGATTTTAAATTGGTTCATTTATTTGAAAGTAAGGGAATTATTGCTCCGGTTAATTTTATTTTTGGTAAAAAATGAACTATGCGCAGATGGCAAAATTGGATTTTTATACTGTTTTATTTTGGCTGGTAGGACATTTATAGTTAAATTAACTGAGTTGTTTTGTCATGTCGATACTTTTTGTTTATCCCATATTTTTCAACAGTCAGGGTTCTGTCGCATTAAGCCCTGTACGGGTAGTGTGTCTTTTTTTGGAGGGGGGCTGACGATGTCCCTGATCCGCAATGCGTTCAAACGCCTGCATTACCCTGTTGATATCATTGCTCAGTGGTTAGTGTTATGCGTCCGAGTGTTTATGCGGCGTACAGAGCATCAATCAGGAAAACGGGCCGAATGGGTTAATAAGCAACGGGAACGAAAACATGCCAATGTTGTGGCCTGTGCCCTGGCAAATAAACTTGCTCGTATAGCCTGGGCAATAACAACACAACATACTGTGTTCGAAAAATTATACTAACGATTGTTATTAATTTTTAAACAGTGACCATCTGGTTTTGCGAAGACGGATCCTTGATGACATGAATGGCCTGTCGGCCTGATGAAAAACCTACATATAAATTTCTCTCGAAAAAAGAAGGGTTATATATGAAAAAACAACTCATTGAATACCCGACTAGACAACGGTAATTTTTAGCTAAAATTGGTATTTATTAAAAATTAGATGAATTAAGTTATTATATAATACCGGAATTAAATTCTATCCATAATTGTCTGAAAAGCGTGATATATGAAGCAAATATAATATAACGAGTTTGATATTATGCGTGCTCATTATTTGTATCCCGAAGGTCTTTAAATTCTACTTACAAAACTGACGAATAATCCCGGAGATCCCAGTAAATATCTTTCTGATACAGGAAGATGAAGGTAGGGACAGATCTCATGATTTTCCTATATCTAAGCTAATAAGTATTTTATTTGAACAAAAATGTTAGCTCTGTTTTCCCTGTAAATAAGGATAAATAACTTTATAAAACAAATTTTATACCTTTTTTCAAAGGTGATATTTGACATTTTAAAATAAGTCTATTTTTTGCGCAAAGTGGAATCCTGCCCTGGATTAAGGGGAATTTATGGAGAAATTATCAATATGACTGTCAGCCATTTTTTAGTTGAACTAAAAAAACAAGGGATCTTGTTGGAAATAGATAAAAATAACGTCAATATAAAATCGAAAGTATTTCCACTCCCCGCTGATCTGGAAATACAGATTAAAACAAGAAAGCAAGAAATACTTGATTTCTTTAGCCAGCATCGGAAAAAAGAAGGCTACGAATTTTCTTTACTATCATCAGCTGAAAAAAACTTAGGTAAGCCAATTTCTCATATACAACGGGAACTTTGGCAAATTTACCAAATGAAACAGCAAGCAACTTCTTATAACGTGCCTATGTTCATCTCGGTAAAAGGTACTTTGGATGAAGCACGCTTCAAGCAATCAGTTAAAGACACTTATCGGCAACATGACGTACTGCATGGTTTATTTAAAGAAGAAAATCAACAAATACTTTTTTACAGTCGCTGTGATGCTGACTGGGATATCAACGTTCTTTATATTGGTGTGAACAAATTACAGGAATATATTGATTCTGAATGTGTGCGAGAATTTGACTTAAAAGAAGGGCCTCTGTTTGTTATTCAGTTGTTAAAAATTGATGAAAATCAGCAAGTGGTTGTACTAAATTTTCCTCATATTATTGTTGATGATTGGTCAGTAAGATATTTATGGCAAGAAATTGTGCAACGATATCATGGATCGTATTTGTCGGAGTCAAATACGATTGGGTTTATTGACTATCTAAATAGCCCTAAATTATCTGATCATCAATCGTACTGGAAAAAACTGCTGACAGGGTACGAACCATTCAAATTACATAGTATGTCATCCGTTGGTGATGATACGACTTTTACTTTTAAAAGCACATTAGCACTCCCGGAAGCTCGCGCTCTAAGGGAGTTGGCGTTAGAAAACGGAGTATCAAACTCTTGTGCCGCTTTAGGCATTTTTGCCCGTACGATAGGCCAGTATATCGGGCAAGATGATGTAGTTATCAGCACACTCTATGCAAACAGGGATGAATCTCCATTTGCAGCGGTACTGGGTAACATGACTGCAATTTTGCCAATAAGAGTTGCATTGACGGGTAATGCGTATAGTGACGTATTACCTCAATTACAACAACTGTATCAGGATATCACTTCCTCGCCCGTAGACATTGATGAATTATTAGTTGACTTGAATTTAGTTAAAAGTGGTGGGCGCCATCCTCTCCAAGAAGTGGTTTTTTCTTGGCAAGAAGAGCAATTGTCACTGGAAAATTTTGAAGGTACAGAAGTTAGCAAACTGGATACTAACCTGAACCTGGGTACTGCCAAGTACACCCTCATGCTAACAGCTATGATCGAGAAGGATAATATCCACCTGCACTGGGAATTCGACAATAGCCAAATTTCATTAGCCAGCGTTAAATGGTTAGAACAAAGGTTTAAAGCGCTTTTGCATACTTGGCGTGATGAAGTGGACGTCTCTGCACCCATGCTGACACAAACCATAACCTCAAATGAGACGGTTATAAGCTGTTTTGCAAAGGTTGTTGAACAGTATCCGCTGAAAGCAGCTCTGCGCCGGGGTAATGAAACAGTTAGTTATGCTCAGTTAGACCAGGATAGTAGTCGCGTTGCCGCGTACCTGCAAGCCTATGGAATAACCCCCGGTATGCGAATTGCGGTTGATTTACCTCACGGTTTTGAATTGGCTATAACGATTTTAGGCATAGTCAAGGCCGGAGCCATCTATGTACCTATGTCAGAAAATTCAGCACCTGCCCGACGGGATATGATGCTGAAGCAAGCGCAAATCAGACATAGTATCAGCTTGAATGAACAATTTTTGCCTAAGGTAACAAATCACCAGTTTGGGCAAATATTGGAAGCAGATTGGCAAGGTTATCAGACAGTCAATGTATCAGGTCAAAGTGCCATTTACGTCAACTTTTCATCTGGTACATCAGGTGAACCGAAAGGAATAGAGTGTTGTCATCAAGGGGTCGTCAGACTGGTTAGAGAACCAGACTTTATGTCTTTGGATAGTCACACTAGGATGTTATGTGCATCACCAGCGACATTTGATGCTTTCACACTAGAGTTTTGGGGGCCTTTGCTTAATGGTGGACAAATCTGCTTCATGCAGCAAGGTAGGCTGGATAATGCGGAACTAAAACAACAAATCCAGCGGTGTGGTGTCAATACAGCTTGGCTGACGTCTGCTCTGTTTAACACTTTAGTCGATATAGACGTGACAGCGTTTGATGGTCTGACGCAGCTATTAGTGGGTGGTGATGTTGTCTCTCCAAATCACGTGCATCGTGTGTATCAAAGCTGTCAGGATATTGCCATCATCAATGGTTATGGACCAACGGAAAACACAACATTTACCTGTTGCTTTCCTATACCACGCGACTGGTCAGAAGCCGAAGTATTACCGGTCGGCAAAGTTATAAAAGGCAGTGAAGTTTATATCTTAGACAAAGAAGGTCTGCCCGTCCCCAAAGGCTGCATAGGCGAAATTGTAACAACTGGGTTAGGCTTGGCTAAAGGATATTTGAATAAAGATCTGGAGGCAGGGCGCTTCGTTACAATGAAGTGGCAAGGTGGTGAGGTCAGATCTTACCATACGGGAGACCAAGGTTATGTAGATATCTTTGGAAGAATACATTTTATAGGACGTCAGGATCAGCAAGTAAAAATCAATGGCTTTCGCATTGAGTTGGGCGAGATCGAAAATGCCCTGAATGCATTGCCTCAAGTGAAACAAGCGGTGGTGATCGATCGTAAACGCGAAAGTCACCAATATCTGGCGGCGTATGTCGTTCCCATTGATAGCAGCTGGGTTGATGCCGACCAATTGGTCGAGCAGTTATCGGCGCGTTTGCCCGAATACATGGTGCCCTCGACCTTTACTCAAATTGAATCGGTGCCATTAACCATTAACGGGAAACTGGACCGACGTGCCCTGCCAGAGCCGGAATGGACGGACAATAACAACTATCTGGCTCCCCGCAATGCACTGGAAGAACAGTTGTGTGAAATCTGGCAAGAAGTGCTTGGTCTCAAGCGCGTGGGTATTCACGACAACTTTTTCCGCATTGGCGGCGACTCCATCAGTGCGATTAAATTAACCGCCGCCATGCGCCGGGAATGTCAGATCGATGTCCCTCTGTCATTGTTGTTTTTACATAAAACCATCGTGGGGCTGGTGGGACAATTGGATCAGTTGACTTGTGTGGTGATCCCGCCCCAAGACTTAGAACACTACCCATTATCATTTGCGCAAGAGCGGATGTTGTTTATTGAACGCTTTGAGCAAGGCAGCTGTGCCTATCACATACCGTATTTGGTGAAACTCAATGACGGCACAGACTTATCCGTTTTAGTGGCTGCAATCAATGCCGTGGTTAATCGCCATCCAGTCATAAAATCGGTGTATCAAACAGATAGTGACGGGAATAGCTATCAGCAGGTGTTAGATACCGACATTCCTGTTCAGACTACTCGCTTATTCGATGAAGGTGCCTGGCTGTCAGTTGTGAAAGCCGAGATTACCACTCCGTTTGATCTTGCCGTTGAACCGAGCTTGCGCCTGCGTCACTATCAAGTTGCAAATCAGGCGTACCTGCTCTTGATGTGGCACCACATTGCGGTAGATGGCTGGTCGGTTGATGTTTTCATGCAAGAACTTTCGGCAGCTTACCAATCGCTGAATGAATCGCACGCGATATCATTACCTAAGCTAGACATTAGCTACGGAGATTACGCCCTCTGGCAGCGTGATTATTTGCAAAGCGAAGTCGGCGAACAACAGCGTCGTTACTGGCAGGATACCTTGTCCGGTTATGAGACCCTAGTATTGCCGACGGATAAGCCACGCCCGAATCACGTAGACTATACCGGGCGTAATTGTAATTTTGTGTTAGACGAAAAACTATCAGCCCAGTTAAGAGCCTTGGCGCGAGAACAGGAAACCACGTTATATACGGTATTGTTAGCCGCGTTCTATGCCACTTTGTCGAAAATGTCGGGTCAGACAGACATTATATTGGGTACGCCGACGGATAACCGTCATCATGCACAAACTCAATCCCTGCTTGGTATGTTTGTGAACTCACTGGCATTGAGAGCCCAGATTACCCCGGACTTAAGTGTTGAGGAATTAATTTCCCACACGCATGATGTCATAACGCAAGCGAAATCGCATCAGGACATGCCATTTGAGCAATTGGTGGATTTGCTGAGTGACGGGCGTGATATGTCTCGTCATCCGATTTTCCAGGTGATGTTCAGCGTACAAAACTTTGGCATTCACGCAGAAGCCACAGAGGCACTGCCATGGACGCTAGTGTCGTTTGGCGATGATCTCTACACGCCGGCGAAATATGATCTCAGTGTATTCTTATCGGATAGTCAAACGTGTATCACGGGTATCTTCAATTTCGCCGTCAGTCTGTTTAATGAAGCCAGCATCGAACGTATGGTTGAGCGGTATCAGCACGTCCTGAAAGCATGGGTGAGTGATACACACCAACGTTTAGCGGAGTTGGATGTGTTGTCTGAGCAAGAACGCCATACGCTATTGCATACATGGAACCAAACCGATGTGCCTTACCCGAAAGGTAAGACGCTACATGAACTATTCGAAGCACAGACAGAAGGTAATACAAAAAATCGTTTAGCAGTGATTGATGCTAATGGTAGTTATAGTTATGAGTTTATAGCAATTAACTGCTTAAATTTAGCTTCTCAATTATTACGATATGGCATTAGAAAATCTTTAATAGGTGTTCTATGTGAAAAAAGTTTTAAACAGGTTGTTTCGGTAATTAGTATAGTAAAAGCGGGTTCTGCTTATCTGCCGCTTTATATTGATTGGCCAATGGATCGAATTGATATTATTTTAAAAGAAGGCGGAGTTGAATACGTCTTTGTTTCACGTGATATATACGAAAATAAGATTGTCAATACACCTGTACACACAGGTTATCATTGGCTGATTATTGATGACTATATCTCAAGTGTTGTCACTGATATAACGGACATTGATTTTCCTGTCGTTAACTCACAGGATGTTGCTTATGTGATTTTCACATCTGGTAGCACAGGTAAACCTAAAGGTGTGACAATATCTCATGAAGGAGCAGTAAATACAATTCATGCGATTAACCAACGTTTTAATATTGATTATTCAGATAAAGTATTAGCAATATCTGAGCTTAGTTTTGATTTGTCCGTATATGATATTTTTGGTGTTCTATCAGCAGGAGCAACAATAGTATTTCCTGAACAAGAAAAAAGGATCAGTCCTGAGCATTGGCTGAATTTAATAAATCAACACAAAATAACTATATGGAACACAGTTCCTCAGTTAATGCAGCTTCTAGCTGATTGTGCATTATCGAATTCTAGTCATTTTGATTCATTAAAGTTAATTTTAATGAGCGGTGATTGGATACCATTAACTCTGCCATCCCAAATAAAAAATATAAACCCTGATGTAATAACGATGAGTTTAGGGGGAGCAACAGAAGGAAGTATATGGTCAATTTGGTATCAAATATTTGATGTATTGCCAACTTGGGCCTCAATACCCTACGGGCAACCCATGCCCAACCAGAAAATGTTTATATTAAATGATAGCTTTTTACCTTGTCCTGTCGGTGTCACTGGGAATATTTTTATAGGTGGTATAGGTGTTGCTCTCGGATATTGGAATGATACCGCTCGAACTAATCTCAGCTTCATAGAACACCCAACCTTAGGGAAAATATATAAAACGGGTGACTTAGGAAAATGGAATGCATTGGGTTACATTGAATTCGAGGGACGCAATGACTTCCAAGTCAAAATACGGGGTTTCCGGATCGAATTAGGTGAAATTGAAAGTGCGCTAGTGGCCCTGAACGGAATAAAACAAGCCGTCGTGATTGATCGGGAGAAGGAAGGTAAGAAATATTTAGCAGCGTATATTGTACCTGAGCCAGACGTAGTTTTATCTAAAGAGCAGTTACGTTCTCTGTTAACCTTTACGCTACCAGATTATATGATCCCGGCCTCTTTCATTATGATTGATAACGTACCGCTAACGATTAACGGTAAGTTAGATCGCCAGGCGTTACCGGTTCCGGAGTTTGTTACTGAAGCGGATTATATTGCGCCGATAAATGAACTGGAACACAAGCTGTGCCTAATTTGGGAAGACGTTTTAGGGGTAGCCCGCGTCGGGATCAACGATAACTTCTTCCGTATTGGCGGTGACTCCATCGTCGGTATTCAGCTGGTTTCCCGATTACGCCATGCGGGTTTTAGCGTGCAGGTAAAATCGCTGTTTGAGGCACCGACTGTCGCTCAACTGGCTTCTTTGCTATCCCGGACGGCGTCACAAGCCACTGTTGTGGCTGAACAAGGGAGGTTGACCGGCCAGTTTGACTTGTTGCCGGTTCAGCAATGGTTTTTCGACGGTGACTGGGCTTCACCCCATCATTGGAATCAGGCGTTCATGGTGCAGCTACCGGGGCACATTACTTCGGCTGAGCTAGCATCAGCATTAGTGCAATTGGCTTCTCGTCATGACCTGCTGCGGACTCACTTCGTTCGTACGGAAACCGGCTACCAACAGCGTTATCACGCAGAAATCAGCCCCTGGATGGCGCCGTTGCAGTGCGGTGATGTGAGTGAATGTGGTGAACATACATTGCATCAGACCTTAACCGAGTGGCAGAGTGATTTTGATTATTGCGATGGCCCCCTGTGGCGGGCAGGTCATTTAACCGGCTGGTCGGATGGCAGTGCCCGCCTGTTCTTTGCGTTCCACCATTTAATTATTGATGCCGTCTCGTGGCGCATTATTGCCGAT
>NZ_MUBJ01000040.1 GCF_002127535.1 Xenorhabdus vietnamensis
GAATTCTGCGGGCCATGCGGGATTTTTGAAGGTGTAGTCTTTAAGTTGCACCTGTGCCGGGCGAACCTGTGCCCGGTGTGTCAGGTTGCTCACCGCCGGCTCTCCCAGTGTACTGGTGTCACCCGGCTGATAGGGCAGGACAATGCCCGGCGGGACAGAGCCGGCATCATCGGCAAACACCAGCGTATTGCGTCCGTTGCCGCATTCAAAAAAGTAGAAGATGCCTTCTTCCGTTGTCAGCCGTTGCAGGAAAGCAAAGTCACTTTCCTGATATTGCACACAGAATTCCCGTTCAGGGTGGGCATGGCGCAGGCTGAAGACGACATCACGGATACCATGCTCTTTCAGGATAGTGGTGATAATGGCCGCGATGTTCAGTTGCTGGAAGATACGCGAATTCTGGCGTAGGGTAGTGCGCCACAGATCCGGGCGAATACTCATCTGGTAGGTGGTTTGGTGCAACCCGGTATTACTTTGTTCAAAGCTGGCGACAATACCGGTGATACTCCGGCTTTCTACGCCATCCTGTGTGATCGTCAGGGTGGCGGAGCGGTCGAGTACGGCCGGAAAATCTATCGCAGGGTCCGCACTCGCCAGCCCCACTTCCAGCTGGAACGGCTGAGAAAAGTGTTCATTCAGGGTAAAGTCGGTGACGACAAAGGTTTGTGGCGCCAGACTGCCGGCGGTCAGCGTAAATTGCAGGCCGCTGGGCGAACTTTCGCCCCCACCCCCCGGCAACTGGCTGGCTTTTTGCAGGGCTTTGGTGGCGGCGTGCTGGCCATCTGCCGCCCGTTTGGCCAGTCCCTGTCCGTGGCCGCCCAACATCCCTGCGGTTTGCTGAGCCAGACGGGCGCCTTGTTGCCCCTGCTCAAACAACGCCTTTCCTTGTTGAAGTTTCGCAATGTGCTTTTTTACTGACATGGTGTATCTCCCTAAAATAATGACGGATAACGTTATGGGGCAGGTTATCCAGCCTGATAGCCGTGCAGGCCATAACGTTCGGGCACAAGATTTCAATCAGACCGACGTTGTTTCTGACAAATTCGATAATTAAAAAATCACTACGCGGTGTTATTTCTTTTCCGGCATCCAGGTAAGCTGAAAATTTCACACAGCGGTATTGATATAATTTGAATAAACTTTGATGTCAGAATGCATCGTTTAATTCATGGCAGATAATAATAATGGAAAATAATAAATAACGGACAAGTAAAAACCAAATGAAATCAAGTGAAATAAAAATCCCTCATCTGACAATGACGGGATAAAAAGTTAAAATGATTGCTGTATTAGAGGAATGCGCTGTGTTTTTATATATAATAACATTATTGTCTTGCGGAGTGTTGCTGTCAGACAAAACAGGATTTCCGTAATGTAATGAGTTAAAAGCAAAAAAATAATTTTTTTATTTTAAAGTTCATGATCATTTTCTTTTTATGATAATGATCGCAAAAAAAATTTAAAAAGGTAAATGCATTTATTAACCCAATTATTAAATGAGGTGGTATAACAAAAATAAATATTTTATTTGTATTAAAAACGCATATTTAGTGATTTTTTAACTAAAGTGAATATTTCTATGGGATAATTCTCATAGAGGTAATATTAAAAAGATATTTTTACATTTTGGAGAGACAGATATTCGATTCAGTTGGATATACCCGGTAAAAAATAAGAGATAGGATAAGGCAAAAGTTTGACTGCGCCTGACACAATCGTTAATCTCTTTCTTGTTATCTTAATGATCCCATCGCCTGTAAGGATCACCTCCGGGTGGCGAAATAAAACTCCTGTAGCCTGCAAGGGAGTGCATCATAATGCGGTACATCTGCACACTTTTGGAAGCAGATATCGTCGGACACCTAACCCTCCACCTGACGATGAAAGTTCCCGGTGTTACTCACCACCGGTTTACCCACGCAATAGAGGCAGAACACACTCGGTCTCACGCTGATCGATACCGTTTTAACCGGTACAACATTCACCTACATTCCAATTCATCACGATAAACGTCCTGAAAGCTGTGCGGCGTCACTTGCGTTAAAGCGCAGCGATTACCAAGTGACGCCGCAAAGAGGCCAACGTCTAGAGCACGTCCGGTCTGGCTTTACGACCGATTTGAACCCCGCATTACTCAGTGAAACCACTAAAAACAGACCATTAATCACCATTTTGTTTGATTGATAAACGATCGTCATATCTGATTTTCAACCCATTGCCTGATAGCAGGCTAATGCAGTAAAAATTAAGGAGAAATTCATCACGTCAAGATAATGAGGCGTTCATCCTGATGGGATCAGGCTCTGAACGGAGAGCATGCCATCGCCGTGCTGAGCACGTCGCGAGCTCCTGCAATAACTCAACACAATTCCGCCCTGCTACACATTATCTGACGCACCACGGAACGGTGAACCTGAACCGACACGCAGGGAATTGTTTTAAAAACGACTAAAAATGAAAAAGTAGCAAGAGAGGCGAGAATGGCGCAGGGATCGACACGTTCAAAGGTTGAACAGTTCAGAAAAGCATTTATCACTCATGCCCGACAGGCGGGCGGGAGTTTTGTCACAGTGGCGGATCGTGAGCGGATTGCACGGTACTTCCTTGATTATTTAAAAAACAATGGCATCAAACTCCGGCAAATGGATAGCTTGAAGGTGAAATATATTGAGCGCTACATTGCCGAACGAAAAGCTCACCCTATTAATCATCGAACTCTGCAAAATGAGATGTCTGTACTGCGAGCCATTTTAGCGCAGGCCGGAAAGCACAAGCTGGCCAATCCCGCGAATGCCCGTCTGAGCAATCAGGCTTTGGGTATCGCTGATATGAGCCGCAAGGGAACGAAAACAGCGCTGACACCGGCCGCGTTCAGAGAAATCTTTCAGCAGGTGGAGCAAAAAGACCGGAATGTCGCCGCGGTGATGCAACTGGCGTATGTGTTGGGACTGCGTACTAAAGAAGCGGTGGAAGCCTATAAATCGTTAGCGACCTGGAAAAAAGCACTGGAAAACGGTCATACCTCCGTGCGGGTGGTGTTCGGCACCAAAGGTGGACGTCCACGGCAGACGGTCATATTGGATCGGGAAGACCTGCAACACGCGATTGCCTATGCGGAACGTGAGCAGGCCGGGCACAGTGGCAAATTGATTGATAAACCCACAATCACGCAGGCTATCGATCGTTACCGCTATATTGTCAGAAGTGCAGGACTGAGCGGCAATAAAGCGCCACACAGTATGCGTTATCATTTTGCGCAGCAATCTGGTGCATATTACAAAGCACAGGGTTTTAGTGAGCGAGAAGCGCTGGCGCTGGTCTCGATGGATTTGGGGCATGGCGATGGACGAGGACGCTATATTCGGCAGGTGTATTACCAGAACGGAGAAACGGAATAGCACTATTTTCACTGACAAAAGGTAAATTATCAGGATTAATCACTATTCTACTTGACCGTCAGCTATGAGCGAAGTATATACATTCACACCCTGAGAATTACACTGTTAGATGATTCAGGGTATCCGCCTGAAATCAGAAAAGTGATCTATACGACAAACGCAATAGAATCACTGAACAGCGTGATCCGTCACGCCATCAAGCGATGCAAAATATTCCCGTCGGATAATTCCGTGAAAAAAGTGGTCTGGCTGGCGATTCAGGCAGCCTCTAAAAAGTGGACAATGCCGCTCCAAGACTAGGGTATTGCGATGAGCCGATTTATGATTGAATTCAGTGACCGTTTAAACGGTCACATGTAATAAGATGACATGGCGATTACACAAAATACTAAACAAGGTCGGTTTTTCTGCTTCTGAGAAAAACAATCAGTCACTGATAAACAAAATTTCTATTTATTACTCCAAATTTAAATACTTAAACAGAACTTTGTTTCTCTTTTTAGCATCTAAAACCAATTTATCAAACGATATAACTTCAATTACAGCATTCAAATTTTCGTTGTAGTAGGTATACCCCTCATCATCAAGTAAAGGCTTATAGTCTCTAACATCAAGAATCTCCCTAATTGATGATGTTAAATCACAAATTACATAACAGTAGATAGGTATCCTCTTATCAAGATACACTTCTCGACCCTTCTCGTTGAAAATCTTATCTCTCTTACGTAGCTTGACCACATAGCCAATAACCTGATCAATTGGATTATCTTCTGGTTTGTAGTTATCCCGCATAGGACGTTTAAACTCGACAATAATAGCCGTTGAGGTTTGCTTTCTATCATCGCCATACACGATAGGATTGTTAAAAACTAGAAGATCTGGACGCTCACTTGAATCTATATTAGTAACTGACTTGAATGACTTATCTGAGGCAAGCTGTTGGTGATACGCCATCCTTTCATCAATCAACCAAAGATTGTGATCTGTTACCTCATCGCTTGTTGAACGGATAGGCATAATAATATCGTGAACCATATCTTCTAAAGCGTACTTATCTTCATCCTCATTTTGAAATTCTAAACTGAACTCCAATGCGTCAATCACCGCTTTTCTATGAACAATATACTTAGCAAGGTTGGATTTACCAGCTTCGTTCAGATCTTCTGTATATTTGGCTAGAGCTTGTTTATACGCTTTATAGTCTTTGATTTTACTTTGCTTAAAACGATCTTTCAGTCTATGCGCTTCTTGTTTCAATTCTAGTTCGAAGTTACGATTGAGCTTGTGTAACTCCAAGTCTAATTTTTCTGGCGTGTAATCAAATGGAATTGACTTTAACCAATCAGGGCGATTTTTCAGGATGTGGCGATACTCGTAGCCAGCCCCATTTACGTATTGCTCAATCTCTTCTTTATGTTTCTTAAACATTGTTTCTAGGTATGGTTCAAAGATTGCCATACCATAGACCATCAACTCTCTTACGATAGTATTTACAGCAGGAAAATCATCATCTTCATCACAAAGATCGACCCGTTCAGCTATTCTAAACCCTGTTCGTTCTTGGTTAACGTATTGATTAAGATACACAGAAGTAACATAAATCGAAAAGTTGAATTTATCACCGCTCACATCTTCAAAAGATGGTGGAATATTTTCACTAAGCTCTTTTAGCGTATAGCTTTTAACACTTCTTGAATCAGCACACAGAAAAACCTTATGGTTTTTCTGCTTCTTGATTTTGTTATTTTTGAAAAAATGAGCAGTAAAACTGTGGCTTCCGACCTTAAATTCTTTTTTTTCTATATCATTGGTGTAGCTAGTGTTGAACAACAAAACTAGATCCACAGAGTCACCGTCATCACCGTTTAAAACAAACGATTCGATCTTGTCTTCGAGGAAGTAAATCAAACAATGCTCTATGATCTCTGACGCAATCACCTCTAGAGATTTTGGTAATCGTGAACGATAAGGTTCTTGGATATTTTTTAGAGATACTTTCGTAGAAACTTTGGTTGAGCAATCCACTTCAGTAATTTTTTCACTATCAAAATCAACATCTGCGATTGAAAAGCCAAATGTTAGCTGTTTCTTAGACTCACTATCTGTATAGACACTCTCAACCTCTACAGAATCGAACGCTTTCAACCAAGTAAAACGCCCGACACCTTTACAGCCAAGACTTGATTTATATGTGGATTCAGCCGTTTTAAAAGAGCGATAATTGTCCGCATTAAAACCAAGACCAAAATCAACAATATCAAATGAAGTAATTTGCTCGAACCTTAAATCGTCTTCTGAAAGTACATTCTGTGTTTTTTGTCGATACGCAGTAACTTCTAGCTTTGCTCTCTCATTCGCTCTAGTCGCTTGAATAGAGTTCACTATCGCTTCAAACAGAGGCACAAGCCTATCACTAGGCGACAAAGTAAGATTTTGAACTTTCCCTTTAACATCTATTTGCACTGTCAATCCTTAGCCATAAAAGACAGCCCCTCATTTTGAGGGGCGTTATTATTATAGATTTTGTTTAATCAAGTCGTAGATCACATCACCTGCAAACTGAGTTTTAAACTCAACCTTCACTTCTTTACTGATCTGGTTGAAAAGTTCTTTAGCGTGCTCAATCTTACGCTCTTCTTCTTTTCTAAGACTCTCTTTTCTTTCAACATTCTTTGTTTCTATGATGAAATTTAGGTATTCGCCCTTGCTCGTTTTTACTACGTAAGCAAAGTCAGGTGAGTAAGTGTAACCACCCGACACAGGGATTTTTATTGAATTTTTAGGGATCTTGGTAAAGACTGAAACAGACTCAATTTCACCATCGGTAATATTGAGCTTTTCCAGTTCAGAATCGTAAAACACATCTTCAAAGAGATAACTATCTAATGGTGGTAAAGAGTGATCGGAATGAACACCGAGATCGTTTGCTGCTACATCTTCACGAGGTTGACCATTTTCATCAGTGAATTTAGTCGGGTGCAGACTATTAGAAATGATGTTATAGCCAAGTCCAAATTTGCTAAATGAGTTATGTAACAAGAACTTACTAAAGCCAGATTTAATCTTTCTAATTGTCTGGATATTCAAATAATCAGTAATGTTAACCGTATCTTGTACCGAGACAAAAGCTTTGTGTAGTGTAGACGGTTTGATAAATGCTGTTTGTGACAAGCGATTAACAAACTTTTTGTATGTCATAGTACAGAACTTAGTGAAGTCGTCATCATCACCAAATACCGTTTTTGACATTGCCATATCGTTACTAACATAAACTTTCTCGATACGAGTTTGAACACCAGTTTTCTTAAACTTATCTGACTCATCAAGCAGGTACTTAGTAAAGAGATTGAGAAAATCTTCTTCACTAGCGATCTTGTACTCAAGAACGGCTTTCTGGTTGATCATTTCCCACAGTTGCTTAAGCTCGTCAAACTTACCAACTCGCATTTTTGAACGGCTCTTACCTTCTGTAGCAACTTTAATTTTGCCTGTCTTAACACCACTTGGGAAAGCGTCAGGATAGGATTCTTTCAACTGAGTATAAGCATTCGATCCAAGCAAGTTTTTACTTTTGTCGATAATGCCTTTTTGAAGCAGATCCATCATCAAGTCCAATGCTTCAAGATCAGGATATTTAGACAAAATTTTATCTTCTAGTTCTTGAGTCAACTTAGACGGAACTGTCTCTTTGAAAGATGTCTCATTCACTTCTTGAACTAATGAAGCTACAAAGTCTTTCTCTGTAAAATCAACAAAGTAGTTCAATCGAAACTCACCGTTCACACGAGCCATATATTCATTGACTGGCAAACGAAGCCCACGACCAACTTCTTGAAGCTTAGATGTTGTACTACCACTAGATCGCAGCTTACACAGTGTAAATATGTTGGGGTTATCCCAACCTTCACGTAACGTCCACTTGGAGAAAATAAAACGTCTAGGGTTGTCTAGCGATAGAAGCAGCTCTTTATCGTGCAGAATTTCATTGATTTCTTGCTCGATCTTTTCATCTTTATCACTGTTATCCTTTGAGAAGTAACCACCGTGAACACTACTTATGTCAGCGACCGTTTTCTCCAAATACTGCTTATAAAACTCATCTTTTTCTGTTTTGAGAAGCGACTTAGCCTCTGCTAAAACCCATTCTTCAAACTTGGTTTTTAAGCTCCCAGATATGTTATTTCCATCACGGTAGCCTTCAATATCATCGATAAAAAACAAGGTTAAGGGCTTGATTCGAGGGCGTTGTGTCAGCATTTCTCGTTCGACCTTGAAATGCTCTTTAATCGCTCTACGCATCATATTGTCTTCAAGCGTATCAGAGTATGAGTAAGGGTTGATTGACTCATTAACTTTCAACTCAACACCATTACTGAGAACAACCATCTTTGTGTTCATCGACTCAATGTATAAGTCGTGAATTTCTGTGTGAGTTTTAGCTAAAGATTCACCTTTACCGACTTTGATAATAGTTTTTGAACCATTTTCATTAAGCTCAAAGGATGCTTCTTTGGTCGTGGATTTTTTGAGTGTCAGACTCGCAACATCATCACCCACCATTTCTTCAATAAATGTGTTTATACCTTTAACAAGATCATCGTTAAATGCGTCAACTGCGGTCAAACGGTAGACAAGGTTTTCATACTTTTCATTGAATGTTGCACCATAACGAATGATGTTTTGTGCATTGAATTTTTCAATGTTGTTCCACGTTGTTTTCTCTTTAGGAAATTTATGAGGCTCATCAATAATAACAAATGGTTTTACTGCACTAATCGCCTCAATTGGCGTGTTATACTTATTGTCTAACAAGCCACGGTCATACACCTCAGTCAAAGATGGTGAGTTCACCATTCCTGAGTTAATAACCATTACGTGGATATATTTTTTGTTGTAATTGTTCGCCTCAACAAAGTCGTGAACGGCTTGAGGCATATAAGATTTCATGTTTTTCTTAGATGATTTTTTGCTCTCTACTACATACGTTTTAAGCTCTCGCTCTGTTTCTCGAAAGTGCTCTTTGAGAGCAACACTCTTAAGAAAATTTACCGTACCAGCTTTGATAGAGAGAGTTGGCACTATAATAATAAACTTATTAATGCCAAACGCTTTATTCAGCTCAAACATTGTTTTGGTATAGGTGTAAGTTTTCCCCGTACCTGTCTCCATCGACACATCAATAACATTACTATTTTCGTTGTAATGCTCCTTGCTATGTTCGATTCCATTGAATTCGTGAATAGCTTTGATGTTTGAGCGTAGCTGCTGCTTGGTGATCATTAACTCAGGGTTTGCTAATAGTCGAGCACTCTGATCGTCATCTAGTTGTGGCTCTACCCCAATAAACATATTAAGAACTGCATCGACACCTGCTTTTTGGTGTGGCAGATTCTTTTCAAAAGTAAATCCTTTGCTCATTAGTTACGTACCACCACGTCAATCTCGATAGATTTTTTATTTGCGTAGCTCTTCAGTGCCTCGTTCAACTCCATCTGCTTAACGCTGTCGAAATTGTTTGCATAATAAACAATCTTGTTCGGATCAAAATCTTTATCGTCCGTATCATCAAGCTTATGAAGTAAGGTTTTGAGCGCATTGCTACTGAAATCTGGTGCGATCATATACAAACGTCTATCACATAGATGAGCGGTATATCCATCCAGATTAATATTGTAGAGAGGCGTTGTTAATTCACTACCATCGTATAAAACCCAAGTAGTAAGCAAAGTGCTGTACTGCTCATCAGTAAGGAGAACATCATCGAACATTGTGAGATTGGACAGCGTTAGCTCTTCTTTTTCATCATTTTCAACACGGAAGTCTTCAACAGTTTCAAAGATTTTGAACCCCTGTCCATCTTTGCAAACTCGATTCAAACGCTCTTTCGTTAAATCAAAGACTGTGTCATAGCCATTTTGTAACGGCTCGGAGTCTGCTTTAGAAGGCTCAGGCAACTGTACAGTAATAAATCGATAATCAGTATTCTCATTTTTGTTCAAATTCATTACAGCATTTGCAGTTGTTCCTGAACCAGCGAAGAAGTCTAAAATAAGCTCATCACCGTCACAAACATAAGAGATCAATTTTTCGAGTAGTTGTACGGGTTTGGGATTTGTGAAAGCCGTTTTCATTTCGGGGAAAACTTCTCTCAATTGGTTTGCACCTAAACGACCATCAAGATCAATAACACTAGCGAATTTCTCTTCAAACTCGTCAGCATATAGCTTTAACTCGACAATCTTATTGTGATCTTTACCATAAAGAATCTTATCGTTTTCTATCAACTCTCTCATCGTAGATTCCTTGAAACGATACCCCATTAGAGGCTGCTTACAAGGCTGCTTGGTTTCTGGATGTATTACATTATATCTATATCCATCTTTACCTGGGTTATGCACACTTTGACTACCTGTGTATACACCTCCCTTATCAATAAATTTGTACCTATCTAGTGGACCCAATTGAAATTTGTTTTCTTTAAACCATTTGGTGTAAGCTGCTTGCAGCTCTTTAAGGTCAGAGTATTGAGAGATGAGTTCTGCACCAACACTTATCAATATGCCTTTGATATCTGAAAGGTTACTCTTCCATTTTGTTGCTACTTGTGACTTATCTTTTGCGTATGCAATGACATACTCGTGTTCAATTGCAATATTTGTAGGGTTATTATCGGTAACATTTTTCCAGATGACATTTCCTAAAAAGTTCTGCTCTCCAAAAATTTCATCACATAAAATCTTTAACTGAGCAGCTTCATTGTCGTCCAATGACACAAAAATCGCACCATCACTCTGCAAAAGCTCACGAGCTACATATAAGCGAGGATACATAAAAGTTAACCAAGCACTATGGCTGCTGGAGCCTTGATCAGTAAAGCTTAAAACTCGTTCAGCTTCCTCAGTATCAATCCCCGCTAGTTCTGATAATTGCTCTTTTGTGAACTTGCGGTCATCGTTGTATGTAAAACCGTCCTTACCAGTGTTGTAAGGTGGGTCAATGTAGATCATCTTGACCTTTTCACTGTAAGCGTTAACTAGGTGTTTCAGAACCTCAAGGTTGTCGCCCTTAATAAGCAAATTTTTACTATTTTTATGTTGTTCTTGAGAGTTGTGCTCAATATCTTCGTGAATCAGGGTATTAGGTGGTAGGTTAGCTAATAGGCGTGAGTATGACTTACCCAGCCAGCTTAGTGAGTAACTTTCTTTTGATAGTTCAATATCACTTTCATTAACGACTTCAAGCATTCGCTCTTGAATGAAGTTACCATCACGATCAAAGCAATTTGGGAAGTGTTTCTTGAGTATTGCAAGCTGCTTACTGCTTGCAGTCTCTACATTTGAATATACTGTCTCTTCTTTAATGTTCATTTTTATTCCAAATTCAATGACTTATAATTAATCGTTATCTGATTTGTTTGTGATTTTGACAGATACTTCGGTAAAACCTATCCGAAGTAACTCAGCGATAGCACCGTCTAAGCTCTTAAAGATACGAGCGTCATAAGGCTGCCTAGAACTGCTCAGCACAAGTGGCTCACCGTTACCATCAAAAACCACCGTGTACTTGCCTTTGAAGCCCACGACTTGCGCCTGATCTAGAATGCCACTCTTTACTCTTTCTTTTGCCATAGAGCTAAGAATGCAATTTCCACCGTTTAATCCTGAAATCATCCTGACTAACTCAATAGTTGTTTTTGCCACGATATCAAATATCGTTTCAATAAGAAATAATGCTAATCACATAAACTGACCAACTTGAAAATTTCAGGCTCAACAGAATAATTTTTCGCTATATAGTGTCGTCATGAAATTTTCAGCCAAAGCGCGAGACAACGGATCTGAACTGCGGCGAGGAAAGACTGACTGTTTTTCGCATATCGCGTTGCTATACCACGCCAGCGTTTAAGATGAAGGAACGCATTTTCAACCAAATGTCGATATCGGTAGAGTTCCCTGTCATATTCCCGTTTTATCCGACGATTTTTTCGGCTGGGTATTTGAACCTGCATTCCTTGTTGTTCAGCTTGCTCGACAATGGTGTTACTGTCATAGCCTCTATCCGCTAACAAATGTTCGGCTTCCATTCCTGTCATTAAGGCTTCAGCTTGTGAACAATCCGCTGCGGTACCGCTTGTAATAAGTACTCTGACCGGCATACCATGCGCATCCACGGCCAGATGTATCTTGGTGTTGAGCCCCCTTTTGTACGCCCCATATCCTGATTACCGCCTTCCGCGCCTGTTGCATGGGGATGAACCTTAATGTGACTGGCATCAATCATCAACCATTCGAAATCCGGTTTAGCGATAAGCTGCTCAAGTAATCCTTCCCATATTCTTTTGTCACGCCACCGACAAAAACGGCGATGCGTATTTTTCCAGTTACCATAATCGGGCGGTAAGTCTCGCCAAGGCGCACCTGTTCGTAAAATCCAGAAGACCGCATTAATAAACAACCGATTATCGTCAGCGACACGTCCCCAAGCGCCCTGACGTCCTGGTAGGTGAGGTTCAAGTAAACGCCAAATATGATCAGAAATATCGTGACGGCGGTGTACTGGTGTGCTCATGATTAAGTTGCTTATATATTGAATCATGGGGATATTATCGCATAAATTAATTTATGACGACACTATCTAATACTACAGCCGTAATCCCTATTGTGCCATGATGGGGCTCTTCTTCCTTAAATAAAAGGCGGTGTCACATGCCATCCCCTGCCAAAATCTGGGAACAAGA
>NZ_MUBJ01000041.1 GCF_002127535.1 Xenorhabdus vietnamensis
GCAATACGATAAACGGGGTAAAAAACGTCTTCAAGAGGCGGCTAAGCGATTAACATTCAAATAAGAAAAAGATGAAAAAGTGATAATGAGGGTTAAATTGTAACAATATAAAATTATTATTGATTTTCACTATACAGGATCTTTAGCAATAAAGGGCTGAAAAAATCTGACCTGATAACGGCTTAAAACGATTAGCTAACTTGGAGTTCTTAGAGAGCATAAAAATGATTACAGGTTTAATCATTACATTTTGAATGGAATGGTACGGGTTCCCGGTGAGTACAGTCCTTTTTGCACAGTCGTTAGCAATTCTTTTAGGATCGTTGTGAGATAGTGTAAAAAAGGATCCTGCCCAATAGTTCTGTTGTAAACGGGCGCGGGAATAAATCGTTTCATTTCAGTCTGGAAGTTACCGGAAGCAATAAGGCTGTCGATAGAGTCCAGTCGTGCCTGAACGAGTTTGTAAAAATCAGTAATACGATAATCTGATAGTTTGCTCTTGATTAGGTCTAAATCGGGCTCAACATCTTGCTGTTTCAGCCACACCAAATCCCACATGTCGCGATGGCGAATGTGAGATGTTGCCACAGGGAACGAAATCAACTTATCCGCCATGATTTCAGCCAGTGTCTCGACCGATACGATGGTTTCGGAGTAGCCATCAGGCAGTACGGAGTAATTCCGCTTTAATGGACGCGCATCTCTTGTATACGCCGGAACGTTGGCGATCTCAATTTTGATGCGTTGCTTTGGTAAATCTTTCCTTTCCGGGGCTGTTGTGACGGAGATTTGCCATTTATCGATTTTCACATCGGCATACTCAGGCTCCTTTCGAAGCTCATTGGGTTCCTTCACCGTGACTTCAATCCCATAACGCGCCCCCAGGTAACTTTCCACGCTCACCTTAATCCTGCTCATGTCCGCTGAACAAAAGTCACGGCCGCCAGCAAAATCCAGATCTTCGCTGAATCGGTTGGAACTATAGCAGAGTCTTAACGATGTGCCGCCCTGAAAGGTAATTTCCCTGAGCAAACCGTCTTTAGCGAGGCAAAACAGAATGCCATAGTGCAGCAGCTCTTTCTCCACGACAGGCCTGATATTGGCAAGTCCATCTTGGGTAATGACCTCATCGACAAGGGCGTTAAAATTGACATGCTCAGGCATGCGCAAATTCCTCCATTTGAACCAGGTGCATATTTCTCCCCACTCTTTTCAAGTCACGAAGAGCGGTTTCTTTTCTTGCGATGCGCAGTGGTCCCCGGTTTTCCAATGTTCCTTTCAGAATTTCGCTTGGCTCCCTGCTGGTGTGGGTGATCTCAATCACTCCCCACGGCGTTTCAAATTCTCCCGATCTGCCAGTAGACATAATCGTCAGTCGGTCGATGGGAATTTGTGAAATCAGGCCATACTGAGACAACGCCGATTCCAGGCTGACGTAATTGTATTCGCCCCGACGGATATTTGTTGAAATTGTCTCCAGCGGATAAGACCCCAGACCATCCCGCGCATACGCATAAACACCTTTGGTGATACGGACTAGCAATCCGGCATTGATGAGGCGATCAATAGATTTTTGCAGTGTCCGAGGGGGGTCGTCAGCAAAGATAACTTCCAAATCCCGCAAAAGGAAAATACGTTTTCCCATTTTGCTGAACTTGTCTAATGTGTTAATTGCTGTAATCCTATCCATTCCATTATCTCCACAGCTATACCCTTGATATGGTTTTTTGTGCATAGATGGCTATAATACCAATTATACATTCACATATAAACCCCATTTATGGGTGTTTTGTGTAAAGATATAATAATAAGGGGAACGCGTCAGGATTAGATAGCATAAAATCTATGGTTCCCCTCCTTTTTGCAACACTAATTTTTGATGAATTTTGGGCTTGCTTAAATCTGTCCGGCGTCACTGTAGGCAAGGAGCCTGCGCCTCGATGAGTTCCGCTCCTGATGAGCCTTAAAACCGTGTCGGCTTGAAAGAGCCATTTTTTATGCTAGGTTTCTCATCAGGCCGGTAGGCCGTTCATGTCATCAATTATCAGTCTTCGCAAAACCAGTGGGGTAACGTTTAAATTTATTAATAATGACGCCAGCTTTAGGCGACAAATACCGTGTGTTGTGTCGTCATAGCCCACGCTATCCGGGCGAGTTTATTAGCCAATGCACAGGCCACGATATTCGAGTGCTTTCGTTCAAGCTGCTGCTTAACCCAGTCAGCCAGTTTTCCCTGCCGGTGCTCAATCTGTTGCATGAATGACCGGGCGCAGAGTACCAACAGTTGCCGGAGCGTCTTATTACCCCGTTTACTGATCCCCAATAATGTCGTCCTTCCCCCGGTGCTGTACTGGCGGGGAACCAAACCCGTCGAGGCCGCAAAATCCCGGCTGCGAGAATATTGTTTTCCATCACCCAGTTGTGAGGAAAGCACACTCGCCATGATGGGATCAATACCGGCACTGTTGCAAAGTTTGAGTCACTGATGATGCTAAGTTAAATGTTGAGTAACGGGAGCTCACCGTATGAATGTATTCAAAGGCTGTCATTTTACAGGCATTATCATTTTGTGGGCCGTTCGTTGGTACTGCAAATACGGCATCAGCTACCGTGAACGCCAGGAAAGGCTCACTGAGCGTGGCGTCAATGTTGACCATACGACTCTTTATCGTTGGGTTCAGCACTATCACCTGAAATGGAAAGACGACTACGATGGTATTGGCGTCATCCAACGGGTGTCGGCGCTTGGCATCTGGATGAAACGTATGTGAAAGTGAACGGCAAGTGGACTTACCTTTATCGTGCGACAGAGAGCCAAGGATATACAATTGATTTTTATCTCTCACCACGCCGGAATACCAAGGCGGCTTATCGATTTTTAATCGCGTGAAGAAATGGCAAATACCCAAAGTCATTAATACCGATAAAGCCGCGCCTTACGCCCGGGCACTTAATATCCTCAAGTTTGAAGGGAAGTGTCCCTTTCACGTTGAACATCGACAAATCAAATACCACAACAATGTGATTGAATGTGATCAGGGTAACTTGAAGCGTATTATCAATCCCACATTAGGGTTTAAACCGATAAAAACCTCGCCTGCGACGATAAAAGGCATTGAAGTGATGCGCGCTCTGCGCAAAGGTCAGGCAGAAAGCTTTTATTATGGGCAACCTTTAGGCGAAGTGCGTCTAGTGAATCGAGTATTTGGTCTATAACCTGCTTCGAGCCGGAACAGATCAAATTGATAACTTTATTTGCAACAGTGCCATATATTCCCTCGATCACTTTGATTTTGTTTCTTGCATACATTATTATTGGTGTGTTAATTATTCACACAAGGGTGTCATTATGTCACGTACTACCAGTGTCACGATCGGTTCTCAATTGGATGAGTTTGTAGGTCAGCTCATCGCGTCAGGTCGTTACGGTTCGACCAGTGAGGTTGTTCGTTCAGCATTACGATTGTTGGAGAGACAAGAGAAACAAACCACGGCTTTAAAAATGGCAATTGAAGCCGGCGAACAAAGTGGTGAATGCTCATTATCGCTTCACGACATCGCAGCGAAGGTAAAACAAAAACATAATGTATAAGCTTTCTAACCTTGCATCCGAAGACTTTGAGCATATTTTTGAATACACCTTACTGAATTTTGGTGTTGAGCAAGCCGATGAATACACGGAAGGTATGCATAGTGCTTTACAAACGTTAGCCGAGAACCCACTTATGGGGCATGAGTGTCCTGAGATTGCGATAGGGCTTCGACGTCATGATCATCAAAAACACGCCATTTTCTATCGTTGCCAATCTTCGGAGGTTTATGTCCTCCGTATCCTTCATCAGCAAATGGAACCATTGCGACATTTTTATCCAGATATGTATTAGAAAGAGGTCTATTCTATCCCCCGCTCAACGAGTATTTCCTCCCGGTCACGCAGGCTCAGCGCGTAGGCCAAATACCCTACTGCACGCTCCGTTCTTAGGAGCGCGCGGTCTGGTAACAGGCTACGCTTATCCGACATTCCAAAAACAAAAATATCCTAAAATTAACTAAACATTTCAGATACGGAAAAAGTCAAATCCCCCAACTTTTCCCTATCAGATAACAGCCAGGTTCATTGGGTAACGCTGGGTAAAATAGACTCATTATACTGTTTTGGTACAAACAATTGGGCAAGGGGGACGGGAACTCGCCTGTCTTCTTTGGTTTTCAGCCAACCATCAATATCCAATAGCCACCAGTCATTGATACGGAGTTCATAAAAGCGTCGCGCACCATCACCATAAAACTCGTGTAGCGGCAACTGCCAGCGGGCACGATCCCGTGCTTCGGGAAAATTGAGTCGGTAATAATCCTGATGGATACATTCGCATTCGCATTGGGGTATTTCCCGTGCGCTGCCGGTAAACTGTGCACCGTCCAGCCCTGGCGGTGAAGTTGCCTGCATATCATGACAAAACAGCGAACCGCTGACCTCTGCATGGTGGCAAATATTTTCGGAATGTCTGGCGGTCCTCATCGAATACCACACCAGCCGCAACGGTTCGAATAATGGCACATAATTAACCGTAGAAGCCCAGGGAATATTGTCAGCGTGCCGACTGGCAAGGGTGAAAAAGCGCGCGTTGTTGAGCAAATAAAGGCTGCGTTGTATTAGATTCATGTTATCTCCTGGGGTTGACGATAAAAGGTGCATCGTTCAACAAACTTGAATCAAGGATTTCCCACCACAGAGATTGCTCGGTGCGGATTTTTTCCCATTCGGGATCCTTGCAGAGTTTTGACACCGCCCTGCGGTACTGCCCCCACGCTGCTTCGTCGGCGAATGTAACGTAATGTTCCAGGCAGTGGACGTTATCGCCAATAGTGCGGACATACCAACGGCGTTCCCCAGTCATTTCTAGTGTATGGTAGAACCATTCGTCACGTTTTTCCACCCAATGCCAAAATGCGGTCATATCCAAATGGGCTTTTTGTGTTGGTTTCAGTAAATACATCAGATGCAGCATAAGGTTCTCCTTCAATCAAGCAGCGCCCAGTCGTGGGTCAGATGTGTGCCGAACTGTTGTTGGTAATGTTGGTAAAAAAGGCGGTTATAGTCTTTACATTCGCTTATTGATAGGGGGATGGCATTTTCGAACAGCAACAGCGCGGCGAGCGGCTCTATTTTTGCACCACGCCGCGTTTTGGCTCTAAGGGCGGAAATGGACAGCCGACATTCACGGATACCGTTTTTCGCCGCATAATCTAACGAGTAGTAATAGGTCAGCACGAAATAACGGAAGTCGTTATCGTCTATCTGATAATTCGAACCGTAATAACGGGCATGAAGGGTTTCACCAAAACGGTAGAAGATGGTTACCCCCAGGATCTGCTCACCGCGTTTGGCTACGGCAGCAACGGCGGCGTTGATGACTGAGGATTTTTTTTGTCCATCAAATATGCGCTGCATCCAGTCAATACCTTGATGGCTACCGTATTTTCCCCGGTTATTAGCAATAAGTTCTGCCGCCGCCTCCAGTAGATAATCGTCCAGTCGGCACCATTCCACCCGGTTCCCTAAGCGGGTAAAGGCGGCCAGTTCCGCGTTGGTTCTTACCCTGTGGTGGGAGCACAATTGTTGTAATTGCGAATCAAGCCCCCCGGCCGGTACAGATAGGGTCGCTTCCCCTGAATGCATCAATACTCGAGCATGGGGATAGTAACGGGCAACCTCGAGGGCCTGATGCAGCGGCATAAAAGGCATAATAGTTGCGTAATATCCCCGGTTCCCGGCCAACTGGGCAAGCATTTCAGCCATGGTCGACAATGTTTCACCCCGGCGGCTCCCCTGCACGCAGGGGATTTCATTGTGCGTGGAACGGCGGGCCCCGCCCCACAAGAAGGGTTGTTGCCAAGGACCGTCCAATCCGGGGAAGTAGTCTGGCAGATAGAACAGCCCGGACTGATCTTCGCCATCCCAGAGTGCGCAACCGCCTAACAATCCCGCATTGCCGTACAGAGTAAAAACGTCCCCCTTGCCCAAGGCGTAATCCAGCCCACCTAACCAGCCGTGACTGTGAAAAAAGTCATTATCGGAGACCAACGCATCCCACTCATGCCGGTCGATATGCTCAATGTTGGAAACTAAAGGGGAGAAGGCGGACTGGCCAACATTGATTAACACGCATCCCCCCTGATACATTCAAGAATAGCGGCATGCGGGCATTGAACGTAGGATGAAAGATGCGGGATCAGGGGGTTGGCCGGCACATTCAACGATTTCCAGTTTACAGTCTGAAAACCAGCCTGTTGTAGCGTATTTTCCAGTGTCGGACGCGACCAATAGTAGGCCTGTATATTGATATCGTAAGGTGGCTGGCAGATATGAAGCCGGAGGGAGCTACCGTCCGTGCGCGGCTGCCCTTCAATCAGGCGAAAGCCAAAGGGGCGATAATATTCGGGATCTGAATTGAAATCAGGGTGGATAGGGAGTGTGAGCAGCCGACCCCCCGGTTTTAATACCCTGGCCATGGTTTGGCTCATCGCCATTAAGTCCGCGTAGTTAGCCGCATAAGGCATCACATAAACAGCAAGGACTATATCGAAATATACGTTATAATCTTCATTAATCTTTGAAATATAGTGAATTCCGCGCTGTTCTTTTTCCTCATGCCGGCGGGCATAATTAAGCATGCCTTCGGAAATATCATGGCCGACAATGCGTTTTGCGCCCCGCTCATTCAACCAGCGTGAAATTACGCCAGGCCCACACCCGAAATCCAGCACACTTAAACTGGAGAGATCCCCAAGTAATTTTTCTAACGTCGGAAGCTCTAATTCCTGACGATAAGGCCAAGAAGTCATTCTTTCATAGAGTTCTGCGTACTTATCAAACGTTGCAGGGTCAAATTTAGGTAAATTGGCCTGTTTTTCCCTGGCAGATAAAGAGTCCGAAGATGGAGTTGAACGCATAATAATTCACCAATTACTCGTGATAATACAATAAATTAACAGTTTAATCTCTTACGACTTCGACTATTTTTGCTCAAGGCAAATATGGACCGGAAAGAGTAAGATCTGTCGGTACTGTTGCACTAGCGGAACACCAGGTAAGCTCCCCTGTTTTTGAGCGAATCCAGAACGATGTCCCTGATCCGAAATGTGTTTAAACGCCTCCATTATCCTGCCCAATGCCGGCCTACGCCCTGAGCCTGCGCAATCTCGAGGAAATGAGGGCGGAGCGGGGGATTGAGGTTGACCACGCTACCGTATTAATTATGCTCTTTAATGAACGTGAAGGGATATCATCAGGTGATATCATTAAATTTCCTTTTTTCAAGGTTATTATGCTTTCACGAAAACGACGGCATTCAGTCATAAATTTGGAGTTTTTTCATCATCATGTGGTGAATTACAATCTTGGTTTTCCATACTAACTCCATAGTTATCTCTATAAATAATTTAATTTAATTTGATTTAAATGGAAATTTCATTTTTTATTATTTTAATAACTCTTTATGATAATTATCCATATCAAATAAAATTTTCTAATAATGAGTTAAGTATCTTCAGAGGGTTCTGTCACATTAGAGTCAGGTCAGGTATCGGCCTTATTCCCTGTTCGACACCTTGAACGATCTCGCTGACCGTTGTTCGGCAGGGGAAGAATTCGGCTGGCGAAAGTCGTACCAGCCTGTCCTGCCGACACAGCCCTGACATACCGTGGCTGTGGATGTGCGCGTTCCATCACTGGTGTCTGGGGTTCAGGCAATACAGCTTTAACCTTATTGCGCGGGTCTTGCGGGGGTCCGCTTGGAAAACGGAATCTATGGTCACTCCCGTTTTTGCAATACTGAAATTGAAAAATATGTTGGCTTGCTTGAATCTATCCGGCGTCTGAATAGGCTTTATACCCGCGCCTCGATGAGTTCCGCGCCTGATGAACCTCAGAAAAATATACGGCTTCCACTGAGCCATTCCGTTTTACAGGTTCTTCAACAGGCCGGTTGGCCGTTCGTATCATCAATAATCAGCATTCGCAAAACCTGATAAGTAACTACTTAAACTTGTTAATTAAGGTAAATATTACGCGATAAAGGCCTGTTGCCGCGTTGTCAATGCCCAAGCTATTCTGGCCAGCTTGTTTGCCAGAGCACAGGTCACCACAAAATTACTTTTTCGACACAGAAGCCCCCTGACCCAATCAGCCAATCTACCTGGGGTCCAGTGGAAGAACCCTCGAAAATGACGAGTAACGTAACCTGTCGTTTTAATGAATTGATTTACTGATTGTTTTTTCCACTTCATCCTCCAGAGTCAGTGGCCGTTTGACCAGCGTCAACAATTGCGGAGCGACGTTCCAACGGTTGCCGTTGAGAGCATGAAAAAGCTCGGGGCACTTATGCGATAAAGTCGCTAAAAAAATCTCACCTGACAATTTGAATCGCCGCCAGACTATAGGACTGATACCCTGAAGAGCCACTTTAACGATATAGGCTTTAATGATGAGATTCCCGATAAGTACGTTTAGTTGCTCATTCTATCGCCGACTGAACGAGTGCCCCAGACTTTTTTATGCTTTCTACTGCTACACCAACCAATCCATCTGTTGATGTAATTTCAGCAGAAAAACCCGTTGCTCCTGAAAACCTACCTGATGAAGACGCTCAGAGTAGTGTTTCCTCAAACAGTAACTCAAAGGAATTATTGCTTGATATTGCTGCACCTGCCAATTCGTCTGCTGATGCGATTCCAACAGAAAAGCCCATTGATCATGCAAGCGAAGCTGAAAAACTGCCTGACGAAGATGTTCAGGGTATTGCTAACGCGGTTATCAACGATTCGATGGTGAAAGCTACTGAGGAAGCACAGAAAGCTTCTCATACTGATACACCATTCCTAGAGTACGAAGCGTCTAAATCTGGCATTTCCGGTGAAAGCACTCCTGCCCCCTCTGCCGTTCAGCAAGAGCAAGTACAGCCAGAACAATCCTCTGTTGAACAATTAACGACTATTGTACCAGATACAGCATCAACCGATCTGAACAGCGATGATTCACTGAAAAACTACACAGGTCAGTCAAGCGAAGCGGTCTTCCATGTGCAGTCACAAAACACCGTCTATGTTTACGGTACTTTTGCTGCGAAGGTCTATCTTCTGCCAATGGCTAAAGGTGAGAAGATAAATGCATATCTTTCAGATAGTAAAGGTTGGGAAGTTAGCCAATTGCCGGGAAACATCCTTCGCATCAAACGTGCCCAGAACAAAGCCGCTGGAGTGATGCAACGGATCTCTTCCTTGTTGCAGGCAAACGCACTTACACTCTCATCCTGCAAGCTGTGGACCAGCCTAAACTGCGTACAGATAGCCTTCGGTACGTCGAACCGACAGCATAACCGGTTGCTAAGAAAAGAAAAAAATAAATGTTTTAGTCCTAACAGGCGCATTTATGGTGCGCTTTTTTTCAGGAGAACGGATGGACTTGTCTATCACAGATGGAATCTGCATTGATTTCACATCCATGTATATTGATATTCCTGTGACAAACTGGACACCTAAATTTTCATACCTTGTCTGCCGGGGGCTGGTGGATAACGGTATTCTGCCGGGAAAAGCTGTCATAGGTATGTTTCGTAAGCGAGTGTTTGACTCATTTGATAAAGAACGTCCAGACGGATATACTGTGGTTTATTCAAACTATGCATGGATCGATGCAGGAGAAGATGGATTGATTGATCCTTGTAATTGGAACCATGCAGGCACAGAAAAAACACTATTGCAGGTTGAGCGATCTGATGCCTATTTTTGTGCAGTAGATCCTCTCAATATAAGCAATAACGACCTTCCCGCTCATTACATATCAGATGAACTGTATCCGATACCGCGAGGATTACATAAAGAAACCTTTAATCGTTTGCTCAACTTCAAAATAGAGGTCGCAGGTTTAACGATGGTTGAAGCAGCTTACCTTGCCAGGTCAAGAGCGTGAAAATTTTGTTAAAAACTGGATTTGACTCATCAATATCATTGTGTCCCAATACCCACTTTTTTAAGCCTCTTCTATATCATGGATACTGACGCCTTTTCACTC
>NZ_MUBJ01000042.1 GCF_002127535.1 Xenorhabdus vietnamensis
ATCGGCAATAATGCGCCACGAGACGGCATCAATAATTAAATGGTGGAACGCAAAGAACAGGCGGGCACTGCCATCCGACCAGCCGGTTAAATGACCTGCTCGCCACAGGGGGCCATCGCAATAATCAAAATCACTCTGCCACTCGGTTAAGGTCTGATGCAGGGTATGCTCATCACATTCACTCACATCACAGCACTGCAACGGCGCCATCCAGGGGCTGATTTCTGCGTGATAACGCTGTTGGTAGCCGGTTTCAGTATAGACGAAGTGAGTCCGCAGCAGGTCATGACGGGAGGCCAATTGCACTAATGCTGATGCTAGCTCAGCCGAAGTAATGTGCCCCGGCAGCTGCACCATGAACGCCTGATTCCAATGATGGGGTGAAGCCCAGTCACCGTCGAAAAACCATTGCTGAACCGGCAACAAGTCAAACTGACCGGTCAACCTCCCTTGTTCAGCCACAACAGTGGCTTGTGAAGCCATTCGGGATAACAAAGAGGCCAGTTGAGCGACAGTCGGTGCCTCAAACAGCGATTTTACCTGCACGCTAAAACCCGCATGACGTAACCGGGAAACCAGCTGAATACCGACAATGGAGTCACCGCCAATACGGAAGAAGTTATCGTTGATCCCGACGCGGGCTACCCCTAAAACGTCTTCCCAGATCTGGCACAGCTTGTGCTCCAGCTCATTTATCGGCGCAATATAATCCACTTCAGTAACAAACTCCGGAACCGGTAACGCCTGACGATCTAACTTACCGTTAATCGTTAGCGGTATGTTATCAATCATAGTGAAAGAGGCCGGGATCATATAATCCGGTAGTTTTGAGGCTAACAGAGAACGTAACTGCTCTTTAGATAAAACTACGTCTGGCTCAGGTACAATATAGGCGGCTAAATATTTCTTACCTTCTTTCTCCCGATCAATCACGACGGCTTGTTTTATTCCGCTCAGGGCCACGAGAGCACTTTCAATTTCACCTAATTCGATCCGGAAACCCCGTATTTTGACTTGGAAGTCATTGCGTCCGAGATATTCCAGATTACCATCCGGCAACCATCTAACTAAATCTCCCGTTTTATACAGTCTCGTATAACCCTTAGCGACATCTTCCCCTGTTGCAAACGGATTCTCTATGAAGCGTTCTGCCGTAAGTGCTGGTCGATTAAGGTATCCTCGTGAAAGACCGACACCTCCTATATAAAGCTCTCCCGGTGTACCCAGTGGTACAAGTTCCATATCGCTATTTAATACATAGCATTTTTCATTATGGATGGGGTGCCCGATACTTAATATTTCTCGCTTTTCAACGGATGGCTGGAAATAAACGGCTACACTGCCTATCGAAGTTTCAGTCGTACCATAAGCGTTTATTACTGCAATATTATGTTGAGTCAGTAATAACGCATCACTCCTGTATATTTTATCTAGCCCGGTTAAAATTCGTTTTAGAGGGCAATTCCTTGAGCTTAATACATACTGAACCAAGTCCTTTATCATGAAAGGAGGCATCCATGAAAATTCAATATGATTCTCTGTTATGAATTCAAAGTATCTTTCACTATCCGACTGTATTTCGTTGGGTAGAATGAACAATTTGCCGCCAAACAAGAGTGATGCAAATATTTCATATATAGATACATCAAAGACATAATTTGTCCAAAATACAGAGCTGGATTGACCGTGTTTAAATTCATCTGCGTAGAACAGAGGAATAACACTATTTGATTGAACCATCACCCCTTTTGGTTTACCCGTGGTTCCTGAAGTGTAAATTACATACGCTAAGTCAGTCGAACCGCTAATTGAAGGAAGATTGTCCGTTGGCATCCCTGCAATGCGCTGAGTATCATCTACTGCGATCAGCATCGGCTTTTGCGGTAACTCAGTTGTCACCATTGACAGCGCTTCAACGTGTCGCTGTTGTGTCAACAACAATGTTGCTTGGGTATCCTCAAGAATAAAATGAATACGTTCTTGCGGATATTCCGGAGAAATAGGCACATATGCCCCCCCAGCTTTTAGTACCGCCAGAATGCTGATAACCATTTCTAAACTGCGATCAAGATACAACGCAATTAACGTGTCCGGTTGCAGCGGTTGACCCCGACTTTGTTTGTAATCCTGACTGATGGCATTGGCTAACTGATTTGCGCGTTCGTTCAGCTCACGATAAGTGAGGGCTTCATTTTTAAACACCAACGCAATGTGATCCGGTGTTTTCTCGACTTGCGCTTCAAACAACTGATGCAGTGTCTGATCCTGAGGGTACGGTGCATCGGTCTGGTTCCACGTGTGCAGCAGCGTATGGCGTTCTTGTGCGGACAACACATCTATCTTCGCTAAATATTGATGTGTATCACTTACCCATGCCTTCAGGACGCGCTGATACCGCTCAAGCATACGTTCGATACTGGCTTCATTAAACAGACTGACAGCGAAGTTGAAGGTTCCTGTGATACGTGCCTGATCATCTGACAGGAATAAACTGAGATCATACTTCGCTGGGGTATAGAGATCATCGTTGAATGATACCGGCGTCCATGGCAATGACCCCGCCGTTTCTGCATGATTGTCAAAGTTTTGTACACTGAACATCACTTGGAAAATCGGGTGGCGAGACATATCACGCTCAACATCCAGCAAATCCACCAATTGCTCAAACGGTATGTCCTGATGCGATTTCGCCTGCGTGACGACGTCATGGGTATGGGCAATTAATCCCTCAAAGCTTAACTCTGGGGTCACTTGGGCTCTCAACGCCAGTGAATTCACAAACATGCCGAGCAGGGATTGGGTTTGGGCGTGATGACGGTTATCCGTTGGTGTACCCAATATAATGTCCGTCTGGCCGGACAGTTTTGACAGGGTGGCATAGAACGCCGCCAGCAACACCGTGTACAACGTGGTTTCCTGTTTTTGCGCCAGCGCTTTTAACTGGGCTGACAGTTTTTCGTCTAACGTAAAATTGCAATTACGTCCGGTATAGTCTACGTGATTCGGGCGGGGTTTATCCGTCGGCAATATCAAGAGCTCATAGTTGGACAAGGTATCTTGCCAGTAACGACGCTGTTGTTCACCGACTTCGCTTTGCAAATAATCACGTTGCCAGCGTGCGTAATCTCCGTAGGTGATATCCATCAGAGGCAATGACACTTCCCGCGATTCACTCAGCGATTGATAAGCTGCCGAAAGCTCTTGCATAAAGATATCAATCGACCAGCCATCCATCGCAATGTGATGCCACATTAAGAGCAGGTACGTCTGGTCTGCAACTTGATAGTGATGCAAGCGCAAGCTCGGTTCAGTGGTGAGATCGAACGGGGTGGCAATCTCGGCTTTCACAACTGATAGCAAAGTGTTTTCATCGGCTAAACGGGTGATTTGAACAGGAATATCGGTCGCCAATACCTGCTGATAGCTATTCCCGTCACTATCCGTCTGATACACCGATTTCATGACCGGATGGCGATTAACCACAGCATTGATCGCCTTCACTAAGACGGATAAATCTGCGTCTTCATTGAGTTTCACTAAATACGGCATATGATACGCATTGCTGCCTTGCTCAAAGCGTTCGATGAACAACATCCTCTCTTGCGCAAACGATAGTGGATAGTGTTCACATTCTTGATGTGGGATCACCTCGCAGGTCAACTGACCCAATTGTCCGGCCAAACTGGCAATGATTTTATGTTTAAACAGCAATGACAGGGGGACATCGATCTGGCATTCCCGGCGCATGGCGGCGGTTAATTTAATCGCACTGATGGAGTCGCCGCCAATGCGGAAAAAGTTGTCGTGAATACCCACGCGCTTGAGGCCGAGTACATCCTGCCAGATTTCACACAATTGTTTTTCCAGCGCGTTGCGGGGAGCCAGATAGTTGCTATTTTCCATCCACTCCGGTTCTGGCAGGGCACGCCGGTCCAGTTTCCCGTTAATGGTTAATGGTACTGACTCAATTTGAGTAAAGGTTGAGGGCACCATGTACTCAGGTAAACGTGCTGATAACCGCTCAATCAATTGATCAGCATCAACCCGGTTGCCATCAGCGGGAACCACATACGCCGCCAGATATTGGTGACTTTCACGCTCACGATCAATCACCACCGCTTGTTTCACTTGAGGCAATGCATTCAAGGCGTTTTCGATTTCGCCCAACTCAATGCGAAAACCGCGGATTTTAACCTGAAAATCGTTACGGCCAAGGTATTCCAGATTGCCATCAGACAACCAACGCGCGAGGTCACCGGTTTTATACAAACGGGTATAACCTTTGGCTTTATCGGCCTCGGTCGCAAATGGGTTATTGATAAAGCGCTCGGCGGTCAGCTCGGGACGATTGAGGTAACCACGTGCCAGACCCGCCCCACCGATATATAACTCGCCTGGCGCACCGATCGGCACCGGTTTTTGCTGATCATCCAATACATACGCCAGCATGTCATTTATTGGTCGCCCTATGTTAGAAACATGCTCATTCTTGTTTAACGGTTTATATGTCACATGCACCGTTGTTTCCGTAATGCCGTACATATTAATCAATTGTGGGTGCTGCTCACCAAAAACATGCCACCATGATTGCAACTTATCTGGATTCAGCTTATCTCCACCAAAAATAACATAACGTAAATCCGGCAGTTCTATGCTTCGATCGGTAACAACATCACTAAAGACGTAAAAAGCTTCCGGTGTTTGATTCAGTACTGATACACCTTGTTCTTTGCATAAGTGCGAAAACGCAACGGCATCTTTGGTCAGTGATGTTGTCGGTACAATTAAACGGCCACCGTATATCAATGCGCCCCAAAGCTCCCACACGCTGAAGTCAAACGTATAGGCATGATAAAGCACCCAAATATCTGCCTGAGTAAATTGATAATCCGCTTGGGTCTCTGCAAACAACCTCACCACATTTTGGTGGTACTGCAACACCCCCTTCGGTTTGCCCGTGGTTCCTGAGGTGTAAATCACGTAAGCTAAGTCCATTGACCTGCTTATAGATGCAAGGTTATCTGTTGGCATAGCTGCTGTAATTTGCGAGTCATCCGCTGCCACCAACTGAGGCTTGTGTGTCAACTTGCTAATGAGCGATGACAACATCTCTTGATGCTGCATTTGCGTCAATACCAATGGCGCTTGAGTATCTTCCAGAATAAATTGCGTCCGTTCCGCCGGGTATTCTGGCGAGATTGGCACATAAGCCCCACCGGCTTTTAACACCGCCAGAATGCTGATAACCATTTCTACACTACGGTCAAGATATAACGCAATTAACGTATCGGGTTGCAGTGATTGACCACAGCGTTGCTCATAGTTCTGGCGGATGACGCTGGCCAACTGATTCGCGCGCTCGTTCAGTTCACGATAAGTGAGTGTTGTTCCTCCAAACACCAACGCAATGTGATCCGGTGTTTTCTCGACTTGCGCTTCAAGCAACTGATGCAGCGTCTGATCCTGTGGATATCGCACATCGGTTTGGTTCCGGGCGTACAACAATGTATGGCGTTCTTGCTCAGACAACACATCCAACTCCGCTAAACGTTGGTGTGTATCACTCACTAACGCTTTCAGGACGCATTGATACCGTTCAGCCATACGTTCGATGCTGATCTCATCAAACAGACTGACAGCAAAGTTGAAGATGCCCGTGATGCACGTTTGACCATCCGACAGGAATAAGCTGAGATCGTGCTTCGCCGGGGTATAGAGATCATCGTTGAATGATACCGGTGTCAATGGCAATGACCCTGCGGTCTCTGCATGATTGCCAAAGTTTTGTACACTGAACATCACCTGGAAAATCGGGTGACGAGACATATCACGCTCAACATTCAGCAGATCCACCAATTGCTCAAACGGCATGTCCTGATGTGATTTCGCTTGCGTGACGACGTCATGGGTATGGGCAATTAATCTCTCAAAGCTTAACTCTGGGGTCACTTGGGCTCTCAACGCCAGTGAGTTCACAAACATGCCGAGCAGGGATTGCGTTTGGGCGTGATGACGGTTATCCGTTGGCGTCCCCAATACAATGTCCGTCTGGCCGGACAATTTTGACAGGGTGGCATAGAACGCCGCCAACAACACCGTGTATAACGTGGTTTCTTGTTTTTGCGCCAGCGCCCTTAACTGGGCTGACAATTTTTCGTCTAACGCAAAATTATAATTATTCCCGGTATAGTCTACGTGATTCGGGCGGGGTTTATCCGTGGGTAATAGCAAGAGCTCATAGCCGGACAAGGTATCTTGCCAGTAATGACGCTGTTGTTCACCGACTTCGCTTTGCAAATAATCACGCTGCCAGTGTGCGTAATCTCCGTAGGTAATATCCAGCGGAGGCAATGACACTTCCCGCGACTCACTCAGCGATTGATAAGCTGCCGCAAGCTCTTGCATAAAGATATCAATCGACCAGCCATCCATCGCAATGTGATGCCACATCAAGAGCAGGTACGCCTGGTCTGCGACTTGATAATGATGCAAGCGCAAGCTCGGTTCAGTGGTGAGATCGAATGGGGTGGCAATCTCGGTTTTCACAGCTGACAGCCAGACATCTTCATCGGATAAGATAGTTGTCTGGACAGGAATATCGGTAGCCAATACCTGCTGATAGCTATTCCCTTCACTATCCGTCTGATACACCGATTTCATGACCGGATGGCGCTCAACCACGGCATTGATCGCCCTCACTAAGACGGATAAATCTGTACCTTCATTGAGTTTCACTAAATGCGGCATATGATACGCACTGCTGCCTTGTTCAAAGCGTTCGATGAACAACATCCGCTCTTGTGCAAATGATAATGGGTAGTGCTCACGTTCTTGATGCGGGATCACCTCGCAGGTCAACTGACCCAATTGTCCGGCCAAACTGGCAATGATTTTATGTTCAAACAGCAATGACAGGGGAACATCGATCTGGCATTCTCGGCGCATGGCGGCGGTTAATTTAATTGCGCTGATGGAGTCACCGCCAATGCGGAAAAAGTTGTCGTGAATACCCACACGCTTGAGGCCAAGTACATCCTGCCAGATTTCACATAACTGTTTTTCCAGCGCGTTGCGGGGAGCCAGATAGTTATTACTGTCCGTCCATTCCGGCTCTGGCAGGGCACGTCGGTCCAGTTTCCCATTAATGGTTAATGGCACCGATTCAATTTGAGTAAAGGTCGAAGGTAGCATGTACTCAGGTAAACGCGCCGATAACTGCTCAATTAATTGGTCAGCATTAACCCGGTCGCCATCAGCAGGAACTACATATGCCGCCAGATACGGGTGACTTTCACGCTCACGATCGATCACCACTGCTTGTTTCACTTGAGGCAGCGCATTCAAGGCATTTTCGATTTCGCCCAACTCAATGCGAAAACCCCGGATTTTAACCTGAAAATCGTTACGGCCGAGATATTCCAGACTACCATCAGACAGCCAACGCACCAGATCACCGGTTTTATACAAACGAGTATAGCCTTTGGCTTTATCGGCCTCAGTTACAAATGGGTTGTCGATAAAGCGCTCTGCGGTCAGCTCGGGTCGGTTGAGATAACCTCGAGCCAGTCCCACGCCGCCGATGTACAATTCGCCCGGTGCTCCCATCGGCACCAATTTCTGGTGATTATCCAGCACATACAATTGAGCATTGCCAACCGCTTTCCCTATACAGTTTGCGTATTGTGCAGACAAAGATGGGCGGCCATTGGTAGATACAACTGTGCATTCAGTTGGCCCATATTCATTAATGAGTAATATTCCCCATAGGTCTTTTAAAATATGGGCACATGTTTCTCCACCTGTAATCACACGTTTTAAGCTATTACAGCCTTCCGGCTTGCCTAGTGACGTTAAATACCCTGCGGCAGCACTCAAATGGCTAATTGAGTAATGCTCTATCAACTTCGATAAGTCTTCTGGTTGCTTTACATCCCAATTTGTTGGAATGACTAAACTTGCACCATTTAACAGCGTTAGGAACAAGTGATATACCGATGGGTCAAAAATATAATCCACAACCGATAACAGCTTCTCATCAGTTGAAAAACCTAATTTTTGAGTTTGATCATGCACAAGATTTATCAGTGAAGTATGAGCAATCATCACCCCTTTTGGCTGTCCTGTCGTTCCTGAGGTATAGATTACATAGGCTAAGTCTGTTGAACCGCTCATCGCAGGAAGATTGCCCGTTGGCATCCCTGCGGTGACCTGAGTATTATCTGCTGCGATCAGTGTCGGCTTTTGCGCCAATCCGGTTGTCACCGTTGACAGCACGTCTAGGTGTCGTTGCTGTGTCAGCAACAACGTTGCCTGGGTATCCTCAAGAATAAAATCGGTGCGCTCCGCCGGGTATTCGGGAGAAATGGGCACATAAGCCCCACCGGCTTTTAACACCGCCAGAATACTGATGACCATTTCTATACTGCGGTCAAAATACAATGCGATTAACGTGTCCGGTTGTAGCGGTTGGCCACTGTTTCGCTCATCGTTCTGACGGATGACGCTGGCCAGCTGATTTGCACGTTCGTTCAGTTCACGATAAGTCAGTGTTTCCCCTTCAAACACCAACGCAATGTGATCCGGGGTTTTCTCTGCCTGCGCTTCAAACAACTGATGCAGCGTCTTATCCTGAGGATACGGCGCATCGGTTTGGTTCCAGGTGTGTAATAAAGTATGACGCTCCTGGTCACTGAGGACACTCACAGACGTGTGGGCTTGTTGTGGGTCATTTGCCGCGCTGTGTAAAATGCGCTCAAGCTGATTGAGCAAACGCCGGGCTTGCGGGGGATCCATCCAGTCCGCCCCATAGCCCAGTTTGATCACCAGACTGTCCCCCTGTTCATGGGCCATGACAGAGAGTGGGTAATCGACCTTTTCAACGGCTTGCCGGAATGAGACTGCCCCCTCAATACCGACT